>DDUV01000073.1 GCA_002344975.1 Saprospiraceae bacterium UBA2329 | reverse complement strand
TCCCAACTTCCCCAACTACCGCCTCCACCACTTGGAGGGCAGTCCCTGCGACACCCTGCGGCAGCCGCCGGTAGCAGAGTGGGTGCACGAGCCGCTGGGGCTGGAGCTCGCCTTTCAGGATGCCAGCCGCCACGACATCCGCGCCTGGCACTGGAGCTTCGGCGATGGCGCCACAGACACCGTACCCGACCCCGTGCATAGCTACGCCGCCGAAGGGACGTACAATGTATGCCTCACGGTGAGCAATCCGCGAGGGGCGGATACGCTGTGCCGGGAGCTGCAGGTGTTGGTGAGCAGTACAGGCGAGGTGGCGGACAGTGGGCTGAGACTGGAGCTTTTTCCCAATCCCGCACACCCCGATGTACCGGCGACGCTATTCGCCGAGGGACTTCCGGCGGCTGAAGTCGCCGGTACTGTACGCGACGCCCTCGGTCGCATCGTGCGGCGCTTTTCCGCCCCGGTAGTAAATGGCCGCCTCCGGCAGGAATTGGACATGAGGGGACTGCCGGCGGGGGTGTATTTTGTGGCATTGGTTTCGGAAAAGGGCGTAGCTTTGGGCAGCGGGAAGTTGGTGGTCGGGATGCGATGAGGGTAGGTAGTTCTCCGGCTTAGTGAAGGGGTGACTGCCGGGCTGAAACGCGCCGAGTCACCCCTTCACTACCCTCCGACACGGGGTCAGGCCGTAACTTCGGGTTTACGCCCTGACTTGGAGTGAAATGATTTTTATCCACAATTGTACAATGAAACAAAACAGCAATAAGGGAATGTTGGCGGGTAGAACCCGCAGGATAGTCACGCGAGGTATGAACCTCGGCGCGAGCGGGGCGAGCGGGGAATTGAATATAGTTTGGAAAGGAGCGGTGGAACAATCGGGACGAATTGCCGTTTTCGACCTCTTCGGAAGACAAATACAGCAAGTCCAGATACCTGTGGGGAGCATAGGACAAAATTTGTCGCTCCGGCACTTACCCGAAGGCTTGTATGTGGTACGAACCTGGCTGGACAATCAGGAATTCGTTAACAAGCTCGTGATCAAACATTAATGGTTTCACATTACAGGGGTATTTTCTGTGGCAGCATGCCGCAGGAGATACTCCTGTTTTAATATCTGAGGATAATGAAAATTCTACTCGTATTTCATTGCATTTTTTTTTTAATACTTACAGCCCAAGGACAAAAGCACGACTATGTTTGGTTATTGGGCGGCAACAACCCAACCATACCGGAGTGGGCTGGTACGACAATTGATTTTTATACCGATCCGCCGGATTTGTACTACGAATTCCGACAAATTAATTATAGCCAAGCCAATGCCAGTATATGCGATACCGCCGGCAATCTGTTGTTTTACACGAACGGCATTTACATAGCCAATGCGCTCAATGAGCCGATGGAAAATGGGACGGGGTTGGCTGCCGGACCGGAGGGAATACCTAGTCAGGGCGCCTACGGATATATTTTAACCCAAGGTGCAATAATTCTGCCCGCTCCGGAGTATGATCATTTATACTACCTACTGCAAGCAGATAAACACCTTACTCCGAGCCAAAACTCTTTACAGTCTTCCAACCTTTTTTTTTCGATGGTGGATATGAACGTGCAGGGAGGGATTGGAGAAGTAATAATCAAAAATAACATCCTGCTATCCGATGCGCTTGATATGGGGCGTCTCACGGCTACGCGACATGCCAATGGCCGTGATTGGTGGTTGTTGTCGAGAAGCTATGGCACCAACCAATACCACCGTATCTTGTTGGGGCCAGTTGGTCTGTCGGTAGCTGGTCAACAATTTGTGGGAGACCCCATTCCCTCCAATTCCATCGGCCAGTCCGTATTTTCCCCCGATGGCTCAAAATATGCCAGCGTACACCTGACAGGCGGAGCGGGCGACCCTATTTATGTAAGTATATATGATTTTGACCGCTGTAGGGGGGAACTGAGCCACCCGGTGCAATTTACCTACTCCGATAGCGCTTGGGCAGGGGGCATTGCCATCTCTCCCAACAATCGCTTTTTGTATGTATCCTCCTTTCGACATGTTTATCAATATGACTTTCACGCCGACGATATTGAAGCATCACGCATCACGGTAGCGGTATATGACGGCTATTCGGAGCCGATCAGCCAAAATGCCCGTACTACTTTCTACCTCGCCCAATTGGCTCCGGACGGCAAGATTTATATCAACAGCAACAACACCGTAAAACATCTGCATGTCATCAATCATCCTGATTCATTAGGCTTGGCCTGCGATGTGTGTCAACACTGTGCAGAGCTTCCTACTTACAACTCCTTCTCCCTTCCCAACTTCCCCAACTACCGCCTGCACCACTTAGAGGGCAGTCCCTGCGACACCCTGCGGCAGCCGCCGGTAGCAGAGTGGGTGCATGAGCCGCTGGGCTTGGAGGTGGCCTTTCAGGAAGCTGCCTACCACGACATCCGTACCTGGCACTGGAGCTTCGGCGACGGCGCTACGGATACCGTGCCGAACCCTGTGCATAGCTACGCCGCCGAAGGGGCGTACAACGTATGCCTCACAGTGAGCAATCCGCGCGGGGCGGATACGCTGTGCCGGGAGCTGCAGGTATTGGTGAGCAGTACGGGCGAGGTGGCGGGCGGCGGGCTGAGGCTGGAGCTTTTCCCCAATCCCGCACACCCCGATGTACCGGCTACGCTATTCGCCGAGGGACTTCCGGCTTCTGAAGTCGCCGGTACTGTACGCGACGCCCTCGGTCGCATCGTGCGGCGCTTTTCCGCGCCGGTAGTAAATGGCCGCATCCGGCAGGAATTGGATGTGCGGGGACTGCCGGCAGGGGTGTATTTTGTGGAGTTGGTTTCGGAAAAGGGCGTAGTTTTGGGGAGCGGGAAGTTGGTGGTCGGGATGCGATGAGGGCGGGTAGTTCTCCGGCTTAGTGAAGGGGTGACTCCCCGTTAAAACGCGCCGAGTCACCCCTTCACTACCCTCCGACACGGGGTCAGGCCGTAACTTCGGGTTACGCCCTGACTTGGCGGGGCTTTTTCGTCGGCGGGTAGAACCCGCAGGATAGTCTGCACAAGGTAGAACCTTGCGCAGACGGGGCCGAATCCGCGCCTGTTTTCCGACGCTGATCTTTATGATTTGTATGATTTTCGCTGCTCGGAGAGGAGTATGACGATCATAAAAATCTGCGTCTTTCAGCGTCAAAAACGTTTTTTTTCTGACGCTGATCTTTATGATTTTTATGATTTCCGCTGCCCGGAGAGGAGTCACGGTACGCTCCGGTACGGGCGACTTCAGTCGCCGAAAACCAACCGGCGACTTTAGTCGCTGGTACCATCTTCTTCAGTGGTGAATGCCGGCGGGTAGAACCCGCAGGATAGTCTGCACAAGGTAGAACCTTGCGCAGGCGGGGTCTGAACCCGCACCTGTTTTCCGACGCTGATCTTTATGATTTGTATGATTTTCGCTGCTCGGAGAGGAGCATGACGATCATAAAAATCTGCGTCTTTCTGCGTCAAAAACGTTTTTTTTCCGACGCTGATCTTTATGATTTGTATGATTACCGCTGTCCGGAGAGTGGCATACGGTAAAAGCCTCGGTACCATTTACTTCCGCATGGCCTCCACCGGGTCCATTTTTGCAGCCTGCCAGGCGGGGAGCAGACCGGCCAGAATGCCTACCACAACAGAAGTAATGATGCCGGTAAGGATATTGGAAGCCGAAAGGAATAAGTTGAAGTCAATGATGCCGGAGAGGATTTTGACCACTGCCTGTACCAACAACAAGCCGACCAAGCCCCCAAATATACTGAGGACGATGGACTCGATCAGAAACTCCAGCAAAATGACGAAACGTTTGGCGCCCAGCGCTTTTTTGATGCCGATGATGCCCGTTCTTTCTTTGACGGATACAAACATGATATTGGCTACGCTGAACATGCCTACAAAAATGGCAAAGCCGCCGATGACAATGCCCAGCAGACTGAGCACCTGAAAAAATCCGTCAAGCGCCTCGCTGACAATGGAGAGCGTATTGAGCGAAAAATCGTCATCCTCGCGAGGTTTCAGCCGCCGTTGCGCGCGCATGATGCCCGTGAGTTCGTCTTTCAGCGCTTCGATGCTCACGCCCTCTTTGGCTTTTACGCTGATGGATGCGTTGCCGAAGGGGTTGTCCGGGCGGAGATTGGCCACTTTGCGCCCCAGTTCATAAGAAATAATGGCTGCATTGTCAAAGCTGAAGATATCTATCAGGCTGGTACCGGCAGGCTCCAATACGCCGATGACGTCGAATTTCCTGCCGCCCATTTGTATGGTGCGCCCGATAGGATCGGCAGCGCCGAACAACGCGTCGGCCACTTTGGATCCGATGATGATTTTGTTGGAGCCATAGTGATATTCGGTAGGGGAGAAGTAGCGGCCATTTTGAAAATCGAGCTTGACCAATTCGTCAAAACCATAGCTGACGGCCTGAAACTCCACATCTCTGACGTTGGCCGATCTGAACTTGAAAGTCTTCAGCCCGATGAAGGTGCCATAAGATACGACCTGAGCAGACTGAGCTTTTTCTTCTACGGCTTCAAAATCTTTAAAGCTCACATCCGGGCGGCGGAGGTAGCGCTGCCAGTTGGGGCCGGGGTCGCCCCACATAAACTTCTGGATATACACCACGTCATCGCCGAGCTTTTCAAAACTGCCTCGCACATTATCCTCTAAGGAATCTACGGCAGCCGTAACGCCGATGATGCAAAAAATGCCTATGGAGATGCCGAGCAGCGATAAAAAACTGCGCAACTTATTGGCTCTCAATTGTTGAAATGCCTGTGAAATACTTTCTAAAAAAACCTTGATGATGATGCTCATGGCATACGCGATTGTAGTGTGAATGCTGGTGCGTGCTTTGCCTTTACAACAGGCGCTGTACTTATAAGTGCCGGCAGAGCTTCAAAAGCATCGCCAAAGTCCGGTTTCCGGCTTGCGCTGCACAAAATCTTAGATAAAAAACAGCTTTTCATCTGCCAAAGCCTTGAAAATAAATTTTTTAAGAATGGTTGCAATCGGCTTGTTTGTGCTTATCTTTGCGGCCAATTTTTGAAAAAAAATCATACATGAGGACCAAGCTTTCTCAATTCAGCTTCGAGCTTCCCAAAAAACTGATCGCCCAGTATCCTGCTGTTAACCGCGATGAGAGCCGCATGATGGTAGTACATCGCGACAGCGGCAAAATAGAACACCGTATCTTCAAAGATATCATGGAATACTTTGACGATGGAGACGTGATGTTGTTCAACAACACGCGGGTGTTTCCGGCCAGAATGTACGGCCAAAAGGAAAAAACCGGAGCAAAAATAGAAGTTTTTCTATTGCGTGAACTCAACCACGACGCTCGTTTGTGGGATGTGCTGGTGGACCCGGCCAGAAAAATTCGCGTGGGCAACAAGCTCTATTTCAGCGACGAAAACGATAATGAAGTGTTGGTGGCCGAAGTCGTTGACAATACGACCTCGCGTGGCCGTACCATCCGCTTTTTGTACGATGGCACGGAGGAGGAATTCCAACGCGACCTCTACACGCTGGGCAATACTCCGCTGCCCAAATACATCACTCGTCCGGCAGAGGAATCCGACAAAGACCGCTATCAGACCGTCTTTGCCGCTGAAACCGGCGCTGTGGCTGCTCCTACGGCAGGGCTTCATTTTAGTAAGGAATTGATGAAGCGATTGGAAATCAAAGGTTTGGAGTTTGCTGAACTGACGCTGCACGTTGGTTTGGGCACCTTCCGTCCCATAGAAGTGGAAGACCTGTCTAAACACAAAATGGACGCTGAGTACTTCCGCATCCCACAAAAAGCTGTGGATGTGGTCAATAAGGCCAAAGAAAACAACAACAAAATTTGCGCCATCGGCACTACGTCCATGCGGGCCGTGGAGACTTCGGTTTCTGCCGAGGGTTTTCTCAAACCTGCCGAAGGCTGGACCAATAAGTTCATCTTCCCTCCGTATGATTTCAGCATCGCCAACTCGATGGTGACCAACTTCCATCCGTCCAAATCCAGCCTGCTCATCATGGTGTGCGCTTTCGGCGGTTTCGATCTGGTGATGGAAGCCTATCAGGAGGCCATGAAAGAGGAGTATCGCTTCTTCAGCTACGGCGATTCCATGTTGATTATTTGAGATTGAAAGGGAGGCAAAATTATTTTTGCGTTCTTTTAAACTCAGGCAACTTTTTCCCGTCATATTTGCACCTTTCTCATCATCAGTGAAGCTGATGCAGAACGATGCAATCTTTTATCTCCACCAAAAACCTGACGGGATGGACAGAAGAGCTACTCTTGCCACAATTCTGGGGCAATCCAAAGTCAAACAATCCAAACATCGCGCCGCGCCGCCGGTGCTCACCTCCTTGTCGCCTTACACCGGAGCATGGGGGCGCGAACAAGCCTCGCATCTGTTGCGAAGAGCCACATTTGGGCCAACCAAAGCCCTGATAGACGCCGCCGTTCAGAACGGATTGGAGGTGACATTTGCGCAATTGTTCGCCGAGCAGCCGATGCTGGATCCGCCGGTTAATCACAACAATACCACCGACCCCAATGTGCCCGTAGGCCAAACCTGGATCAACGCGCCCTATTCGGCTACCGTGAACCTGGTGGGGTATCGCAATCAAAGCCTGCGCGCCTGGACTTTCGGCCTCATGGTCAATGAAGGTCTCTCCATACGGGAAAAAATGACCTTGTTTTGGCACAATCACTTCTCTGTCAATGAAATCAACGATCCCAAGTTTCTGTACCGTTATATCAATTTGTTGAGAGGCGCGGCGACAGGCAACTTCCGGCAATTGGTCAAAGACATTACCGTTGACCCCACCATGCTGCGGTTTCTCAACGGCAACCAGAATACCCGTACGGCGCCGAATGAAAACTACGCCCGCGAGCTGCTCGAACTCTTTACCATCGGCAAAGGCCCGCAGGCAGGCCCCGGCGATTATACCAATTATACAGAAACGGATGTGATCCAGATAGCCCGAGTACTGACCGGCTGGCGCGACCGCGGATTCAACACGAACAACGCCGACGTGCAAGTGGAGAGCTTCTTTACACTCACTCGCCACGATCTGGGTGTCAAGCAGTTATCGCATCGTTTTGATAACGTGAACATCCCCAATATGGCCGAAAATGAGTACGCGCATTTGGTGGACATCATTTTCCAAAAAGACGAGGTGGCCCGGTTTATCTGCCGCAAGCTGTACCGCTGGTTTGTGTATTATGACATCAGTGCGGCTACCGAGGCCGAGGTCATAGAGCCGATGGCGCAAATACTCATCGCAAATAATTACAACATCCGCCCGGCACTGGAAGCCCTGTTGCGCAGCGAACACTTTTTCGATATTCTCAGCATCGGCCCTATGATTAAAAGTCCGATGGATTTTGTGGTGGGCGCTTTCAGGCAGTTTGCCATTCCATATTCGCCCCTGATTGCCAGAAGGTACACGGCTTGGTTCAGCCTCATCCGACTGACCATTCCCATGCAAATGGAATATTTCAACCCGCCCAGCGTGGCCGGCTGGAATGCGTATTATCAGGAGCCTGGATTTTATCGCATCTGGATCAATGCCGCTACTTTAGGGCCGCGCTCGCGGTTTACAGATACATTGGCCACCACAGGTTTTGTTTACAACACCGTTCGCCATGTGGTCAATGTGCTGGAGTTGGTGCAAACCGTCAGCGATCCTTTCGATCCGGTGGTCTTGATTCGGGAATGGTCGGAATGGCTGTATCCGCAACCTTTGGCAGAGAACCAGTTGACTTATCTCAAAGAGGTTTTGCTTCCCGGTTTGCCGGATTATGAGTGGACATTGGAATACAATGACTACCTCAATAGTCCGAATGACGTGAATCTGCGGCAAGCGGTTGAGACCAAATTGCGCAACCTGTTGAAAGCCATGCTCAGTCTTCCTGAGTATTATCTGAGTTAAAAAGCACCATTACGCCACACTTCAAAACCATTTAAGATGATGCAAAGGAGACGTTTTTTAAAAACTACGGGCGCCGCTGTTTCTATTCCGCTGCTGCTCAACGGAATTCGCCTGAGCGCCATGCCGCGCACCTCCATATTCAATGCTGTTGACGATGCCAATGACCGCGTTTTGGTGCTTATTCAACTCAGCGGGGGCAACGACGGACTCAATATGGTGTTGCCCACAGACCAATACGATGGGCTGGCAGCCGTGCGGAGCAATATTCTTATACCGCAAAATGCCATTCTGCCGTTGACCGATGCCACCGGTATCAACCCGTCAATGACCAGCGTGAAAAATATGTACGACAATGGGCGGTTGGCCGTCATTCAGGCGGTGGGGTACCCGGATCAAAACCGTTCGCACTTCCGTTCTACCGACATCTGGACCTCCGGCTCGCCGGCCAATCAGGTGTGGAGAACCGGCTGGATGGGGCGCTATTTCGACAGCCAATATCCCGATTACCCGGAGGGGTACCCCAATACGGAACACCCGCACCCTTTTGCCATCACGATGGGCAATTTGGTGTCGGAAACCTGCCAGGGAATTGCCACCAATTTTAGTCTGACCTTGGAAGACCCCTTTGCGTTGGGGCAATTGCCGGAGGGGCAGATCGGCCCTGTACCCAATACGCCTTATGGCCGCGAGTTGGACTTCCTGCGCACCGCCATTGCCCAGACCAATCAGTACGCCACGGCCATTACCGAGGTAGCCACTGCCGGAAACACGCTGGCCAATTATCCGGTGAACCGATTGGCCGAACAACTCCAACATGTGGCGCGGCTCATTTCCGGCGGTTTGCAAACAAAGATTTACGTCGTCAATCTCGGCGGTTTCGATACGCACGCCAATCAGGTCAATCCCGACAATCCTACGCAGGGTACGCATGTGGAACTGCTTCGCACTTTATCGGATGCGATGGCCGCTTTTCAGGAAGACCTCCGGCTGCTGGGCATCGAACAGCGCGTTATCAGCATCACTTTTTCAGAATTCGGGCGGCGCATTCGCTCCAACGCAGCCGTTGGTACCGACCACGGCACGGCGGCTCCACTGCTGATGTTTGGTTCCTGCGTACAACCGCAGGTACTGGGCGACAACCCTGAAATTTCTGCGAATGTGTCTGTGGATGAGGGCGTTCCGATGCAGCATGATTTCCGCGACGTATATGGTTCGGTGCTCATGGATTGGTTTGATGTGCCGGAAGAGGATGTGAGAACTTTTCTTTACGACGGTTTCACGCGTTTGCCCATCGTAGCGCCCTGTGCGGTGAATGCAGTGGAGGATACATTGGATGTTCCGGAGCCTGATATGTCTGTTTTCCCCAATCCGATGGGACAAAGCACCACCATTGCCTTCAAGAGTCTGAGTACAGGTCGCGTTCGCCTCAGCGTATTCGATGCGATGGGCAACGAGTTGAAGGTACTGTTGGACCAACGCCTGAGCAGCGGTGAACACACCCTCAACTGGGATGCATCCGGGCTGCCGGCGGGCGTGTATTTCTGCCGTTTGGTGTTGGATGGAAGGCAGCAGGTGCGCCGGGTGGTGAAGGGGTAGCGCTCCTAAAGCGCCAGAATCTCCGCCAGGTGTTGCAGGTCTTCGTCAGGCCCTTTGGTGCGCGTAATGGCGTCCAATAGAGGCACATAAACGATTTCATTGTTGATGACGCCGGCCATTACGTCCTTTTGTCCGGCGATAAGCCCTTCAATGGCGGCATGGCCGAGGCGACTGGCTAAAACGCGATCCTGAGCAGTGGGTGAACCGCCTCGTTGCAGGTGCCCGATGATGGTGACGCGGATATCGTAGAAGTCCAATTTTTCCTGCACTTTCTGCGCAATTTGGGTAGCGCCCCCGATTTTGCTGCCTTCAGCCACGATGACCAAGCTGAAGAGCTTTTTGCGACGGGCGTTCATTTGCAGTTCCTCCACCAAATCCTCAATGGTGCGCACCGATTCAGGTATGATGACGTAGCCCGCTCCGCTGCCGATGCCCGTATTGAGCGCGATGAAACCCGCATGACGCCCCATTACTTCGATGAAAAAGAGCCTGTTGTGAGAATCGGCGGTATCTCTGATTTTATCAACGGCCTCGATGGCAGTATTCACGGCCGTATCGAAGCCGATGGTGAGATCGGTGCCGTACAAGTCGTTATCTATGGTGCCTGGAATGCCGATGATGGGAATCCCGAATTCTTCGTAAAACTTGTGCGCTCCGGTAAAGGTGCCATTGCCGCCGATGGCAACGCAAGCGTCAATATCGTGTGCCAGCAAGGTTTCGTAAGCCAATTTTCGGCCTTCGGGCGTCATGAATTTTTCGCTGCGAGCCGTTTTTAGAAAGGTGCCGCCCCGATGGATGATATTGCCCACATCGGCGCGCTCCAGACGAACAATTTCCCCTTCGATCATACCTTCATAGCCTCGTTTGATGCCGAAAACATGCAGATCATGGTAACTCCCCGAACGCACGACGGCTCTCAGGGCTGCGTTCATTCCGGGCGCATCGCCGCCGGAGGTAAAAACCGCTACTCGTTTGATTTCCTTGCTCATTGCATTTGTAAAATATGGCCTTTGTGATAGGCGGTGAGGTTGTCAATGGGTTTTTGAATAAAGATGCCCGGCTGCATATTGCGTTCTGCCAATACGACCTCCAGCACATCCTGAAAATAGTACGCTACCGAGCCTATAAAATGAATCGGCAGGTGTATATGCCCTTTGTATTTGCGCACATGGCGGTCAATAAACAGGGCAAACGCATCGTACAACAGTTTTTGAATAAAAAGGTGCGATTTGTGCTTTGAAAAGAATCGGGTGAAAGAGGCTAAATACACATTGGGCGTATCATCGGTGGCATAAACGCCATCGAGAATAGCCGACTCGCCGCCCGGATACGCCTCGTCAAACCAACTGCGCACATCGGGGGGCATTTCTCTGTAAAAATAAGCCCGGATGAGCGCTTTGCCCAACCAGGTGCCGCTGCCTTCATCGCCGATGAGATAGCCCAGATTGGTAACATTGTCCGTCACTGATACCCCGTCGTAAAGACAAGTGTTCGAGCCGGTGCCGATAATGCAGGCAATGCCCGGGTCATTGCCACAGGTGGCTCTTGCCGCGCCCAGCAAATCGTGTTCAACAGTGACGGACGCATTGCGGAAAACGCGTTGAAGCGCCCCTTGTATGCGCCCCGATCTCCCCGCGTCCCAGCACCCGGCGCCGTAGAAAAAGACTGCCTCCGCCAATTCAGCAGACGGATGCCCACCCAACGCCGCAGATACCACCTCAAAGACTTCTTCTTCTGTGAGAAAAACAGGGTTAAGTCCTTGTGTATGAATGGTTTCTACCTGATCGCCTTGTGCGATTTGCCAGTCTGCCTTGGTCGAGCCGCTGTCCACTACGATGATCATAGGTCTGCTTATTGTTTGTTTGAGGGGCAAAAGTAGTGTTATTCCTACACGAAGGCGAAAATAATATGCAAGAAAACATAAGTGTAATGTGCTGACGAGCTGATTGTCGGCGGGGAACGTTCAAAGGGGCATTGCATAATTTTATTAGAATGTATGTACCGCGGTTTTGAAAAAATAACTAATATTGGTCGGTGGTTCGCGGGGGCGCTCCGAAGATGGGTTGAAAGCGCCGCACAGGACAAATCAAGCGTTTTTTTTAGACTGAAATCGGTATCAGGTTTTATGGACAAATTTTTACTTCAAACGTACCGCAAAATCTCCCGGCTCAACGACCGAATCGGAGCCGCTACTGCCTGGCTCACGGCGGCTTTGGTGCTGCTGGTAGGCGTGGATGTATTGTATCGAAGGGTGCTTCAGGATACGCAGACCTGGATTATGGAGATGGAATGGCACCTGTTTGCGCTCATCTTTTTGTTGGGCGCCGGTTTTGCATTCCGCCACGATAAGCATGTGCGGGTGGACTTGTTTTACTCGAAATTCAGCGCCAAAGACAAAGCCTGGGTCAATCTCATCGGAGGGGTGTTGTTTTTGTTGCCCTGGTGTGCAGCGCTCATGGTTTCTGCATGGGAATTTGCTGCCGATGCCTTTCGCATACGAGAATCTTCGCCCGATCCAGGTGGATTGCCCGCCCGTTACCTCATCAAATTCTCCATTGTACTGGGCGCGTTTTTTCTGTTTTTACAAGGCATTGCTTCCGTTGCCGAGGCCATCCTGCACCTGAGGGGCATCGCTACGGAAGCCGACGCACCTGATCTTCCTGAAAGCATTTGAAAACCCGCACTTGGCATGGAAATTTTAGCGCTTATACTTTTCATCAGCATTTTTGTCCTCATTTTGTACGGCTACCCGGTGGCTTTCACGCTGGCGGGGCTTTCGCTGCTGTACGCCTTTTGTTTTCTAGAGCCGAGCGTTTTGGCAGCCTTGCCGGCACGGGTGATGGGGGTGATGAACAATTATGTGCTCATCGCCGTGCCGTTGTTTATTTTTATGGGCCTCATGCTCGAACGGTCGGGGCTGGCGGGGCAACTGTTAGAAACCATGGCCGTGCTGATGGGGCGGATTCGGGGCGGGTTGGCGGTTTCTGTGGTGTTGGTAGGCGCGTTGCTGGCGGCATCCACCGGCATCGTAGGGGCTACGGTTGTTACGATGGGCCTGATTAGTCTGCCCACCATGCTCAAGCGGAATTACCGCACCGAATTGGCCACAGGCACCATTGCTGCGGCGGGTACTTTGGGGCAAATCATACCTCCCTCGGTGGTGCTGGTGCTGTTGGGCAGCGTCCTCAATGTATCTGTGGGCGATCTGTTTGCTGCGGCGTTTGTACCCGGATTTATGCTGGTGGGGCTGTATCTGGTTTACATTCTCGTTGTTTCGGCACTCAACCCCTCTGTGGCCCCGGCGATGCCGCCCGAAGAGGTAGCTGCGTTTATAGGGCCGGGTTTTGGAGCAAAAGTGTTGAAAGCCTTGGTGATGCCATTGGTGCTCATTGTGGCCGTATTGGGGTCTATTTTTGCGGGCATTGCATCGCCTACGGAAGCGGCGGCGCTGGGAGCTATTGGAGCAACACTGCTGACGGCTTTGCAAAAAAAGCTGAATATGAACGTATTGCGCCACGTCATGCGCGAGACCACCCACCTCACGGCTATGGTTTTTATCATCTTGCTGGGAGCAACAACGTTCTCGTTGGTTTTCAGAGAGATGAACGGCGACCGCTATTTGGTGGAGTGGGTACAGAACGCCAATCTCTCGCCCTACATGTTTTTGATGTTGGTGATGCTGGTGGTATTTGTAGCCGGTTTTTTTATAGATTTTATTGAAATCATCTTCATCATTGTGCCCATTGCAGCCCCCATTTTTAAGGCGCTGGGGATGGATATGATCTGGATAGGCGTGTTGCTCACCATCAATTTACAAACATCTTTTCTGACCCCGCCCTTCGGGTTTTCGCTGTTCTATCTCAAAGGCGTGGCCCCGCCGGAGGTTCGCACGGCGCAGATATACAGGGGTATTGTGCCGTTTTTGATCATTCAACTGCTGCTGCTGGCATTGGTTATGTTTTTTCCGGGAATCTTATAGTTGAAAATGGCCCCGAAAATTCGCCTCAAAGCCCTACCTTTGCGCCAAAATCGGAGCAGCCATGAAAATTACCTATTATGGTCACGCCTGTTTTGGTGTGCAATTGGGCGAAAGCCAACTTCTGTTCGATCCGTTTATCAGCCCCAACGGTTTAGCCTCACATATAGATGTGTCTGACATTCAGGCAGATGTCATTTTGGTGTCGCACGGGCACGGCGATCATGTGGCCGATGTGGAAAGCATAGCCAAACGCACGGGCGCCTTTGTCGTTTCCAACTTCGAGATCGTTTCCTGGTTTGAAAACAAGGGCCTCAAAGGGCATCCGATGAATCACGGCGGCAAGTGGAATTTCGATTTCGGCACTGTAAAATATGTCAATGCGGTACACAGTTCTGTTTTGCCCGACGGCAGCAACGGCGGCAACCCCGGCGGTTTTGTGGTCTGGAATGCCGACCAATGCTTCTATTTTGCTGGAGACACTGCGCTGACGCAGGACATGAGTTTCATTCCCATGACCTGCCCGAAGTTGGATGTAGCCATTTTGCCCATCGGCGACAACTTCACCATGGGCTACGAAGATGCCGCCATTGCAGCCGGTCTGATCGAGTGCGACCGCATCATTGCCTGCCATTACGATACCTTCGGGTACATCCAGATAGACCACGAGGCCGCAAAAAAATCTTTCGCAGATAGGGGGAAAGAACTAATTTTGCTGCCCGTCGGAGAAAGCTTAGTCATCTGATCGCCTTATTTTTCATACCTCAATATCCATAAGACATGGGAAAAGTTATCGCCATTGCCAACCAGAAAGGCGGCGTGGGCAAAACCACCACTGCCATCAACCTGAGCGCCAGTTTGGCCATTTTAGATAAAAAAGTGCTGCTCATTGACGCCGATCCGCAGGCCAACTCCTCGTCGGGCGTGGGCATTCTGGAAGGCGATACAGACACCAATCTGTACGACTGCATGGTCAACGGGATGGACCCCATGGACGCGCTCTACGAGACCGACACGCCCAACCTCCACCTCATGCCTTCGCACATCAACCTCGTGGGCGCAGAACTGGAATTGGCCGCCCGCGAAAACCGCGAGTTCATTATGAAGGGCATCGTGGACCAACTGCGCGACGAGTACGACTACATTTTTATTGATTGCCTGCCCTCGCTGGGTCTCATCACCATCAACGCCCTGACGGCGGCTGACTCGGTGCTGGTGCCGGTGCAGTGCGAGTATTTTGCGCTGGAAGGCTTGAGCAAGCTGCAAAACACCATCAACTTAGTGCGCAAAAAGCTGAATACGAAATTGGAAATCGAAGGCATCCTGCTGTCCATGTTCGACAGCCGCCTGCGCCTTTCCAATGTGGTAGTGGCCGAGGTGCGCGAGATTTTCAAAGGCAAGGTGTTTGAAACCATCATTCACCGCAACTCCCGCATTGGCGAAGCGCCCAACATGCACCAACCGGTAGTGATGCTGAATGCAGGCAGCAAGGGCAGTGTCAACTTCCTGAACTTGGCCAATGAGTTCCTGGCCAACAACAACGACAAAATTTCCGCTCCGCAACCGGCATAACCGGTGTCGGGAACCTTTATTTTTTCATCTTGCCGGTACAAACCCTTATTTCCGGCAGGCAACCGATGATGTAACCAATGGCAAAAAAAATAGAACGCAAGCCGACCGTACAAGCTGAAAAGCAGCAATTGGCCGCCGGTCTGAAGGCGATTTTTTCTCTCAGCGACAAAGAAATTGAGGAGAAACAGGAAGAAGTGGTGAAAGAACTTTCGCACACTGTGGCGATGATTCCTGTGGATCAGATAGAAGTGAACCCCTGGCAGCCGCGCAATGAATTTGACGAAACCGCCCTGGCCGAACTCTCCGAATCGGTGAAGGTGCATGGTCTCATTCAGCCCATCACGGTGCGCAGGCTTTCGCCCAATGCCTACCAGCTCATCTCCGGTGAACGTCGTTTGCGGGCCTCCAAAATGGCGGGCCTCATCGAAGTGCCGGCCTACATTCGATTGGCCAACGACCAGGAAATGCTGGAAATGGCGCTGGTGGAGAACATTCAGCGCGAAGACCTCAACGCCATTGAAGTGGCCATCACCCTGCAACGCCTCAAGGAAGAGTGCAGTCTCACAGATGAGTCGCTCTCCGACCGCATGGGCAAAAAGCGCAGCACCGTGACCAACTACCTGCGCCTGCTGAAATTGCCCCCCAATATCCAAAAATCCATCAAAGACCGCGAGATCAGCATGGGCCATGCCCGCGTTTTGGCCGGTATAGACGACTATGCCGTGCGCGATTCGCTGTACAGGCAGACCATCAAAGAAGGGCTTTCGGTGCGCGATCTGGAGCACTTGGCCGCTGCGCTGAGCGAAGACAGACCAAAAAAAGCGCCGAAAGAACGCCTGCCGGATGCCTACGACGACGTGCAGAAAAAACTGCGCGAGTTGTTCGGCACCGCCAAAGTGCAAATTAAATTACAAGGCCAGAGCAAGGGACAGATCGTTCTTCCGTTCGATACGGTAGATCAGTTCAACGCATATTTGGAACACCTTGAGAAATAAACTGCGCATCCTCTTCTTACTTTCGGCCTGTTGTTGGCTGGGTGGTCCGTCTCTTTCGGCTACTCCTGCCGAAACCACAGAATCGCTTTGGGAAGAAGAAATGAGCTTGGGCCTGGACTCTACCGATACTCCGAAAGTCAAAAGACTGCCCGATCCCAAAAAGTCGCTCCTGTACTCTTTGATTTTGCCGGGCGCCGGGCAGGTTTACAATGGCCGTTGGTGGAAAGTGCCTTTTGTGTATGGGGCGCTGGGCGCTACGGTGGGCGTGTATCTTTACAATCAGGAGAATTACAAGAATTTCCAGTTGGCGTATTCGGCCCGGCTGGCAGGCGATCCGGTACCCTCTGGATTGCCGCCCGAATTCAGCAATCCTGTTCTGCAAGAACTCCGAACGCTCCGGGTATATCGCGATCGCTACAATAAAGACCGCCAAAGCTGGCTCATTTATTCCATCGGGGTGTATGGTTTGCAGGCCATTGAGGCATTGGTGGACGCACACCTGCGCGATTTTGACGTGAACGAAGACCTCAGCCTGCGCCTCAAACCAAGCTTAGGTATGCCGGGACCGGGCGGTATGACGCCGGGAGTTTCGTTGACGCTGACGATACGTTGATGTTTTATCGTGACTATTCAGGGGCTTTCCCAAAAAGCCATGAGCCGCGAGCTACGAGTTTGATCTCCCAAAATGAAATAGAGCCTTTTTTCAAGATGAGGCTTTGAAATTCCCCCAAATGGAAAATCTAATTTTTCAACGAATAAACAAACTCATAGCTCGTGACTCATAGCTCGTAGCTTTTGTAGACCCGCTGAATAGTAATGTTTTATCTATGAAAACCAACACATTACACCTCCTGCCGGCGAGCCTGCTGGTACTGATGTTGCTGCAAAGTTGCCAACCGTCAGATACTGCTGAAACGACATTCAAGCATCACCCCCATGACCCCTTCCGGGAAACGATGGTGGAAAGCCAAATCTTTGAACTGAACGCCTCCCAAGACAATGTGACGGAGGGCAAACACGAAACCCTGTTGGTTTTTCCGAAAGGATGTTTTGTAAATGCCGAGGGTAAGGCCGTAACCGGAAAGGTGAAAGTGGAATTGGCGGAGGCCTTTTCCCTGAGCCGGATGCTGCTTTCCAACCTCACAACTACCTCGGATAGCGCGCTGCTCGAAACCGGCGGAATGATTTTTTTGAATGTAACGGGCAACGGAGAACAACTATACATCAGCAAAAGCAACCCTGTGTATATCGAAATCCCCGCTCCGCATAAAGTGCCCGGCATGATGGCCTACAAAGGAACCAGAGATGCAACAGGAAATATGAATTGGACGGAGCCGAAAACATTGGAGGATTTTCTCGTGCCGATTGATTTCAGTTTGCTGGATTTTTTGCCAAAAGGATTTGATGATGAGGTAGTTATATCTATGCCTTTTGCAGGGCGTCAGAAGGCCGACCGGGCATTGGCCGACAGCCTGTATTACAGCTTGTCGGTGCGGGATGGAAAGGAGTGGTTGGGAAAGATGGCAGATGTAAACTTGAATGAGCCGAATGATAATTCCACACAATCGGTTGGTAATCAAATTGATGGAGATACCGTCGATGAAGAAACAGCCTACTGCGGTATTGATCCTGCCATCATACAAGCCATTCGATCTGAGGAGTTTCAAAAAACGTTCATTGCAACCCGCGAATTTGAAAAACGACTTCAGACAATCTTCTCGACTTGCCGAGACGATATCATCGAAATTTACATCAAAAACACGGATAAAAACCTCTGGGAATCAGATAGTTTGGCGGCTGTCGCTTTGCAGGGCGATGCACTCCGGCGCGAATTTCTGCGCTTCCACCAATGGAAACAGACCAACGTGGATGGCGCGGGTAAGTACGGCGCCCTCTTGCGCCAATACTACGAGCAAAGATTGAGTGCCGTCAAATCTTCATTGGAAGTCGCGCGAGACAAGGCCATCCGGGCGCATCGAGAAAAAAATGAGAAGGCCATAAAAACATTAGAAACGTACAAGGAACTGCTCAGAAAAAGAGAAGCATACAGGATGGAGACCTATGGTTTCATCTGGTCGGAAACGGGCTGGATCAACATAGACAGGGGCATTGCTCCCAAAAACTTTGAGTGGGGAAAACTCGAAGTGGCGGTTCAAAACGGGAAAGCCTTTGACAGGGTGCATACTTACGTCGTTTATCAATCTATACGAAGCCTCTATCGTTTGAATACTATGGAGCAGGAAGTGTTTTTTACCGGAGAACAAACAGACAGAGGAATGTGGATGCCCAAAAAGCAGCCGGCGACTTGTATTGTCATTGCTTACAAGGATGAAGAGCCTTATTGGGCTGTAAATGAATTTATTACAGGTCCCGGCGAGCGGCTTGCATTGACTTTATCGCCAACGAAATATGAGGATTTGAATGTAGCGCTGAGGGCTTACGATTCCTACGGACAAGAGAACAACATCAATGAAGACTTGAAAAACATGGCGCTGTTGGCAGAGGACGACAAGCGAAGGGCCGTACTCAGATCAGAGTTGGCGGTTATCAGCAGGCTCCGCCGCATTGCGTACCCATGTTGTGCCGTCGTTGAGAAAAACTAATCATATCCCCACCCACCCCATCAGCACAAAATAGAACCACTGCACGCCGAGATACAGCGGCAACAGCCAGTGCCTAAACCGGATGCGCAAAAGGTGCAACGGCAACGAGGCCGCAAAAGCTACGACCGCCCATGCCACATAGTTTTGCACAGGAATATCGCTGCCGGTAGCCCACTGCCAGTAGTCCAACCCAATGGCAACCGGCTCTATGAACCAATCATACGCCGCAATGAGCAGGGCCGCCGCCGCCGCCCGCAGCCAGGGCGAAGACGTGATTCGGGAGGCCAGATCGTTGACGCCCAGCGTGAGCAGCGTCCAGTTGAGGGCAATGACCAAGGGCACGCCGATCCACTGCACTTTCATGCCTGCGCCATAAGCATACTCGCCGAAAACAGCGCCCGTAGCCACGCCCACTGCCTCTACCGTGAAAGTAAAAACATACACGGATAAAGACCAGAACCACAGGCGATTATCTGAGTTGTTGCGAACAATCAACCACAACAAAGTACCATTGATGAGCAGCAAAAATAAATCCGTTGTGGAAGCGGTGAGCGGCCGCAGCGAAGGCACGGCATGAGCAACCAAGCCGGAAGCGAAGAGAAAAATCATGGCGCCGGCGAAAATGCGCTCGTACTTAGCAGCAGGCTGTTTTTCCATTACAACATATTGAACTGATGCCGAACGGCAGAGCCTAAAAGCAGCACGATTTTGCGCCCGTCGGGTACGCGAATGCGCTCCTTAGTTACTTGCTGTGCCGGGGCCTTTTTGATTTTTTGGAAGAGCTTTATGTAGTAAATATAAGCCATATAAACCCCCAGACGAACGCCCTGCGGCAATTGGAGGATGCCAAAGTAAGCATCGTCGAAGTCTTTTTTGATGTCGGCCTCAATGGCGATTTTATCGGCCTCTGTGAACTGCGTGAAGTCCACTCCGGGGAAATAGACCCTGCCGCGCTCTTTAAAATCAGAGGCCATGTCGCGCAGGAAGTTGATTTTTTGGAAGGCCGAACCGAGGCTTTGCGCCGCCGGTTTCAGGCGTTGGTACTCGGCGTCGTTGCCCTCACAGAAGACCCGCAGGCACATCAATCCCACCACTTCTGCCGAGCCATAAATGTATTTTTTGTACAAATGATCGCCATAGGTGTGGAAATGCAGGTCCATTTCCATACTGTCCAAAAAAGCATCAATCAGCTCATTTTCAATCTGGTAGCGATGCACTACTTCCTGAAAAGAATGAAGTACCGGATTGAGGCTGATGCGCTCCTCAATGGCGCGGCGGGTATCTTCGCGGAACCGTTGGAGCAGCTCGGCTTTCGGGTAGCCATGAAAGGTATCTACGATCTCGTCGGCAAAGCGGACAAAGCCGTAGATAGAATAGACCGGCTCGCGGTACTTGGGAGAAAACACCCGAATACCCAGCGAAAAGGACGTACTGTAACGCTTGGTAATCAGGCTGCTGCATTCCCGGCATACGTTGTTGTAGAGTTGATCTGCCATGACTATGTTTTTTATGTTTATTCAATTTCGTTGTTAGCCCCCTCACATACTCACCCCTCACATACTCACCCCTCACATACTCACCCCTCACATACTCACCCCTCACATACTCACCCCTGCAAAAACTCCCTGCACACTTCCCGCGCCACCACCTGCCCGCTGATGAGCGAGGGCGGCATGCCCGGCCCCGGAGTTGTCAACTGGCCGGTGTAGTAGAGGTTGGCCACTTTTTTGCTTTTCAGTTTGGGTTTCAGAAAAGCCGTTTGCAGCAACGTGTTGGCCAATCCGTAGGCATTGCCTTTGAACGCGTGGTAATCGCGCTGGAAATCGCGGTGCGCATACGATCTTTTGTGTACCACATGCGGACGGATTTCATGGCCGACATATTTTTCCAATCGCTCCATTACTACATGGAAATACTTTTCCCGCATGGCCTCATCATCCTGTAAATCAGGGGCTAAGGGGATGAGTACGAAAAGATTTTCGCAGCCTTCCGGCGCAACGGATGAGTCGGTCACCGAAGGAGCGCACACATAAAAGAGCGGATCGGTGGGCCATGCCGGTGATTCATAAATCTCCTTTGCGTGCAGACCAAAATCGGCGTCGAAAAAGAGATTATGGTGTTGCAGCCGCTCCACGCGCCGGTTCACGCCCAGATAAAACAGAAGGCTTGAAGGCGCCATCACGCGCTTGTTCCAGTATTCCTGAGGGTAATTGCGTTGAGGAGCTTGCAGCAGTTGTTGCTCTGTATGGTGATAATCGGCGCCGGAAATGACTACATCTGCTTCGTATTCAGCATTTTGGGTAATAACTTTGGTTGCATGGCCGTTGGGGACAAAGATGTTTTTGACCTCTTCGCCCAGTCTGATTTTTACGCCCTTTTCTTCCGCAAGGCTCACCATGCCCTCCACGATTTTGTGCATACCGCCCATCGGATACCAGGTACCCAAAGCCATGTCGGCATAGTTCATCAGGCTGTACAAGGCCGGCGTTTTTTCAGGGGTAGCGCCCAGAAACAGCACCGGAAACTCCAGCAACTGAATGAGTTGTTCGTTTTTAAACAATTTTCTGATGTGCGACGATATGGATTGAAACATCTGCAACCGGAACAAACTCAACAAGATGCGGATATCGGCGAATTCCAGAATCGAGTGGCTGGGGCGGTGTACAAAGTCGGCCATGCCCACCTCGTATTTATATTTGGCTTCCGCCAGAAAACGACGCAATTGCGCACTGCTGCCCGGTTCGTGTTGTTCAAACAAGGCATACAGACCTTCCATCGAAGCCGGCAAATCCATTCGCTGATCCTGCCCGAAAATGACAGAGTAAGAAGGATCGAGGCGAACGAGATCGTAATAATCGGAGGGCTTTTTTCCGAAGCGTGCAAAGTACTGCTCAAACACATCCGGCATCCAATACCAGGACGGCCCCATGTCGAACATGAAACCGTCGGCCTCGTATTTGCGCGCACGGCCGCCTGCCACACTGTTTTTTTCCAGAATAGTAACGTCAAAACCTTCTGCCGCCAAGGATGTAGCTGCTGAAAGCCCCGCGAAACCCGAACCGATGACAATTGCTTTTTTGGTAGCCAAGACTGTATGTTTTTTGTTGATGAGCGAAACAGGGGGAGGTGTGTTTTGTTTAAGAATTTTAAAAAAATATTTAAACAAAAATAACTTAGAGGTGCTGCTGAGGTGCTTTGTCGGCGCCCTGTACATATACCGGCACTCCATCCCAACAGGTTTGGATGCCCTGATGAGCATAAAAATTTTGAATCGGAAAAAACTTCAAAAACAGTAGCTTTGCCCCATTACAAAGTCGAAAGCTTCCATTTCCGGAAGCCGACGTCGTTTCTTCCATCAAAAAATTACCCAAAAACGATGAATCGCATCATCAGCTTCTTTTTGTTTTTCGCTCTGGCCGGCAGCCTCAGCGCCCAAATCACGGTGACCAACGCATCCTTCCCGGCTGCGGGAGATACCCTGCGCGTTGCCTTCGATACCACTTCGGCAGGTATTGTCATTACCCCTCCGGGCGGCAATCAAACCTGGAATTTCAGCGCACTGACGGCCGCTTTCACCCGCACTTCGGTGGTCAAACCGGCCTCGGAAGGCGAAAGCGCAGCCAATTTTCCTGCCGCCACGCTGGTACTTGAAGGGCAAAACGGAGATAGTTATTTTCGCGTCACGCCTAATGTTTATGAACTTATCGGCTTCGACGGCAATGACCCTGCCGGACTTGGCGTGCCTGTTGTCACTGCATTCAACCCTGCCATTCAGGAACGCAGAGCGCCATTGAATTTTTTTGAGATCAACACGACCAACGGCGCGCTGTTGGTTCCATTTGCTGCCAATCAGTTGCCGCAAGCCATCCTTAATCTGTTGCCCATTGTACCGGATTCGATACGCATTCGACTGGCGTCCAATAGAACGGATCTGGTGGATGGCTGGGGTACGCTTACCATTCCCGGCGGTACTTATGAAGTACTCCGCGAACGCAGAACGCAGTATTCCGACACGCGGGTAGAAGTGAAAATCGGTGTTTTCCCCTGGACGGACGTTACCGCGCTCATTCCACTTCCCGATGTGGGTTTGGGTCGGGACACTACGCTGACGTATAACTTTTTCAGCAATACTGCCAAAGAACCCATTGCCATCGTCACTGCCGATCATATCACGGGAGAGGTATTGCGGACTGAGTACAAATTCAACGGCATTATTTCTTCTGCCAACGACCTTCTGGAAGCCAACAAGTCTGTCATGGCCTATCCCAATCCGACCGGCGACCGTCTGTTCATAGAATTGCAAAACCTGTCTTGGGGCGAGTATGAATTCAGCATGTTCGATGCCGCAGGCCGGTCTGTAATGCGCCGGCAAGTGCAATTCCAGGTGGGTGCGCCGGCAGAAATTGATGTACAATCCATCCGTTCAGGCGCCTATATTTATACGCTCACCGACAAAGGCGGCCAGATTCGCTACGCCGGTCGTCTGGTGAAGCAATGATAAAATACAGCTACTCGTATTTTCAAACATCGCACAATAACCTGTTTCGCTCATGAGATTTTCACATTTTGCCTGGCTACTCTTGGCCCTGGCCCTCTGGGGTTGTAAAAAAGAAACCGCTACCGTCGAACGCCCGCACGATCCCTGGGTCTTTCGCTCCGTGTTGGATTCGCTTCCACGCATGCTCACCGTGGCTCTGCACGACGACGTGTGGGCCGCCTACAGCGCTCAAACCGGCGCTTTGTATAAGGTCTGGAAAGGCGGCGTCAATTTCGACGGGGCTGTTTATACCACCGCGCACGGCCCGCAGCCCAGCACCCTCGGAGATGCGTATTTCCACAACGACTACCCGGAACCCTGGACCGTAGCGCTGAACGGAACGGACGAAACGCCGCGCATTCAGTACCGGGGGCATAGTTTTGACAAAAAAGGCAAAGTGAGCATCAATACTGAACTCATTTTGAGCAACGGCGCCGTGGTAAAAGTACATGAACGCCCGGAATACATCACCAACACCACCGGCCAACCCGGCATGGAGCGCGTTTTTGAAACGGAGGGTTTGCCTTCCGGCGCGCAGTTGAAATTTATGTTCAACCTCAGTTCCATTGCGCATTCCACGAACATCGAAACCGATGGGACGCTGACACTTGGCGAGACGACTACCCGGCAGGTGGATGATCGGGAAGTGATGGACCTCAACGCGGTGCTCACCCTCCAACCCAAGGGCAAAACCCGGCTGGCAGCCTATTTCACCAAACCTTCCGTGCCCAATCCCAACAAAATAGTGGGCGCCGAAGAGGAAGAGGAAGTGCCGCTTGGTTTTCGCCTCATCGCCCGCAGCGATTGCAAAACCTGTCACAATACCTACGTCAAAACCATTGGGCCATCTTATGTGGACATTGCCAAAAAATACATGAACACGCCCGAAAATACGGCCATGCTGGTGCAAAAAGTGAAGCTCGGCGGCGCAGGAGTTTGGGGCGAGGCGGCCATGAGCGCCCACCCCGATGCCTCGGATGCAGACCTCACTACAATGGTCAGTTACATCATGGCTTTGGACTCGGTGGAAGAAGCAGCCTTTGTGCAACAACACCGCAACAGCGGCCCCGTAACCAATGCCCGCGCTGCCGACAAAACCATCGGCGAAGACAACTTGCTTCCCGGCGCTCTGACTACGGTTTGGACCTCCAAGAAAACACTGACGAAGCTCTCCGACGTGGATCGCGGCGCCGAGCCGGTCTTTGTGGGCATCATGCCGGAAGTGAAAATGGGCAGTGGAGATTTCGGGCCGCTTACCGACAACTTTGCCGTGCGCGTAGAGGGCTACCTGCGCATTCCCAAAACCAGCAACTACCTCTTCCGCCTCAAAAGCGACGACGGCTCGCAACTCTTCATCGGCAACAAACTCATCATTGACCACGACGGCTTGCATGGCGACGCGCCCAAAGACGGCGAAGTGGCCCTCGAAGAGGGTTTCCACCCTTTCCGAATTGATTTCTTTCAGGGCGGCGGGGGCAAGGCGCTTTTCTTCGAGTGGAGTTCCTTCGACTCCAACGGCGAGTTCGGCACGGTTCCGGCTATGGCCTTTTTCCACGACAAAAACAAACAACCTACGGGCACCGTCAATGCCGGCCTTTCCGGCGGCCCTACCATTCCCGGCGACGGCTCCCCCGTCACTGCCGTACATCCGGCGTTCGATCTGAGACAGGCACGCCCCGCTGCCTTCCTGCCCAAAGTAGGCGGTATGGACTTCCTCTCCGACGGGCGTTTGGTGGTCAGTACCTGGGATGCAGAGGGCGGCGTTTATATTCTGGATGGCGCTTTGGGCGACGACCCGGAAAAGATCAAAGTCAAAAAAATAGCCAAAGGCTTAGCCGAACCATTGGGCCTGAAAGTGGTGGATGACGTGATCTATATTCTTCAAAAACAGGAACTTACTAAGCTCATTGACCACAACGGCGACGACATTATAGACGAATATTACACCCTGTGCAACGACTGGAAAGTATCGGCCAATTTCCACGAGTTTTCCTTCGGTCTGGCTTACAAAGACGGCTGGTTTTACGGGGCCTTGGCCATTGCCATTCTGCCCGGCGGCGCCAGCGCCAACCCACAGATTCCGGATCGGGGCAAAGCCATTCGGGTAAACAAAGACAGCGGTAAAATGGAAATCGTGGCTGAGGGATTGCGCACCCCCAACGGCGTGGGCATCGGTGCAGACGGAGAGGTGTTCATTGCCGACAATCAGGGCGACTGGCTGCCTTCCAGCAAAATCCTGCACGTCAGTAAAGGCGCTTTCTTCGGCTCCAGAGCGGTTGATTCTGCAAGGGTGGCCCAACTGCCGCTCAAACTACCTGTGGTGTGGCTGCCGCAGGACGAGATCGGCAACTCGCCCTCTACGCCGTTGTACTTGGACAAGGGGCCGTACAAAGGCCAGATGATTCATGGCGAGGTAACGCACGGCGGCGTTAAGCGCGTGTTTGTGGAAAAAGTGGGCGGCGAGTATCAGGGTGTCGTGTTCCGATTCATTCAGGGCTTGGAGGCCGGCGTCAATCGCATGGTTTGGGGGCCGGACGGCGCGCTGTATGTGGGCGGCATCGGCAATCCGGGCAACTGGCAGCATTACGGCACTCAGTGGTACGGCCTGCAAAGATTGCAATACAACAACAAACCTGTATTTGAAATGCTGGCCGTTCGCGCCCGCAGCAACGGCGTGGAAATTGAATTCACCGCTCCATTGGAAGACGGCCTCGGTTGGGATCCCGCAGCCTACAACGTGCAGCAGTGGTACTACCTGCCCACCAAAGAATACGGCGGCCCGAAATTAGACCAGAAAAGGCTCGCCGTCAAATCGGCCCATGTCTCCCAAGACCGTCGCAAGGTTTTCCTCGAATTAGAGGGCATGAAAGAAAACCACGTCGTTTATATTCGCCTGCCTTATTGGTGGACCGGCGACGGCGACCTCGAACTGTGGAGCACCGAGGCTTGGTACACCATGAACCGCATTCCACAGAATCAGCCTGGTTTCCAACGCACTGCGCCCGCTCCGACGCCCGTCAATACGCTCTCCGATGCAGAACGCAAGGCCGGCTGGAAGCTCCTATTCGACGGCCAATCGCTCAAAGGCTGGCGCAACTACGGTAAAAAGACCATTGGCTCCAGTTGGAAAATTGACGACGGCGCCATTCATTTGGCTGCAAAAAAGAACCCCAACGGAGGCTGGCAGGCTCCGGACGGCGGCGATATCATCACCGATGGAGAGTACGAAAACTACGAACTTCGTCTGGAATGGAAAATCGGCGCCTGTGGCAACAGCGGCATCATTTACAATGTTGAGGAGTCTGACAAGTACCAATATCCCTGGCAAACCGGCCCCGAAATGCAGGTACTCGACAACGCCTGCCACCCGGATTCCAAAATCCGAACCCACCGCGCCGGCGACCTCTATGACCTCATCGAGTGCAAATACGAAACCGTAAAACCTGCCGGCGAGTGGAACCGCGTGCGATTGGTGGTCAATAAAGGCAAAGTGCAGCACTGGCTCAACGGCCGCAAAGTGGTGGAAACCGAAATGTGGACCGACGAATGGCGGAAGATGGTCGCGGCATCCAAATTCAAAGACATGCCCGGCTTCGGCACGGTGCGCAAGGGCCACCTCTGTCTTCAGGATCACGGAGACCCGGTTTGGTACAGAAATGTAAAAATCAAGGAGTTGTAAATCAATGACTAAGGAGCTTGCGTGTCTATCGTTTCAGGCATGCAAGCTCCACAATCACCATAAAACCATTAAAAACCATGAAAAAACACCTGCTTTTTCTACTCGCGCTGATCGCATTTTCGAGCGCAGCCTGGGCCGATTCGCCCATCACTTCCACGCCCATTCACGAGGCATATCAGGACATCGGCATCGTATCCAAAGCCTCGGCAGAAAATGCCAAATTCGATGCAGACATGTTGGCCTTTCTGTCCGACGCAGCCAAGCCGATAGATCAAAAAGTGGCGCTGTGCAGTGCCTTAGGCTGGCAAATGAAGGGCAAGGCCAAACTTTTTTCAGATCACCTGAGCAAGCGCTCCGGCTGGGATCTCAAAAAGATGAGCGGCGATGAAATGCTGGTACTCAGCTACCTCATGGCTCTCGATGATTACAACAACATGGACCTCCCGCTGGCATTGGCATCCAAGGCATTGGCAAAGAACAAGCAGAGCTACACATTCAGGATGATCCACGCGCTCATTCTGGCTCAAAAGCAGTTCGATTCCAATTGGTGCAAAGTATTTACCACTGTGGCGGCGGTAGAGCGTAACAAGAGCTTGAAACAAGACCTGCGCGACGGAGCCGTCAACATCATTTTTGATTACATCAATTTGTATCAGGATAGCTGCAAGGGTGGCAAAGGTGTGAAGAATCCGCCGGTGCTGATGAGAGGTTAATCCGTCTCCAACCAGATTCACCGCATTTTCAGTACCACATTGCCCCGTTTCCTGCCGGAGTCTGTTAAACGGTGCGCTTCGACGATTTCTTCCAAAGGAAAAACCTTGTCAATGACGGGCTGTATGGCGCCGTTTTGGAGCAATGTTTGCAGTTTGTCCAATCGCGATTGTGTATCCAAAGCCACGCCGGAAATCACCTTTTTGCCCGAAGTGAGGCCGGCCCAGGCGCCTTGCAAAGTCTCGGTGAGCATGGCCGAGCCGAGAATGAGCGTGCCGCCGGGTTTGACTGCCGATAAACAGGTTTTTACGCTTGTTTTGTTGACGGTCTCAAACACAATGTCGTACACAGCGCCCTGAGCGGCAAAGTCGGTTGTTGCATAGTCTATAATCCTGTCAGCGCCAAGCGATTGTACCAATTCGATATTGGCAGCGCTGCACACCGCCGTTACCTCTGCGCCGAGGTGTTTGGCCAATTGTACCGCTGCCGAACCTACTGAACCGGAAGCGCCGTAAACCAACACTTTTTGCCCGGCCTTCAGACCTGCTTTTTCCCAAAAATGCAAAGCGGTATTGTACCCGAATGGCGTTGCAGCAGTCCATTCATGCGGGGTATCGGCAGGTTTCAAGACCAGCGAGATGCCCTCTGCAGGCAGGCAGACGTATTCCGCGAAAGCGCCCAAACGCAGGCCGGTGGTGCCGAAAATCTGGTCGCCGGGACGAAAGCGCGTTACCTGCGCGCCGACTTCCATCACCTCTCCGGAGAAGGCATCTCCGAGTACTTTTTTTCGGGGCCGGAACAAGCCCAGAAACAATCGCACGGCAGCGGGATCGGCCCTGCGCAGTCGGCAGTCGCCGGAGTTGACGGCAGCAGCATGTATTTTTATGAGGATTTCGCCCGGCTTGGGTACGGGGCGCTCAAGTGTCTGAATGTGAAGGACTTCAGGTGGTCCGTATTGGGTGCAAACGGCAGCTTTCATGGTCGAGATTGGTTTGATTGACGCTGCAAAGTTGCAGGGAAACCCAACTGCCGCACATTGACTTGAGTTAAGAAATGCGCTCCTGTAATCTTTTTTTGATGCGGCTCAGCGATTCCGGTGCGATGCCGAGGTAGGAGGCAAGGTGTATATTCGGCACACGGGCGATCAGATCAGGTTGATTTTGAAGCAATTGCAGGTATCGCTGCTCTGGAGTCAGCAGGATGAAAGAAGCCAGATGTGCTTTGCTTTTGCCTAACTCCTCTTCTACCGACAATCGGCAGACCGACTCCAAACGCGGAAACTTACGATACATCTGCTGCTCTTTTTCGGGCGTGCTGACGGCCAATACACTGTCTTCCAGGCATGATAAATAGGACTGCGAAGGCCGCAGCAGATTGGTGCTCTCATCCGGCGTAACAGGTTGACCCTCCGTGAAAAAATGGGTGGTTTTTTCTACGCCGTCCACCAAATAGTACTGCCGCACGCAGCCTCTCAAAACGAAATAACAAAGGTTGGAAACCTGTCCTTCGCGCAGCAGCGTGCTTCCTTTGGGAAAATAACGGAGATTGGTTTGTTCGGCGATGGCCTGTTTTTCGTCAGGATGGAGTTGAAGAAAACGAGCGACAAACTGAAAAATGCCGTCGAGGTATTCTTCTTTTATTGCCTGAATATCAGATGGATGGAAGCTCCTTTTGGTCATGGTGTGCAATGGATTGAATCGGCGGCAAAGGTAGGTTTTACCACATCTAAATAGCTCGTTTTTTTAGATAAAACGGATGGTATTTCATTCAGCCGTCACAGCTTGCGCCTGCATGGCCTTGCGCCATTCCAAATACCCCAAAACGGCCAGCACCAAAAAAACGACGTACAATCCGGTGGTGAAATAGAGGTCTTTGACCCAATACACGAAGATGGCCACGACGTTCACCACGATCCAGAACAGCCAGGATTCCAGGTTTTTACGAGCGGTGAGCCACTGTGCGACTAAGCTGGCTACCACGATGAAGGCATCGGGCCAGGGCAGGGCAGCGTCGGTGTAGGTAGCCATGAGGTAGCCCCAAATTGCCGCGCCGACGAGTACAATGCCCGACCACTGCCAGAGCGGCGTGGCGCTGCGCGTGACGGGCAGTTCTTTGTTTTTGTTGTCGGGATGCGACCAGTGGTACCAGCCGTAAATTTGCAGGAAGATATAGATGACGTGCAGGATCATGTCGGAGTAGAGTTTGGCCTGATAAAAAATCCAAACGTAGAGGGTGACTTGCACCAAGCCGGCGGGCCAGCACAAAATATGCCGCCGCACGACGAGCCATACGGCGATGATGCCGAAAACAGTGGCGATTGCTTCTATCCAGTTCATTTATAGTGAGGTATCTTTTGTTGTGGCGCAAAGGTAAGGAAGATTTGCTCAGCAAGCGGTGGCGGGTAGGCGGCGCGAAGCGTAGGGGATTCAGTTGGCGGTGGCCGCGCCGTGGCGCGGGGTTCTAAGCGTAGAGTGACCACAGCTTGCAGCTTGAGGCAGGCAGCCGTCCCCCCTCAGAACCCGCCTTCGCCAAGGCTACGGCGGATGAAACCCGGAACCTTGAACCCGCCTTCGCCAAGGCTACGGCGGATGAAACCCGAAACCTTGAACCCCAAACCCGCTCAACCAAGACCCGCCGACCGCTGTTGTGTGCCGCATGGAACTTTCGATACAAACACCCGCTCTGCTGTTTCCGGCCATTTCCCTGCTGATGTTGTCTTACACCAATCGCTTTTTGGCCATCTCGGCCCTGATTCGCAAACTATCGGCAGACTTTGAAAGCACAGAACATTTGGGGCTGCTGCCTCAAATCAAAAACCTTCGCCGAAGGGTCTATCTCATACGTTGGGCGCAGTTTTTTGCCATCATCAGCATGTTGGGCTGCACGCTGACTATGTTTCTGGTGTATGAGCGCCTGCAAAGCCCGGCTACCATCGTATTTGCAGGCAGCTTGTTGTTGATGATGATTTCGTTGCTGCTTTGCTTATGGGAAATATTCGTTTCCGCGGATGCTTTGCGGTTGGTACTCAACGACTTGGAAGAGAAAGAACGCGCCTTGAAAAAGCATTGAACGGCCGACCTCTGTTAACAAAAACTCAAAATCGCCTGCCCGTACATCTTTTGTTGATTTCAAGTGTCTTTGTCTGCATTGTCAACACCAACCAAAATTTGGAATGAAAGCAACCACTACTCTGTTAACACTCGCATTTGCGCTCTCTTTTTTATTGATTACGGCAGCTCAGGCCCAATCCACACTCCTTATCAACGTCAAAGACAACGAAAAAACACCCCTCATCGGCGCTACCGTGCAGTTGCTGCGCCTTGCTGATTCCGTCACCGTTTCCGAAGTGACCGACCCCGACGGAACGGCCAAATTCGAGCGCCTCTCACAGGGCCTGCACAGCGTCGTCATCCGGTACATCGGTTTTCAGAATCTGGAGAAATCCGTCTCCATCAAAGCCGGCCAAAACCGCCTCGACTATGCCCTGCAACCCGAAGCCCTCGCGCTCGGAGAAGTGACCGTGACGGCCAAACGCCCGCTCATCACGCAGGAAGAGGACAAAATGATTATTGATCCCGAACCCATTGCCAATACCAGCACCAGCACTTTGGAAGTATTGGAAAAAACGCCCGGCATTTTTGTAGATCAGGAAGGCGGCATTTTCCTCAACAGCGCTACGCCGGCGGTCATTTACATCAACGGCAGAGAACAGCGTATGAGCGCCCGCGACATTGCCACCATCCTGCAAAGCCTGCCGCCGGGAAGCGTACAAAAAATTGAGGTTTTGCGCACGCCTTCTACCAAATACGACGCAGCCAGTTCGGGCGGTATCGTCAATGTGGTGCTCAAAAAAGGCGTTCGCATCGGGCGCACCGGCTCGCTCAATATGGGTATGAACCAGGGCATTTACGGCAATCAGTTCATCGGCGTCAACCTCAACGACAGCGGCGGCAAAGGCTCGTATTATATCAATACCAATTACAGCCGCAACGACGCGGTGGAAGACCTGAAATCGAGCCGGGAATTGTCTGCGGAGAGCATTTTATCTCAAAATGCCCGTTCGCGTTTTCCTTCCGATTTCGGTTATGTGGGCTACGGCTTCAATCTCGACCCCAATGAACGCTGGGGTTTCAACTACGACGGCAGGGTGAATCTGGGGTTGCGGCGCTCCTCTGCCTACAATCTCAATACAATCAACACATTAGACAATATTCTCCTTTCGGAAAACGATAACAGCACCGACAATCGCACCGGATTTTTCAGTCTTCAGCAAGACCTGGGACTGATTCATAAACTCGATACCATTGGTTCTGAATGGGATACGAAGTTCAGTTACAATTACAACAACAACAACAACGAGCAGGACTACAGCATTCAATCGCTGCGGCCGCTCGCAGGTACCTTGGCCGGCAACGGCGACAACCGCCAGAATCGCCACTTCATTCTGCTGCAATCCGATCTCACTTATCGCTTTCCCAAACAGGGTATCAAGCTGGAAACGGGTTTCAAAAGCACCTGGCAGAACTACCAAAGCCGGGCGGATTATTTTTTCAATGTCAACGGCGGCGCTTCTCAACCCGACGCCTTGCGCACCAATGCCTTTAATTACCGCGAAAACATCAACGCGGCGTATTTGCAAGCCTCCAAATCGCTGCCCGGCAACTTCCTGCTCAAAACCGGCGTGCGTATGGAAAATACCCGCATGGACGGCCGCCAGACCGTGCCCGCCGATACGAGCTTTGTTATCAACAGAACCGACTGGTTTCCTTATGCTTATCTCAGTCGCCCCATCATGAAAATTGCAAGTTTTTCTCTTCAAAGTTATCTCATCTACCGCCGCACCATCAATCGTCCCGGCTATCAAAACTTGAACCCTTACATTAAAATCGTGGACCCGTATTTGTACGAAACCGGCAATCCGGCCCTGCAACCTCAATTCACCGACAACATAGAGGCCAATATCAGTTTCAACGACATGCCCATCTTCGCGATTGGCCGCAATTACACCCGCAATATTTTTTCCAATGTGGTGTATCAAGACCCGCAATTCCCCGAAGTAGCCGTGCGCACTTTCGACAATGTGGGCAAAAACAGAGAAACATACTTTCGCATCGTCGGTGCTATTCCACCCGGCGGCAAGTACTTTTTTGTGGTCAGCGCCCAATACAACCTCAACGATTACAATGGATTGTATGAAAATCAGCCGCTCAGCTTCTCGCGGGGCAGTTGGCAGTTGTTCACCTTCCACTCCCTTAATCTCACGCCGAACACCAAGCTCACGATGAATGGTTTTGTAATGTTTAAAGGCCAGCAGAATTTCTATGAATTAGACACCTTCGGGCAGCTCAATTTTGGCATCACTCAAACGATGTGGAAGAAAAAACTGAGTATCACGCTCAGTGCCCGCGATGTGTTGCGCACGATGGTCACGCGCTTCAACATCAATCAGGGTTCGATCAATGTTTTTGGCGAGCGCTACAACGACAACCAGCGCATTGGGCTAAATTTGCGCTACAATTTCGGCATGAAAAAGCGAGAGGATCAACAAAATATGTTCTCGCCGGGCGATGGGGAGTGAGGGGAGAGTTTCGGGTTCCGAGTTTCGGGTTCCATCCAGCGATGAACTGCGCAGCAGATGACTTTCGATAAACTGTGAAGCAGATGACTTTCGATAAACTGCGAAGCAGATGACTTTTGATAAACTGCGCAGCAGATGACTTTTGATAAACTGCGCAGCAGATGACATTAAAAAGATATATCCATGAGTCTCGAAGATCAACACGCGCTCCTGATGAGCAACATCCGCCGGCACATTGACCCCACTGCCGAAGAGGAGGCTTATTTTTTATCTTTGTTGCAAACGGCGCAAGTGAAAAAACGCCGGTTTCTGCTTCAGGAAGGCGATGTGTGCCGTCATTCGGCCTTCGTTACCAATGGCTGTCTGCGCAGTTACACCGTGGACGCCAACGGCTTTGAACACATCCTGCAATTTGCCCCCGAAAACTGGTGGATCGCCGATATGTACAGCTTTATTTCCGGGCAACCGGGACAATTGTACATTGATGCGCTGGAAGACACGGAACTGTTGCTGCTCTCGAAAAACCGGCAGGAGCAATTGTACCTTGAAGTGCCGAAATTCGAGCGCTTTTTCAGAATCATCGTGGAAAACTCTTTGGTGGCCGGGCGGCAGCGCATTTTAGACAACATGAGTCAGAGCGCCGCACAGCGCTACGATCAGTTTTGCCGGCAGTACCCTTCGCTCATTCACCGGCTTCCTCAAAAGCAAATTGCCGCTTATATCGGCGTTACGCCTGAGTTTTTGAGCAAATTGCGCGGCGAAAAAGCCCGCCGGAAATGACTTTTTGCATTTCTTAATCTACTTCAATGTTTTTCACCCCATTCCGCCCCCATCTTTGTGCCATCTTTTGAATAAAGTAAAATCAAAACCAACATGGCAACAACAAAATGGGTACTCGATCCCGCACACTCTGAAATTCAATTCAAGGTCAAGCACATGATGATCGCCACTGTCACCGGCAGCTTCGACCGCTTCCATGTAGAGGTAGAAACCGAGGGAGATGACTTCTCTACGGCCTCCATCCAGTTCTCTGCCGAAACGGCCTCCGTCAACACAGGCAGCGAACAGCGCGACGGCCACCTGCGCAGCGCCGATTTCTTCGATGTGGAAAACCACGCAGCCTTGGTCTTCAAAGCGAAGTCTTACTCGCCCGCGAACAACCAACTTCAGGGCGATCTGACCATCAAAGGCATCACGCATCCCGTTACAATGGAAGCGGAGTTTGGCGGCATCGGCCAGGACCCCTGGGGCAACACCAAGGCCGGCTTCACCCTTTCGGGCAAAATCAATCGCAAAGACTGGGACCTCAACTGGAACGCAGCGCTGGAAGCAGGCGGCGTGCTGGTCAGCGACGAAGTGCGTCTGTTGGGCGAGATTCAGTTGGCGAAAAGCAATTGAGCCGTTTTATAAAAAATGAAACCGGCAGATCTTCTCATTGAAGTCCTGCCGGTTTTTTTATTGAACACATTGTCACATCAGCCTCACTTGGCCAGCACCACCGGCTTCGTCACACTGCCCCGCGCTGTTCGCACTGAAATAAAATATACGCCGTCGTTCTGATCCGTCAGGTCAAACAACAGTTCAATGCGTTGCCCGTGCTGCGTATTGCGTTGTAAACGGCGGCCGTCAATGGAGTAAATCTCCACCCATACCTCCTCGTCTTGCTCAAAGGCGATGAAAGCCTGAACTTTCCCGCCGGTAGGATTGGGCGACAGCCGGAATTCGTTCAGCCCGATGACTTCTCCCAGCCCCGAAACAAATTCCACCACCACTTCCGTCGTAGCCGTACACCCATTGGCATCCGTCACGGTGACGGTGTAAATGCCGGCTGCCAACTGTTGCACGGTGGCCGTAGTGTCGCCGGTATTCCAGAGGTAAGTAAGCGGCGCAATGCCTCCCGTTGCGGTTGCCGTGGCGCTGCCGTTGTTGCCACCCTGAGCAGGTGTGGCCGTTGCGCCGATGCTCAGAAACTCAGTTGCTGGAGGTACTTCTACCTGCAAAGTCACTTCACAACTTGCCGAGTCCACCACCATTACCGTGTAACTGCCCTCACAAACAGCCTGCCGCGAGGCATCCCGCGAGCCGTCGTTCCACAAAAAGGCAGTTGAGCCGCTTGCGCCCGTTACCATCAGCGCAAGGTTGGAGGTGCAGGGTGTGCAATGGGTGGCTATCACTTCAGCGGCGACGCTCAGCGAGCAGCCGGCATTGGGTGGCGGCAGGTAGCAAACCTCCAAAGACCAGTCGGTCAGTTCTCCGCCGTCGGCAGCCCAAGAGTCAAAAACCTGCAACTTCCAGGCGCCCTCCGCGTCTTGCCCGTTGAAAACCGACAGTGGCGACCGGGGCCGGTAAAGCCCGCCGTCTGTGGGTGGGCAGGGTATGGTATTATAAGGCGTTGTGGCGGCATCGTCGAAACGGATGTCGAAATGATCCTCATCCCAGCAAACAGGCCCCAAGAGTGCCGAGGTAGTCCCCGATGGGCCGATGAGTGAAAACTGAAGATCGTTGATCCAGTCGTGCGTCCCTTTCAGTACAGGTATGTTCACATCGGTCACAATACCCGGTACAGGAAACAGGACGGTAGCAAAAACCGTCACGGTATCATCGGGACTGATGGCTAAAGGCACATCGCTGCTCACCAAGGTCGTACAAGCTACCGCCGCCGTAGTGAACTGATATACAGGCCCATACTCGCCGCTGCCGCAAGCGTTGGCGGCCCGGATTCGCCAGTAGAGCACTGCTCCGTCCGGCAGGTTGTTTCTTATTTGATACTGGATGTCGGTCAGTCCGGCTTGCGCCAAAAGCACCGGTACAAACTCCGGGTTGTCGGCTATCTCAAGGGTATAAGTATCGGCGCGAGGCATGTCGTTCCAGGCCAGCAGGGGCATCAACCGGGCATTGACGGCGCCGTTGACGGGAGCAGCAGGTAGTACAGGATCGGGCAATGCCGGGGTAGCGTTGAATACAAAGGCCGCCGACTGACTTCCTCCGTTGCCGGTTCCGGTCACTACAATGGTGTAAATTCCCGCTGTGGCGGCAGATAATCCGCTGATGGTCAATGTGGCCTGCCCGCCGCCGTCAAGGGTATCCTGATCGAAGGCAGCAAGCACGCCTTCCGGCAAACCGGAAACTTCCAATCCTATCCGACCCTCAAATCCATCCGTCGTATCTAAGCCGATGGAAATGCTCATCTCATCCAATCCACAGGAATTAATCGCGTTGGGTTCGGTGTGCAGCACAAATCCTGCCGCCGGTTCAACGATGCTGAAATTGTTGTTGGAAATATCGAAAAAGATGCTTCCGGCACAAACTACCATCACCCTGGCCGATGAGCTGAGCAGATGGGGCACGTCCACGGCATGGAGGCCATTATTCGGCACGCCGGCAGCCAGCACGGTGGGGTAGGAGAGGCCCCCGTCGGTAGAGAGCAGGATGTCCACTTCCGCGCAACTCACGGGCGCCAGTTGGGTGTTGGCCACGTCCCAGCGCACAATTTCCTGCCCGCCTGCCGTCCAGCGAATGCCGGCTGTATCGGGGTTGAGTACAACAAAAGGGCCGGCCACATCGCTGACGGTGATGGCTACGCTGCCATGATCGGTACAGCCTCCGCCGGGGGCATTGTCGCGCACCGAAACGCGGAAATTCATGCTGCGCGCTACGGTCGGCAGCACTTCCCAGATAAAAGGCCCGCCGTTGACCAATGCAGGCAAGGCCGGAAAATAGCGAGTAGGACTCGGCGAGGGCGTGAGGGTTCTGAAATTGGGGCCGCCGGTGTTGGTGGGTTGCGGCGGCTGCGGACTTAGCTCATCGTCAAACTGTTCCCAGCAATAGCTGAGCGGATCATCGTCGGGGTCGGTCGCCTGAGCCGTGAGAAAAAAGGGCGTTCCGATGGGGATAACATACGATTGCCCGCTGCTCGTCACTTCGGGCGGCAGGTTGTCTAACGGGATTTGTTCGCCGCAGGTGTTACCTCCGCCCAGGGTGATGAAATTGGACATTTCCTCCAAATTGTATCCGTGAAAATAGTCGTTGGAGTTCGACTGCACATTGTCACCGCAAATGCCCGCATACGCCATGATGGTAGAGCCGCTGCCCGGTTCCAATGCGGTGGGGTCGTTGGCATTATCATTGCCGCAGCCTCTAAAGGTATGACTTCCAGCAAATTGGTGCCCGATTTCGTGGGCCACATAATCTATATCGAACGGGTCGCCGACGGGCGCGCCGCCGCCTGTGACGCCGATGGCCTTGGAGTTGGGATTGCACACCACGCCGTATCCTGCCACGCCGCCGCCGCCGGTGCCGAATGCGTGCCCGATGTCGTACTTTTCCGGAGTGATCAGGCTGTCTATGATGGCTTGGTTCTCGCCCAGCATGGCGCCCACATCGTTGTTGGTGAAGGGGTCGGTTTCGGCATTCAGAAAAATGAGGGTATCGTTGTTGGCCACTAAGTTCATGCGCACGGCAAACTCCCGTTCATACACGCCGTTCACCCGGTTCATGGTCGTAACCATAGCACCCAGTACCAAAGGAACCGTGCCGCCGTGAAACTGTGCATACTCGCCGGTGCAGGCCAAGGCCAGCCGGTAAACGCGCAACTGACAGTCGCCGAAACGCTTGCCGCGCTGAGGCTCGTTGCCGTCGGGCTCATTGGCATGTGAATGATTAAAGGCGCAGGAGAAGGTTTTGTGCGCCGCCGGAACGAAGTCTTTTTTGGCATAAATCTGATACAACTGGTCTTGTCCTTGATACAGCGGATCAATAAAAACCGCGCCGAACTGCTGCGTGAACAGCGTGGCGTGAAAGCCCTGCGGCGTGAGATCGAAGCGCAGTGTCATGGCCGGATCGTGTACTGCGCGGCCCGCATAAGTGCGGATGCCGGGATAGCGCTTCGCCAGAGCCTGCTCCATAATGGGCGATTCCCAAACGCTGAAGCGAATGATTTCGCCGTCGGGGAGCGGTATTTCCACCATCGGCGCCCGGCTTTTGGCGGCTTCCGTGCGCTCCATCGGGGCATGGGTCAGGCGGCTTCGCAGAGCGTTGATGTCTAAGGCAAAGGTTTGATACACTTGTGGTTGGATGCGTCTTTCGCCTGCCGGCTGCCGGGTCTCTGACGCTGATGCGGGCGTCCAGAGTGTGGCGGGAGCGCCGAATTGGGCAGATGCGAGGAGTGGGAAAAGCAGTGTGCAGAGTAATAGGAAACGGTGCATGTGTAGATGTGCTGTTTGGATGATGTAAGCTGATTTTCAGGGGCTAAAAGTAGAAGAAAGATGTGAGGCTTATCAGGCTGGAATTGAGTTTTTGCAATGAGAAAGACAATTGCATTTTTATCTTTCTGCCGTAACAAAAAAAGGCGCTCCGCCCACTTGAACGAAACGCCTTTTTATCATTTTCAGCAAGACTTATTTCCCGCCTTGCAGCTCATTTTGGTAAGCCTTCAGCTCCACCCATTCGCCGGCAGCCGCCATCGCCGCCTGACGCGGCCAGGTACCCGGATTGGCCAATCGGAAGTTATCACCGGCAGCATCCAGAACGGCTTGTATGCGATCTGCGGAAGCTGCGGCCAGGTCAGACCAGTTGTGAATGCCGTCGGCCTTGAGCAATTCCTCAATTTTCGGGCCGATGCCTTCCACTACCTTCAGGTCGCTCGGATTCATGGAAAAGCCCAGCAGTTTTACGGCCATTTTTTCCAGCTTGGAATCCGATTCTCCTCCGTCGGTATCCTCGCCGGCATCCAATGCCTTTTGCAGCGTAATCAGTTCGTCCCACTTGCCGGCAGCCGCCAGAGCAGCTTGCTGGCCCCAGGTGCCGGGATTGTGGATGCGGTAGCTCGGACCGGCTTCGTCCAATATTTGGCGCAGACGGTCGAAGTCGGCTTTCGCCAAATCTGCCCAGGTATTGATGCCGGCAGCGTGCAGCAATTCCTCAATTTTCGGGCCAATGCCCTCAATAATTTGCAGGTTATCGCTGGTAAACAAAGCGCCCAATCCGGCAGCGCCTTTCGGAGCCAGAGCAGCCACAGAACCGGCTACTATGCCATGGGCGTCGTGATCGTGATCGTGGCTGTGATCCAATTTGAATTGCAGCACCGCTTTGTCGGCTTCGCAGCTTTGCAGCGAAATTTTCATGCGGTCGCGCTCTTTTTGGCACTCGTCGAGCTGATATTTCAGGCTCATGTAGTTTTTCTCCCATTCGGCTACTTCGCCTTTGAGTTGATTGCGCTCAGCTTCCAGTTCGGCAGCCAGGCGGCGGTATTTGCTGAAAAGCAGGTACCCGATGGCTATGCCGAGCAGCAAGGGCAGCAGGGAGCCGAGCAGCCACCACAGCCAGCAATTGGTTTCGATGTGCAAGAGAAGATTTCCTGTAAACATGGTTATTTTCTTTTTTAAGATGGATCAATGATTGTTTTGATTTTGCAGCCCACAACTTGCAGCTTGAGGCCCGCAGCCGAATACACATAGTTACTTCTTATTCAACCTTACCTCCACGCGGCGATTTTCGTGGCGACCCTCCGGCGTTTCGTTCGAGGCCGTAGGTTGTGTTTGTCCTTTCGATTCGGTGGTGATTTGATCGGCAGGAGCGCCTTTTTTGACCAACAGGCGTTTCACCGCATCTGCCCGGCCCTGGCCCAGCTTCAAGTTGCCGTCGGCGTTGCCCACATTGTCGGTATGGCCGGAGAGCGTTACGGTTTCGCCGGTTTCTTTGATGCGGGCGACTAATTTGGCCAAATAGTCGTCCACGTTTTTGTCGTAATCTTTTTGGGTAGAACCCGATGGGAAACGAATGATGATGCGGTCGTCCAATTCTTCCACCGTTTTCACCTCGGCAGCCTGCTCGACGACTTTCCAATTGCCCTCGTAGCCCACAAAGTACCCTTTTTGCGCATCCTCGCCGCCTTGCAGGGCGCGGGCGCGGGTCTGAATGCGGTCGGCAGGCACGCCGGCTGCTGCCAGCATGTCCTTCAGGCGGGCAGCCCGTGCGAAGCCCATGTTGTCGAAGCCCGGCGGCGCTTTTTCGCCTTCGTAATAATACCCGGTGACTTCCAGCACATTGTTGTTGTTTTGCAGCCCGGCGGCCAGTGCTTTCAGTTCGGCGTCAGCGCCATCGTTTTTGAAGGCTTCGGCATTGTCCCACTGAAAATCAATGGGATAGCGCGTGATGCTCTCCTCCGGCCCGGCAGGAGGCGCCACCACGCCGGCAGTTCCGTCGCCGCAGTGCAGGCATAGTTCCTCTTTGCATCCCCGGTACGCGAAGACGGTGTAGAGCAACCAGGCCAACAGCAACAATAGAATTTTAATTGGTGTTGACATAGATTTCCGTTTTGAGTAGTTAAAAATGTTTACCTGAAAATCAGCAATAAATAGAATAGGGGAACGTATAACGCACTCATTTTCAGATAATCCGAAAGCAGGCAAGCTGATTCGGAAAGATGTTCACAGGACGTGAAAGGAGAACAGGCCAAAAATAAGCAGAGCTTTTCATACTTTTGCCATCGCTTTCAAAAAAATGTTAAAATCGCATGTTTAATAATCTGACCGACCGTTTGGATTCCGCCTTTAAAACCCTCAAAGGCGAACACAAACTGACCGAACTCAACGTTGCAGAATCTATCAAAGAAATCCGCCGTGCATTGGTGGACGCCGACGTTAACTATAAAATTGCCAAGGAATTTACCGACAAGGTGAAAGAACAGGCGCTCGGCACTCAAAACGTGCTCAAAGCGGTGAAGCCCGGCGAGTTGATGGTCAAAATCGTCATGGACGAATTAGTCAACCTCATGGGCGGAGAGGCTGCCGAGTTCAACGTCAAAGGCAAACCCACCGTCATCCTCATCGCAGGTTTGCAGGGTTCGGGTAAAACCACCTTCTCCGGCAAATTGGCCAATTACCTCAAAAGCCAGCTCAAAAAGAAGCCGCTCCTCGTGGCCTGCGACGTGTATCGCCCTGCCGCCATTGACCAGATCACCGTGCTCGGCGAGCAGATCAACGTACCCGTTTATAAAGAGGTAGAAAACAAAAATCCCGTAGAAATCGCCCTCAAATCCATCGAACACGCCAAGGCCCACAACCTCGATGTCGTTATCGTGGACACCGCCGGCCGCCTTGCCGTGGACGAGGAAATGATGAAAGAAATTGCCGCCGTCAAAGGCGCCATCATGCCGCACGAAACCCTTTTTGTGGTGGACTCCATGACCGGCCAGGATGCGGTAAACACCGCCAAAGCCTTCAATGAAGTCATTGATTACGACGGCGTTGTACTCACCAAACTCGACGGCGATACACGCGGCGGTGCAGCCCTCTCGGTAAAATACACCGTCGGCAAACCCATCAAATTCGTCAGCCAGGGCGAAAAAATGGACACCCTCGACGTGTTCCACCCCGACCGCATGGCGCAACGCATCCTCGGCATGGGCGACATCGTCTCCTTCGTGGAAAAAGCGCAGGCTCAGTTTGATGAAAAAGAAATCGAGCGCCTCGAAAAGAAAATCCGCAAAAATCAACTCGATTTCAACGATTTCTACAGCCAGATTCAGCAACTCCGCAAAATGGGCGACCTCAAAAGTCTCATGGGCATGATCCCCGGCATGGGCAAAGCCCTCCGCGATGTGGACATTGACAACTCCGCCTTCAATCGCACCGAGGCCATCATCCTCTCCATGACGCCCACCGAGCGCACCAACCCCGATCTCATCAACATGAGCCGCAAAAAACGCATCGCCGACGGCTCCGGCAACAGCCTCGATCAGGTCAACGCCTTCATCCGCCAGTTCGAGCAAATGCGCAAAATGATGCACAAAATGAGCAAAATGCCGGGCATGGGTATGCCTGCACAGATGCCGGGCGGGGCTGCGGGAGCTAAGAAATTGAGGAGGTAGAAGGCGCGTACTCGTAGTGCAAAGATTAATGGCTGCAATCTAAAATATTCTAAATGAAATATTTATGCTGCCTTTTGCTACTTCTGGCCGCTCAATTTCAGATCGGTAAGGCTCAGACTCAAATGATGAAGAGTTATCTTCATGGAGACTGGGTTTTGAGTCACGATTACTTTTCTTATGATGGTTGTGATCTGGGAGAGACCCCGCTTGCTCTCGAAGCGGAAAGTTTCACGCTCGTCTCTTTCAGTGCTTTCAACGATTCTTTTTTGATTCGTCGGGGTAAGGAAATTCTTCGCAAAGGTTTATACACTTTGACATTCGCGCCGCTGTACGAGCACATACCACATTGTACAGAGGTCGTTTTTATTGATCTCAGAGAGGATAAAAACGAAAAATTAGCACATTCTCATCATGGCGATAATTGGGAATACCTCATTCTAACCCCGGATATGAGAATCGCATCTAAGTATTATGCGCCAGGGATGTGTGGTTCCTGGGGGTATTTTTCAAAAATAGGCTGGGGCTTTGTAAACATCACCTGTACTACCGGACATCTGCGCTATATGTCCAATCTCATCATCAGCCGACAACAAGTACATTGGGTTGAAAAGAAGAAAAAGCAAACTGAGAAGCGATAACCCCAGCTCTACCCCAAAAACAACACAGGAGCCTGTTCCACACCGGGAAAGGCTCCTGCGAAAGAAGATTAGAAAGTGCAGATGATTATTCGGCCACTACTTCAAAACTGAATTCGGGCTGAACTTCTTTGTGCAACATCAGTTTGGCGGTGTAAGCCCCCACCATTTTCACGTCTTCGGACGGCAATGAAATCTTGCGGCGATCCACGTCAATGTTGAGTTGGTCTTTCAGCGCAGCAGCAATCTGTACGTTGGTCACGCTGCCGAAAATCTTGCCGCTGGTACCTGCCTTAGCGCCGATTTGGATGGTTTTTCCTTCCAAACGGGCAGCGATCTCCTGATATTCAGTGATCATTTGAGCCTCCACAGCGCCTTCGCGGCGTTTGAGTCCCTCCAAGCGGTTCATGTTTTGCTTGTTGGCCACAATAGCCATACCCTGAGGGATCAAATAATTGCGGCCATAGCCATCGCGTACTTTGACAACGGTGTGCTTTTCGCCGACTTTTTCAATATCTTGCAAAAGAATGATGTCCATTTCTTTGAGATTTTAGAGCCAAAAAAACATTACTTGAGCATGTCGGTCACGAAAGGCAGCAAAGCCAGGTGACGTGCGCGCTTGACGGCAGTAGAAATTTTGCGCTGGAACTTGAGCGAGTTGCCCGTGATGCGGCGCGGCAGCAGTTTGCCCTGATCGTTGACGAATTGAAGCAGGAAGTCTGCGTCTTTGTAGTCAATGTGTTTGATCCCGAACTTGCGGAAACGGCAGTATTTCTTGCGGTTCTGGCCGATTTTCGGGTTGCTGAGAAATTTGATATCGTCTCTGGACGTAGCCATGATGATTGTTTTTTCCGGTTAGACAAGAATGGTTTCGTTAGGCTTGCTCTTCCGATTCGGTAGCTGCTTCGGCTGCTTCTTCCACTGCTTCCGCAGCGACTTCAACGACCGGTTCAACAACCTCTTCTTCAACAACAGCAGGTGCGGCAGCGGCAAATTCTTCGGCAGTCACTACCGGAGCAGCAGCTTCCACCGGAGCAGGCGCGGCTGCAACAGGTGCAGGAGCCTCTTCTTTGGTTTCAGCGCCGGCACGTTTCTTCTTGCCGATCAAGCCGTTGCGCTTGTCGTCGTTGTACTTTACTCCGAACTTGTCCAGAGCAATGGTGAGGAAGCGCAGCAAGCGCTCGTCGCGGCGCAGGGCCAGCTCAAAGTCGTCCATGAATTCGCCGTTGGGCGACTGGAATTCGATGCAGAAATAAACGCCGGAAGAACGGCGCTTGATTTCATAGGCCAGCGTACGCAGCCCCATCTTGTCAACATGCACAATATGACAACCTACCTTATCGAGGTAATTGACATATGTCTGAGCTGTCGCTTCAATTTCATCGCCCGACAGCACCGGGTCCACGATGAAAGTAACTTCGTAGTTTTTCATTGATTATCAGACATAATGGTTAAAAAATCAAAAAGCGGGTGCAAAGGTAATTATCTCTTTCGATTTTTTACATACTGTAAACAAAATTTTATTCCGGGCTGCTATCTTTGCTTTCCAACAATCTCTTCGATATGCGAACCATCATGCTTACCTGTCTCCTCTTTTGTTTGTACGGCAGCGCAACAGGGCAAATCTCAAAACAAGCCGTCGCAGATTCCATCCTCGCCGACTTGAAAAAAACATTCGCCCCCGATAAGCGTATCGCCGTGTGGGATGTACAAACCTCCGTGAGCGGCAAAACCCTTGCTGTTTCTGGTGTCACAGATCAGCCGGAAGCTAAGGGCGCGCTACTGCAAAGGCTCCAACAGGCCGACATCATGGCGCAGACAAACCTGCAAATACTGCCGGATACGGCTCTGGGCGCATACATCTTCGGCATCGTAAAGGTGTCGGTGGCCAACATCCGCTCCGAACCCAAACACAGCGCCGAATTGGCCACACAAGCCCTGCTGGGTGCGCCGATCAAAGTGCTGCGCCAACAAGGCGACTGGTACCAGATACAAACCCCCGACCGCTATATAGGCTGGTTGGAAAACGGTGCATTTGCCCGTAAAACCGAAGCGGAAATGCAGCGCTGGAGGCAGTCCGAACGCCTGATTTTCCTCGGCGATCATGCCTTGTGTTATGCAGGCCCTGAGCAGTCGGTTCCTCTCAGCGACCTGAGTACGGGCGCCATTGTGGAGTGGAATGCCGCCTCCGGGCGCATCGTTTTCCCCGACGGTCGCACGGCTGTATTGCCCGCCGGAGCCTGGCTGCCTTTGGAAAACTGGAAGCACCGCACTGTTTCCAACATGGATTCTGTACTGACAACGGCGGCCCGATTCAGCGGCAGACCCTACCTCTGGGGCGGCACCAGCGGCAAAGGATTGGATTGCAGCGGGTTTACCAAAACGGTGTATTTTTTACTCGGTCATATCATTCCCCGCGATGCCTCGCAGCAAGTGTTTGCAGGCGAACCGGTGGTTTGGACCTCTGATTTTTCCAATTTGCTGCCCGGAGATTTTTTGTTTTTCGGAAATTTCCGCCCCGACGGCAGCCGCCGCATCTCGCACGTCGGCATTTACACAGGCAAGGGGCGCTTCATTCACAGCGGGTCCGACAACGGCAGCATTCAGGAACAGAGCCTCCGCCCAGGCGATGCAGACTTTCAGGAACATCGTCTCAAAAGCCTGATGGACGTAAGACGCCTCCAGTCGGGGAGCAGCGAGGTACAGCCTGTCAGGAATTCCGGCTGGTACTTCCAAAGTTTTTGAGCAACTCATCGAAAAGCGCTACTTTCGTCTCGAACTTTTAAACACAAAGTCATGAGTATAGTAAATGATCTCAAAAAACTGTTGTTTGGCGCTAAAGCCGTTACTTCTTCTGCCGCCGACAAAGCCGTAGAGGCAGGTAAAGAAGCCGGCTCGGAACTGATGGATAAAACTTCCGACTTCATTGAATCCGCTCGCGAAACGGCGGAGGTCGTCACTGAAAAAGCCTGGGATTCTACCAGTGAATTTTTGAACAAAGCCATGAATAAGGCCGAGGAAATTGGAGAGGTTGCCAAAGAAAAAGCGACCGACATCTGGGACAGCCTGATGGATAAAGGCGAAACCATCGTGCCGGAGCCGCCTGCGCCTCAACCGCAATCATCCTTCCAAGATGATTCTATTTTTTCAGCCGCTCCCGAAACTTCTTCAACGCATATTCCGGTAACGGATGCACCGCCTTCTAAAGTAGAAGAGTTGGGCAAAACCGTATTGGATACCGCCGAAAAAGTGGGCGCCAAAGTAATGGAACAAGGCGGCGAAGCATTGGAAAAAGTAATGGGCGCTGCCGAGCAATTGGGCGAAAAAGTGTTGCCTGTGATGGAAGATGCGGGTGCAAAAATCATGCACGTTGCAGAAGACATCGGAGGTAAAATCTTTGAAAAGGGCGGCGAAACGCTGGAGCGCGCCAAAGCGCTGGGGGGCGACCTGATGGAAAAAGCATCCGGCCTGATGGAACGCGCACAGGAAGAAGCTGCCAAAGAAAATATGGACGATGCCATCCGGCAGGCGCAAAGCATGGGTGAAGAAGCTGCTCGTAAAGCATCTGCCACCGATTTTACCAAGCCGCCCATTGATACCAAAGACAGCTTATTTGACAAGCATGAGAGCTTCTTTGATCGCGCTGCACGCTTTGCCGACGGCGATTACAGCTCCAAACCCGAAATTCGCAGAGACCCCGACTACACGCCTGCTCCCAAATCAGAAGGCAGCGTTTCGGGCTTTTTCGACAACGACGGCGACGGCAACGAACTCATTGATGATGCCATCATTGACGACTCGGACGAAAAATAGCAGATTCAGCCGGGGTTAATAGACCTAAGTCGGCAGTAGCCTGAGTACAAGATGTCACAGGCTTCCGTGTCCAGATTTTTCCAGGTGGCTATGGTGTCGAGCAATTGCGCCGGTGAGGAAGGCCCGATGACAATGCCTTCCATGTCGGGGTGCGCTGCTGCGAACATCATAGCCGCCTCATGGAAACCAAGCGGTCGGGGCTGTTTTTCAATCAGTTGCTTCCATTGCTCCAACTCCGGCATCAAAGTTTGCACATCGCCGCCTCTGGCTTTTAATGAACTATCTGAACGATAGTCATTTACATCGGGTTTGAGACCGCCTGCATGAATGCCGTAAGCGGAAAATCTGCGGCGGCCGTGAAAGTCGCCGTAGCGCGCATGGTCGGATTGCAGGAAATTGTGCTTGATCTGGATGTGAAAATCGAAGTTGAAACCCGCTTGTGCGTTGAGCCTGGCGTACACATCCGGGCGCTTGATCCCCGACAGCCCGATGCGCAAACCGGCCTCGCGGGCTACAGCCAGTGCTTCCATTGTCTCCGTTATAGCTTCGGGTTCTTCACGGTTGTCCCAGTGTATCATCAGGGTATCCCAATTTTCGGCGAGGCGATAGCGGTAGTCGTCTAAATTGAGGAGCAGAAAACTCTTGCTGAGGTTGTGTTCTGGGCTGCGCAGATTGTTGAGGCTGCCCAATTTCATGGTGATTTTCAAATCCTGTATGCCGTGTGCATGAATCCATTCCAGCAGGATGTGTTCGGCAGCACGGAAGTCGTCAGGTTTTTTGTTGATGGGGTAATTCACGGCGGCATCTATCTGGCGGAAGCCGGCAGCGTAAAAAGTGTCGAGCAGGTCGAAACAGACAGGGCGGCTTACCGTCCAGCCCCACATAGCGGTTCCCAGCAGGGGTTGAACGGTATTGGTATCGGAAGGGAGCATCATGGCGGCAAAATTCCGAAATCTTGCGCTATCTTTGAGCTTCAAACCTGAAAACGCTGTGATAAAAGGCTCAAACATTCATAAATCTTACGATAACCTCCACGTTCTCAAAGGGGTGGATATTGAAATCGGAAAAGGCGAGGTAGTCTCCATTGTGGGGAAATCGGGGGCCGGCAAGAGTACGCTGCTCCATATTCTGGGTACACTTGACCGCGCCGACGAAGGAACAGTGAGCATCAACGGCACAGAAATTACCGGTCTGAGCGGTCGCCGGCTCTCTGAATTTCGCAATCGCAACATCGGTTTTGTATTTCAATTTCACCACCTGCTGCCCGAATTTACCGCCTTGGAAAATGTGTGCATTCCGGCTTTCATTGCCAAAACTCCGGAGGTGCAGGCCCGCAAACGCGCCGCCGAACTCCTTGATTATCTGGGGCTTTCAGAGCGAATTACCCACAAACCCGGCGAACTCTCCGGCGGCGAGCAACAACGTGTGGCCGTAGCCCGCGCCCTCATCAACAGCCCTTTGGTCGTTTTTGCCGATGAGCCTTCCGGCAATTTGGACACGGTTTCCTCTCAGGAATTGCATCAATTGATTTTCCAATTGCGGAAGGAATTCAACCAGACTTTTGTGATCGTCACCCACAATCAGGAATTGGCCGCCATGAGCGACCGCCGTTTGGAGATGAAAGACGGTAACTTTATCTGAAAAGGATCACAGGGTAGTGAAGGGGTGACTAAACCTGCTTCAAATCCGTTAACTAAGCGAGGCCGAGAGCTTCGAGCTACTAGTTGCGTTTGCCACGAAACCAAAGGGGCTGCTCCGAGGCGTTCCTGCGATGCAAAAACAACCTCAGGGCAGCCCCCGATTTTTTCTCAATGGATGTCTAAAGTCCTACCGGAACATGATCTTTTGAGTAACTACACCCCGTTCCAATCTGATTTTGGCTAAATACACGCCATTGGGCAGATCGCCCCGGCGCACGCGGTGCTGGTTGTTGTTGATGCCGGTGTGTGCCTGTACCTGACGGCCATTCATGTCAAACAGACGGATATCCTGCATAGGGAATTCTGCTGCGGTCTGAATCAGTATTTCCTCGCCTGCCGGGTTGGGGAAGGCTTTGAGTTGTACCTGTTCGCCGGCAATGAGTTCCTGCGTTGAAGAAGTCAGGTTGAGGGCTGCGTAAGCACGCGGTGCAAAATAGCCCATGATGGTATCAGTGTAGAGGCGGCCCTGTGCAGCGCTCATGGTCGCATTGCCCAACAAACCGATGAAGTGGTAAGAACCCGCGCCGCTGGGGTGCGGAATGGCATCCCAGTAAGCGGCATTCCACCAGCTCCAGGGAGAGCCTTCCTGACGATTGAAAGCGTTGGTGCGGCGGTTGAAAGGATACAGCCCTTCTTTGTAAGGATGCCCTGCGGTAGCAGAAGCAGCGACAGCGGCCGTAGTCCAGTCGTCACTGATGTCCGCAAAAGCCGCATTGTTGCCCAGCATGTTTGCCTTTTCAATAACGGCGAAACTGCCCTGCACCTGTACGATGGGGTCGCCGGTCGTGGGTACGATGAGTACGGCGTCCACATAAGGCGCGTTCGGATCGGTAGGAACGTGGTAGGAGATCATCGGAGGGTCGCCGGCTTCGAGCCAGGAGATATCGCCCAGCGCGCCGCCCATGTTTACACACAGTTGGAAGTTGGAACTGTATCCCGCATGGTTGGGGTAGCAGAGCGTGTCGCCGGCAGGAAGCGGCGGAGCGTTGACAGGCAAAATACCCACTGAAGTGCCATAGATGTCGCCGTTGGCAAACGGATTGACCATCGGCTCTAATGTGGCCGGGTTGCCGTCGAGGTCGGTGAGGAATTTACCTGCCGGATTGGTAGTGGTAACGATTTCAGAAAACTTGTCAAGCGTGGCGGTGGCCAGCGTCACATACCCTCCGGTGCCTTCGCCCCACAAAACGATGCGGCTGGTATCCACTGCGAATGGATTGCCTTGCTCGGCCACACTGCGCTTGAAGTAACGGATGGCGGTGCGGGCATCCTGAACGCCACGGTAAGCCGCCTGAATGAGACCTAAGGCGCGTTCGGGTTGCGTCTGTGCGGTTGGGTTCCAGCCAAGACGATAGCTGCAAATGGCCACAGCATAGCCCATCTTAGCCAAACGGGTAGCAATTTCCACGTTGATGCTGTCGCCGCGGGTGCCCGAAGTCGTTTGATTCAGTACGGAGGGCAGGAAGTTGCCTGTGATGAAATAAAGCACCAATGGACGCTGGGTTACATCGTCGCCGGTGGGTTCAAAGAAGTCGAATTTCAGTTCTTCGGGAACGGCTTGTCCCACGACAGTGGCGTACAAAACGGTGGCGTTGACCCCGTAGGTAAGGTCGCGTGTGACAGTTACCTCGTTGAAAACGGGTTCCAGATAGCGCTCCTGAGCCTGAGCAGCGATAGAAACCAACAAGGCAACAGCCAGTAAAATCTTGTTGAAATACTTCATAATGTACCTGTTTTTGGTGAAAAAAGATTATCGTTTTTTGAATTCATACACAAAGGAGATGTAGGCCAATCGCCCGATACGCGGCCCGCCGTAGGTTTGGAACTGCTTGTTGTTGAACACATTGGAAGCTCCGATTTTGATGACGCTATTCAATTTTTTCCATTCGTGGTTCACTTGCACATCCACCAGATCATAAGTGGGGATTTGGCCGGTGAACTGCGGCGATCCTTCAAAAATAAAGCCTTCGATCCACTTATAATTGATGTTGAAGCCCAACTTGGGCAGTTTCAGAAATCCGAGATTGATGGGCACGTCTCTGCCGCTGAGGCTGATGTTGAATTTGTGTTCCGGCGTATTGAAGGCTGGAATGATGGGGTCGTCTTCAAAGGTTTTGTTGAGGCGGTTCCAGGAGTAGTTTCCGGAAGCCATGTAATACTTGCCGAAGTAGTAATTCATACCAATGGAGAAGCCCTGCGTAGTAACGGTGTTGGTAGAATTGGCTGCATAGCGGTAGGCACGCACATTGGTGGGCCGGCCGTTTTGTGGATCGAGGGTGAGTTCGGCGCCGAGGTTGAAGCCCAGAAAGTCGTTGTAAATGCTGTAATAATAGCCGGCGTCAATGAATAGTTTGTCAAACAAAGTGGTGCGGTAGCCCAATTCAAAAGTTTTTACTTTTTCGGGCCGAACCGGGTCTATGTTGAAGTAAACCAATTGATTGCGATCCAATGTGCCGAGAAAATCCCGCAAGGAAGAAATGGTCACCAAGCTGTCCACGCCTTCTAAGTTGCCGCTGAGGGTGGCGCGCCCTACGTTGAGCGAGAGATACTGATCGGTCAGCGTAGGGTTGCGGATGGCGGAAGAAAAAGAGGCGCGGAGGTAGTTGTTGGGGCTGGGTTTCCACACCAAAGAGGCCGCCGGCGAGAAAAGCCAGTTGAAATTCTGGTTTTTGTCGAGACGCAGTGCCAGCGAGGCTTTCAGGCGGTTGTCGAACAGGGCTTTTTCCAAACCGCTGTACATCCCGAACTCAAAATTGGTCAGTCGTATGCCGGCCGTATCATAAAAAACCGTGCCTTCCGATACGGGCGTATAAAGCCGGGCATTGCCGCCCACGGTCAGATATTCCAGAAAAGAAGGCTTGAATTTATACTCGCCGTGTACATGATACAGCGCCGAGCGATCTATGAAGCGGGTGCCGTTGTCATTTCGACTTTTGGAGGTTATTTCCCTGAATTCATCCCTGAACCGGTCGGTACCGGGCACGAAAAAGTCCACCGAGCCATTGCGCGGATTGGCCGTGTTGGCGGCTATCTCTGCTTGTGTGTGCCAGGCGTCAATTCGGTCTTTGTTGTTGGCCAGCCAGGCCAATGCCGCCTCGCGGTCGAAGGTGGCGGTCACCTGTCCGGTATTGGGATCAAAGACAATGTTGAGGCGCGGAAAACCCTCTGCGTTTTTGATGACGGGCGCCACATTGCGCAGCCAGTAGTCCACATAATCTATGCCCCAATCTGTGTTGCGTTTGGCGCTGTCTTGCAGCAAAAGTGCTGTAAAATAAGGGTCGTAAGAATCGCCGGCGTCTTCCTTCGACATATAGGCGCGAATGAAATACTGATCTCTTTTTCTGAATTCGAGCCTGTTTTGGAAAAAGCGGATATTGCGCAAGCTGAAGCGGTTGTCGCCCTGATATACCGTTGTGCCTGTGCCAAAATTGGAAGAATAAATCAGTTCGGGCGAGGCGTCTCCGGCAGCGGGATTGGTGCGCAGGTGGAAAGCGGCATTGGCCTTGATATTGCGGGTGTTGTAATCCACAAGGTCTTTTTCGCGGTAGCCGGTGCGGTGCCAGGCGCCGAGGCCGGGGTAAGTGTGCAGGTCGAAAGTGGAATAGTCGAAACCTGTAAAGTACTCATCGCCATAGACATTCACGGCATCGTAGCGGCCGGGATTGTCCACGCCGGTATCGGTGCCGTCCACGGGGTCGTAATTGTCTGCTTCCCAGTCATAAGCGCGCATATAGGAGAAGTTGACCTTGTAGGCAAAAGCGTCGTGGCCGTTTTTATTTTTGAGCGCATCGGCCCAGCGGAAAGCTCCCTCCAAGAGGCTCCGTTCGCCCGCTTTGACGGACGAGGAAAGGCCCTTGTGCAGGAAGGGGTTTTTGGTTTCCATACTGATAACGCCGTTGAAAGCATTGGGGCCGTAAAATGCCGAACTGGCGCCCACGATGAGATCCACTTTGACGACGTCCAATTCAGAGGAGCCAAGGAAGTTGCCGAGCGAGAAGTTGAGGCCCGGCGCCTGATTGTCCACGCCGTCAATGATCTGGAGGCTGCGCACCGGGCTGGTGCTGTTGAAGCCGCGGGTGTTGATGATTTTGAAACCGAGGCTGGCGGCGGTGAGGTCCACGCCTTTGAGCGAGCCGAGTCCGTCGTAGAAGTTGTCGGTGGCGGCCTGTTTGATGGCGATGAGGTCGAGGGATTCTACCGTGAGCGGGTTGGCTTTTTGCTTCTCGGAGATGCGTTGGCCTTTGATTTCTACCACTTCGGTGGTAATGGCGCTGGCATTGAGCTTGATTTTCAGCGGTTGATTGGCAGCGTTTACGGGCAACTCTATTTCATTGTAGCCGACATAAGAAATGATGAGCGTGAGCGGCAGGGGCTGCTTTGTTTTTAGTTCAAAAGTGCCGTCGTATTCCGTCACGGTGCCTTCTGTCGTACCTTTAATGACTACGCTGGCGCCGATGAGCGGATCGGAATTGCCTGCGTCTGTCACATCTCCGCGCAGGGTAGCCTGAGCATTGGCTGAAAAGCCGGCAATTGATATAAAAAATATGAGAATCAACGAAGTGTAACAACATTTCATAGGCCAAATCGGGCTGATGGTTATTTTGTTTTGTTCAACGCGCTAAAATACCTCTTTTTTACAACTTGCGTAGAAATCGGCATTTTTTTTAATGAAGTCCTTTCGTAGCGCCGGGGTCAAAGCATGGTCAACATGGATAGTGCTACGCCTACCACAATGGCAGCCAATTTCCCCCAGGAGACCCGGTGGTGTTTGCTTTCGCCGGATTCAAACAAAATGGTGGTCGCTATGTGCAGGAACGAGCCGATAACCACTGCCAGCAAAATGGAAAAAGTGCCTTGATTAACTCCGATAAATTGAGTGAGCAAAGCGCCCAGCGGCGACATGGAGGCAAATACCAACAAACAGCAAATCACAGCCGCTTTTTTGAATTGCGAACTGAGCAGCAACATCACCAGCGCAAAAGCCGCCGGAGCTTTGTGCAACACTACACCATATAATAAGTGATGCTCTGCATGACCGGAATGATCGTGCGCGGTATGCACCTGTTCATAACCGCTCAAGGGCATACCTTCCAGAAATGCGTGCAGGCACAAGCCGATCATCACCTGAATGGCAAACCCGCGCGGCGCATGAGGGTGGGCGTGTACATGGCCGTGCTCTACGCCGGTAGAAAGCTGCTCCAATGCCAGTTGTATGAAAAAACCGAGCAAAATCCATAAGCCTGCCTGCTCTTTTTGCTGCACATACACCGCCGGCATCAGGTGCAAAACGGAAATGCCCAGCAAAAAAGCGCCGCTGAAAGCCAGCACGATCTTGAGGTGGTTGCGCTCGTATTTTTGAAGTCCAAAACCGATGACTCCGCCCAAAATGACGGCAAAAAAAAGAAGCAGGTATTGGCTTATGCTCATGCGCGCTGATTTGTGTTCATCGAGGCTATGCTCAAATTCGGGAGGCGAAGGTATAGCCTGCTGCTCAAATATCCAATAGCGGCGCCCAAGACGGCTCCCGCCAAAATATCTGCCGGATAATGAACGCCCACATATACCTGTGCGTAGGCAATAGAAGCCGCCCACAGCCACCACAGCCCGCGACCACGCCGATGCAGCCTGCCCAGCGTGAAAAATAAAAAGGCAGCCGCTGCAAAATGATTGGCCGCATGGGAAGATGTGAAACTATAACCCGATCCGCAGTGGACGAGCAGGTGAACGTCGTCGCGCAATTCGGGGTTGTTGCAGGGCCGGAGCCGTTGAACGGAGGGCTTCACTATGCGGCTGCTCGCCACGTCGCTGATGCCGGCGGTCAGTCCCAGTGCCAGTAGAAAATACAGGCCTCGTTTTCGGTAAGTGCGAACCACAAAAATGGAAAGCAGCAGGTACAACGGAATCCAGAAACGTTTGTCGCGCCACAGCGGGGCCAGCCAGTCCAACAACGGCGATTGCCACTGCCCGTTGAGCAGTTCGAATACTTGTTGGTCCCAATGTTGTATGGTTTCGAGCATAAAAATTTCGGACAAAGGTATAATAATCTTTTGTACGTTTGCCTGCCAAATACCCGTACAACATGCTCCTCTATTTCGGTCTGGCTTTGGAAGAAGAACTCTGGCGTATGCCTGCGCCGCCCTGGAGCGGTATGTTTTGGGTGGGGCCGCAGGGCTTGCTCAATGTGCTGGAATCGCACCTGGGATTAGCCGGCGCGCAGCCGTTAGACGAGTTTTTGCGCATCGAGCAGTACCGGCAGTTGCTCAGCGCTCACCTCAGCGAGCATCCCGATGCTTTTTTTGCCGAATCCTTCGCCGCCGATCCTTTGGCAACCGCTACCGCCCTGTTGGCCTACCGCGACGAACTGCTTTTGGCGGGCTGGGATTTTGCCCTTTCGGGCGATGAACCGCCGCGAGTACGGGTGCTGGCCGAGTTGGAAACTGCTTTGCGGATCGGGGTGGAGGAGGGCAAAGCCTTTTCGCCGGGCTGGGCAGATCGCTTCAGCGCGGTGCTGTCGGTGCTTTCCACACGTCGCCATCCGGTGCAGGAAATCAAAATAGTAGAACCGCCGGAATTACTGCCGCCACACTTTCGCCGACTGCTGGCCGCCCTCGAAAAAACAGGCGTGCAACTCACCTGGCTTCCGCAAATACAGCCCTCGGACGCAGATACCGATCTGGCTCGTTTTCAGCGGGTTTTGGCCGGACAAGGCACCGGAAAAACCGAACTCCGCGGCGACGGCTCGCTGCTGTTGGCGCGCACCCGGCGGGATCGCGATCTGGCAGCCTGGGCGGCAACGCTCCTGCGCAGAAACCCGGATTTCCGGCCGCTGTGCTATATTTCCGACCGCAGCCGGAGCTTGGACAATGCGCTCATTCAGGAGGGATTGCCCAGCCTCGGTTTGCTCTCTGCCTCGCAGGCGCGCCCCACTTTGCAGGTGCTGAAATTGGCTGCCGGATTTTTGTGGAATCCCGTGGACCCCTTCAAACTCATGGAATTTGTGTCGCTGGCAGTGAAACCGGTAGAAGACGGACTGGCGGCGGCCATTGCAGAAAGCCTGGCCCAAACGCCCGGCCTGCATGGCGAGGGCTGGCGCATAGCGGTGGCCCGGTACTTCGACGAAGCCGAGCAATTGGCGGCGCAAAATGGCGGCCCCGACTCGGCCAAAGCGCGCAAACAATACCGTTTTTGGTTTGAGCGCAAACGTTACGATTCCTCCCGCAGCGCTCCCAAAGCCGATGCCGTGGAGATATTCCGATACATCGAACAGTGGGCCAAAGAGAGTATGGATGAAAACATGCTGTCCAATTCGACGCTGCCCGCCCTGCGCGAACAGGCCCGCCGTATTGTAGAACTGCTGGAATCGCTGCCCGAAACACAACTCGGCTATCTGGAACTCGAACGCGTGGTGCGCACGGTATATCAATCCTCGCCGCTGCAACTCAGCCCGCGCGAACAGGGCCACTTGCCTTTTGTCACGCGTCCCGGCGCGCTCATCGAGCCTGTGGAAGAACTGCTCTGGTGGAATTTTATTCAAAAAGAACCCGACCATTTCTTCTCGCGCTGGTACCGCGCTGAATTGGCCTGGATGCAAGCCCGAGGTCTGGAAGTCGAAGGTCCGGCGCTTCAAAACGAACGCCTGTTGTGGCAACGACGCCGTCCGGTGATGGCCGCCCGAAAAAGACTGCTTTTGCTGTTGCCGCACAGTTCGGAGGGAGAAGAAGCGCCGCCGCATCCTTTGTTTGGCGATCTGTCGGCGGCCTTTTCAGGAATAGACCGCATCACGTTGGATGTGGATGCCGATACCGCCGGCGATGCCTGGAAAACAGGGCCGGTATTGCCACAAAAAACGGCTCTGCCACGGCGTTACCTGGGGCGCCCCCGACCGTTTTTGCACATCTTGCCGCACCGCCGCGTGGAGGCCCGCGAAAAAGAAACCTTCACCAGCTTGGAAACCCTGCTGTATTATCCGTATCAATGGGTGTTCCGGCACAAGATCAAATTGGTGAAATCCTCCATCCTCAGTTTGGTCAAAGACGAAGCGCTGATGGGCAATCTGGCGCACCGCTTTTTCGAGCGACTTTTTGTTTTAGACACCTCCTCCTGGAGCAAGGGCGACCTGGAGCGCTGGGTGGATCAGGAATCGGAATCTTTGCTGGCTCGCGAGGGCGCTGTGCTGCTGCTGTACGGGCGCGAACCGGAGCGCATCAGTTTCCTGAATGGCGTGAAACAATCGGCCTGGAGCCTGCTGCATCTGCTGCGGGAAAACAACTGGCAGGTATTGGCTACCGAACAACCCGTGGAGGGCGAGTTTGAAGGCACGGCGCTGCACGGTCGGGCCGATTTGGTGTTGCAGCGCGGCGACGAACTGGCCGTATTGGACCTCAAATGGCGGGGCATCGGCTACCGGGAAGACAGCATTCGCAATGAAGCCGACTTGCAATTGGTGCTTTACGCCAGGTTGGTCACAGGCAGTCAGGGTTGGGCGCATTCCGCCTTTTTTATCATGGAAAAAGCCCGGCTGCTGGCCCGCAACAATGCCGCTTTTGAAAAGATCACGCCCGTGCGGCCCGGCAGCGATCACATAGAGGCCAATGAACGCATCCTGCGCAAAATGCAGGCCACCTACCGCTGGCGACTGAACCAACTGTTGCAGGGCGATATTGAGGTGCGATGCCAACAAACGCGCTCGGAATTGGAGGAAACATACTCGGGGCAATTGCTTGATTTGCTGGAAATGAAAAGCGATGACGCGAGGTATGATGATTATCGGGTTCTGATAAATTTGGTGGAGTAGGGGGCTGTTCTGATAAAACAATCGATCAACAATGGAAAATATGATAAGCCGCTGGTTGACCAATATTATCTACTTCGGACTATTTCTATCCACAATGATCATTGTATCATGGTTGATGCTCAATCCATACGAAGGTGGGTTGTGGAGTGCATTCAGGGCAAGCAATTTTCCTAAGAAAGATTTGTATTTCAGCATCTTCTTTTCTTTATACTTTTTATCGAGTACTTTTTTGCTTCTGTACTGGGGGTTTAGAAAAAAACATGGTGTCACAATGAGTGTATTTGTATGGAGCTTTGTACTTTGGCTTATTGCCATTGCGCTGATTCTGATTATTTTACTAAGGGCATTTTCGAGCATTCCTGTCGGCATGGATTAAGTACATTACTTTAAAAAAAGGCTTACAAAGATTTTTTTCAAAGACGACAATTAATCCAACAAACTATGAAATCTAATTTTGGGAAAATTTTTGAAAATATAGTTTATTACTTGATTTTCTTACCTGGATTAATCTACTTGAGTTGGGCTTCAATGAGGGATTGGGTATTAGAATTGAGTGACCCCCATTCAACAGTTTTTTTATTTGAAAAAAAAATGTTGGTGCCTTATATGATACTTTCATTATATCATTGGATCATTACGGTATTGCTTTTCTATTGGGGGATAATAAAAAAAATAGGCATAACGAATAAAGAATTCTGGCGCGCTTTTTATTTGTGTCTAATTGCTCTTTTTTTGACTATTGCAACTATAATACTGGCATTTATGCTATTACCTCCAATAATACCTTGGAATTGACACCCAATAACAATTGAAGATATTTAAAATCCCCTCACCCCGCCTTCGCAACCCAATACCCGCCGAAAGTAGCCGCTATACCCGGCAACACGCTGCCCAACACATACAGTACCGCCCCGGCATACCAACCGGAGCGCAACATGCCCACCGTCTCATTGGAAAAAGCAGAAAACGTGGTGAAGCCGCCCAACAGCCCGGTAGTCAGCAACAGCCGCCATTCCTGAGAAATAGCCGTGCGCTCGCTCCAGCCAAACACCAAGCCAATCAAAAAACACCCCAACAGGTTGATACACAGCGTGCCATAAGGAAAAACTGCCTCGGTTCTGGTCTGTATCCATTGAGACAGCCCGAATCGCAACATGCCGCCGATACAACTGCCCGCGCCGATAAGGAGGTAATTCATGATGGAAATTTTGATTTTTTGTAGCCATGGCTGCGTCCCGCGTGGCTGATTTTCGTCCTGCCTGCAAAGGTATAAAATTACTGCCTGAAGCGAGGCTATGACTGCTCTGCCATATTTTGTATGGTTTGACTGCCAATTAGATGCCTCGTTCAGAAACTATTGTCGGCAGCACTGCGTTGCACTGAACACTTTTTACACCCGACTGCCTATGCTGACGCGCACTGTACACTTGTACCGCAACTCCTTTCACGGACTGACACGCGATATGTGGCTGCTGTCGTTGGTGACTTTCATCAACCGGGCGGGCACCATGGTCATTCCTTTTATGACCGTCTATCTTACGCAGGAATTGCAGTTCACCAAATGGCAGGCCGGCCTGGTCATGAGCTTTTTTGGGGTAGGTTCCATCTTGGGCACCATGGCCGGCGGCAAGCTTTCCGACCGCCACGGTTACTATCCGGTCATGTTTTGGTCGCTGTTCTCCACGGGATTTATGTTCCTGTTGCTCATGTTTATGCGCAGCTTTTGGGCCATCAGCGTCACCATTTTCTTTTTGAGCATCATCGGCGAGGCGTTCAGGCCGGCCAATACGAGTTCTGTCGCGGCTTACAGCGTACCCGAAACCCGCACGCGCTCCATTTCACTGCTGCGACTGGCGGTCAATCTGGGTTTTTCCATCGGCCCTGCACTCGGTGGCTTTCTGGCGCACAGCCTGGGGTACAATTGGCTTTTTTTGGCCGACGGCATCACTTGCATCGGTGCCGCGCTGCTGTTTCGATTTATGTTGAAACCCAAAGCAGCGGGCACGCCGGGCAGCAAACCCGTCGTCGAACGCCCTGCTTTGGTCGCATCCCCTTACCGCGATGTGCCCTACCTCGTTTTTGCTGCCATGATCACGCTGTGGGCCGTGGCCTTCATGCAGTTTTTTTCGGTGATACCAGTATATTTTAAAGAGCATTTTTTGCTCAACGAGGGCCAAATCGGCGCGTTGCTGGCGCTCAACGGCCTGCTCATTGCGCTCTTTGAAATGCCCTTTGTATATAGCCTCGAGGGGCGTTATAAGCATCTGGGGCTGATCCGTTGGGGCATTGTGGCTGTGGCCGTTTCGTACTTATTGTTTTTGGCGCCCACACACTGGGTCATGTTGGCCGTCGTAGCGGTCATTGTCATCACTCTGGGCGAGATGCTGGCCATGCCTTTTGCCAGTTCTTTTTCGATGAATCGCTCCAACGATTTCAACCGGGGGCAATACATGGCCGTGTACTCTTTGTCGTATTCGGTGGCGCATGTGGCCGCGCCTTTGGTGGGCATGAACGTGGCCGATCACTTTGGGTATGGCGCTTTGTGGGTTTTGTTGGCGGGGCTGTGCGGCTTGTCTTACGCGGGGATGATGTGGCTGGCTAAACGCGCATGATTTTTATTCGTGAACAAAAATCCCGGTTTCCGACTTACTTTTGCCGCGCGGTTGACGCCGTGCCCGGTCTTGGCCGGAAAAACAAAACAAAATGGAAGTAAAACCATACAGCAGCGAGGGCAGCAAGAAGAGCCAGGTATCGGCCATGTTCAACCGGATAGCGCCATATTACGACCTCCTCAACCGGGTGCTCAGCCTCGGCATTGACCGCAACTGGCGCAAAAAAGCCATCAAGCTGCTCGAAAGCAAACAGCCCAAACACATCTTGGACGTGGCTACCGGCACGGCCGATGTGGCGCTCGAAACAGCCCGCCGCATCTCGCCCGATTCTATCATTGGCGTGGACATTTCGGCAGATATGCTGGCCATTGGCCGACAGAAAATCAGCAAACAAGGCTTGGACGAGGTCATCCGTTTGGAGGAAGCCGATTCGGAGAATCTTCCCTTCGCAGACAATACGTTCGATGCTGTGACCGTTGCTTTTGGGGTTCGCAATTTTGAGCATTTGGAACTGGGCCTCGCCGAAATGCGGCGCGTGCTCAGGCCGGGAGGGCAGGTAGTAATTCTGGAGTTTTCAAAGCCCGTTGCGTTTCCGTTCAAGCAATTGTTTCATTTTTATTTCAGAAATATTCTGCCTTTTATCGGCAAAATGACTTCCAAAGACCCCAAAGCCTACCGCTACCTGTACGAGTCGGTACAGGCTTTTCCCGATGGCGACGCGTTTTTGGAGGTGTTACAAAAAACAGGATACAACAACAACCGATGCATACCTCTCACACTGGGCATTTGTTCCATTTATTCGGGTCAAAAATAGTTCTTCCGGCATTCCTGCTGGCATTGGCCGTCACGGGGCTGCAAGCTCAGTACAGCGGCGGCGGTAATTACAATTACCTGGATTTCAATCAGAAACCTTACTATTTCGGTATTACTCTGGCTATCAACAACTCCAGCTACAAGCCGTTTCGATCGGCGGGCTTTCTTGAAAGCGACAGCATCACGCGGGTAGAGTCGGCTACCGGGCCGGGCTTCAATCTGGGCATCATCACCAACCTCAAAATCGGCGAGCATTTCGATTTTCGCTTCATGCCCACGCTTTCTTTCGCAGAACGCAACATCACTTACGATCGCCGAGGGCGTCAGGCTACTTTCACCCAACGCCGCGTAGAGTCGGTATTGGTGGAAACGCCTTTTCATTTGCGTTATAAATCAGCGCCTTACCGGGATATGCGTCTCTTCGTGGTGGCCGGGGTAAAGTATGCCTTCGACGTGGCCAGCGATTCGCGTGCGCGCAATTCGGAAAACTTAGTTCGCATAGCGCCCACCGATTTTTCATTGGAATATGGGGCCGGTATTCAATTCTATTTGCCCTACTTTATCTTTTCGCCGGAGATCAAATTTTCGCACGGCATCGGCAATGTGCTGCTGTACAACCGTAGCCTGCAGGAATCAACGGTATTGGAAAAACTCCTCTCGCGCGGCTTCACGCTTTCATTTCACTTCGAAGGGTAGCGATGTGTGTCATCAGTTCGGGAAAGAACTGCAAGAATCCTTCCTCCAATGCGGCGTAGTGCAGGCGCAGGCTTTCGGTCGTTCCGTTTAACCATTCCGGTTGTGAAGCTCTCAGTTGTAATCTGCTGAAAGTGAACTCAATGCCTTCTTCTCGGGCGTATTTCATCAGCCAATTGTCTGCAATCATCAGCGGTACTCTTTTTCGCAACGCCTCCGGAATATGGTGTAGGTTGCGCTCCAAAACTTCATACATTCGGGCAGTAAACACCTCTAAAGAGGCATCATGAAACCGGTCCCAATTGTGCGAAAGCAGTGCATCCGACAGCACGTCCCATACCACCCCGGCGTATTTTCCATGCGATGCGCGCAACAGTTTCAGGCACTCCCTCACCGCAGGGTGATTGTCGGTAAACGTATCTATCCGGCGATGCAGCCAGACGCCTTGTTGTACTCCGACCGGGTACTGGGGCAGTTCGTGGTTGCGCACATGATCTCCGATGAAATTGCCGATGAGCAGGCTTTCGTCGTCGTGGGTGAGGAGCAGATGGGCCAGGAAATTCATGCGGCGATTGATGAGATTTTTTGTAAAGAAACATAACCGAATCATATATCGTTGTTCCTTTGTTTAACTTTGGCTGTAAAATATCTTAAAGATGAGCGTCGAAAAACGTACTGCACCTTTATCAAATCTTCAAATTGAACTATTGAAAATGTACTCAGCAGGAGTGCCGGATCAGTATTTGGAAGATTTAAAAATACTTATTGCCCGTTTCCTTTTTGCCAAAGCCCGGGCCAAAGCCGACCAGCTTTGGGACGAAAAAAAATACACGGATGAACTTCTTCATGAATTACTGAAGAGAAATGGCGGATAGGTTAAAGGTTGTCATAGACACCAATATTATAGTGCGGTCTATATCGGGGAAATCTCTGGCCTCCTTTGTTTTCGATGCCTTGTTGAAGCAAGAGTTCATTCTGTGTCTTTCAACTGAAATTTTGTTGGAGTACGAAGAAAAACTATCCCAAATTTATGACCAAGAGACAGCAGAACTTGTAATGTCTGTGCTGCTCATGCTTCCAAATGTTGAAAAAGTAAACATCTACTTTGACTTCAGGCTTATTGCGCCTGATGCTGATGACGATAAATTCATCAATTGTATGGTTTCTGCCAATGCAGACTATTTAGTTTCCGATGACAGGCATTTTCGGGTTCTTTCTCGTATTCAATTCCCCAAAATTGAGTGTTTGACTTACGAAGACTTCAAACGCATTCTCCCCGGCTCGTAATGTCTATCTTATAAGCGTCGTCTCCCCGGAAACAACTATACTCGTACCATCTATCAATTCCAGTTCAGCCAGATACACATACACTCCCTGTGCCGCTTCTTTGTCTTTGATGCGCCCGTTCCAGCCGGAGTCAGGGTCGTTGGGCAGGACGTTCTTGCGTTCAAAAACCAAACTGCCCCAGCGGTCGGAGATACGAAAACTGCGTATTTGCTGCACTGCAGGCCCGGTGAGAACGGTCAGGCGGTCGTTGATGCCGTCGTCGTTGGGCGAAAATGCATTGGGTACAAATACATGGCGGGTTCGATCAATAACAATGGTGAGTGAGGCGGAATCCACGCAGTTATTGGCATCGGTCAGGATGACGATGTAGGTGGTTTTTTCCACCGGCCTGACGGTAGCGGTCAGACAGTTGCTGCAATCCGGGATGATGGGAAGCCAAATCGCGCTTTGTATCTGATCGGGCGCCAGATTGGTGAGTATGCGGAGGGTGGTGCTGTCGCCCAATGGCAATACGGCCGGCGTGCCGCTGAGGTCGCTGCCGAGTTCGAGCATGATGGGCGGCGGTTCAGGCAGTATGGCTTGGCGTTCTGCAAAGCAACCGTTGGCATCGGTGAGGCGCAGGGTGTAGTTACCGGAGGGGAGGTTATTAAAAATTCCCGTCGTTTGCGCGGTACCACCATTGAGTTGAAACATGGCGGGGTCGGCCGCGCCGCTCACATTGCTCACGGAAATGCTGCCGTCGTTGTCGCCATGGCAGGTAACCGGCTGAATGTCAAGACTGAAAACAGGGTTGGTAATCAGACTGGCAACCATCACCGTATCGCGGGCCGAGCAGCCGGTGTTGTTGTCGGTGACCGCCAGAACAAAAGTGCCTGCAGTTTCCGTGTCCGTAATGGCGGCTGTCGGTTGTGCCACGCTGCCTCCGGTGGGCGATGACCAATTGTAAACGATGCCTGGCCCGGAACTGGAAGCCGAACTCCCGATGGAAACCTGCCGCATGACGCAATCCAATGTCTGATCGGGGCCGGCCTGTGCAACCGGCGGCGCTGTGATGACGACGCTGACGGTAGTGGTATCATTGGGACAAGGCGCTGTGCCGGCTGCGATGTAGCGAAACGTGTATTGTCCCGTCGTGAGGCTTTGCGTCTGCAATGAGCCTGCGCCCGCATTGAAAGCGCCGGGTGGCGAGGGTAGGGGAGAGGTCTCCGCCCAGTTTCCGCCGGCATTGGCTCCGATGAGCAACTGGCTGAGCATCAGGGTTTGTACTGTGCCCCGGCATACCTGGGCCGGCTGTGCGGCAGTTCCGGCGTCGGGCAGCGGATGGACGGTGATGCTGCGGGTGCTGTCGCGGGAGCAACTGCCTTGCTGTACGCTGTAGTTGAGCATGTAGGTTCCGGCGCCGAGTACTGCGGGTTGGAATGTCGTAGCCGGAGCGCCGTTGAGCGTCCATTGGCCGCCGGCGGTGCTGCCGGGGCTGAGCAGGGTATTGAGATCGAAAGCCGCGCTGTTGGCGCAAACCGGATTCGTTTGGAAACCTGCGTTCAGATTGGCGGGCGCAATGGCGATCACGTCGGCCACATCGCAGACGGTGCGCAGGGAGATGTCGTCCAGGCAGAAGTCATTGCCGGCTGCTGAAGTACTCACGTTGGCAATACAAATCTGGGCGGAGGTAGCCGCGCCGCTGTTCCAGACCCTGAAAAAGCGCGTCCATTCGCAGGTCACATTGGGCAGCGTGAAGTTGTTGCCGATGGTGTTGCCGTTGATGGTGAAGCGCATCAGGGAGGGGTTTTGTGTAGCCACAACGGCAAACCAGGCGCTGAACGCGTAGTCGGTATTGGCCTGCACGGTCACGGTTTGGCACCACATATTACGGGGCGTGGTGGCGCCGTTGACCACCAGCATCTGGCCTCCGCCTGTATGGTCGGAGCAAGGCGCAAACTGGCTGTGCAGCAAATTGGCTACGGTAGTGATGCCGTAAGTGCCGGTATTGGTGAGCGGTCCGAATTGCCCGCTCGATCCCAGGGTGTATTGCGTGGTAAATCCGGTATTGCCCTGACTGAAATCGCCGTTGACTACCAGGTTGGGGCCGCTCACGGTACGCGCCGTGAGGGTGTAGTTGCCCGCAGCATTGGCCGTGAGGGTGGTATTGAGGCTGTTGGCGTTGGCAATGCCGGTAGTCGGCGACCAGGCTGCACTGAGGAAATCGCCGGTAACGGCGCCGTTCAGCGTCAGCATTTGACCGGGCGTGCAAAACACCTGATCGGAACCGGCATTTACAGTGATGCCGCATTGGGTGGTTTGTGCCGTAGCAATGAAGGCGGAGAGAGAGAACAAGAGCGCGCAGCTTTGCGCAAGGCCAAAATAAAATCGCATACTCAAAGGTGTTTGAGGTGATTCCGTCAGGCCGTCCTTGTGTTGTTTCTAAGACTCAGGTGCAAATGTAACTGCTTCCCTGCGAAACTGCCAATAGCCGGCTGCGGTTTTCGGCGAGTAATACGGAATTTGCACTACTTTTGTTGCTGTTACCCAACATGATATTCGACCCTGCCTCGGAAATCTAAAAAGCCTGTTTTATCGTTTAAAAATCGCTTGTCATTATTCTACCTCTATTCAGACCTTATGAAACGACATTTTATACTTTTTTTGATTTTGTTGAGTAGTGCTATGGTTGGGCATGCCCAATGGGAAATACTGCCTGTTGTGCCCAATGCGGGAAGCGCAGATCGAATATCTTTCCCCTCTGCCGAAGTGGGCTACCTTGCACCAAGCAATGGAAATATATGGAAAACAATGGATGCCGGCCAATCATGGGTGAAGGCTTATGAACAGGGAGAACTCACCGGCTTGGAAGTTTATATCTTCAACGACTTATTTTTTACCAACGAGCAAAGAGGTTTTGCGGTAGGCTATGACTTTTTCGGCGCCGACTACCTCATTTTGCGAACTACAGATGGAGGAAGTTCCTGGTCGCCGTACACGTATGAATTTGGTTTCAACATCGGCCAGTGTTGGTCTTTAGATTTTTTGGACCATCAAAACGGATATGTGGTGGGCGACTGGGGTCGCATATTTAAAACAACCGATGGGGGAACCAACTGGCTGCCACTTGGAACGCCGAGCAATACAAGACTAACGGATGTGGATTTTGTGTCGCCACAGTTGGGATGGGTGCTGTCCATTGAAGGAGCGTTGATGAAAACTACGGATGGGGCAGGCACATGGCAAGTTCAGTCCACACCAGTTGAGTTCAACAGGATTCAATTTTTAAATGCAGATCTGGGTTTTGCGCTCGCGGATTCCCGTTTTTTTAAAACCACCGACGGCGGGGCGAATTGGCTGCCGGTGAGTGAACCTTTGCCTGCCGGGACTGTCGAATTTCAATTTATTGACAGCCAAAACGGATTCTCCTTTGTAGGCAACCGTGCCATCATTACCAACGACGGGGGCCAGACATGGTTTTATCAACAAGTAACGCCAAACCTGGCTTCCGGCGATTTTGGTGGATTTAATGATATTTCCATCCTGAATGAGCATGTTGGCTACATGGCCGGGTTTCAAAACAACGATGGCGTTGTCAATACGCTTTTGGCTCAAACAGAAAATGGTGGCGGTATTGGTCTTCAAGTAGAATTGTCAGCCTATTTCTTGGCTTGTCCGGGCAATGACCCCGTCACGGTTACGCCGCGAATACTCGGTGTCCCTGACTCACTGGAGTGGTTTTTGAACGATGTTCCGTTGTCGCTTTCCGCCACTCCGCAAACTTTCACAGGCCCGTGGTTGTCTGATGCAACCTACATCGTAAAACTGCGGGCCATTCGGGGTGATCAGGCGGTAGAAGTGGAGCGGTCGTTGTATGTCGGTTACCAACCCACTACTGCGGACTATGCCTGGGTTACTTTTCAAACTCCGCAGCCGGCTTGTTATGGTCAGTCGGCGCAGGTGCTTACGAATTACAGTTTTACAGATCAACTTCAACTGAGACAAGGCAACGAGGTCGTGGCGGGGCCGTTCAGCATCAACTCAAACGCATCGGGAAATTATTTCAACTCTCCGCAGTTGTTTGAAACGTCCAATATTTTTACGGTAGAAATCATCACGCCCTGCGGGCCGGTAATGATCGGCGATGTAGAACTGTTTGCTCATCCGGCAATAGATATCGCACTTCCCATTTCGTCTCCGTCTGATCCTGTATTGTGCAAGCCCGGTAATATCATCGAGGTACAGGTAGCCAATACGGTTTTTAATAACGGTTATCAACTGTACCGCAATGGTAATCCGCAAGCCTTTGCGTTTCAAAACGGAAACGGAGGAACCATCCAATTTACAACCGAATCCTTTGATTCAACAAGTCTGTTCACGGTGTTGGTTTACGGAAACAGCAACTGTGTAGCATTCCTCGGTGATGCTTTGTTGGTGGAGGTTGAACGTCCAAGTGCTGCGTTTGGCACCAACGGACTGAATCTTGAGGCCGGAACGCCGGTGGAAATCTATTTTGCAGGACAAGAAGCTGTATCCTTCGAGTGGAATTTCGGCCTCAATGCCACGCCTGCCGATGATGACCGGCAAAATCCGCCCCCGATCCATTATGCGGGGGAAACGGCTACTCAGATTCGGCTGGTTGTAGAAGCCCCGCTCGGCTGCAGGGATACATTTGTGCAAAACATAGGACTGTACACGCCAGTCAATCTAAATGAGTACTGGGCCATGGAGGCCGATATTTCTCACCAATTCCTCATTTTGGGGCAAAACCTCGAAGTGGATGTTTTTGGAAACGTTTATCTCGACGGGAGTCTTTCTTCCGCCAATCCCAGTCAGGCAGCCCAGGCAGTGTTGCCTTCTCAGGCAGGCGCCAATGGTTTATTGAATACAGGTCGGGGCGTTGTCCTGAAATACGATGCATTTGGCGTGCTGAAATGGTATTTGGAATTTTCCGGCCAAAATTACGGCATCCGCGATATTGAAACCGACTCAGCCGGCAATTGCTATGTGCCGATCGGGCATGGCAACGCATACATTATCGGCTCTACCGATGGTCGCCGCCGCATAGTGCAGGGTACTAAAGGTTCGTCCATTGTCAAATACGACCCGAACGGACGCGTGATTTGGGTAGCAGAAGTGAATGCCTGTTCATGGGAAGGTCCTTCTATTCTGGATGTGGAACTGGATGATCAGGGCTATTTGTATGTGTTTGGCACGAATGGAGAATGTATTGAATTTCGATCTTCAGACGGATCCACCGGTCTTGTATTAAACGGCGCTCCTTCTGGTTGGCTGGCAAAATATACGCCCGACGGCGAGGTCTTATGGGCAAAAGCCTTGCAAGACGCTGCGGGCAATGCTTATATTTATGGCCACAGCCTCCGGCTTGATGCGACAGGCAATATTTTTATTTGCGGTGAAACTTCGGCGGCTGTGGCCAAATTCAATCCTGTCGGCGAATACCTCTGGAGTGTGAACGCCATCGGAGAGGAAATCATGGCGGCCCGCAATCTGGATGTGGACGAGTGGGGGAATGTTTATGTGGCGGGTATGTTTAGAGGGAGAGTAGCATTTGCAGGCTTACCCCCAATTGACTTGGGATTGCCGCAACACGGCAGCGATTACGATTTGTTTGTACTGAAAGTCAATTCCGATGGTCAACCTTTATGGCTCAAAAGCGGCATGGCCGCAGATAGATATTCCGAAAATACAGCCATCCGATGTTTTGAGGATGAACTATATGTTTATGGCAGTTTTGGGCTGGGGCAATTTGAGTATGACGACCTTGTGGTGGAGGGCCGGTCGCAACAAAATGCTATTTTGCTGAAAATGAATGCTGCCGATGGAAGTTATCTTGCGCATCGCTTATTCGATGTGCCGAATCCTGATGTTGGACGTTCTTCGTTTTATGCCTGCTACGGCAGAACGCTGGCGATAGATACAGCGGGCCGATTGCACCTGCTGGGAAACATTGGATATGAAGCTGATTTTGAAAATGATACGCTCCATTCGACCAACTACCTTTATATAGCCAAAACGGCTGGCTTATCAACCGTGAATGCCGTGTCGGATCATTTTACTCCGCTTACATGGACGGCTTATCTTGCGCCCAATCCTGCTTCGGAAACGGTCAGGCTTCATTTTCATTCACAGCAAGCGGAAACGCTGACGGTTACCATATCGGATATACTCGGAAAACGCCTCGCATTGTTTCAAAAAATGAACATACAACCAGGTGAACAAACGCTTGAACTTCCCATTGATACCGGGGCGCCTGCTGGTATTTATTGGGCGCGGTTACAAGCGGATGACGGAGCAGTGCTTATGCTTAAGTTGGTAAAAAAATAATGCAATGCTGCATACATGCGCTCGCAATTTCTCAGATGGCCTATGACGGTTTTAGGGCCGTAATGCGGAATTTGCCTTACTTTTGCCCCCACAATCAATCTGGATTCATGTCCGATATTGGAAAAACAGTAGGCGTGGTAGGCGCCGGCAGCTTTGGTTCGGCCATCGGCAACCTGTTGGCGCACAATGTGGACGTGCTGCTCTACAGCCGCCAGCCGGAATTGGTGGAGGCCATTAATACTACCCACCAGCACTTTGGCGTGGCCCTGTCTCACCGCGTTCGGGCTACCTCGCACATTGAAGAAATGGCCGACCAATGCCGCCTCATCATACCTGTAGTGCCCTCTATGCGCTTCCGCGAAATGATGCAACGCCTGGGGCCACACTTGCGCCCTTACCATGTACTCATTCATGCCACCAAAGGCTTCGACCTGCACGATACCCCTCCCTCCGGCAACATAGAAGAGGTGGTAGTGACTCGTGAAAATGTGAGTACCATGAGCGAAGTCATCCGGCAGGAAAGCGCCGTGGTACGGGTGGGATGCCTGTCGGGGCCGAATCTGGCTTCCGAAATCATGGAAGGTCAACCCACGGCTACGGTGGTCGGCAGCCGTTTTAATGAGGTGATACAGATGGGCAAAAAAGCGCTGGGAGGCCCCACGTTTCATGTCTTTGGCACCAATGATATTCTCGGCGCGGAATTGGCCGGGGCGCTCAAAAACACCATCGCTATCGGTTCGGGCATTTTGCGGGGCGTAGGTTTGGGTAAAAACATGCAGGCCATGCTCATCACGCGCGGTCTCACCGAAATGATCTATCTGGGCAAGGCCATGGGCGCTACGCCGCGCGCTTTTCTCGGCACAGCCGGCATCGGCGATTTGGTGGCAACTGCAACATCCAAAAATAGCCGGAATTTTACCTTCGGCTTTCGTTTGGGGTCCGGCGAAAGCCGTGCAGAAATTGAGGCTACCATGCCCGAATTGGCAGAGGGCGTGCGTACATTGTACATCGCGCATCAGTTGGCGGCGTACTACAAACTCCGCATTCCCATTACCAAAATGTTGTACGAAATCGTATTCAATGATTTCGATATTTCAAAAGCCATAGACATGCTCATCGGCTACCCCTACGATGTGGATGTGGACTTCTTGTGAGCCTGAAGTCGTTTCCCGGCGCAGACAGACATTCCCTTTTTGTGCATCTTCCAAAGTTCTGATTATCTTTGCCGCATGAGCGAGAAGATACTGATTCTGGATTTCGGTTCTCAATATACCCAATTGATTGCCAGGCGGGTGCGGGAACTCAATATTTTTTGTGAGATATTTCCCTTCAACCACTACCCGGCATTGGACGAATCGGTCAAAGGGGTCATCCTCTCCGGCAGCCCGTTCTCGGTAACGGACGAAAATGCCTTGCATATTGACCTTCAACAAATTATCGGCAAGGTGCCGGTGTTGGGCGTATGCTACGGCGCGCAGTACATTGCCCAATATTATGGCGGGCAGGTACAACGATCTCTGAAACGCGAGTACGGAAAGGCACACCTGAGCAGACGCTACCGAGATGACCGATTTCTAAAAGACATCCCCGAAGGCGACCAGGTGTGGATGTCGCACGGCGATACGATCATTCAAATACCGGAGCAATTTGAGTTGCTGGCCGGCACCAACAGCATAGAGGTGGCGGCATACAAATCGAAAGAAGCAGCCTTTGAAGCGCCGGTGTATTGCATTCAGTTTCACCCGGAAGTAACGCACAGCCTGAGCGGCAAACAGTTGCTGCAAAATTTTTTATACGATATTGCAGATTGCAAAGGTGACTGGACGCCTGCTCACTTCGTCGAAAATGCCATTGCCGAACTGCGCCAAAAAGTGGGCAGCGAGCATGTGCTGATGGGGCTTTCCGGCGGCGTGGATTCTACCGTGGCTGCTGAATTGCTGCATCGTGCCATCGGTGAGGGGCTGATTTGCTTTTTTATAGACAACGGCCTGTTGCGCAAAAACGAATTCGAGGAAGTTTTGGATTCGTATCGCACGATGGGGCTGCGCGTGGTAGGCATAGACGCCCGCCAAAGGTTCTGGGATGCGCTCAGCGGTCTGACCAACCCGGAAGACAAACGCAAGGCCATCGGGCGGCTTTTTATTGAAGTTTTTGAAGAGGAAGCGCACAAAATAGAGCAGGTGCAATGGCTGGGGCAGGGTACCATCTACCCCGATGTGATCGAATCGGTGTCGGTACACGGCCCCTCAGTAACCATCAAGTCGCACCACAATGTAGGCGGCCTCCCCGATAAGCTCAAGCTGAAAATCGTGGAGCCGTTGCGCATGTTGTTCAAAGACGAGGTGCGTAGGGTAGGAGAGGAGTTGGGCATTCCCAAAAACATCCTGCACCGCCATCCTTTTCCCGGCCCCGGCTTGGGCATCCGCATCCTCGGCGAAGTGACGCCGGAGCGGGTGGCTCTGTTGCAGGAAGCCGATGCCATTTTTATCAACCACCTCAAAAAGAGTGGGTTGTATGAGCAGGTATGGCAGGCCGGCGTAGTATTATTGCCCATTTATTCAGTCGGCGTTATGGGCGACGAGCGCACCTATGAACAAGCAGTAGCCTTGCGCGCCGTCAATTCATCGGACGGTATGACTGCCGAGTGGAGCCGCCTGCCGCACGATTTTTTAGCTGCTGTTTCCAGCGAGATCATCAACCATGTAAAAGGAATAAACCGAGTAGTGTATGATATCAGCACCAAACCGCCTTCCACTATTGAGTGGGAATAACGGCCTCGTTACCATCGTTTTTTTGCTGTTGGTTTTCCAACTGACGGCCTGCGAACTGTTTACCAAAGTACAGCCGGGCAAAGACGCTACCGGCGGCAAAGACGTATTGGACCCCATACAGGGTACGCGGGTATATGACCCCGAAACCGGTACATACATCGTGGTGAAAACCGCGCCCACCCAGCCGATGGACACAGTGAAGTGGAAGGAGATTTCCATGACTGCCTCGCCACCCATCACTTCCGAAGGTGTCTTCGTTGACCGCGAGCCTTCCAATCCCGTAGTGACAACCGTGGACCCGGCAACCGGCTCTTCCAAGTTGGAGACCTACAATGTAGCCATCGTTTTGCCCTTCCAAACCGACAAATTCACGGCGCAGGGGCAGGTTCCGGCCAATTCTTCCTGGGCTTTGAATTTTTACTCCGGCGCCAAAATGGCCTTAGACGAACTTCGCGCCGAAGGAGGCCCCAATCTGAACGTAGCCGTGCTTGATACCAAAGCTACCGAATCGGGCATGATGGAACTGACCCGCCGCAACGAGTTCACGAGTGCGCACCTCATCATCGGGCCATATCGCCGCGAGACCGTTCGCATTGCCGCCGACGCCGCCAAACGCAACAATTCGGTGCTCGTTTCTCCTTACAACGCCACAGAAAATATAGTGGACAACAACCCGAACTATATTCAGGTAAATCCTTCATTCTCCACGCATTGCGATGCTTTGCTCAGTGAAGCCCGCCATCGTTTCCGCCCCGATCAAATCGTATTGGTGTGCCGTGGCCGCGATGTGGAACTGGAACGCCTCAAGTATTTTCAGGACGCGCATAAGCGCATGCAATTACAGTCTTTTTCGAGAGATACTGCGGCACTCCGGGAGTTTGTCATTGCCGATGCGGCCGACAGCAGTGCTTTCCGTATCAATGTGCAGCCTTTGGTGCAAAACCGCGACACATTAGCCATTATCATTCCTTCCTGGTCGAGTGAGAGTTTTATCAACGCATTGCTTCAGCAATTGCACGTCGCCAAAAGTGGATACTCGCATTTCACGGTTTATGGTATGCCACAATGGATTGAATATGAGCGAGTCAGTCATCAATACTATGAGTCGCTCAACCTGCACATTACCACGAGTTCGCATGTGGACCGCGAGCAATGGGCGGTGCAGGACTTCCAAAAATCATACTTCACCCGCTATGGAGCTATGCCGGCTCCTGAATCTTACCTCGGCTACGACGTGACGGCCTACTATGTGCGGATGTTGCGTAAGTACGGCACGCGTTTCCAGTATGCCATCATTGACGACGCCGGACAAGGGCTGCACACACGCTTCGAGGTGCGTCCGATAGCCATGCCGAATGCCTCCAATCGCGAGTTTCCACAGGTGAAGCAGTTCGAGAACAAGTACGTCAATCTCTTGCGCTTCGAGGATCTGAGATTCGTGAAAGTGAATTGAAGGATATTTCAGACTTTGTAAGGTTTTCAAAATCTTACAAAGTCTGAAATTTTCTCATCGAAAGCTTTCTGACAAATTATACCCCATACTTCCACATTGCAGGCCGATCTCCTGTTTTTCCCAATTCCTTAATTTTTTGTTAAAAATACATGTACCTACATCTATTTTTTAAACTATCCTGATGAAGAGGCGTTCTTGCGGCATTATTTCACCCAACTAAAAAATGAGCAAACATGAAAAAATCAATTCTCTTCTCTTTGGCGGCAGCAGTAGTAGCTGCATTCGCATTGGCTTTTACGCCTCCGGTAGAAAGCATGAAAGTGGACACGGCAGCCAGCGTGGTAGCCTGGAAAGGCGCTAAGGTGACCGGCACTCACAACGGTAAAATTTCTGTGAAAAGCGGTAAGCTCGACTTCAACAACGGCGTTCTGACGGGCGGCAGTTTCGAGATTGACATGAACTCCATCACTTGTGAGGATATGTCGGGCGGCGGCGCAGCGAAATTGGTGGGCCACCTCAAGTCGGACGACTTCTTTGGCGCAGAAAAGTACCCCACCTCTAAGTTTGTCATCACGCAAGTGGTTTCCCGCGGCACGACGGGTGCTTACAAAGTTGTGGGCGACCTCACGATCAAGTCCACTACCAAGTCCATTCGCTTTATGGCCGATGTGAAAGAAGAGGGCGGCAAGATGGTTGCTACGGCTAAAATTACGATTGACCGCTCTGAGTTTGACGTGCGCTTCGGTTCGGGCAGCTTCATTGACAACCTTGGCGACAAGACGATCTACGACGAATTCGATTTGGACATCAAACTTGTTGCGTCCAAGTAATCAGGATATAGTATTAAAGTTGAACAACACAACAGAGCATCCCGGATTCAAAATTCGGGATGCTTTTTTTTGCCCATTAAGATTTGATAAACCTTAGTAGTGGGGCAAAAATAA
>DDUV01000015.1:17363-75756 GCA_002344975.1 Saprospiraceae bacterium UBA2329 | reverse complement strand
TTTATTTTTGCCCCACTACTAAAGAGAGAGAGATGAGTTTTTTTATCACATATCCCCCACGCCGATAAACCCGGCCCAGTAGTAGGGGTGCGCGGCCTCGCCTTTGTGTTTCTTCAAAAAGTCTTTGCGCGTTTGCCATAAGGCCTCCGCCTTGGGCCAGTTTTCCATATTGCTGTAAAAGGCGAGCATGAAGTCTTTAGTACTCTTATCCTTTACGGCCCAAAGCGTGGTGACAATACTCTTGGCCCCGGCATACGCAAATGCTCTGGACAAAGAAATGATGCCCTCGCCGCGCTGTAGCTTGCCGATACCGGCCTCACAGTTGAATCGGATCGCTTCCCCGGAATTGTATTTAAAATTCTGAATTCTTGCCAATTGGTGCAGAATATCGGCGGTTTCCCGGCTCACTCGCCCCAGCTCCCGTTCACTGATGGCCAGGATTTGATCCAATAACAATTGTGCCTCGGTGAACATGCGCTCATCTACGAGCCGTTCCATAGAGTCAAGCAATTGGCGGAGGCCGGTGGTGTCGGTTGCAAGCTGAGTGTAATGTGAACAGATAGGGACTTTCGCCGTCAGGTCTTCGCCGAAGATCTGAAACGATGCAACGAAAAGGAAGACAACAGAAAGGAGATGATAAGGGCGCAGGTTTTTCATAATGAATAACAGGCTTTAGGAAAGTGTATATACAGCGTAAAAATAAGCGCTCTTTCGTTAACCGGCATACGATGAGCAAAATAAAAATCCCCCGGCCTGAAGAGAACCGGAGGATCCAAGTATCTTGTATAAAATCCTCACCTCACCACTACCCCCTTCCGCATCACCTGCCCCAGGCTTTCCAACCCAACCCAATAAACGCCGGGCGCCGCGCCGGGCAGCTCTATGCGATGAACCTGATGGCCTGCCGACCATTGTACCCGCTCTTCCCATACCGGCCGGCCCAACATATCCCATACCCGCAGCCTGCCGCTGACGGCCTCGGTGTTGGCTACGGATACGAAAAACCAACCCTCATTGGGATTGGGAAACACGCTCCATTGCCGGATACCGGGCAGCAACTCTGCCGTCTCCGATGCGATACAATTGACGATTACTGTATTCGACAGCGCCTGCGACGGTGTAGTACAGGGCGGGGCATTCACCGGAGTCACTCTGCAATACACTTCCATGCCGTTTTGTGCGCCAAATAAGGTGTAATCCGGGCCGTTCCACACGGGCTGCCCATTGCGAAACCACAGTATGTTGGGCGCATCGCCGCCATTCGTTACGGTGGCGGTGAACATGAGATCGGGGCCGGGGCAGTCGCTCACGGCAATGGATGCGGAGAGGGCGTTGCTGTTCACCTCAATGGAAACGGACGCGCCTTCGGCAGGGCATCCGGCAGTGTTGCCCGTTACCTGATAAGTCCTTGTGCCGGTTTGTTGAGGCGCCGCCTGTACCGATGCTCCGCTGAAAGACAGCAGCCCGGGGCCGTTCCAAAAAATAGCTTCGGCACCCACTGCGCTCAAGGTCACCGTATCGCCCAGACAGATACCTGACCGCTCGGCAGAGGCTGTGATTTGAGGCCGGGGCCGCACCCATACTTCTTGCTTTTTTAATGCCGAAATGCAGCCGTTGGCAGTACCTGTTACGCCGTAAGTAAGAAGGCCGGAGGTATCGGGCATTACCGTGACCACACTGCCGCTTGCAGCAGACAGCCCAAAGCCCTGCCAGACGTAGGTGCTTGCCCCCGTTGCAGTGAGCGTGAGGGCGCCTTGCCGGCAAATGGTATCTGCGGAAGCGCTGAGCGTTACAACAGGTACCGGGCGCACATGTACCGCTACCGAAACCGGCGATGATTCGCAATCATTGGTGATTCCAATGGCCTGATACACATAATCGCCTGCCTGTGTAAGCGTGGCCGCCGTTGCCGAGCCTGCTTCCGTTTCCAAATTTATGCCCGACCACACAAAACGCTCCGCCCCTTCGGCCTGAAGCTCCAGCCTGGCTCCTGCGCAAATGGTATCCCCAGGCAGCACCGTCACCGACACCTGACCCACTGCGGTGATGTAACTCTGGCGCTCCAGCGTGTCTTGCCCGGCGGCATTGGCAGCTATGAGGCGAACGGTGTAAATACCCGGCTCGGTAAATATCGCCGTGGGATGCTGCTCTGTCGAACTCTGCCCGTTGCCGAAATCCCATTGCCAATGTTCGGGGGCATTGCTGCTTTTGTCCGAAAACTGAACCGTCAGGGGCGCCGTGCCGCACACTACGTCGGCATCAAATGTAGCTTGAGGACGCACGACCGACGTGGCCGAAACCTGCGTCAGCAGGCTGATGCCGTTGAGCGCATACATATTGGTATGGGTGATGGTCAGCGGAGGTATAACGGTACCCGCCGGAGCAAACACCGCCTGCGCATCCAGCACTTGCTGGGTAGAGGCCCGGTATATTTTTGCTTTGAACAACTCTCCCGGAGCAAAGCCGTTTTTGCCGGATGGCGCATCGTTGCCATATACGGCCATAGAGGCGTTTTGGCCGCTGATGATCAGGTAATTGCTGCAAATCAGACTGTCGTTGCGTTCAAAAAAGAAACCAACAGCATCTCCGTTTTCCAAAGGCATTCCATCCCAGGTAGCCGTCAGTGTGGCAGGCACAATGATGGTGTGGTTGGCGCCGGTGGTGATGCGCGTCCAGGGGAAGCCTGTTTGGGCAGAAACCACGCAAGTTGCCGGCAGCAGCATTGCGATGCAGAGGTATTTAGAAAAGAGGGTGAGCCTCATGTGAAGGTGTATTTTTTGTTGAATGATATGCTGTACCTCACAAATTCAGGAGGTAACCCGAAGTTACCGCCTGAATTTGCTGTGTGAGGAGCCAACGTTGGCCAGATATTTCTCTATACGGAGTTCTACTGCAACACCACTTTGGCCAACCAACGCCGCCCTGTTGCGTCCCAGGCGCTCACAAAGAGCAAGCCCTTTGCATACCCCGCGGTCTCTATCGGCAGCGGCCCGGCGGCGGGTTGTGCGGTCCTTTGCAGCAAGGCCCCTTTGGCATCGCGCAACTCCAGCATTTCAATACCTGCCGGAAGCATGACATAGAATCTGCCGTCGGTCGGGTTGGGAAATACCGTCAGAGATTGCGCCTCAATGGAGGATTCCTTCACGGCAGTGGCGGCATTCAGATGAGACAATATTTCGATGTCGTCGTTGTGGTAAGCCTGATCGCCGGATGTGAAAACGGGGGCGATGCTCATTTCCGAATTTTGCACGCGCTTCCAGATGCGCAATTGATACACTTCGCCCTGCAACAAACCCTCCCGAATGCCGGGCGTCGCAGGGTCATCGCCCCAGATCGTGACGGCAAAATGGCGATCTTCAAACACCGCTGCACCGCACAAAATGCCGTTGGTGGTGAACACCCCGATTTCATCTCCGGGTTCCATCATGGCAGCGGCCACTTCTGCTCTGATTACCAAAGTGCTGTTGTGGCAGGATTTTCCAATGCCTTGATATTCAAAATGAACCGGCAGAGCGCGCTCCCACACATTCGAGGCACTCTGTACTTCAGTGGGATTCGACCACAACTGGTTGGGCGGGTAGGTCAAAGTGCCGGATGCGGAGGCTTTAAGTTGGTATCCCTGGCCGGGGCGCAGGTCGCCAATGCTGTTGATCAGGCCGGGTATGTAGGTATTGACGCCCAGATTGTCTTTCACCAATTCTATGATGCCTGTAATGCTTGCCAATTGCTCGCTGATAGGCGCCGCCTGAGTGCGCAGGTACGGAATGATCTGCCAGCCGGCATCAATGGCAACAGGCGTGGCGGCCGGGTCCACTTGCGCGCCGATGATGGTGAGGGCGGTATCTGCGGCAGAGCGCACCTGATAGCCTTTGGTCATGTCCCAGTTGCCCAAACCGTTGATGTTTAACACGGGGAAATACGCATCCCCGTTTATGTCTTTCACCACTTCTACCACAGAGGTCAAATCGGAGAAGACCGCAGGCATATTTGCATCGGCTGGCAGGGTGTGGCTGGAAATCATGTTCCAGCCTGTATTCAGCACTATGCGGAAACTTGAGTTGGTAGAGGCGTTCAGGTTCGTCAGCAGACTGATACCATTGGCGGCAAAAGTGTTGGTGTGGGTGATGGTCAGCGGAGGTATCACTGTGCCCGCCGGCGCAAAAATCACCTGCGCATCGTGTACTTGCTGTGTGGCCGCTTTGTAAATTTTCACCTTGAATGTTTCGCCGTTGTCAAAGCCATTTTTGGCAGACTGGCCTGCATCATTTCCATATACCGCTACCGATTGATTCTGGCCGGTCAGCACCAAGTAATTGCTGCAATGCAGGGCGCCGTTGTGCTCAAAGAAGAAGCCAATAGCGTCGCCGGGTACAAGCGGCGTGCCGTCAAGCGTGGCCGTCAGGGTGGCTTGGGCGATGATGGTGTGGTTGGTGCCGGTGGTGATACGCGTCCAGGGGATGGTGGAGGCAGCGCCTGCCTGCGTGATCGTCACCATACGCGAAATGCTGCATCCCGTGATGGTGAGGGTGGCGCTGCGCGATTGCGTGGAGGTATTGGCCTGGAAGCTGACGCTGATGGTGCCGTTGTTGCTGCCCGATGTGGGGGATACGGTAGCCCATGCGGGCGCGCCGCTCACCGTCCAGGCACTGCAATTGCTGGTCACGGAAATGCCGGCCGAACCCGCCGCTGCCGTCTGGCTGATGGTGGTGGGGCTGACATCTAAAGAAGTAGCTGTTCCCGTTTGCGTGATCGTCACCGTGCGCGAAATGCTACAGCCCGTGATGGTGAGGGTTGCGCTGCGCGATTGTGTGGAGGTGTTGGCCTGAAAGCTGACGGTGATGGTGCCGTTGTTGCTGCCCGATGCAGGGGATACGGTCGCCCAGGCGGGGGCGCCGCTCACGGTCCAGGAACTACAATTGCTGGTCACGGAAACACTGGCCGAACCTGCCGCTGCCGTCTGGCTGATGGTGGCGGGGCTGATATCTAATGTTACCACAGCGCCTGCCTGCGTGATCGTCACCGTGCGTGTAATGCTGCAGCCAGTGATGGTGAGGGTAGCACTGCGCGATTGTGTGGAGGTATTGGCCTGAAAGCTGACGGTGATGGTGCCGTTGTTGCTGCCCGATGCAGGGGATACGGTCGCCCAGGCGGGGGCGCCGCTCACGGTCCAGGAACTGCAATTGCTGGTCACGGAAATGCTTGCCGAGCCTGCCGCCGCCGTCTGGCTGATGTTGGCGGGGCTGACTTCTAATGTGACCGCCGCGCCTGCTTGCGTAATGCTCACCTGCCTCGTAATAGTACACCCGGCGATAGTGAGCGTGGCGCTGCGCGATTGCGTGGAGGTATTGGCCTGAAAGCTGACGGTGATGGTGCCGTTGTTGCTGCCCGATGCAGGGGATACGGTCGCCCAGGCGGGGGCGCCGCTCACCGTCCAGGCACTGCAATTGCTGGTCACGGAAACACTGGCCGAACCTGCCGCCGCTGTCTGGCTGATGGTGGTGGGGCTGACTGTCAAAGATGCCGCAGCGCCTGCCTGCGTGATCGTCACCGTGCGTGTAATGCTGCAGCCTGTGATGGTGAGCGTGGCGCTGCGCGATTGCGTGGAGGTATTGGCCTGAAAGCTGACGGTGATGGTGCCGTTGTTGCTGCCCGATGTGGGGGATACGGTAGCCCATGCGGGCGCGCCGCTCACGGTCCAGGCACTGCAATTGCTGGTCACTGAAATAGTGGCCGAACCTGCCGCTGCCGTTTGGTTGATGGTGGCGGGGCTGACTGTGAGGGTGGGGGCGGCAGTACAAGTCAGCGAGAGTTGAAAAGTACCGGAATTGGCATTAAAGCCAGTCACATAGATGTAATAAGTTTGTCCGGAGGTGGCGCTGAAGGTTACCTTTGAGAATCGATCGTTGTCACCGAGTTGGCAACCGGCATCGCTGGAATCATCATTGCCATCTACACATACAAGGTTGGAGCATGTCCCGCTGAAAACTCCGATTTTCGTATCAAATGTGGTACCGCTGTTGCAGGTGGTGACGGTCACTTGGCCAGTCTGACTTGCGGTATAGCGGTACCAAAGGCCGGGGGCGGTATTGAGTGTTTCGCCGCCACAACTAGAGACATTTTGGGGAGCGCCAGAAGTAGTTCCGGTCAGGGTTTGGCCGCAGGCGATGGTGGTGGCTGTGGAACAGGTGGTGTTGGGGCTGCCGGTGCCTTGCGTTACAATTTCAGCAATCCAGTTTCCATAGGAGTTATTTAGACCATAGCAGGCAAACATCCATACGGTAGGTGATACGGCGCCGTGTTTACGGCTGATACCAGAATAATCTCCCCATCTTTGAGTATTGTTGGATTGTACTGTAATTGGTGATTGTCCTGACTTTACCGAAATAGAGGAAGTGAAGTTAAATCCTGGGGTAACCGTCGTAGCACGTACTTCGGGATAACTACTTGAGCTTGAACGCGTGAATCCAATTGCTACTGTAGGCGAGCTGGAAGGTGTGATATCAAACGGAGCAATTGACGGGTATGAATAAGTGGCACCCGAAAGTCCATAAGTTTGAGAAGAAATAGAACCTGCCGATATATTCAAAATGCCATACCGGATGCCGTTAAAGCCACTTTGAAAAACATTGTGATGTACATAATGAATTTGGCCTTCAGAAAAAAAAGCATCCAAAATCCTGGAATCTCCGACACTCAACACTTTACTGGTTCCTAATTGAAACGCATCGCCTCCCGGACTGTAGGTTGCACAAGGTATTGTGTATGCTTGAAGTTGTGGGTTGTTTCCATAATCTTGCGTTATATCGAAAAGTTGGATTTCCGAGCCTCCGAAAGCTTTTGCTGCAATTAAATAAATCCCTGGGCCATAGCCTAAACCATAACCGTGTGATACAGGCTTTATACTCCCTGCCCTTATATTGTCAGCGCCCATAACGTTCCTCCAATAACTGTAACCCAGTGTCTGTCCTGCATAACCTGTTGATTTCCGAAATTGTAAAATAACGGCCTCTTGAAAGTCATTGTTAGAGTTAAAAAGATTGCCGGTAACGTATAAATCATTTCCAGAAATACCAATATGTGGATAATCGAACCATGCGCTGGTATTGATTGCGTTGCCTGCAAAGTTATATGTGTACCATGGCTGAGTTGGATCATCAGACTGTGAAAAACTGACTATCAGCCTGCTGGTACTCGGCGATGTTCCGTGCAAACATACTAAGATAAATCTGCCAGCTACCGCATCAAATAATATACGAGGATCGTAGAAAAATGCATTGGGTATGTTTAGGTAATCAAAATAGGAACTTAATGTTTGAGAATTCAGAGATACCTGACCATTCTCTCTGTAAAAGCTTATAGATGAGTTAACAACAGATACGATCCATCCGCTGTGTGAAACTGCCATTGCATTGTCAGGAGGATATGCTCCGTTGTCAATATTTCCTTGAAAATTACTCCCTAAAACCGGATTTTGTAAAAGGGCCGCCTCTGCAAACTGCGTAGGTATACTTTCTGAGTTATTGTCTGCACTACTGTCAGTCATCATTTGCTGCAATCTCACTTGTTTGATGCTGTCAAGTTTGTATTTGGGATAATCTTCGTTATGCTTTTTTACTTTTGGCGGTACTATCAGTTGTTCTGTGGGCGGTGCCTGTTCGAGGCGGGGCGTGTGTACAACTGGCCCAATACCTGAAATGGAATCTGATATCGGATAAGCAGTATACAAGAGTTGTGCGGATATAGAAATCGTTGGCTTTTGCTCTTGTGCTGTAAGTGAATGCGATAGAACCAACCAGAAGGCAGCAGTGCAAGCCAGAATAACTAAAAATCTGTGTATTCGAGTGAAAATTGAGTTGAGCATGACTATGTGATTTTATGAAAAATAAATATGAAATCCTCATCAATGAAATGGCTGTCGTCCAAAACTAACACTATCACCAACCCATGTAGGTGTATTTTTCACTAATGCTGCTAATTACTTCACACACACCCTGTTTCCCCTCACAACCGGTACATCCGCTCCATCAGCCCCTTGCGTTTTTCCCTCGATACGGGTACAGCCTCCCCCTCCATGAGCAGCAGCCATACGCCGTCATCGGTTTTGATTTTTTTTACAAAATGTAAATTGACCAACGAGGAATGGTGGCATCGGAAAAATGCCGCCCCGTACAGGATGCTTTCCAACTGTTTGAGCTTGCCTGTCAGCAGTGCCGATTCGCCGCCCGCCGTTCGGATGCGTACATAAGCGCCCTCAGCCTTGGCATACGCCAAATCGCTGAATTTCAACAGTATGTAGCCGGTTTTTTCCGGCATCAGCAGTATGGGCAGCTTCTCCATGTCTCTTCTTTACCCTATTGGTGACAGGGGAAGAGAAAATGGTACCCTCGTTGCGATTTTTTTTTGAAAATTATTTTGCCCCCGTCAATTCCGGCATCTTAAATGCCACTTCTATACGGCGGTTCAGTCTGCGGCCCTCCTCGGTATCGTTGGAGGCTATGGGCGCGCGGCCGCCTTTGGCAGACACCTTGATTTTGGCCGGGTCGAAGCCGCATTTTTCTACCAAAAACTGCTTGACCGACATGGCGCGTTGCAGCGATAAGGCGTCGTTCGATTCCGCTGTGCCCACGTTGTCGGTGTGGCCCGTCAGTTCCAATTCGGCGCCCATGCGGGTGGCGATTTTGGCAAATCGTGTCAGTTCCGGATAGGCTTTGGCGGGGTTGTCAAATTGGGCGGTGCCGTGAAAAAACGTGCTGTGTTGCAATACAAAATGCCGGCGAATGTACTCGAAGGACGTAACCCGGAAGGTGTCGCGGAGCAGCTCGCCTTTGGGAATATTGTCTAAAAAATAAGTCGTATCCCGCTCCGAATAGTAGCCGGGTACTTCGGGGAACAACCTGACCACCCGCGAAGTATCGGGCGTGGTGAAGGAATAAGTGCCGCCGGTAGTAAGTGCTTGCGAGTGTACGCTGAGGCTGTAGTTGGTGGTGAATTCCATAAACCCTGTTTTCACGGGCTGCCCGTTTTCGTCTATCACAATGCCCGCCAGACGCAGCGCTTCAGGAAACAAATCGGAGCGGAGGCCCGGCAGCATCCAGATATTTATATCGTTTGTACAGGGATTCTTTCGGTCAAAATAACCGCGCCCGTCGTACTCCGAATAGAAGGTAAGCCCTTTATCCGCCAGGGTGGTATTGAGCGGTAAGCCCATGTTTTGAGGCGTCGCCACGGTATTCCAGTCTCCGGGAGATTCCAGCACGGCGCTGTATGTGTCGGTTCCACCCAGCCCGCCCGGCCTGTCGGAAGTGAAAATAATCATTCGCCCGCCTGATGCAATCAGCGGATTGGCCTCGCTGTTTCCTTCTGTGTTGATGATCTTACCTACTGGTTTTGGTGTGCCGTAGCGTTGGTTGCGCTCGTCCCAGTATGACACGAAGATATCGGTAGTGGGGGGCAACATCTCATTTTTTTGCGGCGCATATTGGGCAAATACCATCATACTTCCATCGGGCGAAAGGGTTGCCTTGCTTCGGGAGCGAAACATCATCGGTATCGGGTCGGGTTTTGTCCAGGGGCGTTGCAAGTCTCTTCGGAAAGCCTGCAACAGTTTTCCACCGGATTGTAAGAGCATCATTTGGCCGTTTTCGCTCATAGATAAAAGGACTACATCGTTGGCAACAGAGAGTGCTTTGACGGGTTCGGGCACGGTCCACACGCCGCCTTTTTGTTTGGAAGTCATAACCGATGCGGCGCCGGTAGCCCGGTTGCGGCGTACAAAAAACACCTCGTCGTTGCTGCCCCAGGAAACGAGCGCATATTCGTCATTGTCGGGGGTGTTCCATGCGGCGACGGGTTTGGCAGGAGGGGCGTCGTCGGTCATACGCCCCAACAATGCGGCATAAGATTCAAACCAGGCTTGTTTTTGGTGATGAAAATACTGAGGCACGCTGCAATACTTTCCGTCGGGAAACAGTGGGGGCAGGCTTTCCGCCAATTTCCGGGCAGAGGCGATTTTTCCATAGTTTACCAAGTAATCGCCCAATTGTCGCGCCAGGTCAAAGATGACTTTATGCCCGGTGTATTTTTCGGCCAGATATTTCAGTTGAGACAAACTTTCTTCATCGTTGATCCCAGGCATTTCACAGAGCCATTGCTGTTGCAAATCAAACATCAGTTGCACATCTTCCACATGTTTGCGTTGCTCTTTGTTGAAGCCGTTCATGGCGCCTGGCAAGGCAGACAGGCAGAGAATTTGCGAGCATACATCCGCATCGAATATCGTGTGAGGGTTGTTGTTGTGGAGCGCCAACAAAGACGCTAAATCCGCCAGGCAAAGCGTGTCGCGCACTTCATCAAACCAGCAGTCTGAAGAATAGATATTCCACGGGTGCTCCTCCTTGAAGCGATTCATGTCGCAGTACGATTCATATTGCTGGAATATGCTCCATACATCATGGTTCAATTGCCAGTATTCAGGGATGTTTTCATCAAGTACCGAGTTGCGGTAACGCCGGATGATGCTGGTGGCCTCCTGATAATTCACACTCCAACGCAGGCGATCTGCCCGATTTACGCATGGCAAGCCCGGATTGTCCTTCAATTCCGGGACACTTATATTTTTTATATCAGGCACGGGCTGTTTCCATTTTTCACAAGCGTCTTCATACACGGGCATGGCGGGATGGAGGCTCCTGTTCACAATGATGGTGGTGATGGAGTCGCGGCCTTCTTCGTTGCGCCAGCAGAAAAAGTGGCTGTACAGGGTGTCCAAATGGCTCACTCCGCCGCTTTCGCACAGTTGATCGAGTATGCGGCGCTCCAGTTTATTGACAGATTCAAGCACTTCATGTGGGGCCACCTTGTACTTAGCCAGCTTGTCTTGTGCCGGAAACGGCAGCGCTGCAATGCGTTTATCCAAATTGCATAACTCACTATGAAGACTGCCCAGTTCACTGAATATAAAGGTGCGCTCTGCGTCCAACCATACTTTATAGTAGGTGGCGCCAGGGCCGAATATTTTGTGCTTCTCGTTCTTTTTGAAAATGGCTCTTGCTTCTTTCTTTTCGCCGGCCAACATTTTTCGGTACCCGCTCCGAAACGAAGGGCAGGCGCTCACTAAGACTGCCACGAGCAATAAAACAGCATACCGGGTTGCACGGAGGGGAGGCAGATTCAGGTTTTTCATTTTTTTCTTTGTTTGAAGGGTACAGGAATAGAAGGTTTGCACGGCAAACTTAGTGAATTATTCTATTGGAATTAGTTGTGAATAATTTTTTGGGGTGTAATTTTTAGAAAGGTCAAAATACACCGTAACCATACAGTCGCCCTGCAAAAAGATGCGACCACGCCACAGGCGTGGCGCGAGTTTGATTTTCAAAAATAAAAAAGGGCCTTAATTCCAATAGGAGATTTTGAAAGTTCCCCAAATGGAAAATCTACTTTTTCAACGAGTAAACAAACTCATAACTCGTGACTCATAGCTCGTAGCTTTGTGAAGCCTCGCTGAATAACAACTAAATTTGACTCACACCTTCTCCAGCGTAAACCCAAACGTACTCCCCAGATCGGGCGCGCTGCGCACGGTGATGGTTTGGTGGTGCGCCTCCACGATGTGCTTCACGATGGCCAGCCCCAGACCGGAGCCGCCCTGTTCGCGCGAGCGGCTTTCGTCCACGCGGTAGAAGCGGTCGAAAACGTGTTTGAGTTTGTCGGCGGGGATGCCGATGCCGTTGTCGGCCACTTCAATGAGAACGTGGCGGTCCATGTCGTAATAACCAATTTTGGTGCGGCCGTTGGGGATGCCGTATTTGATGGAATTGCTCACCAGATTCATCAGCACCTGCCGGATGCTCTCGCGATCGGCGCGCACGCGGCACACCTGGCCCACCCCGTCTTTAAATTCAAGGCGGATGTTCTTGCGGGCAGCTTTAAATTCGAGGTCTTCAAATACCTCCTCAGCCAATTTCCGCAGGTCGAAAGCCTGCAAATCGAGTACCAACTCGCCGGATTCGTACTTCGAAATGGCCTCCAGGTCACCTACAATGGTCGAGAGGCGGTCTAAGTTTTTGGCGGCCCGTTCCAGATAGGGGCGGTTCACGGCGGGGTCTTCCAAGGCGCCGTCTAAGAGAGTATGCAAAAATCCCTGAATGTTGAAAATAGGCGTTTTGAGTTCGTGCGAGATGTCGCCCACAAATCGGCGGCGATACTCGGCCCAGGACTTGTACTTGTCGAGTTCCTTTTGCTGATCTTGCGCCCAGGCCTCCACTTCCTGCGCCACGTCGTCCAGCAGCGGGCGGTTTACGTCCACGTCCATGCCTTTGTCTTTGGGGGCTAATTTTTGTTGCCGGATGACTTTGTAAATGACCTTGATTTTGCGGTAAATGTACATTTTGAGATAAAAAGTAGAAGCAAAATAGGCCGTCAGAAAGGTGCAGACCACCACCCCGATGAAGCCCAACCAGAGCGGAATGAGCCGGCTGATGACCAAAAACAAGGCAAAAACCAACAGCAACACTGCCGTCACAGAGACCGAAATATAAAGACTGATGTCTTTGGGAGTTGGGTTTTTCAGCATTTAGAACTCGAATTTGTAGCCGATGCCTTTGATGGTTTTGATGTAGTCTTCGCCTATTTTTTCGCGCAGTTTGCGAATGTGTACGTCTATGGTGCGGTTGCCCACAATGACATCGGCGCCCCACACTTTGCTGAAAATCTCCTCGCGGGTAAATACCTTGCCCGGCTTGGAGGCCAATAAAGACAGGAGTTCAAACTCTTTTTTGGCCAACTCAATCACCTCCTCTCCCCGCATCACAGACACCCGCTCGCGGTCTATCGCCAAGTCGGCCACGCGAATCACCTGCTCGGCTTCTGCCTCGTCTTTGCGTTCAAAACGGCGCAACAAAGCGTTGATGCGGCTCATAAAAACCCGGGGCCGTATGGGCTTGGTGATGTAATCGTCGCCCCCCACATCCAAGGCCGCTATTTGGGAGTAGTCTTCGTCGCGGGCCGTGAGGAAGACGATGAGCATATTGGCCAATTCCGGCCGGGTGCGCAATTGCCGGCACAATTCCACGCCGTCCATCTTGAGCATCATAATGTCTAAAATCGCGAGATGCGGTCGTATTTCTTCCGCTTTTCGGAGGCCCTCCACTCCGTCTCCTGCCGTAAATACCTGAAAACCTTCTTTTTGCAAGTTGTATCGCAGGAAATCCAGTATATCAGGCTCGTCATCCACCAACAGGATTTTGTATGTCTCCATAGTAAGCTCAGGCTTGTGTTAGGGCAAAGTTAAGCGCTTATTATTCGGGCAAGGTTGTAACCCTACTTTAATTTATCGTTAACTCTGGATTTTGGGGGCGGGTTTCATCCGCCGAACCACGCCACAAGCGTGGGAAGGCGGGTTTCGGGTTCAAGGTTTCGGGTTTCGGGTTGCTACCGCCGACTGCCTACCGCATACTGGTTTTCGGGTTCCAGGTTTCGGGTTCCAGGCTCCCTCTCGCGTTCGCGGAAATTCGCGCCCTTCGCCATTTTTCGCGTTAAAAAAAACGCACCACACCACCCGCACAGCCCCTCTCCGCAAGCAGATAAACTTTCTCCCTCTCCGCTGGAAGATAAACTGCGCACCGCGCAAGGCGCGGGCAGCAGCTTACGCCAAAGGCAGATAACCCCGCAGGCGATAAAACCCTACCCCCCATTCACTTGTTACGCCCTCGTTCATCATCCAAACAACCACCCAAAATGACAACCAAAACCGTAGAATTGGTCATGGCGCCACCCGCCCCACACTACGTCGGCGACGGCTTCCGCGTACACAATTTCATACCCGGCGCCTACCGCCTTGACATGCAGCGGATGAGCCCCTTCATCATGCTCGACTACAACTCGAAATTCTACTTCCCGCCTGCCGACAAACCGCGCGGCGTGGACGTCCACCCCCACCGCGGCTTCGAAACCGTCACCATTGCCTATAAAGGCCGCGTAGCCCACCACGACAGCGCCGGCAACAGCGGCATCATCGGCGAGGGCGAAGTACAATGGATGACTGCGGCCTCCGGCATCCTCCACAAAGAGTACCACGAGGAGGCGTTCAGCGCTGCCGGCGGCGATTTCCAGATGGCGCAACTGTGGGTCAACCTACCCGCCCGGCACAAAATGTCGCCCCCGAAATACCAGAGCATCACCCGCGATCAAATCCGCCGATACCCCCTCCCCGACGACGGCGGCCACATCGAAATCATTGCAGGCAATTATGAAGGGATCACCGGGGCCGCTTCCACGTTCACGCCCGTCCACCTGCTCAACGCACACCTCAAGGCAGAAGCCACCGCCCCATTTTCCTTCCCCGAACACTACAACACAGCCCTCCTCGTAGTCGAAGGCAGCATCCGCATCAATGGCCGCGAAAAAGTACCCACCGACAACTTCGCCCTCTTCGACAACGACGGCGAACACTTCAGCATCACAGCCCTCGAAAACTCAGTAGTGCTCGTCCTCAGCGGCGAACCCATCGCCGAACCCATCGCCGCGCATGGCCCCTTCGTCATGAACACCCGCGCCGAACTCGCACAGGCCTTCGAAGACTTCCATCGCGGCAAATTCGGGCGGCTCTCTTAGTCCTTCGGCAGTTTATCTCTTTTTTTTGGGGCACCCGCCCGCTCTGATAAATAGCTGTTGGCTTTTCCGGCAAGAAACAGCCAAAGCCAACAGCTCTATCCATGCGGCGGGCGCCGGGCCATCCGTTTCAAGCGCTTCGTACCTCCGCGCTTTCCACTGCTGTCCCTGCTGCGGCAAACCTGCATTCCTCACCCCTGCACCCCTCACCCCTGATTATGGTGACATTCATCACTTATCTTTCACCCCGACAGGCCGTAACTTTGGCCCCGCTCATCAATCCAAACCACCATGAAAAACATCGCCGTAGCCATTGCGCTGCTCTGTTTTGCACTCACGCTGTCCGCTCAGGAAGCCTTTGACTTCGAAGTTCAACTTTCTCCCGTAGCTGTTCCTAATCTGCCGGGACTGCACTCCTACGCCTTCGCCCAGCACAATGGCCAATGGCTCATCATCGGTGGAAGAAGAGACGGCGTTCATGCCCGGCAGCCCTTCGCCTCCTTCGCCGCCGCCTCCAACAATACCGACCTCTACGTCATTGACCCGACGCAGGCTACCTTTTGGAAAGCCTCGGTAAACGCGCTGCCCCTCGGCCTGCGCGAGCAGTTGCAATCCACCAACATGAATTTTTATCAGGATGCAGATACGCTCTACATCATCGGGGGCTATGCGTTTTCGGCTTCGGCCAATGCGCACAAAACCTTCACCGGGCTTATTTCTGTGCAGGTTTCCGGCTTGATACAGGCCATCAAAAACCAAACCGATATGCAGCCGTTTTTTAAACAAATCAACGACGACATCTTTGCCGTCACCGGCGGGCAATTGGGCAAAATAGGCCATACTTACTACTTGGTAGGCGGCCAGCGCTTCGACGGGCGCTACAACCCCATGGGACCCGATCACGGCCCCGGTTTCTCGCAGCAATACACCAATCAGATTCGCAAATTTCGCCTGCACAACGACGGCACGCAACTCTCCTTTACCCACTACGAAGCCATCACCGACCCCGTACACCTTCGCCGCCGAGACTACAACCTCCTGCCGCAAATCTTCCCCGATGGGCAACAGGGCTACACCATCTCTTCCGGCGTTTTCCAACTCCAGGCCGACCTGCCCTTCCTATATCCCGTTGACATCACCGAAAACGGATACACGCCCATCACCGGCTTCAACCAGTACCTCTCCAACTACCACAGTGCCAAAGCTGCCCTGTACGACAGCGCGGCCAACAGAATGCACTCCCTCTTTTTCGGCGGCATCAGCCGGTATTACTATCAAAACGGCCAACTCATCGAAGACGACCAGGTGCCTTTTGTGCGCACCATCAGCCTGCTCAGCCGCAGCGCCGACGGTACTTTAGCAGAATACCAATTGCCTACCGAAATGCCTGGCCTCAAAGGCGCGGGAGCAGAATTCATCGTCAACCGGAACCTTCCGCACCACGAGTCGGAAATCATTCAGCTATCGGCTATCTCCTCCGATACCATTTTGATCGGGCACATTTATGGCGGCATTCTCAGTCCGGCGCTCAATCCTTTCAGCGCCAACCAAACGGGCATTACCACAGCCGATGCCTCGGTGTACAGTGTACGCCTCATTCGGAAAAACACTGCCAGTGCAGCACAGCAGGTAAAAGGACGCCATTCCTTTGATTTTGAGGTATTTCCCAATCCGGCGCAGGAAAACGTAACCCTGCGCTACGATTTGCCCTACGCCGGAAAGGTGAACTACTTCCTATACACCGTGGACGGGAAAATACTGCAACGCGGCGAATGGGAGCGCCAGACAAGCGGTCGCAACGAACAGTCCCTGTTCGTGCATCGCAGTTTTTCCGCGCAGCCGCTGTTCATCGCATTGGCCTTTGACGACCAATTTTATGCAGTGAAGAAGATTGTGCGAGAGTAGAGACGTTGCACGCACCGTCTTGTGCGCCAGGGATAGAAACGGAATGGCGGCGGTCGGGGATAGAGCTGTTAGCTTTTCCGGCAATGGCCATGCCAAATCTAACAGCTCTGCACGGAGGCCGCCATGCAGTGGATAGCCCGCCCGCCGGAGAGCATTTACAGGTGGCGGGGGCGCCCCAAAAATATCAGAAGCAGGTAGGTTGAACGATCCCTTCCTTACGCCCATTCAAAACGGCCATGTTCGGTATCCAGCACGACCTCGGTGCGGTGCGCGCTTTCCACGCGCCCGACGATGCGTGCCTCTATGCCGAATTGATGTGCAATGTCGAGCACGGTTGTGGCATGTTCTTGCGGGAGATAGATTTCGAGGCGATGCCCCATATTGAATACCTGATACATTTCGCGCCAGGCCGTTTGAGATTCCTGTTGGATGAGTGCAAAAAGCGGCGGGGTAGGGAAGAGGTTGTCTTTGACGATGCGCAGTCCGGGAGCGAATTTCATCACTTTGGTTTGGCCGCCGCCGGTGCAGTGGATCATGCCGTGAATATGGGGTTGCAGTTGTGCCAGAAGTGCTTGTATGACAGGCAGGTAGGTGCGGGTAGGCGAGAGCAGCAGTTGGCCCACGTTGATGCCGGGCACGGGCGATGCTTCGCTGAGGCTGCGGCTGCCGCAATAAACGAACTGCTCGTCGGTGCGGGCGTCGTAGCTTTCGGGGTAGCGTGCGGCATAGTCGTGGCGGAGCACATCGTGGCGGGCCGAGGTGAGGCCGTTGCTGCCCATGCCGCCGTTGTAGCGGTCTTCGTAAGTGGCCTGACCAAAGGAGGCCAGCGCTACGATGGTATCGCCGGGTTGGAGTGCATTTTCGATGACGTCATGGCGGCGCATGCGTGCAAAGGCCGTGTAGCCTACGTCTATGGTGCGCACCACATCGCCCACGTCGGCAGTTTCGCCGCCCGCGAGGTGAATGTTTACGCCGTGCCGGGCCATGTTGTCAACGAAAGCCGTGGTGCCGTCAATGACAGCTTTGATGACCTCTCCGGGAATGAGGTGTTTGTTGCGCCCGATGGTAGAAGACAGGATGATGTCGTTGGTGCAGCCTACGCAGGCCATATCGTCTAAGTTCATAACAATGGCATCCTGAGCGATGCCGGCCCACACGGAGAGGTCGCCGGTTTCGCGCCAGTACAGGTAGGCGAGGTTGGTTTTGGTGCCGGCTGTATCGGCGTGCATGAGGTTGCAAAAGAGGGGATCGCCGGCGGCCACATCGGGCAGGATTTTGCAAAAAGCATTGGGAAATAAGCCTTTATCCAAGTGTTTGACGGCGGCGTGTACTTCGCCTTTATCGGCAGAGACGCCGCGCTGGTCGTAGCGGGAGATTTCGGACATGCGAGTTGAAATTGTGGGGGCAAAAGTACACAGGGCAGCCGTTATGAAGGCATAAAAACGCGATTGGGGAAGATTTAACAAAAAAAAATTACCTCCCAAAGCGATCCTCGTATATATTTGCGCCTCGTCTTCGCAGACGATACGACATTTAGTCCCGTGAACATCAGGCAGGTTACTCTCAGGAGGGCCGGCCGCTGAATGTACGGCAAACCAATCGCACAATGTTCTTCCTTACGATAGGTTTGCGTTGTTTTGAACGCAAAAAATAACCGATAGTGAATCATCAAACCGACGAATCAACTTCAGAACAAACGTCCCGCACAGGCGGCGCTTTCAAGTGGATCAAAAAAGCAGCTTTAGGTGTAGCAGCCCTTGCCATAGGCTTTGCAGCGTACCAATTGGCTGAGCCTGACTACATCAGTGCTTCTGCCAAAGATGCTGTTCCTACCATTGAATTAGGAGCGTTCCCCATCATCAAGCCCACCATGCGCTGGGGCTTTGCGATAGATACCTTTACCGTTACGGAATACAAAATCAGCGGCGGGCAATCGCTGTCGGATATGCTGATGGCCCGGCAATTGAGCCAGGAGGCTATTCAGGCGATTGTGAAAAACACGGAAGGCATTTTTGATTTTCGTCTTCTGCAGGCCGGCAAATCTTACAACATTCTGAATCACGGCCCTTCCGGCGAACAGATGTACATGGTGTATGAGCCCAGCGTGTATGAGTATGTGCTGTTCAGCCTTGGCAGCGATTACAAAGTAGAACGCATACAGCGCGAGGTGGACACGCAGGTAGAAACCGGCCATTTTGTGGTGGAGTCCACCCTGTGGGAAGCAATGGTAGGCCAGGGCCATAGCTACGAATTGGCCGACCGGTTGGAAGACGCCCTCAAGTGGTCTATTGATTTCCATCGGATTCAGGAAAACGACGAGTTCAAAGTTGTTTTTGAAAATAAATACATCGAGGGCAAATCTGTGGGCGCGGGCAAGGTAGAAGGCGCGTATCACAAGCGCAGCGATAAAGAAGTGTATGCTGTTTATTATGAAAATGGCGAACACAAAGGATATTACGACCTCGAAGGCCGCCCCTTGAAAACGGCCTTCCTGAAAGCCCCCTTGCGTTTTTCGCGTATTTCTTCGAGGTACAATCTCAATCGTTTTCACCCTGTCCTGAAAAGGCGGCGCGCCCACTTGGGTACCGATTACGCAGCCCCGCACGGTACAGAAATTCTGGCGGTCGGCGACGGGGTAGTTTCGCAGGCGCACTACTCCGGCGGCAACGGCAATTTTGTGCGCATCAAGCACGACAAAGTGTATGAAACCCAGTACCTGCACATGTCTCGTTTTGCCAAAGGCATCCGTCCAGGCACGCGGGTATCTCAGGGGCAGGTTATTGGATATGTGGGTTCTACCGGTTTGGCTACAGGCCCGCATGTTTGTTTCCGCTTCTGGAAAAACGGCCAACAGGTGGACCACCTCCGTTTGGATCTCCCGCAGGCCAAGCCGCTGCCCGAAAGCGAAATGCCTTTGTTCAAGCCGGTGAAAGACGCTTTCTTGGAGAAATTGAAGGCGGAAAAGCCGGTGGAGGCCGTGAAGAAGTCCAATCCGTAACTGCGCTATCTGAGGAGCCTGCGAAACATCCGCCCCGAAGAAGTCAAATCAAAATTACAATCGCTTATGACTTTTAATCAAGTTTGGGACGTACTGGCCGAAGAAAGAGCCGAGGGCTACGAAGAAGGCTTGGAAAAAGGCATCGAAAAAGGCTTGGAAAAAGGCATCGAAAAAGGCATCGAAAAAGGCATCGAAAAAGGCATCGAAAAAGGCATCGAAAAAGGTGCGCGAGAGGTCATTGTCTCTCTCATTCATCATTTGCCCGATGCTAATGACGAAACCATCGCCAATTTGTCTTCCAAACCGGTGGAGTATGTGGCACAGGTGCGCCGGGAAATGAAGTAGAAATTTCCCTTCAATTATAAACAAGCAGACCTACGGCTATAATACACTGAAAATCCTCGTACCTTTCCCCACGAAATGAAGAGGATATTCAAATATTCCAGAAATCGGACGGTCGTCTCAAAAAAGACTATCCCTGCATGGCCCACAGCACTGTTGCTATTGCTGCCCTTGACGGGCGCTTTCGCGCAACGCTCAGATTATCAGGTCAAAGTATTGGGGTTTGAAGAAGGCCTCATCCACCGCAACGTCTTCAAAGTGCAACAAGACCGGCGCGGCTACCTCTGGCTCGGCGCCATCAACGGGCTGGATCGCTACGACGGATACCGCTTCATTCACTACAACAGAACCGACCAGCAGCACACCTTGCCGACGGAGTATGTTTCCGATTTGCACATAGACGTTCACAACCATATATGGGTAGCTCACCCCCGGCAGATGTCGCTGCTGTTGCCGGAAACTAACCGGATCATATCGGTGCCGCTGCCAGATGGAACGGCGCCTTCCAACCTCACCGAGGATGCCAAAGGACGCGTATGGGCGGCTTTGTTTGACGAAAAAAGCGGCGCCACCCGTTTGCAGCGTTTGGATACTTTAAACCCAAAAACACTTTCCATTCCCGTACCCGGATTGTATGCGCGCCGTCCGATGGCCGCATTGGGCAAACATCTGTACGCCGGCGCCTGGGAAAACGAACTTTGGAAAATAGACGCCGCTGGTAAAGTGGTACAAAAAATGCGCCTGCCCGCCGCCGGTCGCCAACTTTCCAGAATCGTGCATTTGCAGGCATCGGGCGACAGCCTGTTCATCCTTTGCTCCGACAGTCGGGTTTTCACCTGGCAGCCCGCTTCGGGCATGTTTTCGCTGCATCCCGTCAGTTCGTTTATTCAGGACAAAGGCAAAGCAGCCACCCTGCTGGCCGAACCGGGCGGCAATGTCTGGGTGGCCGGCCAAAACGTCTTCTGGCATTACAATGCCGCCGCCGGGCAGGTTACGGATATGGACGAACCGATTCGTCAGTCGGTCAAAAACTACCTGAATTACAGGCAAATACTGATGGATAGAAGCGGCGTTGTGTGGGTCACTTCCGATTTTGGACTCATTAAACTTACCCGCTCGGTGCGCCTATTTACCAATTACCTCAGCGGCGGCAGCGAGTATTGCAGCGACGGGTTTTGCAGCACGCGGGGCATCGCCGAAGACGACCGGGGCAATATTTACATCTCCTATTACAACTCCATTCACGTTCTCAATCCGCGTACGGAATACCTGCGGCCGCTGTTTCCCAACAACGATTTTCACAACATTCCCTACGGCCTGCTTTGGAAAGACAATGCACTGTGGACGGGCAACGGCATCCGCATAGACCTCAAAACCATGCGCACCGATACGATTTTTGCGCAGGGTGAGGCCAACTTAGCCTCCGTGTGCGCCGATGAGGACGGCAAACTTTGGTTCGGGTACCGTAAGCACTTGTACTGGTACGACCCCGAAACGCGCAAAACCACGGAACTGCAAGACCTGCTCGAACCCAATTTTCAGGGCGAGATCAGCTATGTGTATCCCGGCAGGAATGGCCGGTATCTTTGGGTAGGAACCCTGCAACACGGGGTCTATCGCTTAGATGTGCAGAATGGCCGATCAGATCGCTGGCACCTCAACAGCACACCGGCGAGTTTGGCCTCCAACGAGGTGAATGCCATCTACGAAGATAGCCGGGGCTACGTCTGGCTCTCTACCATCAACGGGCTGCACCGACTGAAACCCGCCACCAACGAAGTGCGCATATTCACTGATCAGGACGGATTGCCCAACAATATTTTGGCCGGTTTTCTCTCTGAAGGCGATACTTGCCTGTGGATCAGCACGTTTCGGGGGCTTTGCCGCTTCAATATTCAAAAGGGCAACTGCGTGAATTTTTTTGAAACGGACGGCCTCTCGCACAACGAATTCAACCGAACTTCCTTCTTTCGATCCCGCGATGGGCGTATGTATTTCGGCGGCCTCAACGGAGTGAATGCCTTTTACCCCGGCCCTGCCTTGGCCGACCTACGCAGCCGCAGCTACGATGCCCCGTTGTTGCTCACCGGCTTTACCCGCTTCGACGGAGACAGCCTGTTTTTTCAGAGCACGGGTTTGGAAAACGGCGCTCCCATCATCCTCACCCACCGCGACCGAATGTTCAGTTTCAGTTTTGCACTGGCAGATTTTCGGCAGACCTCCGACAAACAATTCAGCTATCAGTTGGAGCATTACGAGTCAAACTGGTCGCAGGCTTCCGCCATCAACGAAGCCCGTTACAACAACATTCCTGCCGGGAAATACACCTTCCGGGTGCGCGCCCGTTCGGGCAACAATGACTGGAGCGATCAGGAGTTGGCCATACCTGTGCTCATCCGGCAGGCGTACTACCGGAGCAACTGGTTTTTGGGACTGTGCGCGCTGCTGCTGATAGGCGGCGCTTACGGCTATGCGCGCTACCGGGTTTATACCCTGCGTCGCCGGGAGCGCGTGCTGGAGCAATTGGTCGGCGCCCGAACGCAACAGTTGGAAAAGGCCCGCCAGGAATCGGAGTCGCTGCTGCTCAACATCCTGCCTGCGCAGATCGCCGATGAACTGAAGCGCTTCGGCAAAGCCCGCGCCCGCATGCACGAGCAGGCTACGGTCATGTTTTCCGACTTCCGAGATTTTTCCAACATCTCTGAACGGATGGAGCCAGAAGCCCTCGTAGCCGAAATTGACGCCTGTTTCCGCGCTTTCGACGAAATCACCGACCGACATGGCCTCGAAAAAATTAAAACCATCGGCGATGCCTACATGTGCATGGTAATAGACAATGGCAACGAGGGCGCTCTGCGCAGCATTCGCGCCGCCTTGGAAATACAGGACTTCCTGCGCCAACATGCAGAGAACAACCGCGCTCTCGGCAAGCCTTCTTTCGAGGCGCGCATCGGCATTCACACGGGGCCGATTGTGGCGGGGGTGGTGGGTTCCAAAAAATTTGCCTACGACATCTGGGGCGATACGGTCAACATTGCTTCCCGCATGGAAACGCATGGCGAAACCGGCCAGGTAAACATCTCCGGCGCTACCAAAGCATTAGTGGAAAACGATATAGCCTGCACCTTCCGCGGCCGTTTTTCCGCTCGCCACGATCGGGAGATCGAGATGTATTTTGTGGAGAGGTAGGGTATCCTTACCGAATACTCTGCAAAAACTCCGCCCGCACGCTCTCCTGCAAGAACTTGCCGGAATACTCCGTCGTCACCGTTGAGCAGTTTTCGTGTTCGGCGCCGCGCAATTCTACGCACATGTGCCGGGCATCGAGGTAAACTGCCACGTCTTCCGTGTTCAGCGCTTTTTTCAGTTCTTCGGCTATCTGTATCGTCAGGCGTTCCTGTACCTGCGGGCGGCGCGAGAAGTACTCCACAATGCGGTTCAGCTTCGACAAACCAATGACCTGACCGGAAGAAAAATAAGCCACATGCGCCACCCCGGTGATGGGTAGGAAGTGATGCTCGCAAAACGACTTGACGGTGATGTTGCGCTCCACGAGCATCTGGTTGTAGCGGTATTTATTTTCAAAAAGCGAGATGTTGGGCTTGTTCTCGGGGTCTAATCCGGAGAAGATTTCCTGCACAAACATCTTGGCCACCCGGCGCGGCGTACCCCGCAGCGAGTCGTCGCTGAGGTCTAAGCCCAGGGTCTCCATGATGACTTTGAAATGATCCTCTATGATGTTCATTTTTTCCTCCTCACTTTTCAGAAAAGCGTCGGGGCGCATGGGCGTATCGAAGTCGGGATCCTCCTCCAAAAGGTAGTAATTGCTGTGGCCGTTTAGTTTTCCCTTAGAAGCTGCATGGTGGCCATTGCCGTTAAAAGTAGTCTTTGTCATTGTCTTTGGTTTTGTGGTCGTACACCGGCTAAACCAACAGAAGCGGGGCTATATTGTTGTAATTTTTTCGTGCCGCAAGCAGGTTGACGCCCAAATTGCCGTTCAAATTGTGGTACTTTGTCGTTGAAAAAAATCTGCCGTATCATCCATCTCTGTTTTTTATGAAACCGACTCAATTGCTGCTCTTCGCCCTGCTCCTCGTTGCCTTCTCTCAATGCAGCGGCGGCCCCAAAAAACTCGAAGATTGTCCCTACGGCAAGCCCAAAGCCATTTTTTCGGAACAAATGCCGGGCGTGACGCGCCACAGCTTTCGCACCGACGACCTCTCCGCGACCGAAGAACTGACGCTGGGCGATTCGCTCTCCGTCACGCTCATCCAAAGCGGCTGCGAAAAACCGGTGCAGGAGTTTCGTTTCGTCATCCAAAATCCGCCGCCACAAGCCGATGCCGCCTACTGGGCCGACCGCGGGGTGGACCTGCTCTACCAATTGAGCAGCCTCAGCCCGGAACTCGTGCCGCTCTCTGCCTGGGCGCAGGCCGTCGAGCAGCAGATACCCGGCATATCGCTCGGCGAACCTTTCCCTGTTGAACAGGATACTTACGTCAGCATAGACCGAATCGAGAGCGCCGGCAATGTCATTCTTATGCTTATTCTGGGCGCCGAACCCTGAGTAAAAACGCTTGTATCGGGGAGCTTGTCAAAAGAGGCCTCAGTGCCTTGATTTTCAGGAAAATGAGATTTTTTATGTTTTTATAAAAAATTGATTTTCAACTAAATAACCAAATGGTTGACACATTGCTCGCTAAAAAAAACTCAAAAAAAAATTGCCCGATTTTTTGGTGGCAGCCTGCCTTCGGGCGTATCTTTGCCCACACAGAACAATTCATCACAGACGCTCTTTTTACACGATGATGTTCCGGCACAAAGCTGGAACAGGGTGATTTTTGCGCCGCCAGAAACGGCGTCTCAATAAGATTTTTTAAGTATCAGTAAGTTAGGGAGCTCCGGCGTGTTGTGCGTCGGAGTTTTTTTCTTTTATACAGTTTTCACCGAACCGGGCTATCTTTGCGGCGTTTTTCAACGAAACAATAACGCATATCCATTATGAATTTCGATCTCATCGTTATCGGCAGCGGCCCCGGCGGGTACGTAGCCGCCATTCGGGCATCTCAATTGGGCATGAAAGTAGCCGTCGTCGAGCGCGAATCGCTGGGCGGCATCTGTCTCAACTGGGGCTGCATTCCCACCAAAGCCCTCCTGAAAAGCGCTCAGGTTTTTGAATACATCCAACATGCCTCCGACTACGGCATTCAGGTCAGCGGCGCTCAGGCCGATTTCGGCGCTATGGTCAAGCGCAGTCGCGGCGTAGCAGACGGCATGAGCAAGGGCATCAACTTCCTGTTCAAAAAAAATAAAATCACCGTCATCAACGGCAATGGCCGGTTGGTGCGCGGCAAAAAAGTGGAAGTGACCGCCGCCGCCGGAGCTAAAACCGAATACAGCGCCGAGCACATCATCGTGGCTACGGGCGGACGGGCCAAAGAACTGCCCAACCTCAAAATAGACGGCAAAAAAATCATTGACTACCGCAAAGCCATGACTTTGGAGCAGCAGCCTAAGTCTTTAGTGGTGGTGGGCGCGGGCGCCATCGGTGTGGAATTTGCCTACTTCTACCACTCCATCGGTACCAAAGTGACCATCGTGGAGTTCCTCGAACAGGGTCTCTTGCCCCGCGAAGACCCCGATGTTTCTAAAGAATTGGCCAAAATTTACCAAAAAGCGGGCATCGAAGTACTGGCCAATACCAGCGTGGAAACCGTGGATACCAAAGGCGCTGGCTGTAAAGTGACGGTGAAGAGCCGCAAAGATGGTTCGGTGAAGCAAATTGACTGCGACGTGGTGCTCTCCGCTGCCGGCGTGACGCCCAACACAGAAAGCATCGGACTGGAAGAACTCGGCGTAAAAACCGACCGCGGCTTTGTGCTCGTGGACGACTACTATCGCACCAATGTACCCGGCATTTATGCCATCGGCGACATCATTCCTACCCAGGCCCTGGCGCACGTTGCCAGCGCGGAAGGCATTACCTGTGTGGAAAAAATAGCCGGCCATACGCCCGATCCCATTGATTACAACAACATTCCGTCCTGCACCTACTGTTCGCCGGAAGTGGCTTCTGTGGGCCTCACCGAGCAGGCCGCCAAAGACGCCGGCTACACGCTCAAAGTGGGCAAGTTTCCGTTCTCCGCTTCGGGCAAGGCCAGTGCGGCAGGCGCCAAGCAGGGTTTCGTGAAGGTCATTTTTGATGCCAAATACGGAGAGTTCCTCGGCGCGCACTTCATTGGCGCCAATGTGACGGAAATGATTGCCGAGGTGGTGGTGGCTCGCAAGCTGGAAACCACCGGCCACGAAATCATCAAGGCCATACACCCGCACCCTACCATGAGCGAAGCGGTGATGGAAGCCGCCGCCGCCGCTTACGATGAGGTGATACATTTGTAGAAAAAAAACCACGCTTCAGACCTTGAAAGGTTTTAGAAAACTTTGCAGGGTCTGAAGCTACTGCTTACGACACGCTCCGGCTCAATCACTTTTGATGCCATAAAACTCAGCTCTGATCTCATAAGCCAAGTCATTCAGGTAGCCGGAATCCGGTGCATCCGGTAAGTCGGAAGCTGCATAAGCGGTCTCCATTTCATCGTATTTGGCGGCGGCCATTTCTATAAGCTGCTCATAATCGTAAGCCCCTTTTTTGATGCTCAGCAAAAAGTCGGCATCGGGCCTTCTGACGACGATCTTTTTGTGCCGGGCAATTTCAATGGCCATTTCCAGAAGCCTGAATGTGTGCATCATGTTTTTGGCATCGTAGTTTTTTCCATGATGCAGGGTGCTTTGATAACGCGCTTCATTTCGGTTTTCTACCCATTCCCAATACTCGCGGTATTCGCGACAATAAACAGAGAATCCATTTTTGTTGAAGTACATCCATGCGACTTGCGGCGCTCCTTTGGGGATGGAACTGAGTGAAATATCATCGGAATTGCTCTTCTGAAAAATTCCTTTGTACCCACTGTCTTCACCATAATAAAGCGCGTACACGTTTTGCATGTTGGAAATATTGACCAAGCCACAGTATTCCTGTTGCATGTTGTTCTGTTGCAAAAAGCGCCTCAGGGAAATCGAGCCGCCATTGTGGGCAACATAGCAGAAATCAAGTACGGTTTTGCGCTCCCGATCCATAGGGTTTACAATTTTTTTGTTCAAACCTCTGGCCTTCTTGACCTGCGAAAGCGCAAACCTGCCGAAAGTCTCTTTGCACTGCCGGGAGACAATTTTCGAACAGTCCACTTGATGGAGCAGTGGATGTTTGTATATCAAAGCATCGGCAGGAGTTTCCAGTAACTCCAATATATTAGGGTTGTTCACAGAAAGCAATTCCACAAACCTCCTCCATTCGTAAAGCATGTGGTTGTTGTTGTCCAAATTGATTTGCGGGATGTATTGCAATCCATAAAATTGCCTGCGAGGCAGCATGAATACGCCCCTGAAGTCCATGTCGGACTCCGGAGTATCCAAACCATAAGCCTTGCTGCCGCTCAAGGCTTCCAGTATCAACAGCCTGTTGTTTCTCAAATATTGGAGTTCCATATCCGCTCAAGTGTGTTGATAAACAATTCATTACATACGTCTGATCGCCCTTTGCCGGAGGGCAGTTGCGCTCCATTTTCGGTAGCTGTGAATAAGGAGTGGCGAACAAAATCGAGCAAGTTGCTCTCCCCACGATGCAGGTAAGACTCGTCAGCCTTCGACTTGATATCCAAAAGTCTCTCTATATCCGACAAAATGGTTTCCGGCAAATCAAGCCCACTCAGCATATCGTTGAATGAGACAGGCGGCGGCTCATTTTTTTCCAATATCCACCTGCAAGCCGTTGCCGACCGCAATGCGTAAAACAGCTTTTTGAGCTTGTATGGTCTGCTTTCGTCTATCTCGTCCAGGGTGTTCCGGGCCATGTTCAGGTAGTGGTGCATGGCGCCTATGCGAGAGTAAAAGTCTTGAGAAACCGATCTGATCTGCTCCAAAAAGACCTCGTCACAGGCGTACACCACCGGCGAATGTATTCTTTCCAAAAGTGGCGGATTGGAGCGCAGCAGCAATCGCAACGACTTCCGTAAATCCCAACCGGACACATCCAATTCTCTGTTTTCCAACATGGTATCCATGCTGTCTTGTTTTTCCGATAAGGACAAATACCATTGCACCGGATGGGCATATATGAGACGAACATCGTAGTCGCTGTCGGGAGAGGGAAAACCCCAGGCGCGCGAACCGGTTTCCGAGGCGAGCAGTATTTTTACCCCCCTTTCAGATTCGACCTGCTTGATGTATGCGTTTATTTTTGATACCATGACATTTGTTGGAATGAAACATGCGAGGAACAAGCGGACCGGGCAATGTAGTTCCTTACCATGTCCACAACTCCTGTGCGCGGGCTAACTGCTCCGGCTTGCCGACATCCAACCATAAGTCCTGATCGTGGCGAAAGCCTTGGATGATTTCGTTTTGTGCCAGGCTGAGGTAAGTTTCCACAATGGAAAAAACCTCTCCGGGCGGGGGCATCAGCTCAAAAATACGGGGGTGAATGATGTGTACTCCGCTGAAGGCTAAGGGGTGCAAGGGATGGTTGGCCAAGGCAATGCGTTCTGCGCCGGTAGCTGAGTTTCGCCAGCCACAGAGCCGGTTGTTTTTATCAAAAAGAAAAGCCCTGGAGGCCGGTCGTTCGCGTACTGCCAGCGTAGCCAATGCCTGAGAACGGGTGTGCGCGGCGTACAAATCATTCAGGTTCAATGTGGTAAGGATGTCTGCATTATACACCAGGAACGGTTGGCCGTCATCGAAAAACCAGGCAGCCTTGCGCAAACCGCCGCCGGTGTCAAGCAGTTTGGCGCGCTCATCCGAGATGGCGATGTTCATATCTGAAAACGGAGGCCGCGCCAGAAATGCCGCTATCTGCTCTCCGAAATGGTGTATGTTCACGATGATGTCGGTTATGCCTGCCAAGTGGAGTTTCTCGATGGCGATTTGCAACAGCGGCACGCCGTTGACTTCGACCAAGGCTTTGGGCCGGTCGTTGGTGAGTGGGCGCAGGCGCGTGCCCAATCCTGCTGCGAAAATCATGGCTTTCATCTGGCAAAGATAGCAGAGTGCAGGAAGGCTTCCAAATATGGCGGTTTCGTCAGGCGCAGTTGCGCGGTGAAAGTGCCGGATATTTCTTTTAGGGTTACCGCATTTTTAAGTGTTGTTTGCACAAACAATGTTCCTTACCTTTGTGAATCAGGCAAAACAAGCAAAACATGGCTAAAAGAAGACCTACCATCAACGAAGAAGAAGCGCTCAAAATCGTGACCCGCGAAGTGAGCGAAGGAGATGTGACCGGCGGAGAAACGCCCTCAGAGGCGCGCGTCAAGTCGGTTAACCGCCGCATCCGGGCCAAAATCAACCATGAAGCCACGGCACTCAAAGACGCTATGGAGTCGAAGCCGGATGATAAAAAATCAGCGGCCGAGCAATACCTGCAAAGCTTTCCGGTGGAAGAGCGCGTGTTGTTGCTCAAAACGCTGCTGGAGGAAAACTTGCAAGGCCAGGGCAAAAAAGTTCATCCCGATCACGAACTCGCCCGTGACTGGCGCGAAGGCGGATACCCGTATAAAAACCTCCTTTCGCGCAAAGCCTACGAAGCGCAAAAGTATGATCTTCAGGTAGAACTGCTCAAATTGCAGGCCTGGACCAAAAAGACCGGCGCCCGCGTGGTGGTACTCTTTGAAGGGCGCGACGCAGCCGGAAAGGGCGGCACCATCAAGCGGGTGATGGAGCACCTCAATCCTCGCGGCGCCCGCGTGGTAGCTCTGGAAAAGCCCACCGAAGAGGAAAAAGGCCAGTGGTATTTTCAGCGTTATGTGCGCCATTTGCCTACTTTCGGCGAGATCGTGCTGTTCGACCGATCTTGGTACAACCGGGCCGGCGTGGAAAATGTGATGGGTTTTTGCACCAAAGAGGAATACACGGAGTTCATGCGGCAAGTGCCTGATTTTGAACGTAATTTGGTGCGCAGCGGCATCATTTTGATCAAGTTCTGGTTCTCGGTGAGCCGGGAAGAACAAAAACGCCGATTCAAAGACCGCGAAACACACCCGCTCAAACAATGGAAACTCTCGCCGATAGACCGGGCTTCTTTAGACAAATGGGAAGACTATACCGATGCTAAAGAAAAAATGTTTTTCCATACCGATACCTCCGATTCGCCCTGGATCGTAGTGAAATCGAATTGCAAAAAACGCGCCCGGCTCAATGCCATGCGGTACGTCTTGCACCGGATTGCTTATGACAATCGGGACTTGAAAATGATTGGCAAATTGGACCCGCTCATCGTGGGGCGTTCCAACGTGATCTACGAAAAGGGCGAGAACTTGTTTTTGAACGACACCTTAGCCAATATGCTGAAATAGAGGTGGTTGTCACTCTGATGCTCTCACAAAACCATTGATGGATTTGCTTTGCAGGTAGCGCAGGTATTCGTCGGCCGTTTGTCTGCTGCTGAAATTGCCTATGGTGATTTTGTACAGAGTTTTGCCGTTTTGCACCGACGCCGCCAAGCTGACCGGCCTTCGCAACAGCCCTTCCAACCGGTTTACTTCGTTCACCGCATTTCCATAATCGCCGAACACGGCAGCCTGTATGGTATAAGTGGTTGCCGGCCCGTAATGGGTTTGCGCATCGGCAACCGGAGACGAACTGTACGACGCCGCCTGCAAAACGGAAGGCTCTATCATTTCCTGAACGACGTCCTGCGAGTGCGGCATATCGGGTATGAGCGCCGGGCGGGAAAATTGTCCGGGAGCAAGCGGCGCCGAGTTTGTTTTTCCGCTCATCGGATAGGCCGGGCTTTCGGGCTGTGCAGGCGCAGACTGTGTCCGGGGCGCTTCTTCCCGACTGTATCGTTGCAGCAAGGTCAGAAGGGCGCCGGCGTCTATGGAGGCTTCCCGGCGGTCAATGACTTCGCCTTTAGCATTGAAAATCAAAACCGTAGGTATTTTTTGCACGGCAAATTCCTCCTTGCATTTCAAACCGTAGGTATCGTCAATGTCCATTTTTACAGCGATGTAATGCTGTTGAACGAACTCAGACAGCGCCGGATCGGAAAAAGTGTTTTCGTCCATCCAGCGGCAAGGCATACACCATTGGGCCGTGAAATGAACAAAATAGAGTTTTCCCTGTCGGGCCGCCATGTCTTTGACCAAGGGCAGCGGCTTGACAACGAATTGAACCTCAGCGTGCAAGGTCATGGTGAACAGCACAAATAAGGCCGTCCAGGCGAGAAGGGGGGTGCTACGAGGCATTTCTGTAATGTTTAAGGGATTACAAATCTAAAGCATTCTACAAAATACATATACGGGAAATGCTAAAATATGTTGGGGCGGGTATTATTTTTTTCTATCGGCGGTCCATAATGTCCAACAATGCGAGGTGATCGTTGATAAGCGATTGCGAAACCTCCTTCATTTGCTCAAAATGTACCTGAAGCGCCTGAATTTCGGGGGCGCACTCGGTCATGGACTTGAGTTTGAACTGGAAGCAGGTGTATAAGCTGTTGATAACCTGTGAGATTTCGGCGGCCCGGTCGCGGAGTTGCAGCAACTGATCGGGGTCGTGAAGAGGCTGGACTACTACCTCTGCCGGCTCGGCAGCCCACCCGATGGCTTCAGCGCTGAAGTCCCGGTTGGTTAAATCAATGACGGAGACGCCGAAGATTTTAGAGAGCTTGAGGAGGTTGCAGATTTTGGGTTCGGCGGTGCCGTTCTCATAAGAGGCGATATTGCCCCGGTTGAGGCCTACGCGCAGGGCGAGTTCTTCCTGGCTGAGGTTGAGTTTTTTCCTCAGTGCCCGGATGTTCTGATGGAGATACATGGCCGGGTGAAGGTCATTGTGCGTATTGCACCATTGTTGTTGTACGGTCATGTGTTGGAAGTTTTCGACAGAAACTCAATATCGTTCCATAAATAATTCTCCTACAATACATCGGGAGTTTGCAGAAGGTTTATTTTAGTTAATTTTTTTAACGTTTTTTCTCGGAGTTGTCATTTCTGCTACTTTTTCGTCGAAATTCAGTCTAAATAGAAAAAATTTTTTGCAGAACTCACGTTTAGTTTCTAATTTTGTAAACAAATATTACAAAATGTCTTTCGAAATCATAAAGTCGCCCGTCGTGTCTTTGCCTGTTCAACATAGCAGTATTCCTGAGCAATTGGAGAAGATCACCCAAACGCTCCGGGCTTTCGCGCTCAAACTCACGGGCAACGAAATGGATGCGGAAGACCTGTATCAGGATACCACGATGCGCATCATCACCAACTCTGAAAAGTATCTTCAGGGTACCAACTTCAAGGCTTGGGCGGTGACCATCATGCGCAATATTTTCATCAACAACTATCGCAAGCGCGTTCGTCGCAACCTCATCATAGACCAAACTCCGAACAATTACTACATCAATTCGGGCGACAACAGCATCGGCAACGAAGGTGAATCCGACATCACTTTCATCGAGTTGCTGGGCATGGTCAATACCTTGCCGGAGGACTTCCGCAAGCCGTTTATGATGGCCTACGAAGGCTACAAATATGAGGAAATTGCCGAAGAATTAGGTTCGCCTCTCGGTACCATCAAAAGCCGCATTTTCTTTGCGCGCAAGAAGCTCCAAAAGATGTACGCCGATTTTTACATGGAGCGCGAACGGGCTTGATTTTCCTTCAATTTATTGATTATCAAAGGTTTTTTCTGCAACGAATTTGCAGGAAGTACGCCGTCACCGAGCTGTCCTGAAGATACGGATATTGCCGAATCGTTTCATCGTCTGGACATGGCTCGTGGACTTGCTCAATGACAAAACCCGCATCCAGCAGGTAACTCATCCATTGGCTCAGCGTTCGGATGAAGCGGGGAACTCTGAACTTGGGGAAACGGTCTCTCAGCTCTTCCGGCGCAGCGCCGAAAATCCATTCTTCGATCCATTCCCCGTTGACGTTTTGAAAATAGCCGCCTACTTCTATGGCGTAGGTTTCGCCCTGGGCGTTGCGCAAATTGCGGCGGTGCGGCGTGCTGAAGCAGGGGTGCGAGATGGAAAACTGCAAAAAACCTCCCGGTTTCAGCACTCTGAATGCTTCCTGAATGGCGGTTTCCGGCTCCGGCACATCCATCAGACTCATAAACGCGGTGGCGAAATCAAATTGGCCTGTCTCATAAGGCAATAGTTGCGCATCAGCTACCTGATACTTTATTCCCAACGGGTTGATTTGTTCCTCTTCTATGGCTTTCTGGATAAAAATCTCAGCCACATCTATCGCATCCATTCGAGCGCCTCGGGCAGCCAACAAACGCGTATTGTAGCCTTCGCCGCAGCCTATGTCCAAACCATATAAGCCATTGACATCCGGCAGGATTTGGAAAAAGCCAGGCGTATTGAGATGGTCCCGGTAAAGATCATAGCCCGCTCTTGCCAAAACCGTCCAGGCTTCGGCATTATTATTCCATAAACGGGCGGCTTCTTCTCGGTTCATATAGGATGCAGTTGTTGTTGGTGGCAAGATTATCCAGCTTCGATATGGTTATCGGCGACTGTTGGCGTGTCCTCCTCCACCGCCTCCAGCCAAAAACTATTCACCCCGGAACCTGCCAGAATGAGCACGCGCTGCATGTTCAGCAATTCCAACAAAGCGAGAAATGTAACGATGGCATGGATGCGATTGGCGCAAGTGCTGAAGACCGTTTGGAAGTCGGCACGACCGCCCTGCGGTATTTTGGAGAGGATGAAAATCTGCTGTTCTTCAACGGTATAGCTGAACTTGGCAATCTGGTGGATGGCGCGCGGCTGTGCGTTTTCCATGCGTTGCATCACCCGCTCGAAGGCTTTGAGGAGTCTGAAGAGGGTGAGGGTTTCCAACTCGGAATCCACCAAAGCGCGGGTGGCAATTTGTTGCAGTTCGTCGCTCAGATTGCCACGGGTGGTTTTTTGTGCCCGTTCTTCTTCCAGCGCCCGCATTTCGTCCAACACGCTTTTGTAGCGCTTGTATTCCATGAGGCGGTCCACCAATTCCTGCCGGGGGTCTATTTCGTTGCCCTGTTCGTCCACCTGTTTGCGGGGCAGGAGCATGCGCGCTTTGATCTTGCACAAGGTGGCAGCTACGAGCATAAATTCGCCGGCAAGGTCAATATTGAGGCGCTCCATGGTGTGGATGTAATCCAGGAAGTCATTGGTGATTTTGGCAATGGGAATATCCTGAATATCCAGCTCGTCCCGCTCTATGAAAAACAGCAGCAGATCGAAAGGCCCCTGAAATTGAGGGATTTGTATGTTGTATCCGGCGGACATGATGGCTATTTAATCCCCACGCTCAGTTCCTCGCCGGCCTCCAGATGGTGTTCTTTCCCATACACTTTTACAGGCAGGCTTTGGGCCGATAGATTGCGCACAATGGCCTGTTCCTGAGTGACTTTTACCTGAAGCAAAGCGCCGCGGAAACGGATTTTGAACGCGTAATCGGTCCATTGTTTGGGAATCATCGGGCTGAAATGCAGCGTGTCGTCATATACGCGCATGCCGCCGAAGCCTTTGACGAAGGACATCCAAGTGCCGGCCATGCTGGTGATGTGGCAGCCGTCTTCGGTGTCGTTGTTGTAGTCGTCGAGGTCCAAGCGGGCGGTACGGAGGTACATTTCGTAGGCCTTTTCCTCTTTGCGCAAGCGGGCGCCGAGAATGACGTGTACGCAGGGCGAGAGGGAGGATTCGTGTACGGTGAGCGGTTCGTAGAAGTCGAAATTGCGGCGGATTTCATCTTCGCTGAAGTGGTCTTCAAAGAAGTACAAGCCTTGCAGTACGTCGGCCTGCTTGATGAAACAAGAGCGGAGGATGCGATCCCAGGACCAGTTTTGGTTGATGGGGCGCTGCCCGGCGGGAATCTGATCTACCGTCATAACGTCTTTGTCCAAGAAGCCTTCCTGCTGGAGGAAAATGCCGAGTTGTTCGTCTTTGGGCAGGAACATATTGCCGGCAATATCGGCCCAGCGGGTGCGTTCGGCGGCTTCATCAAAGGCCGTTTTTGCGATCAAGTCCCGGTAGCGTTCGGGCGCGTTTTCCTTCACATAATCGAGCGCTTCGCCGGCGTAGCGCAGGCACCAGGCGGCGATGTAGTTGGTGTACCAGTTGTTGTTGACGTTGTTTTCGTACTCGTTGGGGCCGGTGACGCCGTGCATCACGTATTGGCCTTTGGGCTTGGAGAAGTGTACGCGCTGCGACCAGAAACGGGCGATGCCGAGCAGCAATTCTGCGCCGTATTCCGCAAGGTACTCCTTTTCGCCGGTGTAGCGAACGTAGTCATATACGGCGTAGGCAATGGCGCCGTTGCGGTGAATTTCTTCAAAGGTGATTTCCCATTCGTTGTGGCACTCCTCGCCGTTCATGGTGACCATGGGGTAGAGGGCCGCGCCATGAGTGAAGCCAAGTTTTTCGGCGTTTTCGATGGCTTTTTGCAGGTGTTTGTAGCGATATACCAGCAAATTGCGTGCAACATGCTGATCGGCTGTGGCCAAGTAAAACGGGAAGCAATACGCCTCGGTGTCCCAATAAGTGCTGCCGCCGTATTTCTCGCCGGTGAAGCCTTTGGGGCCGATGTTGAGGCGGGCATCTTCGCCGGTGTAGGTTTGGTAGAGTTGGAAAATATTGAAACGAATGCCCTGCTGTGCAGCTACATCGCCGCGAATGCGGATGTCGGCTTCCTCCCATTTGGAAGCCCAGGCATCGGCTTGCGCCTGAAGCATGGCCTCGAAACCGGTGTCGTAGGCGCGTTTGACGGCATCCTGGCAGCGTTCGAGGAGTTCTTCTTTGGCGTAATTGAGCGAAGAAACCACCGCCGCATATTTGTAAATCACGGTCTCTTTGCCCTTTTCGCACTTCACATTCACGCTGCGACCGGCGTATTTTTCTTTGTGTACGCGCTCGGAGTCGAACTCGATTTTGGCACCGTTTTGGAAAATGGAAAACCTCATGCCGGTACACACCTGAAACTCGGTTTTTTTCGTCTCGGCGGTGATGTATGCCTGACTGCGCTTGGTTTTGGTTTCTACTTCCACCCAGAATTTCTCGCCGTAGTTCGAGTCCTGATTGATGACGTCGGCATCCACATACGGGGTGATGGTGAGCGTGCCGGAGAAGTTGAGCGGCTTGACGCTGTAACGAATGGCGCCGGTTTCGTCGTCGGCGATGCTGCAAAAGCGGACGGAGGCAATTTCCACCTTGCGACCATCGGCCATTTCGGCGGTGACGTAGCGCTCTAAGCGGCCGGTTTGCATGTCGAGCAAGCGGCGGAAGGATTCTACCTTGCATTGTGCCAAGTCGAGTTGTTCGCCGTCGAAGGCAATGTCTATGCCGATCCAATTGGGGGCGTTCAGCACTTTGGCGAAGTATTCGGGATAGCCGTTTTTCCACCAGCCCACGCGGGTTTTATCGGGGTAATAAATGCCGGCCACATAGTTTCCGGGCAGGGTATCGCCGCTGTATCTTTCTTCAAAATTGGCGCGCTGCCCCATGCGGCCGTTGCCGATGCTGCACACGCTTTCAGAAATCCGGTTGTGTTCGGGCTGAAACCCTTCTTCGATGATGTGCCACTCGTGGTGTTGCAGGTATTGTTTCATTAGTTGCAGGTATTTATTGATAGTTCCTCTTGGGCTGCAAGCTACAGGCTACAGGCTGCAAGCTTGGTTTCCGAAGGAATAAAAAAAATCATTTTCAAAAGTACATTTAGAAATTCCCCCGAAGGAAAATCTGATTTCTGAACATAAAAACAACCACGCCCCGCATGGTAATGGCTTGTGGCTCTTGAACACACTCAACAAGCCGTCCATCTCAAACCCCCATCGCCTTCACTACCTCCTCCCATTGCAAGCCGACGAAACCCGGAATGACCAGGTGCGCCTTGCCCAGCACTTCGGGCCGCCCAATGCCTACGGCGTAAAATCTACCGTTCAGCGCCGCCTCAATGCCGCTTTCAGCATCTTCAAAAACGATGCACTCGTAAGGTTTCAGCCCCAGCCGCTGCGCCCCCAGTCTGAAAACCTGCGGATCGGGTTTGCTGAGGGTGGTTTGTGTGCCGTCTATGACGACTTCAAAAACCGGCCCCAGTCCGATGCTTTCGATCACGGGCAGGGCATTTTTGCTGGCCGAGCCGAGGGCGATGCGGATGCCGTTTGATTGCAATTGGGCTAGAAATTCGGGTACACCGGGCAGTATTTCATCGGGCGTCATGTTGCTGATGAGGGCTTTGTACCACTCGTTTTTGCGGTCGGCCCACTCGATTTTTTGCTCCTCGGAGAGCGCGACGCCGCCCCATTTCAGAATGATTTCCAGCGATTCCATGCGACTGACGCCCTTGAGTTGTTCGTTGTCGGCTTCCGAAAAGTCGAAACCGAGTTCGTTGGCCAATCGGCGCCAAGCCTGAAAATGATACTTGGCGGTATCTACTATCACTCCGTCGAGGTCGAAAATACAGGCTTTGATCATGCTTTCGTTTTGTGCGGGGCAAAGGTAAGGAGCAGCGGGCAAAGGGCAAAGGGCAAATCCTACCCCTTTCTCCCTGCCCACGCCCCAAACTCCTCCGCATCCAGCACATTCAAACAGGCCGCTGCCGTGAGACCGCCTTTGCGTGCCGAGCACACACCGAAATGTATATCGTGTATGCCTTCGCGGCTGTGCGCATCTGGATTGACGGCAATGAGGACGCCCTTTTCCATGGCGTACGGAATCCAGGTCCAGTCTAAATCGAGGCGATAAGGGTTGGCGTTCAGTTCTATGGCTACGCCGTTGGCGGCGCAGGCGTCTATGAGGAGGCGGTGGTCAATCGGGTAGCCGGCCCGCGACAACAGCAGCCTGCCGGTAGGGTGCCCCAGAATGCTGGTATGCGGGTTTTCGATGGCCGTGAGCAGGCGGCGGGTGGCTTTGGCCTCGTCCATGCGCAGGTTGCTGTGTACCGATGCGATGATAAAATCGAATCCGGCGAGCAGTTCGGCGTCGTAGTCCAAGCTGCCGTCGTTCAAAATGTCGCTTTCTATTCCTTTGAAAATGCGAAACTTATGTCCGGTTGTGGCATAAGCGGCGTTGAGCGCATCCACCTCGCGCCACTGCATGAGCACGCGTTCCGGCTCGAGGCCCTGTGCGTAGAAGGCCGATTTGGAGTGGTCGGTGATGCCGAGGTATTCGTAGCCCTGCGTGCGGGCGTATTCGGCCATGTCGCTGAGCGAGTGCAGACCGTCGCTGTAAGTAGAGTGCGCATGGATGACGCCGCGAATGTCTTTTTCAGAAAGCAGTTCGGGCAGGGCGTTCTTCTGCGCCAGTTCAATGGCGGCGGGCCAGTCGCGCAGTTCGGGGGCGATGAACGGCAGTCCAACCTTTTGAAAAACAGCCTCTTCGGTGGGCAATCCGCGAAAATCAACGCCGGGAAAAGCCGCCACAAAAGCCTCCATGAATGCCTGTCCGGCGGTGTAGCGAAACTGCTTGGAACCGAACTCCTCCGGGTTGCACAGGAAAATGCGCAGGGGCACTCCCGACGCGGTGCGCGCAATGATCGGCGAGGCATCGGGCGCATCGGCGCTCAGTCCGGCCTGTTGCAAAACGGAGGGCCAGTCGCTGTGATGGATTGCCACGAAGTCTATGGTTTCCAGCGTATTGCAATAGCGGGCCACGTCTCCGGCGAGCGCGATGTTGCCCTCCGGCAGGGCCGATTGCAGGGCCGCGAGGAGCGATTTTGCCTCCGCTTCGAGGTTGGCGTAGCGATAATGGCCGAGGGAACGCTGGTAGTATTCGAGTTTTTGGCGGATGTCTTCCTGCGTTTTTGCGCCAAAGCCCTTGAGTTCGATGAGGCGGTTTTCGTTGACGGCGTAGAGCAGTTCGCCCACGCTTTCAGCGCCGAGGTCTTTCCAGATGGTGAGTGTTTTTTTCGGCCCGATGCCGGGAATGGCCAATATTTCCTGCACGCCGGGCGGGGTCATGGCGCGGTATTTTTCCAAGGCAGCCATTTGCCCGGAGGCCAGCAATTCCTGGATTTTATCGCCGATGGCCTTGCCCACTCCTTTGACGGCGTCTATTTCCTCGCGGGGCATTTCCGAGAGGGGCGTTTCCAATTTGCGCAAAGCGATGTACGCATTCTGGTAGGAGCGTATTTTGAAGCTGTTTTCGCCGTGCAACTCCATGATGTCGGCCAGCAATTGGAAGGTTTTGGCTATCTCTTTGTTCGTCATATCCGGGGCCGTTTAAACACCGGCACCGTAGAGCAAGGCTCGCCGAACATGATGCTCTGGGCGTAGGGCTGCAGTTTGCGGGTGATCTCCACATACGCGGCGGGCGGCACGGGTTTGTCGCTGCACCCTTTGACGACGACGCGCTGCTGCTCGTACTGTGCGCCGTCCAGTTGGGCCAATGCGCGCAGGAAAGCGGCTTTGTAATACGCCTCCTCATCGCCCTGAAACACATCGAGGGCATGGGGCGCGGCGTAGGCGGTGACGAGCATGTAGGCCCACAGCGGAATGATGGCATCGGCAGAGCAGTAGGTGAGCAGGATTTTGCCCCGGTACTGTTCCCAATCGTGATTTTTGAGCGCCTCGCGGAAGTCTTTTTCCTTGAGAATCAACTCCATAAAGAGGTAGTCTTTGAGGTCGAACACAGCGACTTCTCCGTCGGGGAAAAACTTCTCCAGGTGCAGGGTGATGAGGCCGCTTTCCGCCACGCGATTGACCAATGTTTTTTCTGTTTCCATACGATTCAGGCAGTTTCGGGTTCGCCGATAGAGCTTTCCGGTTCTTTAAATTCTTTGAGTTGCGGCAGGTCTTTGATGCTCTTGAGGCCGAAGTAGTCCATAAATTTCTGGCCGGTGGCATACAGAAGCGGTCTGCCGGGGCCGTCGCTGCGACCCGCAATAGAAACAAGCTCTTTTTCCAATAGTTTTTGCAGGGCGTAATCGCAGTTGACGCCGCGAATGCGCTCCATTTCCGACTTGGAAACGGGCTGCTTGTAGGCCACGATGGAGAGGGTTTCGAGGGCGGCGCGGGAGAGCTTGCGCGACATGGTTTGCCGCAGCCAGGCGCCCACGGTGTTGTGATAGGCGGCTTTGGTCATGAGTTGAAAACCGCCGTCAATTTCCACCACTTCAAAGGCGTAGGTATCGGCGTTGTAGCGGGCCTGCAAATCCGTAACGATCTGATTCAGTTCGGTTTCCTGAAATTTCAGTCCGAATGCTTCTTCCAAAGTGCTCTGTATCTCGGCCACCGAAATGGGCTGCTCGGCGGTGAAGATCAGGCTTTCCACATGTTGCGTCAGGTAGTCCACTGTCGTTTTTTGCGGCAAAGATAGGGGAAATTTGGGGTTCGAGGTTTTGGGTTTCGTTCAGGTGGGAACGGCTGCCGGCTAATGGCTGCTGGCTGCAAGCCATGCAGGGCGTACAAATCACATTTTCCCTCGCATTCGCGGAAATTCGCGACCTTCGCTAAAATTCGCGTTAAAAATTCGCGTTCCGGGCCTCGCCACGACGAAGGCGTGGTTCAAGGTTCCGAGGCTCCTCGCGCTTAGTACCCCGCGCCATGGCGCGGCTACTGATTCCGCGTAGGTGGGCATATTCACTAATTTCATCGTATTTATGCTCTAATCAACTAATGTCCGTAAGCCTTATGATTTTGTTGTTTTTGAATTCAAATATTGATTTACCATTTAGGTTGATTTCATCCTTTTCCTTCATGCCATTCGGAAAATCCATTGCTAAAACGCCATAATATTCTATCTCAATTTCAGATTTTTCAGCTTCGTGTCTGAAGGACTTGATTGTTTGTCGCCTTTCGGAAAAGTAGCTTTTTGCCGTTTCAGCCTGAGCTTTGAACTCATCCAGACCGTTCAAGGTCATTGTAACTTCAGTATTTTGAATATTTTCAAAAACAATCTCATCAGAAAAGTCCATTATCATTTTTGAAACATCAAAACTGTTGTAAGCATCAATGTAGTTTTTAATGATTTCCTCTCTGTTTTTCATGGTTCTTCTTTTTATTGTTCGTTTTTTCTTGTCGGCCGGCTCTCGTATTGCCCGATAAAGGGTTTGACCTAATATTCAAAATTAAATCAAAATGTTTCTCCCATCACTCATTTGGTTTTGCGTTTTACCATTCAACGATTGATAAACAAAGCATGGCAGCAATGCCCGCCCTCAGCCCCCGCGCAGCCCCGCCAGCAGCTCCTCGTACGCCTCGCGCGAGATGCCCTGCTCGGCCATATCCCACAGGAGTTATAAAGGTCAAAAGCGTTTGGGGAGGTAAAAGTAGGGAAAATGGCGCAGCTTTTTCGGGTGCACCACCTTGTTCCAGGGCAAACGCATCAAATGATATGACGACCTCGGAGAGATCGTATCTTTGTAGAAATAAGCGTTTTTTCACGTTTAGACGACCTCGGAGAGGTCGCACATTGTCTTGTTATATCATGTGCGACCTCTCCGAGGTCGTCCCAATTGGTATAAATGACCTTTTCTACAAACATTTGACCTCTCCGAGGTCATTCTTGGTTTTGATGCGTTTGCCCTGACCTTGTTCCGGTTTATACCTGCTTTCTGCTATGCGGTGAAGTGGGGGTATGGATAAAAACTGTATCTTTGCTTCCTAAAAACCTAATTTTTTAGGATTAAGGGAAATGATTTTAATAAATTACTTAGAGCGATTCAAAAAAACGCCCGCCTTTTCAGTCCGGGAGGTAGAGCAGCTTTACCCCGGTTTTGAGCGGGAGAACCTCCTCAATTGGCAAAAAAAAGGCCATATTATTCGTGTTCGGAATGGCTGGTACAGTGTGAAAGGCCGTATTGCCACCGAAGAGCAATTGTATTGGGTGGCTAATAAAATCTACAGCCCGTCTTATGTCTCATTGGAGACTGCCTTTGCGCATTATGGCTGGATACCGGAGGCCGTGTTTACCATCACCTCTATTTCCACACGTAAAACTCAGGTATTTGACACTCAGATCGGGCACTTTCGTTACTCCAGCGTGAAACCTTCGCTTTTTTTCGGCTACCGTTTGTTGGTGCCGGATGGTTATGGGACGAAAATAGCAGAGCCGGAAAAAGCGCTGCTCGACTTCCTGTACTTGCGGCCTAAAATCGCAACAATAGCCGATTTTGAGGGGCTGCGCCTGAACCTCGATCAAATGAGAAATGACATTGACCAAAATAAATTAGAGGCGTACTGTTCGTTATTCGATTCACAATCTCTGACGGAGCGCGTCCGTATTTTCAAAAACCACCTTTACCATGTTGAGCCTGCCTGAACTGCTGGAAGCTTATCCTGTTGCCTTGCGCGTACACCGATCATTCATTCTTCGCGAGTACTTGCAATGTAAAATTCTTGAAATTTTGTTTGAAAGCCCTTTTGCGAACCGCTTTTGCTTCCTGGGCGGCACATGCCTGCGCTTAGTACACAATAATTCCCGATTTTCCGAGGACCTGGATTTCGACAATTTTCAAGTCACTGAATCCGAATTCGGAGAGGTGTCCGAAGCTATCCGAGCCGGACTGGAACAACAGGGGTATCAGGTAGAAATGAAGCAGGTCATACGGGGAGCATATCATTGTTATATCCGTTTTCCAGGACTGTTGTTTGAGCAAGGGATCAGCGGTTACCGCGAGGAAAAAATCCTCATTCAACTCGACACGGAGCCTCAATACTTTGATTTTCAACCTGAAAGTTATATCCTGAACCAATTTGACGTGACTACCCAAATCCTTACCACGCCCTTGCCCATCCTTCTGGCGCAAAAATTTACAGCACTTTGCCAACGCAAAAGGAGCAAGGGCCGCGATTTTTTCGACATCGTATTTCTCTTATCTAAATCGGTGAAACCCGATTATTCATTTCTGGAATTGAAGCTGGGGGTCTCCAATCGCGATCAATTGATGGAACAGGTACGAGACCTTTGCCAACATCTCGACATGGAGGAAATGGTAAAAGATGTCCGCAACTTTTTGTTTTTCCCGGCAGACGAAAAAAAGATACGGCTGTTTTTGCCTCTTTTGGAACAATCGGACTTTTGACGAAACATCTCCAATTGTTGCTCCCGCCCAATGAAGGTGGAACTGCGTCGTTGTTTGAGCCGGTCTTGAAGCGATATAGCCATATCTCACAGGCCTGCCTTCTGGATACAAGAACGCGAAAGCCGCAGCTATTTCTCCTCACTGCTACCAAATCTCCCGATTCCAACCTATTTTTGGCCGTACAAATTGAAAGCATGAATATCAACGGCCATAAGGACCCATTTTACGCGTTCTCTCAACCCTTCGCCGAAGGGCGCATGGATATGTTTCACCTGCGCCCCGACGCCGATTTTGCCCTCGGCTGGATAGACGCGCTGTTTCGCTCCCGCTCGCTCCATACTACGGTAGAGGCGCAAGATTCCAACGAATGGGCGCTGCGGCACCTGTTCTTCGAGGCGCGCAACCGCGAACGCCTCGGCGGCAGCAAGAGTTTGGTTTTCGGATTCCCCCTGTTTGCCGTTCGCGACGAGCAGGGCCGGCCGGCCTCGCAGCCCTTGTTTTTCTGGAACATCAACATGGAGGCCAGCCCCAACGTGTCGGAATCCTGGGTGCTGAGCCACGATGCAGAAGCGGGTTTTTCGCTCAACCCGGTGCTGGCGGCCTGGCTGGAACGCCAATGCAGCCCGGCGTTGAGCGCTCGTTACACAGGCATCACGGCGCAGCGCAAACCCAGCGGCAGCGAAATGGTCTTGCTGGCCTTGGAACTGGCCCGCGAAACCGGCCTGCACGTTCCCGTTGACAATCTCACCATCATGCCCTGCCCCGGCGATGCGGAATTGGAAGCCGCCGCCTGCCTCGACAACGGCAGCCTGATTTGGTCCGGTTTGCTGGGTTTGCTGCCCGAAGCGGCGTACAACTCCGGCGAAGCGGTGCTGCCCGCACAACAGGCACTTCCCGTGGAGGGACATCCGTTCAGCCTGCTCCCGCTCGATCCCTGGCAGGCTACGGCCATGCAGCAGGTAGAGCGCTCGCGCATCACGGTGGCCGCCGGCATTTCGGGCACCGGCAAAACCAACCTCATTGCCAACGTCATCATCAACGCGCTCGCCAATGGCCGCAAATGCCTCATGGTGTGCTCGCGCCTGTCGGAACTCAAAGAAGCGCAGGCCGTGCTGGGCCGCTGCGGACTGACGACTCAGCAATTGCTCATCCGCAATGTGCAGTCCGATCAGGCGGCGGTACTGGGTCTGTTACGCAGCGCCGTCTCAGCCCCGCCCATCGTGGAGGCTTTCCCGGCCGACCGCTACAAACTCCTCTTAGAGAAAGCTTTGCGCCTCAAAGACAAACTCGATGCCGGCTACCACGCCACGCGCCGCCCGGTTTTCGGCACGCACAACTGGACCGAAACCGTGGGCCTGTTTTTGCGCAGCCAAAGCAGAGCCGGCAAGGAACTGCTGGGGCAACAGCTTTACAATCAGGACTTTGCTTTTACTTTTGAAGAATACGAGGTGCTGCGCCGGGGCATTGCGCAAAGCCAGGTGCTGTTTCCAAGTATCAATACGCTCAAACACCCGCTGTCGGCGCTCAAAGGCGAGTTGTTTACACAAAAAGACAAAGACGGCGGACTGGCCTACATCCGGCAGCAAATAGCCGCGTTTTCCGAACGCAGCGCTCGCCTTCACCACCGCTACATCAGCACGCTCAACGGCTATTCCGACAAACTCAACGACCTCTATCAGGGCAGCCGCCAACAACTCAATGAGGCCATTTTTCGCCTCAAAGGTATGTTGACGGACTATGGCAACCAATGGGGCGCCGACTTTGAAAACAGCTCCGAAGGCGGCCTCAAACTGTCTCGCATCGTGTCGGCGCGCGCACAGCAGATTCTGACGGCCCGCGAGCAGGTGCGGGAGGCTTTCGCCGAATTGGAGCGCATCTGGACGGCCCGGCCTCTGTTCGACTTTGCCGTATTGCCCGAAAAGGACCGCAAGTCAATGGCCAAAATCAGAGCCAATGTCTTGGAAATGGAGGCTTCGTTCGGCCTCTGGAACGAACAATTGCCCGCTCAGATTCAGGAAGAAGTGCAGCGCCTCAGCAGCAAAAGCGTACATGCAGATCTGCCTTACACCACCATCGTGACGGAGTTGGAACAGGGCTTGGACTCATTGCTCAACGACGTCAATCTGGCGGGAATTTTGGAACAACCACTTGAACATCAGGCGCTCACGCTCACCAAACGCCTCAAGTACCTGGAAGAGGTGATGGAAAGTTTCGACAACATCGGCCTGTACCTCAAAGACTACGACACTTTTTACGAATGGCAGCGACACTGGATCGGTATGCCCGAAAACGGCCGGAAAATAGTGCGCGCATTGGCCAAAGCCAAACCCAACGACTGGACGGCCGCCTTAGACAGTTGGTACTTCAACAACTGCCTGACGATGCAATTTTCGCCCGATCTGCCGGTGTCGGATGAGGCAGTGGAAGAATTAGCCGAAACGATGGCGGGCCTGCAACCCCTGCTTCTGTCGCGTCTGCGCACGCTGTGGGACGAACGCCGGGAGGCTGTCGCCAAAGAACTGCGACGCGGCGGGCGCAAAACCTCGCAGGCCCTGAGCGGCACGGCTGATGCAGGCGTGGACTTGCCGGGCCTGTTCCGCGAAAGCGGGCGGCACATCACCGATATATTCCCCATCGTATTGGCTCCGCCGGCGGTGGCGCAGGCTTTGTTCAACGCCGATACGGGGTTCGATGTGGTGATCGTGGACGAAGCGCAGGCCGTACCGGCAGCGGAGGCCGCGCCCTTGTTGCATTTGGGGCGGCGCGCATTGGCCGTCGGCGATCCGGCCCAGCAGCCCGAACGCGACGACGCTTCGTTGTTGGGCTTGTTCCGCGCGGCGGGCTACCGGATTTTGCCCTTGGGCATCATACACCAGCTCAAGCCCGGCAATCTCCTCCAGTCGGCCTGGAAAGTAGCTGTGGCCGACGAGGCGCCCCGCGGTTTTGAGTTGCAACTGACGCACACGCACGGTTTTTATTACGAACACAGCGGCATCAACGAAAAAGAAGCCGAGGCGGCGCTGCAATTGCTCAATCGCATACAGCCCACGCCGCAGCGCACCATGCCCAGCGTGGGGATCGTGTGCGCCACCCCGCAACAACGCGACCTCATCAGCTACTACCTGCTGAGAATCAAGCAGCGCAACGAACCCGGCGCCGATGTGGTGCAACAATTGGAGCGCAACGGACTGGGCGTTTTCCACCTCGGCGAGTTGCCCGGCCTGCACTTCGATGAGATGATTTTGTCAGCCACCTTCGGCCCCTCGGCGCCCAACGGCAAGGTGAGCGGCCACATAGAAATGCTGAACGGACCGGACCAGACCGCGCAATTGGCGGCGCTGATGAGCCGGGCTTCGACGAAAGTACACGCCCTGTGCTCGATAGACGACATAGACCTGCAACGCATGGCCGGCGATACTTCCCGCCGCGGCGAGTGCCTGTTGGCCAATTACCTGCTCTTCCTCTCTGCCTTCCGGCAATCGAAAGCCAAAGAGCAGCGCAGCATCATAGAGCGGGTGGCGGCGCTGGTGCGCAAAGGCGAGCACGCACAGGAGGTCTCGGTATTCCATCAGGAAGTGGCGGCGGTGCTGACCTCGTACATCGGCAAAGACCGCATGTCGCCCGGCGACGGCTGGGGAGCGGCGCATTTGCCGCTGTTGGTGAGCGATGCCGATATGCGGCGTCCGGTGGCTGCGTTGCGGGCCGACGGCAGTTTTTACGACACGCCGGAAACCGACTGGCTGTGGGAATACGAAATTCGCAAGCATTTGAAAGACAAGAACATCGAGTATATTTCGGTGTGGTCGGCGGCCTGGTGGCGGGATGCGAAGGAGGAGGCGAGGAAGCTGGCAGGGGCGGTGTTGAAGGCGTAGATCGGTGGATCGGTAGGCAGTGGATCGGTAGGCGGTAGCCGCGCCTGTGGCGCGGGGTGCGAAGCGTAGAGTGATCACAGCCGGCAGCCGGTTTTTAGGGGTGAGTGGGTGAGGGGTGAGTGGTTCATCGTCGGGGTAGGAACGGGTTGGTAATCTGCTGCGCAGTTCATCGTCGGGGCAGCATCTGGTTGGTAATCTGTTTCACAGTTTATCGTCGGGTGGAATCCGAAATCAGGAATCAGGAATCCGAAATCTTGAACTCGAAACCTTGAACCCGCCTTTGCCAAGGCTTCGGCGGATGAAACCCGAAATCTTGAACTTTGAACAAAAAAGCATTGCATTTTATACCATGATGGAAATATTCAAAGAATTCACTTTTGACTCGGCGCATTGGCTGCCGTATGTACCGGAAGACCACAAATGCCGTCATTTGCACGGGCATACTTATATTGTGAAGCTGTATTTGCGCGGCGAATTGCATCCGGTCTTGGGCTGGGTGACGGATTTTGCCGACATCAAAGATGCGTGGCGGCCTTTGGAAAAACAGTTGGACCACAAGTTGCTCAACGAGATTCCGGGACTGGAGAATCCCACTGCCGAAAACCTCGCCGTTTGGATTTGGAATCACATTCAGCCGACGCTGCCGCAGCTCAGCAAGGTGATTGTGTGCGAAAATCAGACCAGCGGAGTGGAGTATTGCGGAGGGCGGTAGGCGGTTGAGCGGTGGGCGGTAGCCGGTGCGAAGCGTAGAGTGTTCACAGCCAGCAGCTTGTAGCCAGCAGCCAGCAGCTTGAGGCCAGCAGCCGTTCCAACCCGAAACCTTGAACCCTACCCGCCTCTGCGTTTCAGTTCCTTCGTTACCAATTGATGTTCGCGGCTCATATCGCCGGTGATGGTTGTGTTTTCCTGTGCGCGGCGAATGAGGAAAGGCACCACCTCGCGCACGGGGCCATATACCACATATTTGCCGGCATTGAAACCCGCTTTGGCCAAGTTGAAAGTCAGGTTGTCGCTCATGCCGTAGAGTTGGCAGAAGAGCAGGTGCGGATGTTGGCGCGGCAATTGGCGTTCGCGGATGAGTTCGGCCTGCAGCATGGCGCTGTCGGCGTTGTGGGAAGCATTGCAAAACGCAATTTTCTCGTAGTGATCCATGCAGAAGCGCACCCCCGTATTGAAAGCATGGTCGGTAGCTTCTTTGTTGGGATGAATGGGCGATTCATAGCCGAGGCGTTCAGCGCGGTCGCGTTCTTTTTCCATGTACGCGCCCCGCACCAATTTTGCGCCGAGGAAATATCCGTCGGCAGCGGCGCGATTGTAAGACCGGATGAGAAATTGCAGGCGGTCGGTGCGGTACATTTGGAAAGTATTATACACCACTGCCCGTTCGTGGTTGTAGCGCGCCATCATCAGGGTGGCCAAATGGTCTATGGCATCCTGAATCCAGGATTCTTCGGCGTCTATAAAAACGCTGATGCCCTTCTGATCGGCGGTATGGCAGATGGCATCTATGCGCTTCAGCACGTTTTTGTACTCGTTGCGTTCGCGGGGATTGAGATTGCCTTTGTTGTGAACAGCCTCCAGCAGCCCGAAACGCGCCAGCCCCGTTATTTTTACACTGATGAGCCGAATGCCCGGACACTGCTCGGAGAACTCAATGGCGCGGATGATCTCGTTCATCGTATGATTAAAATCCTCCTCCGTTTCTTTGGCTTCCACCCCGTAATCGAGGGCGGAATACACCCCGGCGCCGTGCAGTTTTTGGATGTTCGGCGCACTGTCCAAGAGGGTAGTGCCGGCACAAAACTGCTCAAAAATGGTATTTTTTACCACGCTTTCGACAAACGGCATTCTCAGTCGGATGGCTGCCAGGCCCAACATCGAACCCATGCCCACCAACCAATGGTGATTCATCAGTCCGAAGAGGCGCGCGGCTTTTTCCAATTCCTGATCGGTTTTGACGGCGAACGCGGTAGCGGTATCTGCAAAATTGGGGAGCGGCAGGGAGGCCTCGTCGCCGGATTGCTGCCAGGCTTCGAGCATTTTTTCTACGTTTTTGGGCACGGGCTTGCCGGATGATTCCATAGTGTTGGTTTGAATAAGCTATTTGGTCAGAGCGCCGGGTCGTTCCAAACCGACCAGGCTTTTTCGGCCTGCAAATATAACATCTCCAAGCCATTGGTAGTATGGCAGCCGGCTTCTTTGCCTTTTTGCAAGAAAAGCGTTTCCTCCGGGTTATATACCAAATCATACAAAAGATTCTGCCGATCCAGCAAGTCGTAGGGTAGGGGAGGGCAGGCGTCGGTGTGCGGCGACATGCCCAGCGGCGTGGTGTTGATGAGGAGCGGATGCGTTGTAAAATGTTCTTTATCAATACTTTCGTAAAGAATGCTGCCTGCTTCTGCCCGCCGGGAAACCGAAAGATGCGGGATACCCAATTGCTGCAAAGCCCACACGACGGCTTTGGCCGCGCCGCCGGTTCCGAACACGAGCGCGCCCGGAGGCTGATGGCCCGATTGTTGTAAAAACCGCTGCAAGGACTCCATAAATCCATACGCGTCGGTGTTGTAGCCGGTCAGTTTTCCGTCGGCAATGCGGATGGCGTTCACCGCTCCGATGGCCTGCGCGCCGGCATCTAACTGGTGCAAATAAGGAATGACCGCCTGTTTGTAAGGGATGGTGACGTTGAGGCCGCACAGCGAGGGATTTTCCTCCAGAATGGTGAGCAAATCCTCGATCCGCTCCAGCGGAAATAGCTCGTAACGGCAGCCGGCAATGCCTTCGCGTTCAAACTTTTCTGTAAAATAACGCTTTGAAAACGAATGTGATAGCGGGTAGCCGATCAGTCCGAAAAGTCGTTCCATGTATTTAACTTTTTCATAATTGACAAAGATGAGAAAATTGCCTTACCTTTGCATCGAAACGAGCAAGAGAGGCGCTCTGCCGCTACCATTTTCCATTACTTATAAATCTTTCCAACATGAAACGTCACTACTTTGTGCTCGTTGCAGCACTCGTTTTGCTCATGGGCGCCTGCCGTCCGGACGACGACACCTCTGCATTGGATCAGGAATTGGATGAAGTACTGCAAACCGCCTCCAACGGCGCAGGCCGCGCTTTCTTCCGCATGCCCGCCTCCGATGATTACGCCGCCATCCCGCAAGACCCCAAAAATCCCATCACCAAAGCCAAAGTGGAACTGGGCCGCCTGCTCTTCCATGAAACCGGATTCGGCCTCGAACCTGCCCAAGCCATCGGACAGGGCCGCTTTTCCTGTGCTTCCTGCCATTTCGCTTCCGCCGGATTTCAGGCCGGGCGCTTTCAGGGCATCGGCGAGGGCGGCATCGGTTTTGGCCTCAACGGCGAGGGCCGCGAGCGAGACATCAACTACATCGTGAACAACATGGACGTGCAGCCCATCCGCTCTCCGGCAGCGCTCAACACGGCTTATCAGGAGCTGATGCTGTGGAACGGACAGTTCGGCGGCGTGGGCATGAACATCGGCACCGAACACGCCTGGACGGCCGGCACGCCCAAAGCCAACAACCACCTCGGCTTTCACGGCATTGAAACACAGGCCATTGCGGGCTTGACAGTACACCGCCTCAAAACGGTGATGTCCTACATTGAAAATGTGGGCTACCGGCCGATGTACGATGCCGCTTTCCCCAGTGTTCCGGCGCAGGACCGCTACACCAACATCACCTCCGGCTTGGCCATTGCCGCTTACGAACGCACCATTTTGGCCAATCAGTCGCCTTGGCAGCTTTGGTTGCGCGGTCAATCCAATGCCATGAGCGAAACCGAAAAAGCCGGCGCCATTCTGTTTTTCGGCAAGGCCCAATGCGCCAACTGCCACACCGGCCCCGCATTGAACAACATGAACTTCCACGCGCTGGGCATGAAGGGCCTGAATGAATGCCCCGAACCGGTATTCAAAACGCCGGGCAATGCTCCCGAACACCTGGGGCGCGGCGGCTTCACTGGTCGAGCCGAAGACATGCACAAGTTCAAAACGCCGCAGCTCTACAACATGAGCGATTCGCCTTTCTTTGGTCACGGTGCTTCCATGCGCAGCATCCGGCAGGTGGTGGAGTACAAAAACCGGGCCTTGCCGGAAAATCCCAACGTACCGGCCTCTCAGCTCGATCCGTATTTTGTGCCACTGAGCTTGAGCGAGCAGGAAATCGCCGACATCACGGCCTTCCTCACCAAGTCGCTCCACGATCCCAATCTCAGGCGCTACCAGCCCATCAGGGTTTTGTCGGGGCAGTGTTTCCCGTTCAATGATCCGCTGGCGAGGGCGCAGTTGGGGTGTAATTGATGGGGGAATAAATACACCAATGATGAAAAAATCACTTCTGCTCTTATCCATCTTCGCCTGCCTCGGCTGCAACAAGGCCCCGGCCACCACCTCTGCCGCTCCGGCAGCAACGGAGGAAGCTCCCCTCGCCGCGCCAACGGTGGAGGAAGACGTGCCGCAGGAGCGCCGCGACGTGCTCTACTACTACCGCCGCCTGAAAGAGCCGTACCGGTCGGGCTACGAACTGAAAGAAAACAAGGGCCAATGGACGAGCATGTCGCCGGACACAGAAGAACCCATTGCCGCGGTGGTGGACCTCAAAAACGGCTTCATCGAGATCGTGGACGAGGGCACCGGCGGCGGCGAGTGGACCTACCGCATGGCCTTGTTTCGCATGGCCGACGGCCAACCCGTGATCGGCATTACAAACACTTATTTTGATGGAGCCGGCCTGGAGCAGAAGTATTACTTTCTGCGGCCTGAGAATGCTCAGAAATTGGACTGGACCAAAGAAACCGTGCGCGAAATAACGGGTTTCGACTTTTTGCCTTTGGACAATGCGGAGGAAGAGGATATTGTGAAAAAACTGCTGCCGGTTTCGCTCGAACTGCCGCGACAGGGCACCTCGGTGAAGGCGGTGGTTTATACCGGTTTGGAGCAGATTTATTGCCGCGGCGACGATAACGAATACGCCGACTACTGCGGGCTGTTCCGGCAGGTGCAGCGCAAGGAAATTGTGCTGAAATGGAATAAGGAGAAGGGAAAGTTGGAGTGAGGTCTTTTTTGCGGATAAAACCCGCCTGATAGCGGGCACCAGGTATGAACCTCGCGCCGGCAGAGTAAACCGCCATCGGCGTGCAGGAAGTGGACGGATGGGAAGTCATTAAAGTCGCAAAGTGCTCATAGTTTTTTCTCTTTATATTTTTGATTTTTTTACCTTTGCAGTGAAGTAAGTGCAGACTCAACGTCTGTTGTTTTATTGAGGCAACTCAAATCCTGTAAACCTAAATGCCATGAAGAGAAGAAGACAAACTCGTAACAATTCTGATGTCATGCAGTATATTGCGCTACTTGCGTGGAGCTTGTTATTTGTACCGAATGGAGTCTTTGGGCAAAATGATATGAAACGCGTTCCCATAGATAATAACGCAATGATTTATGTGCCTCAACAAGACAGGTTGTTCGTTACGACGCCGAGCGGACAAGCGACAGGAAATAGCTTATGTGTTATTGATCCATATTTCGGAACGATAGATACTTGTTATTTTATAGGAAGCGAACCCGGAGTAATGGCCGTATCAGAGGATGGAACGTATATGTATATAGGTCTCAGCGGGGCGCCCAGGATAGTGAGATTCAACCTGTTGACAAAAGCAGTGGATGCTCAGATCAATTTGGGTTCTTCAGGAGTGACGGGTTCTTTTTATGCGGAGGATATTGAAGTATTGCCGGGGTCTTCCACTTCTTTTGTAGTGTCCAGGCGTAATCAAGGATTTAGCCCTCGTCATGAAGGACTTGCGGTCTATGACGGAACGGTAAGACGCCCCAATACTACGCCTGGTCATACTGGCAGCAATAGCATAACATTTGCATCCAACGGCCAGTTGTTTGGTTATAACAACGAGACCACTGAGTACGGTTTCAGAAGATTGATAATCAGTGGGAACGGGGTTTCAGAGTTAGCTGTATATCCCGGCTTGGTAAACAACTTTTCGACTGAAATTGAAAGCCAGGGCAATAGAATTTATTCCAGTCGGGGGCATGTAGTGGATGTGAGTACGCCCACACCAAATCTGGTAGGCACATTTTCAAATCTTGGCGGTTTTCCTGTGATGGAAGTTTCACCAGATTCTAACTATGTATATTTTATAACATTCTCTTTGAGCGAACCTCAGTACAAATTTGAAAAGTACAACAAAACTACTTTTAATAAAATCAGCTCCGAGCCATTGACCGGAATCAGCGGTGGGTTAAAAGGATTGATCAATTGGGGTATAGATGGCAAATTGGCTTTTAATACAGATAAGCTGGTGGTCATTATGAGAAATTGTACCTCATTATTAACGTCACCCTTGCAAATGCCCTCCAATGCAGGCGGATGCACGGGAACTGAGGTTGCATTGAGCGCCCCCGAAGGATTTAACTCGTATTTTTGGTCGAATGGAGCCGTAGGCCAAACAATTTTTGTTGGTCAGCATGGGCAATATTCAGTTCGGGCCTCGGATTCTTTAGGATGCCTCGGACCACCATCCAATATAGTTTCTGTGCAATTTGATTGGCCTCCTTCCGCGCCGTGGATTTCCGGGAGTTCTTTAGTTCGGATATGCCAGGGCGGCAGCGTTACTTTGAGTACGTTTGGGTCTGGTAATGATTCGTACATGTGGTCGAATGGAGCAACGGGTACAAGCATAACGGTGAATCAACCGGGGCAATATCGTGTCCGGGCAATATCACCCAATGGATGCGTGGGGAATTATTCCCAACCCGTAACAGTGGAATTGTTACCTGAAACAGTGCCGCCTCAACCTGTAATCGAAGTATTGGGCAGCACTACATTTTGTTCGGGCGATAGTGTGATTTTATCCGCCCCTGAGGGGTATCATTCCTATACATGGTCAAATAGCAACGGTGCGCGTTTAATTACTGTTAAAAATACCGGCACATTTACTGTTCGGGTGGGTACGCCATTAGGGTGCATGAGCGAAACTTCAGTTCCCGTATCGGTCACTGTATTCCCGGTTCCTGCGCAACCGGCAATTCTGGCCAACGGAAATCTTCTTGCATCTTCTGCCGTGTCTGGAAACCAATGGTTTCTGAATGGAGAGCCGATACCTGGGGCAACAGGCCGTTTTTATTCGGCAAGTCTCAGCGGCTTTTACTCTGTGCAGACAACGATCAACGGCTGCTCCTCCCCGATGTCGAATTTGTACAACCATTTTGTAGTAAGTACTTCTTCGTTGCCTGAAAACGAGCCTATGACGGCGTTTCCCAACCCGGCTCAGGATGTAGTCTATTTGAAGATGAATGACGAAGCTAATACAACATGCGAGGTGTTTGTCTATAATTTGACAGGAAGGATGGCGCACTCGGAAACGTGCCATTTTGAGTCTGGTATGGGGCGAATGGAAATAGAGCATCTGGCCCCTGGTATTTATTGGCTGGAGGTAGTTGATCGTGGGCAAAAAATGCGTAAAAAACTGAAATTGGTAAAAATATAATTGTTCCCCCCGAATGGCCTGCTGCCCGGAGCCGGCACTGTGCCGGAGCCGGTTCAATAAGTGATGTACAGGATTCATTTTGTCAATCTGAAAACCATGAGAATATTTACGATCTTTTTGCACTGCCTGCCGTGGTGGCCCGTTGTTGGTTTTTTATTGTTATCGGGCTTGTTGCATGGGCAAAATGATATAAAGCGCATTCGTATAGATAATAATGCGATGGTTTATATACCACAGCAGGATAAAATATTCATAGCAACGCCGAGTACGCATGCCAATAACGGCAACAGCATGTGCGTCATTGATCCATATTTTGGAACAATAGATACCTGCTATTTTATTGGAAGTGAACCAACAGTGATGGCTGCGTCTGATGATGGCGCCTTTATTTATGTGGGGTTGCGAGGTGCTCCGATGGTGATTAAGTTTAATGTTCTAACGAGGCAGGTAGATGCCGAGATTTACTTGGGGGCAAGTTTATCCAGCCCTTTTTATGCAGAGGATATTGAAGTGTTGCCGGGTAATCCCAATTCGATTGTTGTAGCTCTACAGAATCAATGGAATAGCCAGCATGAAGGCGTGGTAGTCTTTGATGGCACTGTACAACGCCCCAATACATCTCAAAATCATACAGGCAGTAATTCGATAGCATTTGCCGCCAACGGCCGCTTATTTGGGTACAATAATTTCACTTCTGAGTTTGGCTTTCGGGAATTGGTTATTGATGCAGACGGGGTTTCTGAACTCGCCGTATATACAGGCTTGATAAATAGATATTTCGTTACTATAGAAGGACATCAGAATCGAATATATGCTACCGATGGCAGGGTAATCAATGTAAATGCCGCTACGCCTTCTTTAGCGGGTAACATGGCACTGGATTTAGGCACTGAAGCCGTTCTGGAAGTCTCTCCGGACTCTAATATTATTTACTTCATCGTTTCATCAACCGGGACCTCTTACAAATTCGAGCGATTTAATAAGACCACGTTTAGCAAAATCAGTTCTGAAAACCTGACAGGAATAACGGGAAAAGTGAAGTCATTGATTAATTGGGGGACCAATGGCAAATTGGCTTTCAATACCGATAAGGCGGTGGTCATTATGAGAAATTGTACATCATCGCTTACCAACCCGCCAACATTTCTGCCGAGTATTACCGGCGTATGCTTTGGAGATTTGGCTACATTGAGGGCTTCCAGCGGCTTCGAACACTATTTTTGGTCAAATGGAGCTACTGGCCAAACTATGACTACCAGCCAGGCGGGGCAATACTTTTTTCAGGTAGCTGATTCAACAGGCTGTCTTGGGCCTCGTTCTAATAACATTCTTGTAAACATTGACTACCCGCCGTCCACCCCTTGGATTTCGGGTAATTCAATAGTGGGTATTTGCAGGGGAGGCAGCACTACATTAAATGCGGGGGGGGTGGGAGCCAATTATCAGTGGTCTAATGGAGCTACAGGTACCAGTATTTCTGTAAATCAGCCGGGGCAATATCGCGTGCGTGCAGTAACTTCTGGTGGTTGTGCGGGGAGTTATTCTCTTCCTGTAACTGTTCAATTATTACCCGATACGATTCCTCCCCGCCCCGTTGTAGCAATAGCCGGGGATACGACCTTTTGTAACGGAGAAAGTGTGGTTTTGACCGCGCCGGCAGGTTATCATTCTTATATGTGGTCAAATTCAGCAACTACTTCTTCCATCAATGTCTCTAATACCGGCGCATATACTGTTCGGGTTGTAGATTCAACAGGCTGTGTCAGCGAGGCATCTACTCCTGTTTCAATAAATGTATATCCTATTCCCTGGCAGCCATTTATTCAGGCTAACGGCAATCTTTTGTTTTCTTCCACTTGGTTTGGCAACCAGTGGTTTCTTAATGGAGAACGAATACCAGGGGCTACGGATCGGCAATATTTGGCTACTACGAGCGGATTTTATTCCGTACAGGTAACCTCTGGGGGCTGCGTTTCTCCTATGTCTAATTTATTCAATTATTTTGTAGTTTCTGTCCCGGAGGTTTCTGAAAATGACGCCATCCGGTTATTTCCCAACCCCGCTCAAAATGAAGTGTTCATTCATTCTATATGGTTTGATGATACTGTTTGTGATCTGATTATTTATAATCTTGCAGGCGCCAAAATGCAGGCGCTCAAGTGCAGTTTTGTTTCTGGAATTGCACAGTTTGAAATAAAGGCTTTACCGGCAGGGGTTTATTGGGTACAAATAATTGGACGAGGAGGAGAGAAACGGGCAATAAACAAGCTGATTAAAATATAACTCTGCGACGCTCCTTCCCGCAGGAGTACACCCGTAAATCGTACTGAAATAGAATAAGAGGAACAGCGACCGCCGCAAATCCCTTATCTTGCCCCACAAAAAAAAACATCATGCGTTCATTGCTCCTCTGCTGCCTTCTTTTTGTCGGCTTTTGCGCCCTTGCACAGGTACAAAAAGCGCCCGACCGCCAGGAAGGCGACGGCCCTTACACTCAGCTCATCATTCGCGGCGTCACCCTCATCAACGGCGACGGCTCGCCCCCGCGCGGCCCTATGGACATCGTGGTGGAAGGCAATCGCATCACCGGCATACACGCAGTAGGTTATCCCGGCGTACCGGTGGAGGAAAAAGGCCGCCCCCAACTCAAATCCGGCGGCCACGAACTCAACGCCGAAGGCATGTACCTCCTGCCCGGCTTCATTGACATGCACGGCCACATCGGAGGGCGCTGGCAGGGCGCCGATGCGGAATACGTCTTCAAACTCTGGATGGGGCACGGCATCACTACCATCCGCGACCCATCTGCCGGCAACGGATTGGACTGGACGCTGGACCAACGCGGCCGCAGCGCCAAAAATGAAATCACCGCGCCCCGCATACATGCTTACACCGTGTTCGGCATGGGCAGCGAAGAACCCATCTCCACGCCCGAACAGGCCCGCGAATGGGTGCGCAACAACGCTAAAAAAACCGCCGACGGCATCAAATTTTTCGGCGCCGCGCCCCAACTCATGGCCGCCGCTTTGGACGAAAACAAAAAACTCGGCCTCCGTTCGGCCTGCCACCATGCCCAAATGGACGTGGCCCGCTGGAATGTACTGCACTCGGCCCGCGCCGGTCTCACTTCGATGGAACACTGGTACGGCCTGCCCGAAGCGCTCTTCGCCGACCGCACCGTGCAGGATTATCCGCTCGATTACAATTACCAAAACGAGCAGCACCGCTTCGAGGAGGCTGGCAAACTCTGGAAACAGGCCGCGCCGCCATATTCCGAGCACTGGAACAAGGTGATGTCGGAAATGCTGGCATTGGATTTTACCATTGATCCCACCTTCAATATTTATGAGGCCAACCGCGACCTCATGCGCACCCGCCGCGCCGAGTGGCACGACGAATACACCCTGCCCTCGTTGTGGCGTTTTTTTGCGCCCAACCGCATCTCGCACGGCTCCTATTGGTTCAATTGGGGCACCGAGCAGGAAACCGTCTGGCGCGAAAACTACCGCCTGTGGATGACCTTTATCAATGAGTACAAAAACCGGGGCGGCCGCGTGACGGCGGGTTCCGACTCTGGTTTTATTTACCAACTTTATGGTTTTGCGTACATTCGCGAATTGGAACTGCTGCGCGAGGCCGGTTTCCACCCGCTGGAGGTCATTCGCTCGGCCACTATGTATGGCGCTCAGGCGCTGGGCGTGGAAAAAGACCTCGGCACGGTGGAGATAGGCAAGCTGGCCGATTTTGTGATCGTGGAAGAAAATCCGCTGCAAGACCTGAAAGTGCTGTACGGCACGGGCGCCATTCGCCTCAATGAGAAAAACGAAGCCGTGCGCGTGGGCGGCGTGAAATACACCATCAAGGACGGCGTTATTTACGATGCCAAAAAATTGCTGGCCGATGTGCGCAAAATCGTGGCGGAATCCAAGCAGAAGGAAGATTTTGAAATTGTACAGCCGGGGATGGGGAAGCAGTAGGCAGTTGGAGCGAAGCGGAATCCCGATGACGTGAGGAATCGGGAAGGCGGTAGGCAGTTCAATCCGAAATCCGAAATCCGAAATCCGAAATCGGGAATCCAAAATCCGAAATCGGGAATCCGAA
>DDUV01000015.1:11365-17079 GCA_002344975.1 Saprospiraceae bacterium UBA2329 | reverse complement strand
AATCCGAAATCGGGAATCCGAAATATTGAATCTTAAAATCCATAGAAGATGACACTACACGAAAGATTGAGATCGCCGGGACCCAAACGCATCCTGGCATTAGACGGCGGCGGCATTCGCGGCGCGCTCACGCTGGGCTTTTTGGAAAAATTGGAAGCCCTGCTCCGGCAGCGGCACAACAATCCCAGGCTCCTGCTCTGCGATTATTTCGACCTCATCGGCGGCACCAGTACAGGCTCCATCATTGCCACCCTGCTGGCGGTCGGCAAAGACACGGCCTTCATCAAGAAGATGTACTTAGAGTTGGGCGGCGAGATTTTTGCCCAAAGGCGGGGCATCTTCGGTATGCTCAGCGCCAAATTCAAAGAAGACGCGCTCCGGGCGCAACTCAAAAAGCACCTCGGCGACCGCCCCTTCGGTGATGAAAGCCTCAAAACCGGCCTCGGCATCATCGCCAAACGCGCCGACACAGGCGGCACCTGGCCCTTGGTGAACCACCCCGATATGCCGTATTTCGACAGAAACAGAGAGATGCCGCTCCGAAACGTCGTGCGGGCCAGCACGGCAGCGCCCACCTATTTTCTGCCCGAAAAAATCAACGTGGGCGCGGGGGAGGAAGGCGCTTTTGTGGACGGCGGCGTGAGCATGGCCAACAACCCGGCCCTGCAACTCTTTCTCATCGCCACCCTGCCCGCCTACAATATCAGGTGGGCCACCAGCGCCGATCAGTTGCTCGTCGTTTCGGTGGGTACCGGCGCCACCCGCTCCAAATTTAAAATTGACGACGTACTCGACAACAGGCTCTGGGACTGGGCTGCGGCTGTTCCCAATATGCTCATGTACGATGCCAACATGCAAAATCAATTGATATTGCAAACGCTGGCCCGCTCGCCGCACGCGCAGAAAATTGACCGCGCATTGGGCACTTCCGTCGGCGGGTTGCTGCCGGAAGACAGGGCGCTGCTGCATTATCTGCGCTATGATGCTCCTCTGAATGAGGAGGTTATGGCCGAAATCGGTTTGCCCAAATCGCTCGCCGAAATTGAAAAACTGAGGGAAATGAGCGACGCTGAAAATCGCTTCGAGTTGGCGAAAATAGGCGAAAAGGCAGCGGCAAAGTACGTCAAGAGCGAGCATTTGCCCGCTTCGTTTGATTTGTAAAGGTTCTACCCTTAGTGAAGGGGTGACTTCAGCATTCAACCTGACGGAGTCACCCCTTCACTATCTATCAATAATAATACACGATGGAAGCTATTCTGAGTCAGGAACAAATGTGTGCGCTGTTCATTCCGCTGCTGCAATCCCGCGGCAACGAGTACAAAAAATTCCGCCCGATCCGCGCCAAAGCAGCCCTTGACGGCGAGCGCATCGAAACCCGCACCTCCGACGGATTGGAAACCATCAACACCGCCGAAGCCGGGGATATGATCGTGCAAAACACCACCCGAGCCGGCGAGGCTTATGTGATGTCTGCCGATAAATTTGCCGAGCGCTATGTACCTGCTCCCGAAGAAAGCACTGACAATGAGGGCTTTGCGCTGTACCACCCCGTAGGTCGCATTCTGGCGCTGTGCATAGACGAGGCATTGCTACAGGAGCTTCAGTTGCCGCAGGCGTTTCATTTCACCGCATCCTGGGGCAGCAGCATGGCCGCCAAAGCCGGCGATTATCTGGCCTGCCCGCCCGACGGCAGTTCGGTGTATCGCATCGCGCGGGAAGAGTTTTTCGAGACGTACCAGTTGGTGTAGTTTTTTTTTGTTTTTGGGCGCACCCCACTCTACCGCCTCCCCGACCCTCCAGAGGAGGGAGCATCAGGGCGTGGGGCCGGGCTGTCCGCTACATGCGCCTCTCCGCTGTGAACCGGTAAGGCCCATCCGCTTCCATCCCTCGCGCAACGGGCTACTCTCCGCCATCCGTCAATTCTTTCGGCAATTGTTTGGAGGTTTTTGCTCCCAACTCCCTGATTTTCTCAGCCTTGCCAATGAGCGTATCGCCAGGGCGGCGGGCGTCGCTCAGCTTGAGCATGGCATCGTGGTAAGCCTGTTGCGCCGAATCCAAGCGCTGGCCGATACCGCGCAAGTCTTCCACAAAGGCCACAAACTTATCGTACAGCAGGCCGCTTTGTCGCGCTATTTCCATCACCGAGCGCTTCTGCTTGTCCTGCTTCCAGATGAAGGCCACCGTGCGCATGGTAGCCAGCAGGGTAGAGGTAGTGACGATGACGATGTTGCGGTCGAGCGCGTCGAGGAAGAGCCGCGAATCCTGTTGCAGCGCCACGTTGAAGGCCGATTCTAAGGGCACAAACAGCAGCAGGTAGTCCGGGCTGTTGATCTGATACAGCGAGGTGTAATTTTTCTCGCTCAGCTCGCGGATATGGCGGCGCATACTGTCCACATGCGCGGCCAAGTGCTTTTTCTGCTCCTCCGGTTCCTGGCTGCTGAAGAAGCGCTCGTAGGCCGTCAGCGACACTTTGGAGTCTATGATAAGGTGCTTGCTGTCAGGCAGATGGATGATGCAATCGGGGCGTTTTTGGCGGCCCTCTTCATCAGCAAAGGAGCTTTGCACCGAGTAGTGAATGTCTTTGGCGAGGCCCGCCCGTTCCAGCAGCAGTTCGAGTTGCATTTCGCCCCAGTCGCCCTGCGCTTTGTTGTCGCCTTTGAGCGCGCCGGCCAGATTGTTGGCATCCTGACTGAGTTGGCGGTTGAGGTCGCGGAGTTGTTCTATTTCTTTTTTCAGCGAGACGCGGTCGCGGGTTTCTTCCACAAAGCGCCGCTCGATGTTTTCCTCAAAGGTTTTGATTTTTTCGCGCAGCGGGTGCAGCAGTTCCCCTATTTGCTGCTGATTGTGTGCGCTGAACTTCTGCGATTTTTCCTCCAGCAGGCGGTTGGCCACGTTTTCAAACTCCGTCTGGAAGCGCTCCTGCAAGCGCAGCATCTCGTGTCTTTGCTCCTCCAATTTTTCCCGCAGGTGCAGCATAGATTGCTCCTGCGCCCGCGTTTGGCCGGTCAGTTCGCGCAGTTGTTCCTCTTTGGAAATCAATTCATCGCGGAGGAGATCGTTTTGTTGCAAGGCAGCCTCATGCACTTCTTTGGCCACAAACTGAGCCTGCACTTCCGACTTGGGCAGGTGGTCAATCCGCGATTTGAAACGGGCCAGCATCCAGGCGCTGAGGGCGCCTATTACCAAGCCAATGAGCAAAAAAAGCAGGGAAATAGTCAATGTTGCTTCCATGTTCAATTGAATCTTCGGCGGAATAAAGTGGTGTCCGTGAGGCTGCGGATGAGCGGCGCATTTTCTTTGATTTCGGCAGGAGCTATGCCGATTTTTTCAGCGCGTGTGAGGGCGGTGCGAACTCTGGCGGTATCGCCCAGCGCGGTGAGTGATTCCACGAGAATGGTGTGCGCTTTCACGTTGTCGGGTTGCATTTTTATCACCTCATTGGCGCTTTGGATGGCCGTTTTGTGATCGCCCAGATTTTTGCTGGCATCGGCGCGGGTATTGAGCGCCTCCACATTTTCCGGAGTGACCTTCAGCTGCTGCTCGGCCTCGCTGCGGCGTTGCTTTTCCTGTTGCACGCGAACGTTGAGTTCTTCCACTTTTTGCTCAATCACTTTAGACCGTACCTCTTTTCTTGCCTCCGTGCCGGCTGCTTTGTTCGTAGTCAGTTCCTGTGCCTTTGAGAAGTCTTTTTGAGCCTTATCCAATTGATTGACAGCCAGATAAGCCGAGCCTCGCATGGCCAGCACATCGGCATTTTTCGGTGCCACGGTGGCTGCGTTGTCCAAGGTGGCGATGGCCTCGCCGTAGTTGCCCTTTTTGATTTGCAGGGCGGCGTAGTTGTTCAGAGCCAGCGCGTAGTTGGGATGCACCGACAAAACCTTTTCATAAGCTGCCAGCGCCTGTTCTTCTTTTCCCATCCGCGTGTAATTGTCGGCCAGCAACATGCCGCCCAGCAGCGCCAATGTAGAATCCTGGCTTTCAAACGATTCTAATGTGGCGACAGCGCCGTTTTGGTCGGATGTCAGCGTTGCATTGAGGCCGATGGCGATTTGCAGCAATTGCTCCACTTTGGTAGAAATTTTGCCCTCGGTGAACACGCTGGAAAGCGAGGAAATCGTGTCCACAAAAACGCCTTGAAGCGGAAGAGTGGCGGCAATGTCGGATTTTTCCCAGTCGTCGCCGGGCGACATGCCCCAACGTTTGAGCTGCCAAGGCTTGGCAAACGCAAAATTGGTGATGACGATCCATTGATTTTCGTTCACTTTGTCTGTTGTACCCCAAAGTGACAATTGTGCCTCGCATTGCAGCGCTTGCTCTTTTCTCAACGGATATTTCTGATTTTCAGCTAAAGTATAGATGCCGGTTTGCAACAAGCCGTCTCTGTCTATCGAACTGAGGCGGTTTTGCAGGGCCACCGGCAATTTTTTTGAATCAACGTTGTCTTCGTTGAAAGAATCATATTCCCACAAAAGGATTTTGAAAGAATCGCCGGCCTCAAAATCAGGACAGCCGGTTTGCGTTTGCTGCGTATCTGCGGGATCGTCTTCGCCGCCTTGTTGGGATACCCAATATCCCAGAAATGCAATGGCCACTGCTCCTATCGCAATTGCCAGATAAGGCAACATGCGCCGGGTTTGCTGTGCCGGCGTCAGGCGGGTGATGCCGTTTTCGAGGTCGTCGGCAATTTGATATACGGCGTTGTTGACGCGGTTGTAAATCAGATCGGCCTGGTCAAAAGTGATGCGCCCGCCATTGGCCTCGCGTTTGGCGTTCAGAAACTGGGCCTGCGCTTCGGCGGCAGCCTGTTTCAGTTCGCTCCAGCGCTTTTCGGTGGGCAAATATTCGAGCAGTACGCGCAGGGCCTCTTCTGTTTCAGCCTGTGCGATGAGTTGTCTGACCTGTTCTGCAATCTTGCGTGGCTCCATGTGGGAGGTGTTTTTCGAGTGTTGTGTGTTGCAGGAAACGCTCTGTATTGGGGATTGTTGCCGGAGCGCGTTTATGAAAACACTTCTTTAAGATCAATGACCAAATCGGGAAAAATGTGCGGGCGCAGTTGGTCTTCTTCCGTTGCCGGAGCAAGACCGGAATATTTACCTACTTCGTTGAGAACGTACTGTAAAACGTTGCGTCCTGTCGGATTGACAATCCAATATTCGCGCACGCCGGCCTCTTCATAAACCCTGAACTTTTCGCGCATCTCCATGCGGCTGTTGCCCGGCGAGAGGATTTCGATGACCCAGTCGGGGGCGCCGTTGCAGCCCTGCTCATCGAGTTTGCTTTCGTCGCAGATGACGCAGATGTCGGGTTGCACAACGGTGGATTGGCGGCCCTTTTTGTCTTTGACGGGCAGGCGCACATCGAAGGGGGCAACGCAAACCTGACACAGGTGCTTTCGGAAATGGCTCATCAGTATGAAATTGAGCGATTGCGAAACTCTTTGGTGCGACATATTCGGCGCCGGACTCATCTTAAAAACCCGCCCCTTGATGAGTTCGACGCGCTCCTGAAATTGCCACAGGAGGTAGTCGGCGTAGGTGTAGTGGCCTTCCGGGTCGAGCTCGGAAAACTGCGTGACGATTTTGGGAAGCGTGGCGGTACTCATGGTTCGGAGCTTGATGTTATACAAAAACCTCTTTCAGATCAATGACCAAATCGGGAAAAATATGCGGACGCAACTGATCTTCTTCACTGGCCGGAGCAAGGCCGGAATATTG
>DDUV01000015.1:10392-11024 GCA_002344975.1 Saprospiraceae bacterium UBA2329 | reverse complement strand
GAGGATTTCGATGACCCAGTCGGGCGCACCGTTGCAGCCCTGCTCGTCGAGTTTGCTTTCGTCGCAGATGACGCAGATGTCGGGTTGCACAACGGTGGATTGGCGTCCTTTTTTGTCCTTGACGGGCAGGCGCACATCGAAGGGGGCAGCGAATACCTGACAGCGATGCGGCTTGAAATGTAGAAAAATGATGCTGGACAGGCAGATCGAAACTCGTTGGTGAGCCTGATTCGGTGCCGGACTCATCTTAAAAACCCGCCCCTTGATGAGTTCCACGCGCTCCTGAAACTGCCACAGGAGGTAGTCGGCGTAGGTGTAGTGGCCTTCCGGGTCGAGTTCGGAAAACTGCGTGACGATTTTGGGAAGCGTGGCGGTACTCATGGTTCGGAGCTTGATGTTATACAAAAACCTCTTTAAGATCAATGACCAAATCGGGAAAAATATACGGGCGCAGTTGGTCTTCTTCCGTTGCCGGAGCAAGACCGGAATATTTACCTGCTTCGTTGAGAACGTACTGTAAAACGTTGCGTCCTGTCGGATTGACAATCCAATATTCGCGCACGCCGGCCTCTTCGTAAACCCTGAATTTTTCGCGCATTTCCATGCGGCTGTTGCCCGGCGAGAGGATTTCG
>DDUV01000015.1:0-10138 GCA_002344975.1 Saprospiraceae bacterium UBA2329 | reverse complement strand
GGATTTCGATGACCCAGTCGGGGGCGCCGTTGCAGCCTTGCTCGTCGAGTTTGCTTTCGTCGCAGATAACGCAGATGTCGGGTTGCACAACGGTGGATTGGCGGCCTTTTTTGTCTTTGACGGGCAGGCGTACATCGAAGGGGGCAATGCAGACTTGACAATTTTTTTTATAAAAATAATTCAACAGTTCTCTGCTCAAATTGCCTGAAACTCTTTGGTGCGACATATTCGGAGCCGGACTCATCTTAAAAACCCGCCCCTTGATGAGTTCCACGCGCTCCTGAAACTGCCACAGGAGGTAGTCGGCGTAGGTGTAGTGGCCTTCCGGGTCGAGGTCGGAAAACTGCGTGACGATTTTGGGAAGCGTGGCGGTACTCATTTTGCAATGTTGTTGTGCCGTGCAAATATACGCAGTTGTGCCGATAAAATCATCACCCGATTTGCACGGAGGTCATGTTCAGCGAGCCGCCGATGACGCGGTCGTTGAAAATACGGACGGGTTCGTCGCCCTGCTTGCCTGCCAGCACATACAGCAGGGGCAGGTAGTGATCGGGCGTGGGGATGGCCAGGTCGAAGGCTTTGCCCCGGTTGCGGAAAGCCGTCAATGCCTCGTGGTCTCCTGTGGCGATGAGCTTTTTCATGCTTTCGTTGGCCTCTATGGCCCAATCATAGCCGTATTCCGGCAGGTGGAGCTTGTCCCAGGCTACCATGCGCAGGTTGTGAACCATGTTGCCGCTGCCCACAATGAGCACGCCCTTGCGCCGGAGCGCCGCCAGTTCACGCCCCAGTTCGTAGTGGTATTGTGGCGTTTGAAAACGGTCCAAACTCAGTTGAAAAACAGGCACATCGGCATTGGGGTACAAATGCTTGACCACGCTCCAACAGCCATGATCGAGGCCCCACTGCTGGTCCATGCCCACCTGCGTAGATGTGATGGTTTTTTGGGTTTCCAGAGCCATTTCCGGGCTGCCGGGCGCCGGGTATTGCACATCGTACAGCGCTTGCGGGAAACCGCCGAAATCGTGGATGGTGCGCGGCTGCTGCATGGCCGTGACCCAGGTGCCCCGCGTTTCCCAATGCGCCGACACGCAGAGAATGGCCTTGGGGCGCGGTATGGACTCGCCGATTTTGCGCCAGTTTTGAGAAAACTCATTGGTTTCGATGGCGTTCATCGGGCTGCCGTGCCCCAAAAAGAGCACAGGCATCAAGCCGGTGGATGGAAGTTCGGACACACTGTCTCCAAAAGTTCTGAGTTTCATAAGAATACCTGTCGCCGGCAACAAGGCCAGCCATTTGAGAAAGGTTTTTCTTTCCATGATGAAGGAATGTGTTGGTCACTCGCAGCTTTCATACAATCTCTTACCCTCCTAAAACAAATGTCGCTACATCTATTTTTGTTTTTTAGCCGACAAGCTCTTGAAAAATCGCTCGCTGTTCAATACATTTTGCATCGGCGTTGTTCTATGAACTGAAAATCTACAACATGAAGCGCGTTCATTTATTCTTTCTGCTATTGATATTTTGGGCTGTCTGGACGGCATCGGGCTGCAACCCGGACGACCCCGACCCACCCAAAGACGAACTCATCAGCGGCGAATACGCCCCGCAATCTGTGACGCTGACCGTGCCCAACTGGATGCCTCAGCCGCTCATTCCCGCCGACAACCCGCTGACGGAGGAGGGCATAGAACTGGGCCGCCGATTGTTTTACGACCCCATTCTCTCTTCCGACAGCACGCAATCCTGTGCCTCCTGTCACCGGCAGGAAAAGGCATTCACCGACGGCTTAGCAGTGAGTACCGGTGTGAGGGGTTTGCCCGGCCGGCGCAGCGCTATGGCTTTGGACAACCTGAGTTTCCATGCCCGCGAGTTCTTCTGGGACGGCAGGTCGCCCTCGTTGGAGGCGCAGGCGCTTGTGCCTGTGGAAGACCCGCTGGAAATGAATGAAACCTGGCCCAACGTATTGGAAAAACTGCGTCGCCACCCCGATTACCCCCGGCGATTCCGGGCCGCATTCGGCATTGAAAAGAAAAGCGAAATCACCAAAGAGTTAGCTGCCAAGGCCATTGCGCAGTTTGAGCGCACCCTCGTGAGCGCCAACTCCCGCTACGACCGCGTGATCTGGCTCAACGACGGCTGGTACACCGATGCCGAAGAGCGCGGGCGGCAATTGTTTTTCTTTGAAGAGGCTCAAAGCCTGAATCACCCCGGCTGCTCGCACTGCCATTTTGCGCCCACGTTCGGCAACAACGCCTTCACCACCTATGCCAACAACGGCTTGGATAACGTGTCCAACCTCGACGCTTTTGCCGACAAAGGCCGCGGCGAAGTGACCGGCAACCGATTCGACAACGGCAAGTTTCGGGTGGTCTCTTTGCGAAACATCGAACTGACGGCGCCCTACATGCACGACGGCAGGTTTCAAACGCTGGAACAGGTATTGGACAACTACAGCATCGGCGGGCATGGCGTGGAAAATGAAGATGTCAACATTTTGCCCTTCACGCTCAGCGCGCAGGACAAACAAGACCTCATCGCCTTCCTGAAAACGCTGACGGATCCGTCATTTATCAACAATCCTAAATTCAGCGACCCGTTCAAGTGAGGAAAACGGTTACATTTGCGGCCTCAACCTCAAAGAGGACTTTTATGAATCCAAATAAAGTATGTGCATGGCTGGCTGTATCTCTGGCAGCCGTCTTCCTGTTCGCCTGCAAAACCGAACCCAAACAACAACCCGACAACTACATCGTGGTGGAAGGCAACACGATGGGTACTTATTACCGCGTCACTTATGCCGATTCTGCCGGACGTGATTTCAGCGCAGACATAGATGCCCTGCTCAAACAGATCAACCTCGAAATTTCCACTTACATTGACAGTTCCACCATTTCCCGGTTCAATAAGGCCGAGTACATGATTGATCTGGGCATTGATCTGGAAGCAGGCAGCACCGACAACCGGCATTTTTGGACCTGCTGGTGGAAGGGCTTGGAAATGTATCAAAAATCGGGCGGCGCTTTCGATCCTACCATCATGCCTTTGGTCAATTATTGGGGCTTTGGTTATACAGAAAAGCGCGCTGTTACAAAGGCCGACACCGCTGCTATTGATTCTTTGCTCCAATTCGTGGGCCTGAACAAAGTGGTATTGGAAAAAGGCCCGCCGGCCATCCTCCGAAAATCATTGCCGGGCGTTCAACTCGACTTCAGTGCGCTGGGCCAGGGCTACGGCGTGGATGCTATTGCCGAGTTTCTGGAGGGGCGCGAGGTGAAGCATTATCTGGTGGACATCGGCGGCGAACAACGAGCCAAAGGCAACAGCTCTCGCGGCGATGCTTGGCGCATAGGCATCAGCGTGCCGCAGGAGGGCGCCGACAAACAAGACATTATCACGTCGTTTCCATTGGAAAACCTTTCGGTCAATACCTCCGGCAACTACCGCAATTACTACGATGTGGAGGGCGTGAAATATGGCCACACCATCAGCCCGTTTACCGGTTTTCCGCAAAAATCCAACCTGCTGAGTGCCACCATTTTTGCCAAAGACTGCCTCACCGCCGACGTGTGGGCCACTTCCTGCATGGTGCTCGGCCCCGAAAAAGCGATGCAACTCGTTCGGCAGCAGCCCGAAATGGAAGCCCTGTTTGTCCTCGGTACGGAAGACGGTGGCATGAAATTGGAATATACGCCCGGACTGAAAAAGTTTTTTAAATAATCAACTCACACCCAACTGATGGAGTACAACTTAGACATCCCCTTAGAGCGGGATATTTGTTTTTTCGATATTGAGGCCACGGGGCTCAACGTGATCCGCGACCGCATTTTGCAAATCGGCATCGTCAAGTTCTTCGCTGACAGCCGCCCGCCTGCCGAAATGTACATGCTCATCAATCCGGGCGTCCCCATTTCCGAAGAGGCGCTCTCGGTACACGGCATTTCCAACAAAGACGTGGCCAACAAACCTACTTTCCAGCAAGTGGCTGAAAAAATCTATGATTTCATTGGCGATGCCGATCTGGCCGGGTACAATTCCAACCGTTTCGACGTGCCCATGCTCATGGAGGAATTTGACCGCGTGGGCATGCACTTTGACATGGAAAAGCGCCGCAGCTTGGATGTACAGCGCATTTTTTACAAAATGGAACCGCGCACCCTCAAGGCTGCTCTGAAATACTATTGCGATCAGGAAATGCCCGACGCGCACGATGCGTTGGCCGATGTACGCGCCACCATCGAGGTGTTCAAAGGCCAACTCAACCGCTACAAAGGCGTGGACTACATAGACGAAGACGGCAATGTGGAAAAAACGCCCATCAAAAAAAGCATACCGGCACTGCACGACTTCACCAACGACCTCCGCTTTGTGGATGCCACTCAAAAAATGAAACTCGACCAAAACGGCGTCGTTGTTTTTACTTTCGGGAAATATGTAGGCCGCCCGGTAGGCGAAATGCTCTCGAAAGACAAGCAGTACTACCACTGGATGTTGAGCAAGGAGTTCTCCTCGCAGGTCAAACAGATCATCCAGAAATTGGTGAAAGAATACGAAGAAGGCCGTAAATTCTGACGAAAAAAGTTTCTATGCGTAGTGAAGGGCTGACTACGGTGCCGAATCACCGGCCAAGTCAGCCCTTCACTGCCCACTGTCAATCAGCACATTTATTTAATGACAACGCATCACGCCATACTCAACAGCCCATCCGGCCGGCCCTTCGCATTGGATATATCGTTTACCGCCGACGGGCAGGCCAAGCCGGTAGTCATTTTTCTGCATGGTTTCAAAGGCTTCAAAGACTGGGGCTGCTGGAATCTGATGGCCGGGGCTTTTGCGGAAGCGGGTTTTGTTTTTGTCAAATTCAACGCCTCGCACAACGGAGTCACCATTGAAAACCCCACGGAATTTGCCGATCTGGAAGCCTTCGGACACAACACCTACTCGCTGGAACTGGCCGATTTAGATGCCGTCCTTTCCTGGCTGACCGAGGGGCGCTCGCCCGTGCCGGCTGATGAAATGGACGTTTCCCGATTGGCCTTGCTGGGCCACAGCCGGGGTGGGGGAGTGGTGCTGGTGCAAAGCGCAATGGACGAGCGCGTGAAAGCCGTGATAACGCTGGCCGCCGTGTCCAACCTGGCGTTTATGTGGGAGGGCAATCCCGCGCTGGAGCTTTGGAAAGAAACCGGCGTCACGCACATCCTCAATGCCCGCACCGGACAGCAAATGCCGGTGTATCTTGATGTGTACGAAGATTATCAGGCCCGGCAGCCACAACTCAACATCGCTGACGCCATGCAACGGCTCACCCAACCCTGCCTCCTCATACACGGCGATGCAGATGCTTCCATTCCGGTGCAGGCCGCTCATCAATTACAAGCCTGGAATCCCTCCGCCGAAGTCTTGGTGCTGCCCGGCGCAGACCATGTTTTCGGCGCACAAAACCCCTGGACGGAAGCCGAGTTGCCTCCTCACACACAGCAGGCCACTGAATTTGCCATTGCATTTTTAATGGACGTTTTATCTTGACCGAAAAATGACACAGAACATTATTCTTTGTCATTGTACAATACCTCTGCAATTCCGTATTTTTGGCAAGTAATATTAGCCAACTAAAGCCAAAACTATGGAATTGCGTTCAATCACCATCGGCGCACAACTGCGACAAAATGCGGTTGCCTTCCCTGACCGGGATGCCGCCATTTTCAACGAACCTGTTGCCCGTTTCACCTGGAAATCTTTGGATGCCGAAACCGACCGCCTCGCCAAAGGGCTGATTGCGCTCGGCGTTCAGCGCGGCGATCATGTGGCCGTCTGGGGTACCAACGTGCCTGTGTGGCTGCTCACCCAATTGGCCGTAGCCCGCATCGGCGGCACTTTGGTCACCATCAACCCGGAATGGAAAGAGCAGGAGTTGAAATATGCGCTCTCGCAGTCCGACACCCGTGTGCTCGTCATGATCCCAGGTTGGGAAAAAACCATCAAAGACAAGACGATTCGCTACGATTACCTGCGCATGATTCAGTCAGTTTGCCCCGAATTACCCTGCCCTGACGGCTTCCCCGAACTCCGGCACATCATCGTAGCCGGTGAAACCCCGCAGGCCGCAGGTTTTATGAGTTGGGAAGACTGTCTGCAAAAGGGGCAGCCCGTTTCCGATGCAACCCTGGCGGCTATGGCAGAGGTCGTAAACCCCGACGACGTGGTGTTGCTGCAATACACATCCGGCACTACGGGTTTCCCCAAAGGCGCTATGCTGACGCACTACAACGTCATCAACAATGCGCTGGCCGCCGCCGATCACATGGGCGTTCACGAGCAGGATCGCATCTGCGGGCCGGTGCCGTTTTATCATTGTTTCGGCTCCATTTTGTTCGTGTTGGGCGCAGTGGTCAGCGGTGCGGCCATGGTTGTTCCCGCCCCCATGTTTCATGCGCACAAAACATTGGAAACCGTTGAACGCGAGCAATGTACGGCCTTGTACGGCGTGCCCACCATGTTCATAGCCGAGATGGAAGAGATAGATTTCGACGCCTTCAACCTGCGCTCGCTGCGCACCGGCATCATGGCCGGCGCTCCGGTGGACAAAGAGCTGTTTGAGGCGGTCACCCAGCGCATGGGCGCCGCTGAAATGACCATTGCTTATGGCCTCACCGAAGCCTCGCCGGTAACGCACCAAACCTGGATCGTTGACCCCGTGGAAAAACGCATCACCACCGTGGGGCGGCCCGTAGATCACACCGAGGCCCGCATAGTGGACCCCGGCACTTTCCGCACTTTAGGAGTGGGCGAAGTGGGTGAAATTTGGGTGAAGGGCTGGCATGTGATGAAAGGCTACTACAAAAAACCGGAAGAAACCGCCAAGGCCATTGTGGAGTATGGCTGGCTGCGCAGCGGCGACCTCGGCGTGATGGACGAAAAAGGCTACTACCGCATCGTGGGCCGCCTCAAAGAAATGTTCATCGTGGGCGGGCACAATGTTTACCCGGCCGAGGTGGAGCAATCGCTGCACACCATCTTGGACGACAAGGTGGAGATGCTGCAAGTGGTGGGCGTGCCGCATCCGAAATTGCAGGAAGTGGCGGCACTGGTGGTCAAGCTCTTGCCCGGCAAGAACCTCACGCTGGAGGAAATACAGCAGCGCTGCGACGGCAAGCTGGAATGGCCCAAAATACCGCGTTACCTCAAAATTATGGACGACTTTTCGGTAGCAATGACCGTGACGGGCAAAATCCAGAAGTTCAAACTGACGGAGCTGCTGCGGCAGGAATGGGGTTTGAATTGATAACTCTTCACAAAATCAAATCCAACCCGTAACTTCGCCGCCTCAACCCACAACGAGCCGGCACCATGCAGCAATCGCCATTCAGTTTCGATCAGTTCAAACGCACTGCTTTTCAGCAAAAAGCGCCCAAAGCCTACTCGGAGGTCTTTTTTCAGATACATTTTGACGAGTTCGGCGCATCGCTTTCCGTCACCGACGGCAAGGGGAAACCCGTTTCTGCCAGCTACCTCAACTATGGCGGCGCGGTGCGCAACGTGCTCCGCGTGCTGGAGCAGATAGAAGACAAAAACAGCTTCGTCATCAACTGGGACCGCCCTTCCGACAAGGTCTATCTGGCAGAGCATCCCTATCTGATGGAAGCGCTGCGGCACTGCGGCAATGTGACCAAATGGGGGGGGCGCATCCAGTGAAGGTAGGATTGCGACTCACATGATTCGCATACTGCGATAGATAAAGAAGTAAATGGGGGGGGCGCATCCAGTGAAGGTAGGATTGCGACCCATACTTTTTTACTCCTAAGTCGGCGGCGACGTATGGGGGGGCGCATCCAGTGAAGGTAGGATTGCGTCCCGCCTGCCGCCGAAAGAAGGTTCTTTGAGGATGAAATGGTTTTCCATCGGCGGCGCGGGATTCAGCAGCGGCGGGCATCGGGTTGAGGACACAGGCCCGCCACTGCTTCAACACTTCAAATGACAGTGACCGGGAATTACCTGTCTTGAGAAAACAGTCATACTTATAGCTCGCAGCTTGAGCCGCGCCGTGGCGCGGTTGAGGCTCGCAGCCCACAGCCCCCAACTTGCAGTTTTTCCTCCCCACTCCCCACTTTTTCCTACCTTTGCGCCGCCCTTCTACCAAACGGGCATTTTCTTCATCAATCTTACAACCACAACATGACTATTGATCAAAACACGGTGGTCACGCTCCACTACAAACTTCAGGAAGACGACGCCAACGGCGAACTCATCGAAGATACGCACGGCGGCGAACCACTCACTTTCCTTTTCGGCGTAGGCCAGATGATCCCCGAATTTGAAGCCAATCTCGAAGGAAAAAATGCCGGCGATCACTTCGCTTTCGGCATCGCGCATACCGAAGCCTACGGTCCTTATGAAGACGACGCCGTAGCCGCGCTCCCCCTCGACATCTTCATGCACGAAGGCGAGGTGGACCGCGAAATGCTCCAGCCCGGCCGCATGATCCCCCTCCGCGACGAAGAAGGCAACATGCTCTACGGCACCGTTACCGAAGTGCGCGAAAACGACGTACTCATGGACTTCAACCACCCCATGGCCGGCATTGACCTCTACTTCAGCGGTCAGGTCCAATCCGTACGCGCCGCTACGCCCGAAGAACTCGATCACGGCCATGTGCATGGCGAAGGCGGCCATCATCACTGATCACCGGGTATCGTGAAGGGGCGACTATTTTAGTATTTACAAGAAAAGTCACCCCTTCACCACATAGGAAAATCGCGATTGGCAACCTTCCCAACTGGACAATCTAATTTCACAACGAGTAACCAAGATTATGGCTTGCAGCTTACGGCTTGCAGCCGATAACAACCAGACCATGTCCGCCATCCTCGATCTCGTAGGCAACACACCCATGGTACAAATCCGGCGCCTCATCCACAAGCCCGGCGTGCAGGTCTTTGCCAAACTCGAAGGGCACAACCCCGGCGGCAGCGTCAAAGACCGCGCAGCTTATGGCATGATCAAAGGCGCGCTCGACCGCGGCGACATCCGCCCCGGCATGAAACTCGTGGAAGCCACCAGCGGCAACACCGGCATCGCACTCGCCATGATCGCCCGCCTGTTCGACCTCGACATCACCCTCGTCATGCCCGACAACTCCACCCGGGAACGCGTGCAAACCATGCAGGCTTTCGGAGCCGAAGTCATCCTCACGCCCGCCGCCCGCTCCATCGAGTTCTCCCGCGAGTACGCCGAAGAATTGGCCGGCACAGGCCGCTACTTCATGCTCAACCAGTTTGCCAATCCCGACAACTGGGGCATGCACTACCGCAGCACCGGCCCCGAAATCTGGCGCGACACACAGGGCGCCGTCACGCATTTCGTCAGCTCTATGGGCACCACCGGCACCATCATGGGCACCTCGCGCTACCTCAAAGAGCAAAATCCGAGCGTTCAAATCGTTGGCGTTCAACCTGTTGAAGGCTCTAATATCCCCGGCATCCGCCGCTGGTCGCCCGAATACATGCCCGCCATTTACGAGCCGGCGCGCGTAGATCGCATCATAGACGTCACACAGGAAGAAGCCACCCACACCATGCGCCGCTTAGCTCAGGAAGAAGCCATTTTCGGCGGCATGAGCAGCGGCGGAGCAGTAGCCGCTGCAGCCCGGCTGGCCCAGGAATTGGACAGCGGCCTCATCGTCTGCATCATCTGCGACCGCGGCGACAGGTACCTGTCTTCCGGCATTTTCGGCTGATGTTTTTTTGGGGCGTGCCGGCGCTCCGGTAGAAACCAATGCGCCGTCGGGCGCCTCAGTCGCTCCTAAGGTCACTACCTTCGGCCCCCTCACGCAACGGGCGAGTACTGGTCTTCGGTAGGCGGTAGGCAGTGGGCGGTAGCCGCGCTGTGGCGCGGGGTAGGCGGTACTCAGCGCGGCTTGCAGCTTGTAGCCGGCAGCCGTCCCCACCCCGCCTTCCCACCCCACAGGCGTGGTTCGGCGGATGAAACCGAAATCGGAAATCCGAAATCCGAAATCAGGAATCCGAAATCAGGAATCGGAAATCCGAAATCAGGAATCGGAAATCCGAAATCAGGAATCCGACATCCGAAATCCGAAATCCGAAATCCGAAATCCGAAATCAGAAATCCGAAATCAGGAATCCGA
>DDUV01000031.1 GCA_002344975.1 Saprospiraceae bacterium UBA2329 | reverse complement strand
AAGTGTCTTATCTAATCCTTTGGCCTAAAAAAAATGAACACTTTATTTTTGCCCCACGACTAAGGAACGATATGAGTAAAGACCATCCCAAGCCTACCGACGCAGAGTTGGCCATCCTGCAAGTGCTGTGGCAAAGCGGCCCCAGTTCGGTACGACAGGTACATGAATACCTGAGCGACGACCGCGACACGGGCTATACCACCACCTTGAAACTCATGCAGATCATGTCTGAAAAAGGCTTGGTGCGCCGCAATACCGATGCTCGTTCTCACATCTACGAAGCTGCTATTGCCGAAACCGATGTGCAACAACAACTGCTCCGTCGCTTTGTGGACACGGCGTTCCGAGGCTCGGCCATGAGCTTGGTCATGCAGGCCTTGGGGCAACATCAGGCAGGCAGTGATGAGTTGGACCAAATCAAGGCTCTGATAGAACAGATGGAACAAAAACAACAGCCACCACAATAAAACAGGCGCAATGGAAATGACACTCAACTTCTTGTCGGACAACGTCATATATGCTACCGGCTGGACGATGCTGCACTCTCTGTGGCAAGCGCCGGCGATAGCCTTTACGCTCTGGCTCGCGCTCAAGTCCCGACCCGCGTACAGCGCCCGCCGCCGATACGCCCTGGCCTACGCGGCGCTGGCATTGGTGCTGCTGGCGGGTATCGTCACATTCGGGTGGTATTATACTCCTGAAACAGAGGGCATTGCTCAGGTATTGGCAAATGAAGCCCCCGTTCCGGCAGCAATAGCGGAGATGGCTGCACCCGACGTTTGGGAGCGTTTTTCTTTTTGGATTGATGCCCACCTTCACCAGATGGTAGGCTTGTGGGGGCTGGGGCTGGCTTTTTTTCTGACACGACTCAGCGCCGGCTGGCTGTACGCCCAAAACCTCAGATTGCGCCATGCAAAGCCCGCTTCGGAGGCCGTTCAGCAGTGGGCGTTGCACATTGCTGCTCATCTCGGATTGCGCCGTAAAGTAAAAGTACTTGAAACCGCGCTGTTGCAAATTCCCGCTACCATCGGCTGGCTCAAGCCCGTCATTTTACTACCTCTGGGCATGGCCAACCAACTCACGCCACAGGCGGTAGAAGCCATTCTGGCGCACGAGCTGGCCCACATCCGCCGCCACGACTACCTGCTGAACCTGCTGCAAAACATCATCGAATCGGTGTTTTATTTCAACCCGGCGGTGTGGTACATCTCGGCCATCATCCGCCGCGAGCGCGAACACAGTTGCGATGACCTCGCCGTGCAGGTTTGCGGCAGTTCGTTGATATATGCCAAAGCATTGGTACAAATACAGGAATTGAACCGCCCGGGGCCGCGCCTCGCTATGGCCCTGTTCAGAAAAAAAGGAGCGCTGCTGCTCCGTATTCAACGCATTCTTCAACCAACCATTCAACCAACATCCGACATTATGGAAAAAATCACCGTCACCGGCCTGCTACTGGCCGCCGTACTGGCTTTCACGGTCCGTACCACGAGCATGGCAGCTCCCTCCGAGTCGCTCGAACTGCCCGCCGTTTTTGCCATTGACAGCCTGCCTGCCGGCAAAATCACCATCAAAACCGTAGAGAACGGCGAAAAAATGGAGGCCCGCATCGAAGACCGCAAACTCGTCTATCTGCGCCTCAACGACCGCGAAATCCCGCAGTCTGAACTCGCCAAATACGAGGGCATGGTAGAGAAAAAAATGAGCGAAACACCACCGCCCCCTCCTCCACCGCCTGCACCCGGCATGACGCCGCCGCCGCCGCCCGCACCGCCCGTTCCCGGCATGAAACAAAAATCCATTACCATTGAAATGGACGGGAATGGACCAGGCAAGATGGTGGAAAGACAAAAAAATGTGACCGTCACAGTAGGCGACGACGGCAAAACCATCATCAGCACCGAGGAAGGAAACGGGGAGAAAAAAATCACCCGCACTCGCATCACCCAGCCAGAAATGACCATCATTGAAGGAAACGATACCATCGTCATCTTCAGCCCTGACGGCAAAGAGATGCTGAGGCCCAAAATTGAAATGGACGGCCGCAGCATGGAACGGCAGGAAATTCAGATGAGGGTATTGGAGCGCAACATGGAACGCCAGGCCCGTGATATGGAACGCCAGGCGCATGAGATGGACAAAAATGCGCAAGAAATGGAGCGCAGTTTTGAGTTCAGAATAGACCCGTCCAAACCGGAATGGCGCGAATTGAGGGAGGCCGGCGGCGAAGTCATTCGGCTTTTGGGCGGCGGCAAGGGCACCATCCGCAGCGTTTTTGAGCGGGAATTGATGAACGACGGCCTGATCTCCGAGCCGGGCGGCTACAAGCTGGAACTCACGGCCAATGCCATGAAAGTGAACGGCAAAAAAGTACCCTCCGGCATGGCCGATAAATACCGCGACATCTACGAGGAGCACACAGGTATTTCCTGGGGTAAAGGAGGGAAGATTGTGATTGAAAGGTAAAGTAGAGTTTCTTTTAATCTGACGCGAAAGGCGGGTGGGGGAGACTCATCCGCCTTTCGCATTTTTCTTTAAAAACTTCCCCAGATTACAACCCCTCAGTTCGCCCCCTACCGCTTATCCAACTCCACCACCATGCCCACCGCGTTTTTGCCCTGTGTTTGCGCCTCGAAAGCGACGGTAGCGCCGGCCTGAAAACCGATGTTGGTGATGCGTTGGTTGCCCAGCACTTCCTTGAGCTTTTCGGCGTAGCTGCGTTGGCGGCTGCTGTTGATGGCGGCATTGAGCTTTTTGAAATCGAGCTGCTGCTTGCTAACCACAATGGCGATGCGGTCTTTGTTGCCCACCGCGTCGGCGGTCATGGAGTAATCTTTGGGGAAGAGGCGCGTGCCGGTGATGCCGCAGTAGGGCGAGTGCTTGTCGGTGTAGGGAAACAGCACAGAACTGGAGCCGTCGGCTTCTTCGGCCAGTACATACACATAGCACTCTACTGTATTGGCAATGAGGACTTTAAATTTGTCCCCCTTGCGGATAGGCGATGCGGACTGGAAGATGATGTCTTCGCGTTGTTTCAGCGGAATGGTTTTCTGAGTGGCCATGTCCAACAGGCCGAACTCTACGGCCATGCGCGCGTCGTCGGTGGTTTGGCCGGCCTTGCCCATCGGGTGCAGGCCGTAGGCTTCTTTGGTGAAGCGTTCAAAATCGCGGTAGCGCACCCAGGCAATGCCGCGGTCGCCCCATTCTTCGCCCCAACTGTTCATAATCTGAAAAGCGCCGCCTTCGAGGTTGTCGTCGTAGCCGATCACGCACATGGCATGGCCGCTGTACCCCTGCATGGAGTAGTCGGCTGAGGATGGATACCAGACTTTCTGGCCCAGCATACGGCTCATAAAAGTGCCGCCCACCATCATGCCGATGACGACGGGCGCGCCCTGCGCCAGGTGCTGTTTGATGCCCTGTATATCGGGGCGATAGTCGCGTTCGCCATAAGTGAGGCGGTTGTAACCTCTGATGCGATACTGTTGGCCCGCCTGAATCTGATTGCTGCGGGGTTCGGAGGCGCAGGTGCGTTCATCGTAGGGAAATTGCCGGAAAGGCAGCGCCCCATTTTGGACCATGGCCTGCATGGCGTCCTGCATGTAGGCGCCCTGACAGCCTTCGAGGGCAATCTGATTATAAAGGTATGCCGGACTGAATGCCAGCGAGTTAGGGTCTTGTCCGGTGGCCTGTGCCTGCAAAATGGTGCGGGCGCCATAAGCGCTGGCCCATCCGATGCAGGAACCCTGCCGACCTTGTTGCATCCGACGGGGAGCATATTTAGCTAAGGAAACGGAGAGGGGCAGTTTGTTGCCCTGACCCAAAACCAAAGGTTCAAACACCTCGGCTTTGTAGTATTCTTCTTCGCTGAGAGTGGCGCCGAAAGAGTAGGAATCGGAGCCGCCTGCGCCACCGGAGAGCATCTCGCTGCCGCCGAGGAAAAAGTACCACACCGCGCCGATGAGCAGTACCGGTATGAGCAGTTTTGGGCGTTTGGCTATAAAAATAAGGAGCAAGGGCAATGCCTTGATGAGCATACCTGCTGCGCCGCTGCCGGAATTGTTGTTGCCTCTGTCGGGCCGGCCCGGGCCTTGCACCGGGTCTTTTTCCATTCTGATGGCCATAGTACGTTTTTTATGCGCAAAGATAGCACATAGCAACGATTTTTGGTCACGGGGACTAAGTACAAGTGTGCCTCGCTACAAAGCCCCTCTGAATCGTCCCGGTTCCGCCTCGTGCATCATGCGGAAAATGGTTTCAAAAACATCCTCCGGATTGGGTTTGGAGAAGTAATCGCCGTCGGTGCCATAAGGCGGGCGATGGGCGTGTGCCGCCAAAGTAGCGGGCGCAGAATCCAGGTAGCGATATCCGCCCTGCACTTCGAGCACTTGCTGCATCATGTAGGCAGAGGCGCCCCCCGGAACATCTTCGTCGAGGAAGAGAATGCGGTTGGTTTTTTTGAGCGACTCCACAATGCGGTGTTCGAGATCGAAAGGCAGCAGCGTCTGAACGTCAATGAGTTCTACCGAAATGCCCTGCTGTTCGAGCATGGAAATGGCAGCCTGCGCAATGCGCACACAAGAACCATAAGTGACGAGGGTGATGTCGGCGCCTTCCTGTAAGACTTCCGGCACGCCGAGCGGCACGGTGAACGTGGTCAAGTTGTCGGGTTGGCGTTCTTTGAGCCGGTAGCCGTTGAGGCATTCGATGATGATGGCCGGATCGTCGGACTGGAGCATCGTATTGTAAAAACCGGCGGCCTGGGTCATGTTGCGCGGCACAATGACGTACATGCCTCTCAATGAGTTGATAATCATACTCATCGGAGAGCCGGAGTGCCATATACCCTCCAAGCGGTGGCCCCTGGAGCGGATGATGAGCGGCGCCTGCTGCTGACCATTGGAGCGGTAGCGCAGGGTGGCTACGTCATCGGTGAGGGGGGCCAGTCCATATATGAGGTAGTCTAAATACTGAATTTCGGCAATGGGGCGCAGACCTCTTATGGCCATGCCCAGCGCCTGCCCCACAATGGTCCATTCGCGGATGCCGGTATCGAAAATTCTCTGCTCTCCGTACTTCTTTTGCAGGCCGGCAAAGCCCTGATTTACGTCGCCGATCTGCCCTACGTCCTCGCCAAATGCAAAGGCCGCCGGATTGGAAGCGAAAGTGAGATCGAAGTAATTGTTGAGAATTTCAAATCCGTTGAGGACATGCGATTGCTCTGAAAAAACAGGCGGCACCACCGGCACTTTGAGGGCCGAGTAGGGCGTATGGCTGTACAACTGCGTGTGGTAGCGGGCGTCGCCGAGGCTTTCCTGCGCTTTGATCCAATCTTGCAGTTGCGCGCGTACTTCAGATGGCTCGCCGATGGTAGCGTACAGGAGCCGGCGGGCGTTTTGCAATAATTCAGAAAGCGAGGGGTTGACAATGCCGCGCAGTTCCTCCAAAATGCCGTGCGCCTGCTCTTGCGGAAACTGATTGTACAAAAGGGCGAGTTCGCGGCGCTTGACCTCCACGGGGTCCATATAGGCGCTCCAGGCGCGGCGACGACATTCCTGCGCGTATTTTCTGGCTTTGGTACGGATGGCCGCACACTCTTCGATGCCGGCAATGCCGGATTCAATCATCCAGTGTTCCATTTTCAGGATACAATCGTGTTCGCGTTCCCATTGCAGGCGGTCGGGGGTTTTGTAGCGTTCGTGCGAGCCGGAAGTGGAGTGCCCCTGCGGCTGGGTTAGTTCCTGAACGTGGAACAGCGCGGGTATATGTGTTTCGCGCATTCTGGCAACGGCCCTCTGAAACTGGCTTACCATAGCGGGATAGTCCCAGCCCTTGACGGTGTAAATATCGAAGCCTTGTTGTTTCTCGGAGCTGTACCGAAATCCTTCGAGTACTTCGGAAATATTGCCTTTAGTTGTTTGAAAATCAACGGGTACGGAGATTCCATAGCCGTCGTCCCAGACAAAAACAGCCAATGGCACCTGCATCACGCCTGCTGCGTTCATGGTTTCCCAAAAGACGCCCTCGGAGGTACTTGCATCGCCGATGGTGCAAAAACAAACCTCGTTGCCCTCATTGGAAAAACCTGTGCCGCTGCGGAGGGCATCCGATTCGCGGTATTTTTTGGAAGCTAAAGCCAGGCCGAGCGCTCTGGCCATTTGGCCGCCGGTGGAAGAAATGCCCGCCGAAATGTTAATGCGTTCTGTGTGGCGGGTCCATTCGCCCGTATTTTTATCCACGATGGGCGTGGCGAAGTGGTTGTTCATTTGGCGGCCGCCGGAGAAGGGGTCGTTGTCGGGGTCGGCATAGATTTGTGCAAAAAAGTCTTCCACGGTAGAAACGCCGAGGGCAAACATGAGGGTCTGATCGCGGTAGTAGCCGGCTCTGAAATCTCCTTTTTGGAAGGCTTTGGCCAATGCGATTTGTGGTACTTCCTTCCCGTCGCCGAGGATGCCGAATTTGGCTTTGCCGCTCAGAACTTCTTTCCGGCCCAGCAAACTGGCCTCTCTGCTGATGCAGCACAACTCGAAATCGCGCAGCACATCCTCTTTAGAGAGGGAGAGGTAATTAAAAATTTCGGTTGGAGAAGCCGTTTCGGTTAGGAAATTTTCAGTCATAATTTCGGCTTTATTCAATGGATAATACTTAAAACATCCAAATTGCAGGATGGTTTTAAGAATATAATTTCAAAGACTACACAAATCGGGGGCGAAATTACGAAATAAGATTGAGAAACGAGCCAATACGTTTCTGAACCTTTCACAGTGCATCGGCTTTTCGGCTCAAGCTGTATTACTGCCTTTGAAGTCGCTTGTATTCCGCGTCGGGGCTTCTTCTTTTGAAATACATTGTTCGTAAGTAATTGAAAGTCAATTTTTTAAACAGAGTGTAGCCAATTGTAAATTTGGATTAACCAAACGTTAACCTGCCATACCGGGTAGCCAGGATGCTACGGTGCAATTTTTGGCTTAATTTTGCATTTAGATTTTGAAACCATAAAAAAATCAAAACTGATGAAAAAATTACTTTCTGTTCTCGTTTTCGTGTTTGCCGTAGCGGCTGTTGCTGTGGCTCAGAATGCACCCACCGCTCAAAAAGCTGCTCCTGTAAGCGGACCGGCCATCAAATTTGAAAAGTACACCGTTGATTATGGTACGGTAGAATACAACTCTGATCCGTTCCGTACTTTCAAATTTACCAACGTAGGCAACGAGCCTTTGGTCATCAAGAGCGCTCGCAGCTCTTGCGGTTGCACCGTTCCTGATTGGCCGAAAGAACCGATTGCTCCGGGCGCTTCTGCCGAACTCAAAGTTCGCTATGCTACCGACCGCCCCGGCGCCATCAGCAAGTCCATCACGGTAACAACCAACGCCGAACCTGCCGACGTGATCGTCAACATCACCGGCACCGTGAAGCCGAAGCCTGCTGAAGCTCCCGCCGTACCGGAAGGCCAGAACAATATGTTCAAAAGCAACAACTAATCTCTCCTGAATCGAGAGGAAAACCCGGGGCACGCATCGGCGCCCCGGGTTTTTTTATGTCGTTTTCCAACGATCCAATTGCCTCAGATGCGAGGTGTAAAACCAGCGCTTGAACCATCCGTATCCCTGTCTTTTCAGTTCGTTGCGAACATAGGAGATCATGTGCTCTACGCTGGTAAATTTATCTACAAATGCTCCGTTCTGGTAGCAATTGCTACAGTATCTGACATTGAGTGTGCCATCTGCATTGGTGCCGCCGCCGGCTGTATCCATTTCCATGGGCATACCGCAGCTTTGGCAAAAACGATCAAATCTTCCCATGACTTTTTTGCAGGCAATGTATCCGCTATGCTGTAAATATGCAATGATTTTTGTCTGCTCGGATAGCTGTTGGAAGCGAAACAAAAAGCCCGATGGAGCCAAGATATCTCCATCGGGCTTTTTTTGTTCAGGCAGAATCAGATCAAGCCTTCGGATCCAGCGCCTTGTCCATACGAGCCGCCATTTCGCGGAGGTGGGCTTTGGTCATGGCATCGGTGGCGGTACCCGCTGCGGTAAGGACTTGCGTGCGCAGGTTCACGATGTGCGCCCTCACGGCAGCCTTCACGTCGGTTTTGTCGGTGTCCACCGGCGGGCCAAAACTGAAGGTGAATCCTGAAGCGGAAGCAGCGGCAGGCGGCGCCGGGTTGAGGACGGCATTGAGCGCCTCCACATACGTTTTTTGCAACTGTCGGCGATACACGCTGATGGGTTGATTGAGCGGCACTTCCGACCAGATGCCGTTGCGCAGGTCGTTCAGCAGGTCGTTGATGCGGTAGGCGTTCGAGCCGGCTTCTGCTTCGGCGTCCACGAGTTTGCCGAGGGTACGGGCGCTGAGGAGGCGTTGCAGCACGCCATTTTGGAGGCCGGCGGTGACGCTGAGCGCTTTGTCTCCGGTTTTGTTGAGGATGTTTTTGTCCAACAGCCAGGTGGGGGTGGCAAAGAGGTTGCGATTGAGGTAGTCCACGGCTCTGCGCTGCTCGGCTTTGCTGACCAACTCATACACCGGACCGCTTTCCTCCACCATTTTGGGCGTTTCCATAATGCCGCCCACATACTTGGCAACGTGGTTGTTGTAGCGGTTGAACTGCCCGGTGACCTGATCGTACATGATTTTCAGGTTGCCATAAGATTCGTTCGGTTCTTTGGTCCAGGTCATCAGGTTGGGAACGATGCGCTTGAGGTTTTTGATGCCGTATTCACTGGCTTTCATGGCATCGTCGCCCACTTGTTCGGCTTGTGAACGCGGGTCGTCGGGATTGCTTTCTGTGCCGAACCACAGGCGCTTGTTCTTGAGTTTTTCGATGGTCCATTTGTTGAGATGGCCTCTTTCGGCGTCGGCGCTGCTGAACTCCGGGAACAAGCGGTAGCCCCACTCTATGGCCCAGTCGTCGTAGTCGCCGATGCGCGGGAAGAGACCTACGCGGCCCACATTGTCTTCGGGCTGTGCCACATAGTTGAACCGGGCGTAGTCCATGATGGAGGGCGTGTGGCCGTTGGCTTCTACCCAGGCTTTGCTGCGGAGGCTGTCCACCGGCACCGTAGAACTGGAGCCGTGATTGTGGCGCAGGCCGAGCGTGTGTCCCACCTCATGCGAGGAAACGAAGCGGATGAGTTGCCCCATGAGTTCGTCGTCAAACGTCATCATCTGAGCGCCGGGATCGAGCGGAGCACACTGCACGAAGTACCAGTTGCGCAGCAGGAGCATGACGTTGTGATACCAGTTGATGCGGCTTTCCACGATTTCGCCGCTGCGAGGGTCGGCAGTAGATGGGCCGGATGCGTTGGGAATGGTAGAAGGCTTGTAAATAATGGCCGAATACCGTGCATCAAGTAGGCTCCATTCAGGGTCTTCTTCGGGCGTGGGGGCGCGTTTGGCCATGATGGCGTTTTTGAAGCCGGCTTTTTCGTATGCCGTTTTCCAGTCGTCAACGCCCTGCATCAAATAGGGAACCCATTTTTCAGGCGTGGTGGGGTCAATGTAAAACACGATGGGCTTTTTCGGCTCCACCAATTCGCCCCGCTTGTACTTTTCCATGTCTTCATCCTTGGGTTCCAAGCGCCAGCGTTTGATCATGCGAACGGCCTCTATGCCTTGCGGATTGAGGTCGAAATCGGTATAACCCACAGCGAAGTACCCGATGCGCGGGTCGTAGTAGCGCGGCTGCATGGGCTTTTCGGGCAAGAGTACGAGCGAGTTGCTCATTTCCATGGTGAAAGTTTCGGTGGAACTGCCCGGAGTAGGAGGCCCGCCGGGAGTGGAAGAGCTGGTGCGGGCGTGGGTTTTGACGGTGTTGATGACCAAATTCATAGGAAAAGCATTCACATCCACGATGTAAGACTTTTCTTTTTGAAGGTTGCCGATCTGACTGACGCGCTTGGCCGCCGAGCGAAAGAAGAGAATGTCGTTGTCGCCGCCGATGAAGTCCGTCACGTCAATGACGCTGCCTTTGCTCTCCGGAGCGTACGCCTTCACGTCGAATGCCTCGGCAATGGGCTGGATGTTCGAGTTGTTCACAGCCGCGAACATGGAGGAGGTGGAATCGGGCGTGTATTCCGAAAAGGAGAGCTTGCGCAGGAAAATTTTATCATTGGGACCTTTGTCAAAACGGATGACATTTTGGCCTATCTGATCGCCGGCATAACCGAAAAAACCACTGCGCATATCGGCAGGAGCTTTGGCTATGTGGTTGACTACCAGGATTTCGCGGCCCAGCATCTCGTTGGGAATTTCAAAGTAGTACTTGTCGTCTAAGAAATGCACCTTGAACATGCCGCTTTTGGTCACGGCCTTGTCGGTGATCAATTCTGCGTAAGGCTTGGGTTTGTTGCCCTTGCCGGCGGCAGGCTTGGCAGCAGCAGGAGGACCGCCCGCAGGTGGCCCGTCGTCTTGAGCATGAAGGGAGAAGGAGGCCAGCAGGAAGATGCCGGCGAGCATGAGCGTTTTGGAAATTGACTGCATTGTTAGTATGATATTCGGGTGAAAAAAATTGTTGCCGAGCAAAAGTAGGCATTTGGTTGCAAAAGGTTGCATCAAGAATAGTGAAGGGGCGACTTGGCTTGCAGAATGCCACGATGGTCACCCCTTCACTAAGCCCTGTCACTGCAACATCTCGCCGATAAAAGCCAGCGGCAGCAGTGCCGGCGCCGATTGGAAGACATACGTCGGCCCTCCGATTTTGTGCAGGATGATGCGGATTTTCTGTTGTTGGCTGTACTCCATTTCCATAATGACCTGGCGACAAAATCCGCAGGGCGTGATGGGAATGGAGGAATTAGATTTCAGAGATGTGATGGCGATGGCCTCGATGTTGTGGTCGGGGAAATTGGCGTTCACATAGTTCAAAACAGTGCGCTCGGCACAGGTCCCCGACGGGTAAGCCACGTTTTCCTGATTGTTGCCGGCGTACATCTCGCCATTGTCCAACCGGACGGCAGCGCCTACCGGGAATTTGGAATAAGGCGAGTATGATTTTTGCGCTATCTCAATGGCTTTTTCAATGAGCGCCACATCGTCGGCGGGCATGGCGTCCAATGATTCGTACTCGATATAGTCAATTTGTATGCTGTTCTGCTTCATGTTTTCTGCGAATGAAAAGGTGTGTGAAATGCTCAGGCTATTTCCAATGCGATGCGCATCATATCGTTGTACGACTGCTCTCGTTCTTTCTGGCCGGATGCCGCTCCCGTGAGGATGTTATCGCTGACGGTGAGAATGGACAATGCCTTGACATTGAATCGCTTGGCGAGCGTGAACAGGATTTGCGACTCCATTTCCACGCCCAAAATCCCGTGGCGTTCCCACACATCCCAGCGGTTCGATTCGGTGTCGTAAAACGTATTGGTGCTGAAAATCGGCCCCTGCACGGTAGGAATACCGAGTTTTTTGGCGGCTTCCACGGCGGCGTACAGCAGATCAAAATCGGCGGTAGCGGCGTAGTGCATCCCTTTGAAATGGTGAGAATTGGCGTCGCTGTCGCCCGATGCACTCATTGCAATGACCACCCGCCCCAAGTCGAGATCGCGCTGTATGGCGCCGCAGGTTCCTACCCGGATGATTTTTTTAACCTGATAAGTGGTAATGAGTTCGTTGACGTAAATGCCGGCGCTGCCCATCCCCATGCCGGAGCCTTGAATGGAAACGCGCTTGCCCTCATAATACCCCGTGAACCCAAACATGCCGCGCACCCGGTTGTAACACACAGCGTCGGTGAGCAATGTCTCTGCCACATGCTTGGCTCGCAGCGGATCGCCGGGCATCAGTACCGTTTCTGCTATCTCGCCTATTTCTGCTTCTAAATGTAAACTTGCCATGATGGTGGTATGAATGATGAATGTCTGAATGATGAATTATAAATGGCGAAGGGTGCAAGCGGGCGGGAACGGCTACTGGCCTCAAGCTGCTGGCTGAACGCTCTACGCTTCGCACCGCCTACCGCCTACCGCCTACCGAAGACCGCCTAAGCCCCATACGGAATCCAAATATTCTTCACCTGCGTAGCCTGCCGCAAAAACACCTCGCCCTCGCCCTGCGCGGGATCGGCCCAGTTTCTGAATTTGCCGTAGCTCACCCAACTGCGCTTCATACTGTCGGTAGAAAGCTCCTCTACCTTGCGACTACCCTCTTTGCTGCCAAAGTACCAGATGCCGTCCACGTTGTAATGCTTGGCCAATTCGGCGGCCAGTTCGTCTTTGTTGCCGGTGACGATGTTGACCGTGCCGCCGGGAACGTCGGAGGTATCTAAAATCTGATAAAAATCGGTGGCAGACAAGGGCGCAGTCTCCGACGGAATCACCACCACGCTGTTGCCCATCGCTATGGCGGGCAGCACGGTGGAGACAAAGCCCAGCAGCGGCGCCTCATCGGGGCACACAATGGCCATCACGCCAAGCGCTTCGGGCATGGCCAGCGTCACGTTGCGCTGTATGGTGGAGTGCGCCTGCCCGTCGTATTTGTCGGCCCAGGCGGCGTAAGTATAAATGCGCTCGATGGATTGCTCCACCTCAGCCAGCGCCTCGGCCATGCTGTGCTGAAGCATCTGCGCCAATCGGCGGGCGAACTCCTCCTTGCGGGCCGATAGATTCTCTGCGATGTAATACAAGACCTGTGCGCGGGCGTGTCCGGTCATACCGGCCCAGGAACTGACTGCATGGGCGGCCTCCACAGCGTTGCGGATGTCTTTGCGATTGCCCGCCGACACTTCGCCGATGTAAGCGCCGCTGCGGTCGAGGATGCGTTGGCTGTAGCCGCCGTCGGGGCGGGCCTGCTTGCCGCCGATGTACATTTTGGCGGTGCGGTCAATGCCGGGAAGCGCCGGGCCTGCTGCCTTTTTTTCTTTGGCAATGGCCGGCAATACGGGCTGATCGCTCAGTTGAGCCTCGTGTTTGGGCTTCACATATTCGTACAAACCCTCTTTGCCGCCCTCTCTGCCGAAGCCCGACTCGCGGTAGCCGCCGAAGCCCGACGCCGCATCGAACATGTTGGTGCAGTTGATCCACACCGAGCCGGCTTTGATTTGCGGCGCGATGTCCAAGGCGAGATTGATGTTTTCGGTCCAAATGCTGGCAGCGAGGCCATAGCGGGTGTTGTTGGCCAAAGCCACCGCTTCTTTATGGCTTCTGAAACTCATGGCCACGAGTACCGGCCCGAAGATTTCTTCCTGTGCAATTTTGGCGGCCGGCGACACATTGGTAAACATCGTCGGCGGGAAGAAGTAGCCCTCCGAGGGGCAGGCCTGCGTGCTTTGCCAAATCTGGTTGCCCTCGGCCACGCCCTGCTCCACCAATCCGGTGATGGTTTCCAACTGCACTTTGTCCACCACCGCGCCGATGTCTATACACTTGTCCAAGGGATTGCCCACGATGAGATTTTCCATGCGGGCCTTGATCTTGGCATACATGGTTTCGGCCACGCTTTCCTGCACCAACAAGCGCGAACCGGCGCAGCACACCTGTCCCTGATTGAACCAGATGGCATCCACCAAACCCTCTACGGCGCTGTCCAAATCGGCGTCGTCGAAAACGATGAAGGGCGACTTTCCACCCAGTTCCAACGAGAGTTTTTTGCCGCTGCCTGCCGTTGCCTTGCGAATGATTTTGCCCACCTCGGTAGAACCTGTAAAGGCGATTTTTTGCACGCTTTCATGTTTTACCAATGCCGCGCCGGTAGCTCCCGCTCCGGTGATGACGTTGACCACGCCCGCCGGCAGCCCGATGTCGGAACAAATTTCGGCAAAGAGCAGCGAGGTCAAAGACGTAAATTCGGCAGGTTTGAGTACAACCGTGTTGCCCATAGCCAATGCGGGCGCTATTTTCCAGGCCAGCATGAGCAGCGGGAAATTCCAGGGAATGATCTGCCCGATGACGCCGATGGGCTGGTAGTCGCGCAGTTCGGTGCGCATCAGTTGCGCCCAGCCGGCATGGTGGTAGAAATGCCTGGCTACCAATGGAATGTCAATGTCGCGGGTTTCGCGAATGGGCTTGCCGTTGTCCATAGATTCCAGCACGGCAAAGAGGCGCGAGTGCTTTTGTATTTGCCGGGCAATGGCGTAGAGGTACCTGCCGCGTTGGTGTCCGCTGAGGGCTGCCCAAGCGGGTTGTGCCTTTTGGGCGGCTTCTACGGCGGCGTTTACGTCCTGTTCGCCGGCTTCCGCCAGATGTGCCAGGAGTTGCCGGTTGGCCGGATTGGTACTTTCAAAATAAGCCCCGTTGGAAGGTTCGCGCCATTCGCCGTTGATGAACAATCCGAAACGCCTGTTGCGGGCATCCAGAAAAGCGTTGGCCTCGGCGGCACTTTCGGGGGCGGGTCCGTAAGCCATGCTGTCGAATATTTCTTTGATTTTCATAGGTTTCTTTTTTGCTTCAAGCTCTTAGTGTCAGGCTGCAAACCGTTAGCTGCAAGCCGCAAGCTTGGATTTACTAAGCCATTGGGTGACGGAATGCGGCGGAGTAACGCCCGGTGACGTGGTGTTCCAATTGGCGTTCGATGTCGCCCAGGAGGCTGCTGGCGCCGAATCGGAAGAGTTCCGGGCGGAGCCATTCATTGCCGAGTTCTTCTTTCATCAGGATGAGCCAGTCCAAGGCCTGTTTGGCTTTTTGAATGCCGCCGGCGGGTTTGAATCCCACCTTAAAACCCGTGCGCTCGTGGTAGTCGCGGATCATGCGAATCATCACCAAACTGACGGGCAGCGTGGCATTGACGCTCTCTTTACCGGTGCTGGTTTTGATAAAATCCGAACCGGCCATCATGCTCACCATGCTTGCTTTGGCCACGAGGGTGTAGGTAGGAATTTCGCCGGTAGCGAGGATGGTTTTCAGGTGGGCTTCGCCGCAGGCTTTTCGACAGGCGGCCACCTCGTCGTAGAGTTCCCTCCATTTGCCCTGCAAAACCAGATCGCGGCTGATGACGATGTCTATCTCGGTGGCGCCGGCAGCTACCGATTTTTCGATTTCGGTGAGCTTGTCTTCGAGGGTGATTTTGCCCGCCGGGAATCCCGTGGAAACGGCCGCTATGGGAATGCCGCTGCCGTCGAGGGCCGCTTTGGCATACGGAATGAGGTTGTGATACACGCACACAGCGCCGGTTTGGAGGCCTTCGCCGCCCATGCCGAGGGCTTCGAGCAGGTCTTGGCGCACGGGCGCTTTGGCCTTGGCGCACAGCCGCAGCACATTGCCTTCGGTATCGTCGCCGGCCAGCGTGGTGAGGTCCATGCAGGTGATGGCTTTGAGGAGCCAGGCGGCCTGCCATTCTTTTTTCACGGTGCGGCGGCCGGAGAGGCCGGCGGCACGTCGCTCTACTGCGCTCCTGTTTACGCGGAGCGCCTCGAACCAGGCGGCGTCGAAGGGTACGCCGGGATTGCGCTCAATGTGTGGGTGCGCAGTGGCCTCGGCGGCTGGTTTTTTATGGTTTTTTGTCATTAGGACAGTGTTATTTAACTTGCGTTTTGGGCAAAAGTACTACTTTTTTCTTCACAATACCTCCAGCACCCGGCCCACCATCTCGATGACGGCCTTTTGATAGTCTTTACTGAATTGCAAGGTGAACCGGTTGGCAATGATGCAATTGACCGTGAGCGCCCGATGCCCCAGCAAGGCCGACAAACCGTACAGTGCCGAGGTTTCCATTTCAAAATTGGTGATTCTCAGTTCCTTGTGCCTGAATGCCGAGAGCTTTTCATTCATCTCCGCATCCGTTACCGGTAATCGCAGTACCCGCCCCTGCGGACCGTAAAACCCTGTGGCCGTCGCCGTGACGCCCCGGTAGAAACCGGTTTCGGGCAGCAAACCGAGCAAACTCGCGTCGGCCTCCACCAAATACGGGCGCGGCAAAAGCGGGTTCCAGTACAGGTCTTCCACGAGTTGGTTGATGAAATCATTGTGCGTAAAACGGGCGGTATTTTGGTAATAATGCAGCAGCCCGTCGAAGCCCAGCCCATGCGTGCCCGCCAGAAAGCTGTCGGGCGGAATGTCGGGCTGCAAGGAGCCGGAGGTGCCCAAGCGAATGAAATTCAGTTGTTTGTGTTCCGGTTTGATGGTTCTGGTTTTCAAATCCACGTTCACGGCGGCGTCCAATTCATTGAGTACAATGTCAATATTGTCGGTACCCATGCCGGTGGAAAGTACGGTGATGCGCTTCCCGTTTTTGATGCCGGTATGCGTCACGATCTCGCGTTTTTGGGTCGTAAAGTCAACGCGGTCAAACAAGGCTGAAATCTTGGGCACGCGGTCGGGAGCGCCCACAAGGAGCACGGTATCGGCAATGTTTTCGGGCAGCAGGTTGCAGTGGTACAAACTGCCGTCGGGGTTGAGTACCAATTCGGTAGGCGCTAAAATTCGGCTCATGGTTGGTTAGTATTTTGCATTTGAGTGAAGGGGGGACTGCCAGTCCCCCCTTCACTCAATCTGCCTGATAAATATTTTGAAAATAACTCTGTCCGGGCGTTACAAACGGCACTTCCAAAGCCTCGGCTATGGTGGCGGCAATGTCGGCAAAAGAGGCGCGTTCACCGATGTTGTATCCGGGCCTGATGCGGGCGCCGAAGTGGAGGACCGGGATGTACTCGCGGGTGTGGTCGTTGCCGCTGAAACTGGGGTCGTTGCCATGGTCGGCGGTGATGATGAGCAGGTCTTCCTCGCGCAGCTTGGAGGTCAGTTCGGGCAGGTAAGCATCGAATTCCATCAATGCGCGGGCATAGCCGGGCACGTCGCGGCGATGCCCGAAGAGCATGTCGAAATCCACCAGATTGGTGAAAATCAGTCCGTTTTCTACCTTTTCCAAAGCCTCCAGCGTGGCGCGCATTCCGGCGGCATTGTCCTCCGTTTTGACGTACCTGCTGATGCCCTTGCCGGCAAAAATGTCCACAATTTTGCCCACTGCATACACCTCTTTGCCGCTGCGTTCGATGGCATCCAAAACCGTATCGGGTGGCAGCACCGAGAAGTCTTTGCGCCGGGAAGTGCGCCGGTATTGCCCCGAATCGCCCTCAAACGGACGGCAGATGACGCGCCCCACCTCGTACTCGCCCCTCAGCATTTCACGGGCTATGCGGCATATTTCGTATTGTTTATCAATGGGATAGATGGCTTCGTGCATGGCAATCTGAAACACGCTGTCGGCGGAGGTGTAAACAATGGGCCGGCGGCTGCGAACGTGTTCATCGCCCAATGCCTCAATGATGGCCGTGCCGGAAGCCGCCACATTCCCGATGACGGGCGTGCCGATGGCCTGCTCGAAACGGTGTATCAGTTCCGCCGGAAAGCCCTCGGCGAACACGGGAAAGGGCTTGTCGAGTACGGCGCCGGTTATTTCCCAATGGCCAGTGGTGGTGTCTTTGCCGGCCGAGCGTTCGCGGGCCTTGCCGTACGCGGCAATAGGGTGGGGGTGGGTAGGCAGGAGGTTGTCGGGGTCAATGAGGCCGAGGCCCATAGCCGTGAGGTTGGGCAGGCGCAGGTCGGGAAAAAGCCGGGCGATGTTGCCCAGCGTATTGCTGCCCTGATCTCCGTAGAGCGCCGCGTCGGGTAGTTCGCCGATGCCTACGCTGTCTAAAACGATGAGGATGACTCTTTGCATGGTTGGTTAGTAGTTCAACAAAGCTTTATGTAACGAGTTGGCATGTTTTCAATAAGTGATATTCCTCTCTACAGGAATTTCCCGGCGTAAGTTTAAACAAGTCGCGGGATTTTCAGAGCAAATCAGTTGAAAAAAACAACAGTGTCGGCGGAATATTGAGAGGGCTGCCGCCAGCGGATAATTTCTTTTGCCGACACTCGCGCCGCCAAAACTTATGCCTTTGTTTGGCTGTTCCAGCATCGAAACGTAACTTTGGAATGTAAAATCAGGACGTATTCTGGATAGTTACCTCCTGACCTCTTCTTCATCAACTATAATAAAAAGCCATGGCCGCAAGTCCTCAAGTCGCTTACGTCATTGACCAACAAGGCAAGAAGATGGTTCAGATCAATGTTGATGACTGGGAAAATTTCGTCCAGGAGTTCAGGCGCGTACAAGACCTGTTGGCATTAAAAAACAAACTCAAAAATGCCTTCCGGGAGGTACGCCAAATTCAAAAAGGAGAAAAAGAAGGCATCACTTTGGAAGCGTTTCTGCATGAGCTGTAGTATAAAACAATATCCCGGAAAGCGACCTCAAAGCACTCATCGCTGAAATCCAGGAAGAGCTTGGCGAGGAGGCTGGGTGAACGTGAGATGGGGTATCTCGCAGAAAAACTTATTCTTCGCTGAGCTTTAGCAATTGCATAAATTCGAGCTTACTGATAACCTTCACAGGAGGGAACTTGCCTTGCACTTCTTTGAAATGATTATCATCAGATACAATGAAGTCAGCACCCGCAGAAATTGCACAATCCACGAATTTGTTGTCGTCAGGATCGGCGCTGATCATTCGCCAAAAATAGTACTTATGAATGCGTTCTAAATTGGGTAAAATATCGAGCAAATCCAGTGCGAGCGAGGCTACTTCGGAGTTTGCTTTCCGTTGAAATATTTCTGCATATTCGTTTAGGATATCCGTAGTTACACAGATGGTATATCTTCCATTGAGTAATTCCTGAAGAATCAAATGATCGGCAGAAGTGCGAGGGAGGGATACAAGTAGAACGTTAGTATCCAATACGACTCTCATGCAGCATCCGATTTAGTATTTTGGGATGAGTAAGGCGTGCGCGAGTGTTCCCTGCTCCATTGTTCCAGAGTGTCAGGCGAGATGTTTAATGGCTCAATGGCATTTTGTAGCCTCCAATACCTGAATTCAATCAGCATCTGTCGCAATATTTTCATTTCATTCTCTGATAAATCAGACGCGAACAATTGTAAAATCTCTAACTGAGCATTGCTGAGCCTTGATTCCATTGGGTTGATAATTAGATGGTTATTATGATTGTGTTCTAATAAAGGACATAAATATAACAACAATCGAAGTAAAATGGCTTGATTTTGATGAAATTAATGAATGTCAATCTGCACCCCTCCGCCTTACAAATCTTTAACTTGCCCTCCTCCGCAAGTTCTTGTAAGTTTGCGCCTCAATTGCATTCCCAATGAAAAAACCACTCATCCTCATTACCAACGACGACGGCGTGACGGCTCCCGGCATCCGCGCCTTGGTAGAAGTCGCCCAAACCTTAGGCGACGTGCTCATTGTGGCCCCCGATTCGCCGCAGTCCGGCATGGGGCACGCCATCACCATTCACGACCCCATCCGCCTGCATCCCTCGCGGGCCTTTCCGGGCTTAGAGGCTTACGAGTGCTCCGGCACCCCGGTGGATTGCGTCAAGTTGGCCGTCAATGTGTTGCTTGAGGGCCGCGAACCCGACCTCTGCGTTTCGGGCATCAATCACGGCTCCAATGCCTCCATCAACATCATCTACTCCGGCACGCTGTCGGCAGCGATGGAGGCATCGCTCGAAGGGATTCCTTCCATCGGTTTTTCATTGCTCGACTATTCCTATGATGCTGATTTTGAACAGGGTAAGCCTTTTATTCGCCAGATCATGCAATACGTTTTGGAAAACGGCATGGAACTCGGCAGCCTGCTCAATGTCAATATACCCAAACTCCCCGCCGCCGAAATCAAAGGCATCAAAATTTGCCGGCAGGCCGATGCCCGTTGGGTGGAGGAATTTGTGGAAGCCAAAGACCCGCGCGGCCAAAAGTACTATTGGCTCACCGGCCGTTTTGAAAACGACGACCTCCTGCCCGATACCGACCTTTGGGCGCTCGAAAACGGCTACGTTTCGGTGGTGCCCTCCATGCACGATCTCACCAACTACCGCGCCATGGACAGCGTGCGCCCGCTGGAACAACTCTCCACCACCGAAAACGCAGCCTCGATATGATCATCATGCCTCAAAAAAATGCCCTCTGGCTGGGCCTGCTGCTGGGCCTTGTGGTGCCCTTCGTCGCTTATGCGCTGCTGCTCACCATTTATGAACAGTTGGAAATGACCGGCATCGTGAGCCGCGACGGACTGTCTCCGCATTTCCGCGAGCGCACGCTTTCGGTGGTAGCCATTGGCCTCAATGCGTTCATTTTCAATTACTATGCCCGCCGCCGATTCTTCGTCAATACGATGCGCGGCATGGTCATCGCCACCGTCATCTGCGTAGGCGTCTGGATGGCGCTTTTTTGGAAAAACCTCTTCTGAGAGCAACTGTTTGGAATGACACAGTAGCGAGGTGACATCTGTCGCCCTGTTGCAACCACCGGAAGGCGGAAGGTGTAATCTCGCTGATGTGAAGGAAAATTCTCCCTTTATGCGATACTACCTCATAGCCGGCGAGGCTTCGGGCGACCTGCACGGAGCACATCTCATTCGCCACCTGCGTCAGGAAGACCCCGAAGCCGACATCCGCGCCTGGGGCGGCGACCTGATGAGCGAAGCCGGCGCCGAGGTGGTCAAGCACTACCGCGATCTGGCTTTTATGGGATTTTGGGAGGTGCTGAAAAACCTGCGCACCATCATGGCCAATTTCCGGTTTTGCAAAGCCGACATCCTGGCCTGGCAGCCCGATGTACTCATTCTCATAGACTATCCGGGTTTCAATCTCCGCATGGCCAAGTGGGCTAAAAGCATGGGCATCAGAGTGTTTTATTACATCTCGCCGCAGTTGTGGGCCTGGCACAGCAGCCGGGTACACGGCATCAAGGCTACGGTAGAGCGCATGTTCGTCATCCTGCCCTTCGAGGAGGAGTTTTACCAAAAATACGATTACAAGGTGGACTTCGTGGGCCACCCGCTGCTCGATGTGGTGGACGAGTTTGTGCCGCCTGCCGATTTTCGCGCGGCCAATGGCTTAGACGAGCGGCCCATTGTGGCCCTCCTGCCCGGCAGCCGGCGGCAGGAAATTGCCCGCATGTTGGAGGTGATGCTCCAAACCGCCGCCCGTTTTCCTGATTATCAGTTTGTTATAGCCGGAGCGCCCTCCATTCCCCGCAGTTTTTACGACGACATCATCCGGTCTTCCGGCGTATCGGGCGTGCATTGGACGGGCAACCAAACCTACGCCCTGCTCAGTCAGGCCCGCGCTGCATTGGTCACATCGGGTACGGCTACCCTCGAAACGGCGCTGTTCGGCGTGCCGCAAACGGTGTGCTATCGCGGCAGCAGCATCTCGTTTTTCATCGCCCGCCGATTGGTCAATGTCAAATACATTTCATTGGTCAACCTCATCGCAGACCGCCCCTTGGTGCGCGAACTCATTCAACACCAACTCCACCCCGACAGCCTCAGCGAACAACTCCGCCTCCTCTTGGACGACGATCACACCCGCCAACTCCGCGAGGGGTACCGGGAGCTGCGCCTGCGGCTGGGCGAACGCGGGGCGGCGCAGAAGGCGGCAAGGGGGATGGTGAGGGCGTTGGGGTGGAAAAATGAGCTATTAGAAAACCCTTAATTTCATTTCCTTTTCTGATATTGTCCACACAGGGTTGCTTCATTTTTTATGTCGTTTGGTATAAGGTACAAAACCCTCCAGCAGACCCCCTGCCCGATTGAGGCGGCACATATCCCCGCTGAGTGCCTATTTTTTGGCAAGATTCGGACTTGCCCCTAACATTGTACCGAAAAAAAAGCGACATGAAAAAACACAGCATCCTTCTTCTTATCCTTTTTGGGCCGGCATCCACATTGCTGTGGGGACAAAGCATGGAAGAAGCCATCCGATGGTCGCACAGCGGCCAACATGCCAAAGCCGAGCGTGTCCTCGCTACTTTGCAGGCCGAACAACCCGCCAATCCTGAGATTACTTTGGCGCGCGCCTACAATTTGTCTTGGATGGGAAAGCAAAACGAAGCGGTCACCGAGTTTCAAAAGGCCATCCGGTATGGGGCCGACCCTGCTACAGCGCGTACCGGCATGGGCTATGCCGCCGCCTTTGGCCGCCATTTTTCGTTGGCCAATCAGACATTTCGCAAGGTGCTCCAACAGCAGCCCGGTCATCAGGAGGCCGCCAGAGGCTTGGCGCTGACCCGGTTTTGGCAGGGCAGCTATCAGGAGGCCATCAGATTGCTGGGGCAGCAAACAGAGGCTGAGCCAAACGCTTATGATTTGCACATCGCTTTGGGTCTTGCCCAATTGCACAGCGGCACGCCCGAAGAAGCCCGCAGTTCCTTTCAGCGCGCATTGGACATACAGCCGGCTTCGGCAGAGGCCAAACAATTAATTGGACAAACTTATGTGACGCGCCCGTTTTTAGAAACCAACTTATGGCTTGGTTTTACCCGTTTGGACAACAGCGAAAATGAAGCCGGGCTGCGCGGTGTACAGGCAACGCTCAAATGGCGACCCGATGCCCGTTTATGGTTCAGATACGACAATTCTTTAGCCCTCGATATTTTGCAGTTTGCCCGCGCCGGACGCGCCGCACCGCTCTTTGCGGCCGGCATGAGCAGGCAATGGGATGTGCGCTTTATTTCAGAGCTGGAGTATGGGGTTCGCAGCTTGAAAAACCGGAGCCTGCAACATCTCGTTTCGGGGGCGCAGGTTTGGTTCCTGCCTGGCAATGTTCGCCTCAAGGCTGGCGGTTTCGTCGGATTCGGAGCTGCCCGCCCTGTAGAGTGGATGGGCTATGGATCCATCAATTTGCCGGCAGGCCGGAATTTTCGCATCGAACCTACCTACTTTTTTATCCAACCCACACCCGGCGCAAACGAACACCGCGCACAATTGGGCCTCCAATACCGAAGCCACAATAATGCCGAATGCAGTGTGTACGGCCTCTATGGTCAAACCATGACGCCCGGCGGCGAAAACGACAGCTCGGTGTATGGCTGGAGCGTCGTCGGAGCCTATCCGCTGGGGCGCGTTGTATCGGCGCAGGCAGTCGTCAGACACGAACAAAGTGATGCCTACCGCTTTACTACGGCGGCATTGGGCGTCCAACTGCGCTTCCACAAGTAAACTCTTTTTCCCTCCGTTTTTCTAAAACCGAAATGCCATGTCACACAGAGGCAGCTACCATCCTATTGTCTCCATGAACCCTGTGGAGCAGCCATCATCAACACTTTTTTCGCCCACTAAGGCGATGGATACCTTCCAAAAACCGAACGAGGTGGGCGCTTCGTCTCCTCCGGGGCCGGGCCTGTATGTATTTATTTTCGGAACTTGGGCGCTGGCCATACTTTGGTTTTCGCCCCGGCTGTTTCAATTGCTCGATATGGCACATTCCTGGGGCAGTTGGGCCGCCATGATTTCGTTCATCGCATTTATACATCTGGCCTGGCTCTACGGTTTTTACAACATCGGCGTGGTGGCCTTTGCGCTGCTGCATCGCTTTTGGGGCCGAAATCCTGCTCCCGCGCCGGCTTTGACAACTTTCCCGTCGGTGGCCATCCTGTACACCACCTGTAATGATTTTGTGGAAGAAAGCGTCCTGTCTTGTGTGCATCAAGACTACTCCAACTACCGGGTTTACATCCTCGACGATAGTTCGGATGCGGGGTACCGCCATCGCATTGACGCTTTTGCCGCCGGTTTCCCGGAATTGGTGCAGGTGATTCGCCGCCCCGACCGCAAAGCTTTCAAGGCCGGTAATATGAATCATGCCCTGAGCCGCGCAGCCATTACTGAGCCGTATTTTGCCATTGCCGATGCCGATGAAATCCTGCCGACCGACTTTCTCAGCAAACTCGTGCCCATCATGGAGGCCGATCCGTCCTGTGGCTTCGTGCAGGCCAATCATCGAGCCAATCCCAACAGTCCCAGTGCTTTGGCCAAGGCCCTCGGCCCCGGCATAGACATTCACTGGAAATGGTACCAGCCGCTGCGCAATGCCTTCGGTTTTGTTATGTTTTTGGGGCATGGTGCGCTGCTTCGCCGCCGTTGTTGGGAGGAAGTCGGCGGGTTTCCCGACATCGTGAGCGAGGACCTCGGCTTTGCCATTGCCATCCGGGAAAAAGGATATCGCGGACGCTTTGTGGAGGAGGTGGTTTGTTATGAAGATTTCCCCGATACGGTGCGGGCTTTTCGCATTCGGCACATCAAGTGGACGCGCGGCACCAGTGAGTTTCTGACCCAAAAAATGGGCGGGCTGTTGCGTTCCAAAAACATCACCTGGACAGAAAAAGCGGATATTTTGTTTCCTACGCTCAACCTGCCGCTCACCTTGCTCTACTTCCTTTTTATGGTCAACGCCAACCTCGTTATGCCCGGTTTTTGGGCGCATTGGACGGAAGTGACCTGGGTGGTAGGAGGCCATGAATGGGCCATGCCGGTGCTGCGATTGGACGAGGGTTTTTCCGCCATCCATCATGCCGATTTTTTCTTCATCACCATGCTCACTTTTTTCTCGCCGGTCTTGTGCTTTATCCTCGATATGTGGCGCAAACCGCTGCAAATGCTCCGTTTTCTGGCGCATAGCACGGCGCTTTACGCAGCGCTTTCGCCTTTGTCTTCTATCGGCGTCATCACTTACGCCATATCCGGCAAAGCAGTCTTTTTGGTCACCGGGGATACGCGGCAAGAGGACGGCAACCCCACATCGGCCAAGCACGGGTGGTATCGCCGCTGGAAAGAAGGGTTGCATAAGTTTCTTCACAAAAGCCATCCTGATCAAGCTGCCGTACAATGGCTTGAGATACTTACCGGCATTGGTTTCGGCATCGTGTGCGTGTATATGTTCCAAATCAGCTTTCTGGGACTTTGCCTCGCATTCGTCTTCCTGCCACTCATGCACCGGTTGGGTTGGGAGCACCGCTTCAGCCGGGTATTCGTTTTCGTGCCTTTTAGCCTCATTATGTTGGGCATCGTGCTGGCAGGCCTGAGTATGGCAGGTATGCAGTCTGTATTCTTTGGGTATGGATTTCACTTCTGACAGTTAGGTTTCATGGCTCAAAGACCACCACGCCCGCCAACTCCGCGAAGGCTACCAGGACCTGCGCCTGCGCCTCGGCGAACACGGCGCCGCACAAAAAGCGGCGAGGGGGATGGTGAGGGCGTTGAGATGAACGCGCACAAAATGATGCGCAATTTTTTTTTCAAAAATTTCCCGCCACAAAAAATAATTGTATTATTGCGTCAGCATTTTGATGTTGATAAGTCACCCCCCGAATTTTGCGGCATCAAGTTTTATATGCAATTCTCTTTATTTCGTTCACCAAAACCCATTTGCAATGAAGTACCTATCTATTGCAGTGTTTCTCTTTTCGGGCATCTGGCTCAGCGCCCAATCCTCCGTAGAACGACAGGTTTTTGCTGCTCAGGGAGCATCCGTCAAAGGCCGTAATGTCCAATTGGAATGGACATTGGGAGAACCCGCCGTCTCTACGCTCACAACCTCCGGAGGGTTCATTACCGAGGGCTTTCAGCAGCCCACAGTACGAGTTGAAGCAGTGGACCTGATGGTCGCTGCTTTCCCAAAAGCCTTATTGGACATCCGCGTGGCCCCCAATCCAAGCCCGGGACAGCTCTATGTGCAGTTTCCGGCAGAAATGAAAGAAGACTGCGGCTGGGAGCTGTGGAATGTAAATGGCACGATGCTGCAAAACCGGCAGCCGGCTACTCCTGCCGATGAAACCATTGACATCAGCGCCTATCCCGACGGCATGTATTTGCTCAGGTTCAGCAACCGTCAAGGCGAGCTGTTGAGAATGTACCGCATTGTAAAAGGGCGATGAAAAAATTGCGGCCACCGCAAATTCTCGTTGATTTGAACACCTTCCTTTATACTTAAAACACTTACAACTTATGAAGAAGCAATCCTTTATCACACTGTTTTTCCTGCTTGCAGGATTTTTACTTTGGGGCCAGGGCGTCCCTCCCGGAATCAATTATCAGGCGGTTGCCCGCGATTCCAAAGGGGTTCCCATGATCCAGCAATCCATTCAATTGAAGATTGCCTTGCTGGCCGGCGGCGCCAACGGCAAGTCTGTGTATGAAGAAAGCCACGCGGTCACTACCGGCCAATTGGGGGCATTCAACATTGTCATCGGCCAGGGACAAACGCTCAACGGCGACTTTTTGAAAGTACCCTGGAGCGAGTACGAAATCTGGATGGAGTTGTCGGTAGATGAAGACAACCGCGGCGTTTATGAGCCTTTGAGCGCAAGCCGTCTTATGGCGGTGCCCTATGCTTTCCATGCCGGCACTGCCGACCAAGTGAAAGGAGGTGAAGGCGTAGAAAAAACGGCCGCTTTCTGGAAAGTGAACGGCAATGATCTGACCGTACCCGGCCCGCACTTCATCGGCACGCTTGACAGCAGAGACTTCGTGATGAAAACCACCAATCTGGAGCGCTTGCGCATCACGGCGGCGGGAGATGTTAATATTGCCAACAGCCTCAACGTCGGAGTGGACGTCAATGCCGGACGGGATATCAACGCCGGACGGGACCTGACGGCCGGGCGAAATCTGGATGTTGATAATAATGCGCACATCGGTAATGACCTCGATGTGGACAGAAATGCCAATATAGATGGCGACCTCACGGTACACGGCATCGCCCGCTTTCTCAATACGGCCCAATCTACCAACAAAGACAATGGCTCCGTCATTGTTGAAGGCGGGGTGGGCATTGAGAAAAATATCAACGTAGGCGGCAACAGCGCAGTGACCGGCACCTCGGATGTTGACGGCATCGCCCGTTTCAACAATACGGCCCAATCTACCAACAAAGACAATGGTTCCGTCATTGTTGAAGGCGGCGTGGGCATTGAGAAAAACATCAACGTAGGCGGCAACAGCGCAGTGACCGGCACCTCGGATGTTGACGGCATTGCCCGCTTCAACAATACCACTCAATCCACCACTAAAGACAATGGCGCTGTCATCGTCGAAGGCGGCGTGGGCATTGAGAAAAATGTAAACATAGGCGGCGACTTGCAAGCTACGGGCAAGCTCACCGTTGGCGGCATTTCTCAACTCAACGGCCAGGTGACCGTCCATGCTGCATTGGGTGGCGCTCAGGAAAACTACGACAACTATCCGCTCAGGGTAGAAGGCGCCTCGCATGGGGTGGCCATCAAAGTAAATGCCACATTGCCGGACCGCAACATCAATTTCGTGACCATGTACGACGGCACGGGTGCGGCTATGGGGCGCATAGAAGGCTTCCAGGGGCTTACGGGTGTGGCCAGAAACATCGTCAACGACATTGTCAACGGCGTGAGCCAGGACTCAGCGTCCGTTTATGGCACCAGCACAGACCAAGATCAGGCCGCTCCCAATCCGCCTTCCTCGGTGACGCAGTTCTTTAACAGCAACTACGGTTTCGGGTTATTGGTAGGCACATTAGACTTTGTTTATTCCATTGTTCAGTTTGCCATCAACGCAGCCGCAGCCGCAGGGCTTTGTATTGTGGGCGACTGCGACGATGCCATCTGGGCTGGTATCAGCATGGTAGTGAACGGAGTAAAACTTGGCGGCTATATTGCCTATAATGAGCTGAACCTCGGTGTCGCGTATGAGTCCGGGGGCGCCGATTATGCCGAGTGGCTCAAAAAGGCCGATTCCGGCGAGGCATTCGTTTATGGCGATGTTGTGGGCGTCAAAGGAGGTCTTATTTCCAAGAGCTTTGTGGATGCCGAGAAATTCATGGTCATTTCACAGAGTCCGAGCGTTATCGGCGCCATGCCGGCCAAAGGTTATGAAGCCAGCTATGAAAAAATTGCCTTTATGGGCCAGGTGCAGGTGAAAGTGATCGGTACGGTGCATCGCGGCGACTACATTCTGCCGACCGGCAACGGCGACGGTTTTGCCATTGCGGTTGCGCCTGACAAAATGTTGGCGCGCGACTATGCCCGCATCATCGGTATTGCATGGGGCGAATCCGACGGCAAAGAACTGTTCAGCTACGTCAATACGGCGGTTGGCATCAATGCCAATGACATGGCACAAACGGTAGAAAACATGCAAATCGTTATCAATCAGATGCAACTGGCGCTTCAGCAACTTGACCCTGACTACAAGCCGCATTTTTTTGATACGGGTGGCAATGACATCGTTCGGACGAAGCCTAGCTACACGACCTCGCCTACTTTGCAACAGTTGGCTTTGAATCGTTATGTGCCCTCTACTTACAGCAATTTGCAGGAAGCTCTGGCGCCTATGGTCGAAAAGGCAAAGCACCAAAACTTTGACCTCACACAGTATCCGTATCTGGAAGATTTGATGAAGAATCCGGGAGATAAAGAATTGGCACAAAAAACCATTGATCATTACACCCGCGTATTGGACCAGTTGGAAAGGTACGCGGCCTCGTCGGGCAGGCGATAACGAAATTGATTTGAATAAAGCCCGGAGGAGTTCGTTTTGAAACCGGGCGCCTGCATCATCCGCCTCAATGTTGAAAGTTGAGGCGGATTTTTTATTTGATTGGTTACCTCGATGTTTTTCTAATCCCCGCCGCAGCCACTTCCGCAGCCGCCACAACCTGCCATCCCGCTATCGGCGCCTCCACCCCAACTGTCGCCGCCGCTGTTTTTATGCGTTATAATGCCCCACAACAGGATGCCGAATAAGACGAGCAGCCCGATGATTTTCCCCCTTGTGCCGCTTGATTGCGACATGATAAACAACAGCGTTGTAACAATAGCAACAAAGAAGGCTACACTGTTGATGCTCCAATCAGGCTTGCGCAACAACCAGTAGTTTTTCAAATTCACTCTTTGAAAATGGATGTCGGAAAACCTTTTTTCTTTGGCGGGCCAAATGCTCTTGGGCGGCTTGGCCTTAAACTTGTCTTTGTATAGCTCAAGCGTTGCGGTGTATAGCTCGTCAAATTTCTTCCCCTCTGCGAATCCGCCTTTTGTCGGTGTGTGATGTATTTCTTTGGCGAGGGTATTTCGGCAAAGGTCTGTCCAGTAAGATTTGGTATAGGTCAAATGCAAATGCCACACTTGGTCCACCTCATCGGAAGGCGTCACCGCGGATGGAGATACGCAACACAGAAAAATGAATTTTTTGTATTCCTGAATAACCTTTTCAGAATAGGAGATCGTCCAGCCATTTTCTCTGGCCAGCCTGTGCGAAAATTTAAATGCCGCGCTGTCGTCGTTGAGCCTGAACGCCACTATTTTCTCCCAAAGTATTGTTTCTTCTGTGGTCATAAGATATATTGATGGTAACAGATATCAACAACCGCATGGCTTATCCTTTGCTGCTATGGGGTATCTATTTCGCCTCCGTCTTCACCGCCCGCGTCATCTCCCGTTTGCCCGGCGGGCCTGGGATGCGTTCTATCTGAAAGCCGAGACTTTTGAGCGTGCGTTTCACGGCGCCTTTGGCACAATACGTCACCAATATACCTTGCGGGCGCAGTGCTCTATATACCCGGCCCAGCACCTCTTCGGTCCAGAGTTCGGGTTGCGTTTCGGGGGCGAAAGCGTCGAAATAAGCCACGTCGAAGGCATTCTGAAGATCAAGTTCCTCGAAGCGGCCGATGGTTTTGCGAAATTGAAAATGAGGCGTGGGGCGCAGAAGTTTGTCGGAAGGGGCGGCGTGCATCTCGGTCAGCCATGGGCGCGACGCGGGCAGTTCTAATTGTTCGGGGTAGTTCAGTTGGGCAGCCTGTTCTTGCGACAAGGGGAACGCCTCAATGGTTTGATAAAAAATATGCCGTTCCAAGCGCTCGGCCTCCAGCAGTGTGAGGAACGCATTGAGGCCCGTGCCGAAGCCCAATTCCAGCACGGCCAATTCTCTTTGCAGGATCAACTTGGGAAACAAACCCGCCTCAATGAACACATGCCGGGACTCCTGAATGGCGCCGTATTTGGAATGGTACGTCACTCCAAACCGATGCGACAACACCGAATGGGAGCCATCCTGCGTTTCGATCAAGGAGGTGTGGTCCATGTTGAGAGGATTCGGCAACTGCCGGATTCAGAAGACGTTGTGAAAACACTCATGCAACTCGTCCACCGAAATGTCTAAGTGGGAGGCATCGTAAGTGCATTCGCCGTTGCGGATCAGAAGCAATTGGGGCGACTCGTGGTGTACGCCGAAGCGCTCGGCCACAGAAGCAGAAACAGGGCGGTGTGCAATGAGATCGAGGTAATAGGCCTCCAGTTCGTCAGGCGCAAAATCCCATTTCTGCTCTAGGCGGTGTTTGGCAATGTAGCTGATGTTGCAGCGCACACTGTGCTTGAAAATCACACAGGGCGCCTCGTGCGAACGGGCGACGATTGCCTCGATCTGGTCTTCGGATTCGAGCGCTTTCCAGTGAATCATGGTTGCTCGCTTAGTCGGCTATGCAAGAGATCACTGCACCCGCAGCGCTCTGCATGGAGAAGTTGGTGGGGCAGCCGTAGCCGCGATTGCAGGAAGAGAAAGAAAGGGCGGTCATACACAGGGCAGCTATGATGAGGACGCTGCGGAACATTTTGGATTTCATGGTAATTTGATTTTCGTTTTTCAAAAACACGTTTGTGAACGCAAAGTTGAGGCTAATTATTCTAATGTATGCAATTTTTTGATATTCTTCTCTGAGCTTCAAGCCGTAAGTATCAAGACATAAGCTACATTCCTTGAATGCTTGCAGCTTGAGGCTTGCAGCTTGAGGCTTGCAGCTTGAGGCTTGCAGCTTGAGGCTTGCAGCTTGAGGCTTGCAGCTTGAGGCTTGCAGCCGACTGCTTTTGAAGGACTACAATAATTAATAACACCCCAACGCACCCTCCATCTCGAAAAACACTTACTTTTGCGCCGCTTTTGACGAACATTTGAACCACCCAAGAGTTATTTCGGCATTATGAGTAGAACGTTAGCACTTAGAGACGCCCTGCGCGAAGCCATGATCGAGGAAATGCGCCGCGATGAAACGGTTTTCCTGATGGGCGAAGAAGTAGCCGAGTACAACGGCGCCTATAAAGTAAGCAAAGGCATGCTCGATGAGTTCGGCCCCAGGCGCGTCATTGATACGCCCATTGCGGAGTTGGGCTTTGCCGGCATCGGCGTAGGAGCCGCCATGAACGGCCTGCGTCCCATCGTGGAGTTTATGACCTGGAACTTTGCCGTCCTGGCTTTCGACCAGATCGTAAACAACGCAGCCAAAACGCTTTCCCAATCTGCCGGCCAGTTCCAGTGCCCCATTGTGTTTCGCGGGCCTTCGGGCGCAGCCGGACAGTTGGCGCAGCAGCACTCCCAAACTTTCGAAAGTTGGATGGCCAATGTGCCCGGCCTCAAGGTCATTTCCTGCATTGATCCCGCCGATGCCAAAGGCTTGCTCAAATCGGCCATTCGCGACGAGGATCCGGTTTGCATCATGGAGTCGGAAATGCTCTACGGCCACACCGGCGAAGTACCCGACGGCGAGTATTTGGTACCCATCGGAGTGGCGGCAGTGCGCAAGCAGGGCACAGATGTGACGCTCGTTTCTTACAACAAAATGATGTTGCCCACGCTCGAAGCAGCCGAGATACTTGCTTCGGAAGGTATCTCCGCCGAGGTGATTGATCTGCGCACCATCCGCCCATTGGATGTTCGCACCATCATTGAGTCGGTCAAAAAGACCAATCGTCTGGTGGTCATTGACGAGTCCTGGCCTTTCGCGGGCGTGTCTTCAGAGGTGGCGTATGTGGTACAGCGCCATGCTTTCGACTACCTCGACGCTCCCATCATGCGCATCAATGCCGCAGATACTTCTTTGGGATATGCACCCACTTTGGTGGAGGAATATATGCCGAATGCCGCTAAAATTGTAAAAGCGGTGAAAGAAGTAATGTACGTCAGGTACTAACTTCAACGCGAAATCGGGAATCCGAAATCGGGAATCCGAAATCCGAAATCGGGAATCCGAAATCCGAAATCGGTAATCCGAAATCTTGAACATTGACTTTTTGATATCCAAAACATACAGCGATGAGCCTTCTTGAAGCCAAAGTACCCGTCATCGGTGAATCCATTTCAGAAGTAACCCTGTCTAAGTGGTTGAAACCCAATGGCGCCTATGTCAATATTGACGAGTCTATCTGTGAATTTGAATCAGATAAAGCAACGCTCGAACTTCCAGCCGAGGCTTCCGGCATTCTTATATATGTAGCCAAAGAAGGCGACGACCTCGAAATAGGCGCCGTGGTGGCCCGTATAGACACCGCCGCCGCTCGCCCCGCAGACGGAGCCGCTCCGGCCCCCAAAGCTGAAACGCCCGCTCCCGCTGCCCCCGCTTCACAACCCGCTGAAGCCACTTATGCCTCCGGGCATCCTTCGCCGGCAGCCGCCAAAATTCTGAAAGAAAACGACATAGCTCCTGCTGCCGTAGCCGGTACCGGAAGAGATGGCCGCATTACCAAAGAAGACGCGCTGAAAGCAGTGGCCACTCCTGCGCCCGCTCCTGCCGCTCCTGCTCCCGTCGCTCCTGCCTCGCCTGCCGCACCCGCTGCTGCCGATCATCAGGCATTCAGCCGTGCAGAGGATCGCAAAAAGATGAGCCGCATGCGCCGCACCATTGCCGCCCGGTTGGTGAAAGCCAAAAACGAAACGGCCATGCTCACTACTTTCAATGAAGTGGACCTCAGCGAGGTAATGGCCCTGCGCTCCAAATACAATGAGCGTTTTGAGAAAAAATTCGGCATCAAACTGGGCTTCATGTCGCTCTTTGCCACGGCTTGCGCCAAAGTACTCATGGAGATGCCCGACGTGAACGCCCGCATTGAAGGCGACGAAATTGTGTATCACGATTATGTGGACATTTCCATCGCCATTTCTACCCCCAACGGACTGGTAGTGCCGCCGGTGCGCAATGTGGAATCGCTCAATTTCGCCGAAATTGAATTGGCCATCAAAGACCTATCCGGCAAAGCCAGAAACGGCACGCTCAGCCTCGAAGACATGCAGGGCGGCACCTTTACCATCACCAACGGCGGCGTGTTCGGCTCGCTGCTCAGCACGCCCATCATCAACGAACCGCAATCGGCCATCCTCGGCATGCACGCCATCAAAGAGCGCCCGGTTGCCGTCAACGGTCAGGTGGTCATCCGCCCGATGATGTATCTGGCCTTGTCTTACGACCATCGCATCATAGACGGCAGCACCTCTGTAACTTTCCTCGTAAAAGTGAAAGAGCTGCTGGAAGACCCGGGATTGCTGCTGCTCGGCGTCTAAGGGGCGATAAAAAAATAAAG
>DDUV01000033.1 GCA_002344975.1 Saprospiraceae bacterium UBA2329 | reverse complement strand
TTTCCGCTGCTCGTAGAGGGGCATGAGCTACCTCGGAACCCAAATAGAATCCATAGCCGCGCTAAAACCCGCAAAAATACCCTTGCCACCCTCCACATTGCTGAAAACGATGACAGGTTCGGAATACGGTGCGCCGGGGCTGTTCTGTTGTCGCCCGACGGTGCTGTAAAAGCGATGATACGCCTCTGAAACTGCCCTCAATTCCACAAACAGGTGGCCCGGCATTTCTCTGTTCAGCAGGATATTGGTTTCAAAAGGAAAAGAAAACGTGACCCTGCGGCCATTAAAAGTATTGTCTTCAAATAAAACCCCGTCGTCCAAATATGCCGTGATGGTATTGTTGTTGATGGCCGAGCCGAACCCGATTTGCTCCCTTCGTTGACCGGTAACGAGCGTGTCGCCGGCTTCGGAAATAAATATCCTGAGCACTTCCTGCTGGAAACGGAGGTGGTAATAATTGCGGAAAGCAGCCGGATCGTCGAATGTAATGCGGATGCTGTAATGATACACAATCTCGTCTGTGCCGGGGCCGGGAGAGAAGCCGAGGGGAATGGATTCGATGTTGCGAATGGCCACCCCGCGCGGAACCACATCCTGGGCAACGACATCCCTGTAGCCGGGCGCCGATACGCGTAAAGTGTAGGTTTGTTCCTCCGAAGGTACGGCTTCCAAGGCTTCGTAATAAGGCGCCAGAGTGCCGGGAGCGGGCTGTAGATTTTGAAGAAAGTTGTCGCTTTGGAAAAGTTCTACCCGGGCATTGGCGATGTAGGTAGTCGGCGTGGGGGGCAAAGCCGGGCGAGTACTGCTGACGGTGGCGCGGAAGGGTTGCTGCGGTGAAAACGTGCTGATGATGACCAATTCAGGTTCGGGCAGGAGTATTTCCAAATCAACAGGGCGCTCACAGGTGGCGGCTGTAAACATCATCCAAAAGAAGGCTGCCGGTAGTAGTGATCTGATCATTATTGTAAGAATGAAAAACGGCCTGTTAGGGTTGTCAAAAGTAGTATTTTTGTGGCATCTCCGTTATTTTTCATGGGGGCAAAAATCGAATGAACACATACCAAACCGACATCTGCATCGTCGGGGCCGGCCCCGGAGGCGTGGCGGCGGCCTTGCAACTCAGTTACTTAGGAATCCCGTGTATCGTGGCCGACAAAGCGCGCTTTCCGCGAGACAAAATCTGCGGGGATGCCATCAGCGGCAAAATTCCCACCTTGTTGCGCCGCCTCGATCCCGATATTCTGGCCCGGTTTGATGCGCTGAGCAACCGGCATGTAGGAGTCTGGGGCATCCGTTTTGTGGGGCCGAACCGAAAAATTTTGGACATCCCTTTTTACAACAGCGAGCGCAACGACCAAGCCACTTCGCCGGGCTATGTGTGCCGGAGGATGGATTTTGATCAGTTTTTGATCGAAGAGTTGAAACGCCGCGACAACATCGTTTTTTTGGAAGGTACGGAAATCACTCATTTTGAAAAAACGGACAGCGGTTTCACCCTTTCGGACGCGGGGGGAAGCCTGCGCATTGATTGCCGTTTGTTGCTGGCGGCCAACGGCGCGCACTCTGCCTTCAGTCGCAAATACGCGGGTTTGGAAAAAGACCCGGCCCACCATGCCGCCGCCGTGAGGGCCTACTACCGGGGCGTGACGGGCTTCCGGGAGGGCAATTTCATCGAACTGCATTTCTTGAAATCTGTGTTGCCGGGCTACCTTTGGATTTTCCCACTGCCCGACGGAGGCGCGAACGTGGGACTGGGCATTCGCAGCGATATTGTAAGCCGGAAGCGCATCAACTTGCGCAAGGAATTGCTGCGGCTGATTGAGGAAGAGCCGGACATAAGGGGGCGGTTTGAACATGCTGCAATAGAAGGAGACATAGAAGGTTACGGGCTGCCGCTGGGGTCGAAAGAGCGGCGCCTTTCCGGCGATGGGTACATGTTGCTGGGCGATGCGGGGCATTTGATTGATCCCTTCACCGGCGAGGGCATCGGCAATGCGTTTTACAGCGGCATCATCGCCGGGCAGTTGGCACAGAAATGCTTGGAAGCCAACGACTTTTCTGCCGAATTTATGAAAGCCTACGATGTGCGGGTGGCGCGGGTGCTCGGCTCGGAGATGAAGCTGAGTTACAAACTGCAACGGATGTTGACCTACCCGGTAGTTGCTACCCTGCTGGCCAACATCATCACGGGCAATGCCCCGCTCATTCAGTCTTTATCAAAAATGTACACCGATTTTGAACTGCGCCTGAAATTGGCCAATCCGCTGTTTTGGCTGAGGATGTTGGTGAAGAAGCGGTGAAGGGGTGCCCTCGGCAAACTCAGAGGTTCTTCTTTACATGAGAGTGGGCTATAAACATGGATAACAAAAATAATCCTCCGCCGACATAGATGAATAAGTCTTGCTCCGTTCGGGCATACAGGCCCAAACTTATGATGGCCATTAAACCTATAGTTAATGTCGAAACAACAGGGTTTAAAGTTATTTTAGGATTCATTTTACATGCGGTTTTTAAGTTTTTTCATGTATTCAGGGCCTCTGCCGCTTCTCATAATGTCTATTACCCGGACTTCCTTCAGATTACTACTGAGTAGCCTGGGTGCCTTTTAGCCATGTCTGAGATTCTTTTTTCAAATCTTCTAATGTGATGAATGAACCCTGCGCTACAGCTTCATAGCGCTTTTTATACGCTTCCTATACGGCTTGTAGCTTGCAGCCTGTAGCCGTTCCCGCCAGCCGACTCAGCTCCACCTCCGCTTCCTCCACCACTGAAACACCCACCCGAACAGCGCCAGCAGCGCCAAAGGCAACGCAATGTTGATCAGACGCCATTTCGTTTTTTCCTCCTGCGCCTGCACCGTGTCCAACATGCGGAGTTTGACCTCACGGCCGCGCGCCTCGGCCACGCCCTGCTCGTCCAAGAGGTATTCCAATGAATTGATAACGAATCCTTTATTGGCAAACAGATAGCGGTCCACCTCATTGTATCCCAGCGGGCTGTAAGACTGCTTCTCGATGTTGATTTTGTTTTTGGCCACGTCGCCGTCGGCTACCACGATCATGCGGGTCGGAAGGCTCTCGGCGCGGTATGGCTTGCCGATCTGCTGCAACATATTCAGCATGTCCTGCTCCATGCGGTTTTCGTACAGCGAAGAGAATGTGCCTTCCAGCAAGAGCGCCATCGGCAGGTTTTGTTTGTTGAACTTGCTGGAATCCAGATCGTAACGCAAAAACTCAAAATCCATCGTCACGGGCGAATACTGCAACATACTGCGCTGCGAGGACTCCAACAGTACCGTTTTTTTCACCGGCGTTTTGGTTTTGATGGTATCTATGGCGCCCACATATTGCAGGTTCACGCCGTCGAGGCTCTTCACAATAGGATGGTTGACACTGGGCAGCGCCACCACATGATAAGGATATTTGAAATAATCGAATTGCGGCGCATTGCCCACGATGCCGGTTACCAACTGTATGCCTGTGGACCGATAATCGAGTACCAGATTCGTTTTCAGGCGGGCGCCGTATTGAAAGAGCAGGTCGTCTAAGTTGAGCGTATATTCAGTGGCCAAATAGCGCTCGCGGGTGCGCAGGCTGTCCATGTCAATCCTCAGGGCGTCAATGAGCCAAAGCACCTTGCCGCCGTTCATCACGTACTGATCGAGTTTGAACTTGCTTTTTTCAGAAAACGGATAGCGCGGCTTGGCGATCACCAAAGCTGCCACCTCCTGGGGAATGGACGACATGCTGTCCAAGTTGAGGCGACCGGTATCGTAATAAGGCCGCAGCGATTTTTCCAGATCGGCGGTTTCCAAGGGTTCCAGTTCGCCGTTGCCGGTACTGAACACGATGATGGGTTTGGCCGTGATGCGCAGTTTCTGGATGGCGTTGGCAAATTTGTATTCCAACAGCTCCACCGCATTGTTGAGAATGACTTCCGGCGGCACGCCCGGTACCTCGTTTTCCAGCAGATTCACCACAATGTTGCGCCCTTTGTAATAAAAAACGGCATACGGGTAAATGAGCCTTTCGGAAGTGCCCTGTCGGTCTTTGAGGCGCAGATTGATGGGGCGGATGCCATCTTCGGCCAATTGCTTGCGGCGATCGCTGACCTCGTCGTTGGTGCCGGCGGCGGGGTCTTCAAACTCGTACTCCACGAGGCTGTTTTCGCTGCGGAATTTGGCCAGCATGTCGCGGGTAGCATTTTGCAGGCGTTTGAAACCGGACGGAAACTCGCCGTCGAGCAGCACGCGCACAAAGACCACATCGTCCACCTCGCGCAACAGTTGTTTGCTGCCCGATGTGAGGGTGAAGCGCTTCTCCTCTGTGAGGTCTATGTGTCCGTACATGGCCTTATCGCCGAAGCGGGCATTGGCCAAAATATTGACTAAGATGACAACTACGGTGAGGAGGCCGAGTTGCAGGAGCGTTTGAACTTTATTGCGAAATATCTTGGACATAGCATGAATTGTTTAGGGTTTAGTGAAGGGGTGACTTGCGAGGCAATACCAGGTAGTCACCCCTTCACTAAACTACCACTTTCTGCTGTTCACAGCCGCTGCCGTAAACGCCAGAAACAAAAGGATGATGGATGAAAAATAAACCACATCGCGGCTGTCTATCACGCCCTGACTGATGGACGCATAGTGCGCGCTCATGCCGATTTGCTGCACTACGTCGTCGCCCCGGCCGGCAAACACAGGCAGGCTGCTGATGAGATCGAACCCCCAAAACAAGAGTCCGCACAACAATACCGCCATGAGAAATGCCACGATTTGGTTGTTGTTCAGCGCCGAGGCCAGCAGTCCCACCGCCGTAAAGGCCGCCGCCAGCAGCAACAGCCCGATGTACGAACCCGCCACCGCGCCCGCGTCCAGATTGCCTTTGGGGTCGCCCAACTGATACACCGTAAAGTAGTACAAGAGCGTGGGCAGCAGGGCAATACAGGTGAGCGCCAGCGCGGCCAAAAACTTGCCCAGCACAATTTCTCCATCGCGAATGGGGCGGGTAGCCAGCAGTTCTATGGTGCCGCTTTGGTTTTCCTCCGCCAAAGAGCGCATCGTAATGGCCGGAATCAAAAAGGCAAACACAGTAGGCACGGTTTGAAAAAACTCATTCAGCGTGGCGTAGTTGTTGTCTAAAATGCTGCTGTTGGGCCACACAAAAAGCCCCAAGCCCAGAAACAACAAAAACAGCCCCACGACCACATAACCGATGAGCGAACTGAAAAAACCTGCAATTTCTTTCACGAAAATGCTCCACATATCGGGTCTTATTTTTGAGTGTAAACAGGATACCGATCCACATAGATCAGCAATGCTTTGAACAATTTTTCTTCCAAATCTTCCTCCGGCAGGGCCGCCACGGCTTCTACCAAACGTTCGTCGTCGGCGATCCAGGCCATCAGGTTTTCGCGAGTAAAGGCCGCCGTTTCGCCACGCTCAAAATGAATCATAAACTCCCGCAGCGCCTTCGACTGCTTCTTCACCTTGCCCTTCCTGAACGGCACGCCCGTCACCGGATTGTAGGCGCGTATTTCCACCATTTCCTCCTCGGTCACCTCGTAGTTGTAGTACGCAATGCGCCCGCGCACCCGCAGCCCGGCAAAGGAAGTGAGCGTTTTGGGCACCGCGCCTTTCGGCAAACGCACATACGGAATACCGCTGATGACCAAACCCCAAATGCTGTCCAAATTCATCGGGCGCCCATCGGCAAAACGAATGGATTCTACCTGCGTAAGGAAGGTGTTCGGATTGGTAGCCGACACCACGTCGAGGCTGTCCCAGGTCCAGTTGGGCCGGTTGTTGCGCCAGTCGGCAAAACTGAGATACACCCCGTCGTTGAACTTGAAGTTTTTCGTCACCAATACGCTGTCGGTTTGGGCGTTGAGACAAACTGCAAACAACTGGAAGACAATGAAATAATATTTAAGCATGGCTGGTCAGTTTTTTAAACACCTCTTCCACACTGATGGCCTCGCGGTGCATCTCAATGATGTCCAACTCGTGGCGCTTTACAAAATCGGCCACCTGCGGGCGAACGTCTGCATCGGCGGCAGCGCTCAGTTGCCAACGGTTGCCGCCTGTATTTTTGGCCTGTTTCACACCGGGAATGGCCAGCAGGGCTTCCTTTTTCACCGCCTGCCGGAACTCAATGGTCAGCACCGATTCTCCGGCGATGCGCTCCTGCAGGCGTTCTATCGGGTCGTCGGCCACTATCTTCCCCCGATTGATGATGATGACGCGGTCGCACACCGCTTGCACCTCCTGCATGATGTGCGTAGAAAAAATGACCGTTTTTTGTTGGCCCAATTGGCGTATCAGCGCTCTGATTTCTACCAATTGGTTGGGATCTAAGCCCGAAGTCGGTTCGTCTAAAATGAGCACTTCGGGGTCGTGCAGCATGGCCTGCGCCAGTCCTACGCGCTGCCGGTAGCCTTTCGAGAGGGCGCCGATGAGCTTGTGACACTCACGGCCTAAGCCCGTAGCCTCTATCATTTCCTCTACGCGCTGCTTCAGCCGGGGCACTTTGTGCAGCTTGCCGGTGAAGTGGAGGTATTCCCGCACATACATTTCTTTGTACAGGGGGTTGTTTTCAGGCAGGTAGCCTATGCGGCGGCGGGCCTCCATTGGGGCGGTTTCCACGTTGTAGCCGCATACGCTGGCCGTACCCGAACTGGGCGGCAGGAAGCCCGTAATGATCTTCATGGTGGTGGATTTGCCCGCGCCGTTCGGCCCCAGAAAACCGAGTACCTGGCCGCTGTGCGCCTCAAAACTCACCTCGTGTACGGCGTGCTGCTCGCCGTAAATTTTTGTCAATTGCTGTACGGATACCGACATGAAACAGAGTTGTGATAAATCGTCTTGGCAAGTCAGGAACCAACTTTGAAGCGAGCTCCTGACTTAGCCGGAAAAGTTTGCTTTTTCCGCCGCAAAAGTATGAATTTTTGCGGCCCGGCGTTATCAACGCGGCCTGCGCAACAAGTATTATTCTTTCCTCCCATCAGATAGCTGTATTTTTGCGCTGGGTTTTGCAACTCACAGCTTCTTGCTGCGTCTGAATCGCACTCAGAAAGAATAGAGTCATTGTATGAACAGAGCACACATTTTACACTTCATTGCTACGCTTTTCACAGGTCTGTTGACCCTGACAACGGCTGCGGCGCAGTTGAGAATTGTCAATACCACAGACGACACCAACGACGGCGTCTGCAATGCAACCCATTGCAGTCTGCGGGAGGCCATCAGAGCAGCCAACCAAAACCCCGGCCCCGACACCATCGTTTTCAATATTACCGGCCCCGGCCCGCATGTCATTGCACCCATTACCAGCCTGCCCACCATCACCGGCGCAGGTACCGTCATAGACGGCAGTACTCAACCGGGCTACTTTCCGGGAGCGATTGTGCTGGTCGGAAACGGCAGCGCTACTCCTGTTGACGGCTTGGAAATTGCAGGCGCGAATTGTGCGATTTATGGACTTCATATCCGCCGGTTTCCAAGTGGCATTATTGTTTTTGGGGGCTCCAATGCCCGTATCGGGGCGGCAGGAAAAGGAAATATCATCGGGGGGAATACATTGGGCGGCATTACGGTCATGGGCAATTCGCCGGGCATGGTTATTGAGGGCAATCTGATCGGCATGTTTCCCAACGGAACCGGCGCCGACCCCAATGAACACGGCATTTTCCTCGACGGACAGTTGTTCGGCGCGGTGCCAAATACTACGGTCGGTGGCGCCAACCCCGGTGAAAGAAACATCATTTCGGGCAACAGATCGGAAGGTATCTTTGCGCGCGGCGTTTCCGGGCTGTCTGTGTTCGGCAACATCATCGGACTGAATGCTGCTGAAACTGCGGCCCTGCCCAACGGGCGCAACGGGGTGGCGGTTACCAACTCCTCCTCCTGCACCATCGGCAACCTCGCCGGCGGGCACAATACCATTTCCGGCAACGGCATCAACGGCATCAATCTCACGGGCATCGCTTCCGGCGGCGCCAGGGTGCAAGGCAATCGGATAGGGGCCGACCGTTCGGGGCAAATAGCCCGCCCCAATGCAGGAAACGGCATCTTTTTGTCGGATGCGCCAGGCACTTTTATTCATGAAAATATATTGTCTTCCAATGTGTTGAGTGGATTGGAGGCCGTCCAGTCAGGGGGGCTGGTCATCCGCCAAAACCTCATCGGTCTGCTGGTTTCTGCCGGCCTAACGGGAGGCAATGGCCGCGACGGCATCTCGCTCAGCAATTGCGACAACTTTGTGATAGAAGACAACAGTATTTCTACCAATCTTCAACATGGCATCTGGGTGCAAATGCTGCCCGACCGAGCCTCCGCCAATGGAGTCATCAGCCACAATTATATCGGCAATTACAGTGTTGTTCCCTCACAGCCGCTCGGCAATGCCCGCTATGGCCTGGCGCTTGTAAATTGCGCCAACGTCATCGTGGATGGTTTAAACGTCATAGCCTCCAACGGCAGCGGCGGTGTGCTCATCAGCAACTCGGCAGATATTATTTTGGAAGACAATGCGATAGGCACCGATCAGGCCGGGCTGTTTGCATTGGGCAACGGCGGCCCCGGCATCACCGTCAACGCCATGTCGGAAGGCATTCTCATCGGCAATCTGGGCGCCGGCAATGTCATCGCGCACAATCAGCAGGGTGGGGTAGTGGTGAGCGAAAATTCTACCTCCTGCACCATCAGCGGAAACAGCATTTATTGCAATCAGATAGCCGGCATAGACCTCACTGCGGGCGCCAACGACGATATGATGCCGCCGATGGAAATCTGCGTTGCACCCTCGCGCATCACGGGCATGGCCGGACCTTTTGATCTGATAGAAGTGTTCCGGCACAACCATGCGGATTGCAGCACGGCGCCCTCCTGTCAGGGACGAACTTTTCTGGCCGGAACCATCGCCGGCGTGGACGGCTCCTGGAGTGTTTCCGGCTTTTTCAGCATCGGCGATACCATTACCGCTACGGCTACCAATCTGGCCGGCAGCACTTCCGAGTTTTCGCTTTGTTCCATCGTTCGGCCCCTGCCTCAGGCTGTAGCCGACAACAGCGGCACGGCCTGTCCAGGCGAGGAGGCGCAGCTCATCGGCACGTCCATTCCCGCCGATACAGGCATTGCTTTTGAATGGAGCGGGCCGGGTGGATTTACATCCGACAGCGCCCGGATAAGCGGCGTTTTGTCCCCCGGCGAATACATGCTCACCGTGCAACAGGGCTTTTGCCGTTCTGAACCCGATACCACGACTGTAACTTATTACCCACAGGCAACCGGCAGTTTCCAAACCACGCTCTGCCCCGGCGCGTCCATCACCGTCAATGGCACGGTTTACAACGAAATGAATCTCAGTGGCACAGAAGTCCTGGCAGACGCGGCGGCCAATGGCTGCGACAGTATTCTGAGCGTGCAGGTCAATTACTACCCACAGGCGACGGGCAGTTTCCAAACCACGCTTTGCCCCGGCGCGTCCATTACCGTCAATGGCACGATTTACAACGAAATGAATCGAACCGGCACGGAAATTCTGACAGGCGCGGCGGCCAATGGTTGCGACAGCATTTTGAGCGTGCAGGTCAATTTTTATTCTCCGGCGACGGGCAGTTTCCAAACTACGCTTTGTCCCGGCGCGTCCATCACCGTCAACGGCACGATTTACAACGAAATGAACCGCACAGGTACGGAAATTCTGACAGGTGCGGCGCTCAATGGTTGCGACAGTATTCTGAGCGTGCAGGTCAATTTTTATCCATTGGCGACGGGCAGTTTCCAAACCACGCTTTGTCCCGGTGCATCCATCACTGTCAACGGCACGATTTACAATGAAATGAACCGCACAGGTACGGAAGTCCTTGTGGGAGCGGCGGCGCATGGTTGCGACAGTATTCTGAGTGTGCAGGTCAATTTTTATCCATTGGCAACGGGCAGTTTCCAAATCACGCTTTGTCCCGGCACATCCATCACGATCAACGGCACGGTTTACAACGAAATGAATCGAACCGGCACGGAAATTCTGGCAGGCGCGGCGGCCAATGGCTGCGACAGCATTCTGAGCGTGCAGGTCAATTTCTTCCCGCCGGCAACGGGCAGTTTCCAAACCACGATCTGCCCCGGCGAATCCATCACCGTCAACGGCACGGTTTACAGTCAGTCCAATCCGGGCGGCGTAGAGTTGCTGCCGGGTGCTTCGGTCAACGGTTGCGACAGTACGTTCACCGTGAGCATCAGCTTTTTCAGCCCTGCCGGCTCAACGCTCAGGCACGGCATTTGCCCCGGCGAGTCGGTGATTGTCAACGGCGTGATGTATGGCCCCAACCGCCTGAGCGGTACCGAAATATTGCGCGGCGTCTCGGTGAATGGTTGCGACAGCACGGTGGTCATTGACCTTTTTGTACTACCGGTGCCCGAAACTACCTTTGAGGCAACGATTTGCCCCGGTACCGAAATCGTCATCAACGGCAGGGTTTACGGCGAGAACAAAACCACCGGCACGGAGGTGTTCAGGGGGGCTGCGGCCAATGGCTGCGACTCCATCGTACACGTTCGCCTCACCATTGATTCGCTCATTCTCACCATACGGCTGCGGGCGGCCAATTGCTCTCCGCAGGAACGGGGGCAGATCACCTTTTTCTCCATCGAAGGAGGCACGGCGCCTTATGCGGTTGCCTTAGACGGTGCTTCGTTTGCGGCCATCAACGATTTTCCGTACATCATCAACAACCTGGCGGCAGGCCCGTACCAGCTTACCTTCCGAGACCATTTCGGATGCTTGTACAGAGAAGGCGTCACGATTCCCGACAATCCGCTTTTCAATATCAGCAGGGATACGGTAGTGGAAATCAGGCGCGGGCAGACGGTGCAGTTGGGCTATGGCTTCAGTTTTGTGCCCGATTGGATTCGCTGGTCGCCGCCGGCCGGTCTGAGTTGCGACGATTGTACCCAGCCGGAAACCACGCCGCTGTACTCTACCACTTACGAAATGGACGCGGAGTTCTTCGGCTGCACAGCACGCCAAACCGTCAGGATTTTAGTAGATACCAGAGTGCCGGTGTATGCTCCCACGGGTTTTACGCCCAATGGCGACGCCGTGAATGACCGCTTTACCTTGTTTGCCACGCCGGGCGATCTGACGCGCATCATTTCTTTAAAAGTCTTCAACCGCTGGGGCGGAATGATGTACGACGGCAAAGACCTGATACCCGGCGATATTACCTCCGGTTGGGACGGCACGTTTGACGGAAGAGATTGTCCATCCGGCATGTACGTCTTTATGGCGGAAGTGGAAACGGCTTACGGAGAGGTGATTGCGCTGAAGGGGGAACTGAGTTTGGTGAGGTGAGGCGGTAATGTGCGGGCCGAAGTCTGTACGTTTCAATTCCAAAAGGTGCGATTAAAAGCTCCAAATCTCTTTTTCATGGCTTACCAGTTTTTTTGTTTCAATTCCAAAAGGTGCGATTAAAAGCCGGTATCCGAGGATTTCAAGGTCACGCCTAAAAGTTTCAATTCCAAAAGGTGCGATTAAAAGGCCTTTGCAGGGCTTGTTCGCAACTGGATCAAGGAGTTTCAATTCCAAAAGGTGCGATTAAAAGGAGCGTAAGCGCTCAGGTTCCACGTCAGGGTAACGCGTTTCAATTCCAAAAGGTGCGATTAAAAGTGAAGAATAAATTCATTCGTGTATCGCTGCGTAAAGTTTCAATTCCAAAAGGTGCGATTAAAAGTTTATCACAACTTAGACACTGTTTCAGACGAGCTTTGTTTCAATTCCAAAAGGTGCGATTAAAAGCAGTAGAATCAGATGGATGGACTTCAGTGGCTTATGGGTTTCAATTCCAAAAGGTGCGATTAAAAGTTCTTTTGCCCACCGGCAGGCAGGAAAGCATGACATGTTTCAATTCCAAAAGGTGCGATTAAAAGGCCGCGAGGCTTGGTTTGATGTGAAGCGTACCACAGTTTCAATTCCAAAAGGTGCGATTAAAAGGATTAGTGAGAAGTTCATCAATAGTATTGTAATTGTAGTTTCAATTCCAAAAGGTGCGATTAAAAGGGGTATTTGCCCGGTGCCGTTGTTGTCCATCACTTTTAGTTTCAATTCCAAAAGGTGCGATTAAAAGTCCATGTAATACCATCGGGGCTTGTCATAACGCGATGTTTCAATTCCAAAAGGTGCGATTAAAAGTAGAAATTGCCTCCGTAAGTCTTCGCGCAAGGTACGTTTCAATTCCAAAAGGTGCGATTAAAAGCACTGTTCGCAAGTGCATACGAATATTTTACTGTGCAGTTTCAATTCCAAAAGGTGCGATTAAAAGTGATCTACGCCGAAATCGCCGGTCAAACCTTAGACGTTTCAATTCCAAAAGGTGCGATTAAAAGGCTTCTCTGTCAAGGCCGAATTTTGCGTGACCGTCTTGTTTCAATTCCAAATAGGTGCGATTAAAAGGGGCAATCACCTGTGTAATGGGGTAAAGGCAAAGTTGTTTCAATTCCAAATAGGTGCGATTAAAAGCGGGAATGCTTTGTTAGTGGCAGTGCATTTGGAAGAGTTTCAATTCCAAATAGGTGCGATTAAAAGAAGGTAAGGAATTTCATTTTCGGCACCTTTTTAAAAGTTTCAATTCCAAATAGGTGCGATTAAAAGCTGAAGTTCCGTACATCTATATCGGCGGCGATCAGGGTTTCAATTCCAAATAGGTGCGATTAAAAGCCGGAATGGATTGGAGCAATGCAGTGGGCAGAAATGTTTCAATTCCAAATAGGTGCGATTAAAAGGTGTGTCGCGTTTCTGTTCCCGGTCTCCTTCTACGTGTTTCAATTCCAAATAGGTGCGATTAAAAGATGCAGGCGCGTCGTCACTTCCCCCACCCTCCATGCGTTTCAATTCCAAATAGGTGCGATTAAAAGAATGCAGACCCAATCGAGATACTAATCTCAAAGTAGTTTCAATTCCAAATAGGTGCGATTAAAAGAGATCGTACTTGGCCGACAGACGACGGGCGACGGGCGTTTCAATTCCAAATAGGTGCGATTAAAAGGCCGACGACACCGACGAAGCGGACATCGAGAGTTGTTTCAATTCCAAATAGGTGCGATTAAAAGCAGGCCCCAGTAAAAATACCCGGCGGCGTACTGCTGTTTCAATTCCAAATAGGTGCGATTAAAAGCTTTCGGCCTGCGCGTCTCTTTTTTTTTTGTCAATGTTTCAATTCCAAATAGGTGCGATTAAAAGTGAATACGCAAAGCGCTTTGACACAGACCTTGCGGTGTTTCAATTCCAAATAGGTGCGATTAAAAGCACAATTTCACTTCGCGCCACGGGTCAACCATGAGGGTTTCAATTCCAAATAGGTGCGATTAAAAGGGCAGTCGCCGAAGCGGAACAAGCCGCCAAAGGCATGTTTCAATTCCAAATAGGTGCGATTAAAAGGGGGTTGTTGTTTATCTCCGGCGCTGCCGACGGCAGTTTCAATTCCAAATAGGTGCGATTAAAAGCTGTACATTAAAGCCGCTGCAATCATTGCCGACGTGTTTCAATTCCAAATAGGTGCGATTAAAAGGCGACAGAAGGTACCAATCGCGTTATGACAAGTCCGTTTCAATTCCAAATAGGTGCGATTAAAAGTTTCTAATGCTGTCAATGGCCTCCGTTTGCCTTGATGTTTCAATTCCAAATAGGTGCGATTAAAAGGGTTAACTTTCCGATGCACATCACCCCATGCGAGTAGTTTCAATTCCAAATAGGTGCGATTAAAAGGGCATATCGTTGGTGGGGAACATGGACAAAGAACCGAGTTTCAATTCCAAATAGGTGCGATTAAAAGCCGGTGAGCAAGGGCGAAGCGACGGAGATACCTATGTTTCAATTCCAAATAGGTGCGATTAAAAGACAAATGTTGTTTTCGCCTGAACCGGGAAAAACGCCGTTTCAATTCCAAATAGGTGCGATTAAAAGCAAACAGCGCGGCAAAATACAGGTAGTTGCAAGTGTGTTTCAATTCCAAATAGGTGCGATTAAAAGCAGGAGGAAAACGAGTTGAAGCCGCCGGTGTTGTGTTTCAATTCCAAATAGGTGCGATTAAAAGCATAGCTGGCTTCCAATAGTATGTGTTTGCTGAAAGTTTCAATTCCAAATAGGTGCGATTAAAAGTGTGAACCTGCGCTAAACGTGTACGGATTTTTGGCGTTTCAATTCCAAATAGGTGCGATTAAAAGGTTTGTAGCGGTGGCGTATGAGGCCGAACAGGTAAGTTTCAATTCCAAATAGGTGCGATTAAAAGGACGACGTGGACGGAGCGTGTTGCGGCGGAACAAAAGTTTCAATTCCAAATAGGTGCGATTAAAAGGTTCAGAGCCAAAAGGCAAGAGCTTGAAAACCTTGTGTTTCAATTCCAAATAGGTGCGATTAAAAGCTGGATGTGCCGGGGTGGGCGCAAATGCCAGCAGAGTTTCAATTCCAAATAGGTGCGATTAAAAGCAGGGAGCACCAACGACACTTACGACGTCAGGATGTTTCAATTCCAAATAGGTGCGATTAAAAGGCCTGCACGCTGCAAGGTGTAGGCCATCGCTACAAGTTTCAATTCCAAATAGGTGCGATTAAAAGGGCAGAGCTTGAAGCCTTGCGCATCGAGCTGGGCTGTTTCAATTCCAAATAGGTGCGATTAAAAGCCGTGGCCGTCTTTGGGCGGTTCGGGCGTAGCGTGTTTCAATTCCAAATAGGTGCGATTAAAAGCTTCCTGATAGAGCAGGAAAAAAAGCATCAGGTCGTGTTTCAATTCCAAATAGGTGCGATTAAAAGTACCATCCTCGGCCAGCGCCTTGAACACTTTTGCGCGTTTCAATTCCAAATAGGTGCGATTAAAAGACTAATCGAGAAACACTATGGCACACACCATCAGTATGTTTCAATTCCAAATAGGTGCGATTAAAAGCAGGACGTACCAGGTGATGGGCGCGGCCTCAACAGGTTTCAATTCCAAATAGGTGCGATTAAAAGAGTACGAAGTTCAGCCAATTCGGCAACGGCTGCATGTTTCAATTCCAAATAGGTGCGATTAAAAGCGCCGGTGGTAGCTTCGGCGCTGAAGCTGAGCGGAGTTTCAATTCCAAATAGGTGCGATTAAAAGAAATCAGGGCGTTGGAGCCTTGCGCGAGCTTGCGCTGTTTCAATTCCAAATAGGTGCGATTAAAAGAAGATGTTTCTTGCGACCGTGAAAAACAAAAAGCCAGTTTCAATTCCAAATAGGTGCGATTAAAAGTTTGTTATGGTCGGCATTGAGCGATGGGCGCTGTAGTTTCAATTCCAAATAGGTGCGATTAAAAGTTTAAGCGCCTGCACAGTACTGATACTGCCGTCGTGTTTCAATTCCAAATAGGTGCGATTAAAAGTGGAAAGCGCACATTAGAGTGGGATAGTGGGAAGTAGTTTCAATTCCAAATAGGTGCGATTAAAAGGTGCCAGCCGCTCTGCATTGGCATTGGCCTCGCGGAGTTTCAATTCCAAATAGGTGCGATTAAAAGCGGGTGTGCCCGTCGAACCATTTGCGCCAGATGAAAGTTTCAATTCCAAATAGGTGCGATTAAAAGCTCGTAAACGTGGTCGGTAGGCTTGCGGCTAAACGTGTTTCAATTCCAAATAGGTGCGATTAAAAGTAATCGCAGGTGGAAAAATGCGGTTTTTACATCGGAGTTTCAATTCCAAATAGGTGCGATTAAAAGGGGGTGGTGTTCCCGAACTGGCAGGAAGGCGAGTTGTTTCAATTCCAAATAGGTGCGATTAAAAGGGATTGTCCATTTGAGAAGGAGGACGTATTTGATAAGTTTCAATTCCAAATAGGTGCGATTAAAAGTTGTAAGCGTTCAACCTCGGAGCCAATTTGTAGATGTGTTTCAATTCCAAATAGGTGCGATTAAAAGTGTTAGCCGCTGGCCTTTCTCACAACAAACATAAAAAGTTTCAATTCCAAATAGGTGCGATTAAAAGACTTATTCAGCCCCCCGGCAGCGCCGGAAGTAGAAGGTTTCAATTCCAAATAGGTGCGATTAAAAGTGCAGTGTTGGGGCCTGATATACTTTCCGAATTTTGTTTCAATTCCAAATAGGTGCGATTAAAAGGGTGCTGCTGGATGTAGGCGCGCCGATCACGCCGTGTTTCAATTCCAAATAGGTGCGATTAAAAGTTTACATGGGTAATGTATTTTTTAAACTTTACGCCGGTTTCAATTCCAAATAGGTGCGATTAAAAGTATTCGCGAAGGGGCGGCCCCTGCGGTGATAGTGATGTTTCAATTCCAAATAGGTGCGATTAAAAGGGGCGTGTCGTTGTCGGGGCGTTCAGGCGTACCTGAGTTTCAATTCCAAATAGGTGCGATTAAAAGCAGGTACACCATCTCAATTCAACGAATATACTAATAGTTTCAATTCCAAATAGGTGCGATTAAAAGCACGGCCTGCGGGGTGGTTGCTGCCGTCTTCCTCGAGTTTCAATTCCAAATAGGTGCGATTAAAAGTAACAACGTCAAAAGCCGCTTCCCTTTTCTGGATATGTTTCAATTCCAAATAGGTGCGATTAAAAGAACATCCTCGGTCTTTTTCAGTTCCTTTTGTACGCCGTTTCAATTCCAAATAGGTGCGATTAAAAGGCGTGGAGCCTGCAAAAAGATGCTGAGGTAGAAATGTTTCAATTCCAAATAGGTGCGATTAAAAGTCAACGCACGTCTGGATAGGCTCCGGGCGTATGTAGGTTTCAATTCCAAATAGGTGCGATTAAAAGGGGTATCAGGCCGGGCCTTTTTAAAAAAAAAACAAAGTTTCAATTCCAAATAGGTGCGATTAAAAGCCCCGGCACGCGACCGGGCCAACAACGCAGGAAAGAGTTTCAATTCCAAATAGGTGCGATTAAAAGCTATTGCCTCCGTCATTCTGCTTGCTGGTAAGCGAGGTTTCAATTCCAAATAGGTGCGATTAAAAGCTGCCGGGGAGTTGGCCTTCTTGCAGTTCGGTGTGGGGTTTCAATTCCAAATAGGTGCGATTAAAAGGAGTGCGCTTCACGCTATCCTGTTTGGCAACTTCCGGTTTCAATTCCAAATAGGTGCGATTAAAAGGGGTCGGTGGTGAGGTCGGTGATGCGGGCTTCTCCGGGTTTCAATTCCAAATAGGTGCGATTAAAAGGGTTCTTACCATCGGAAGGTAACGAGATGCTTAAACGTTTCAATTCCAAATAGGTGCGATTAAAAGCCTATTTTCCGTCCCGGCTGTATCGGACGCAATGGTGTTTCAATTCCAAATAGGTGCGATTAAAAGACTATGGCAATAGTAGGGAAGGATGTGCAAAATGGTTTCAATTCCAAATAGGTGCGATTAAAAGCCTGTTTCGCGAAACGCCACGCAGATGGATAAGCGGGTTTCAATTCCAAATAGGTGCGATTAAAAGATTTCCAGAGGTGTCCGATTGGTGGATAGAATACGAGTTTCAATTCCAAATAGGTGCGATTAAAAGGGGACGAAGGAGGAACCAATCGAAATGCCAACGAAAGTTTCAATTCCAAATAGGTGCGATTAAAAGGCCGCTTGGAAAGCCTGCAAAAGCAGAGGAAGTAATGTTTCAATTCCAAATAGGTGCGATTAAAAGAATAATTGCGGGCCTGATTGACCCAGATACCCTGCTGTTTCAATTCCAAATAGGTGCGATTAAAAGGGACGTATCGCAACACTTTAGGCGTTACTCCAAAAAGTTTCAATTCCAAATAGGTGCGATTAAAAGATCTAACGCTGCCTTCGAGCGCATTCAGGCGGCGATGTTTCAATTCCAAATAGGTGCGATTAAAAGCTTCCCTGTCGCGGCTCCGCCGGCGTGGTCTTCGAGTTTCAATTCCAAATAGGTGCGATTAAAAGCAAAAGGGCGCTCCGAACATTACGCAGGCGTGAAATGTTTCAATTCCAAATAGGTGCGATTAAAAGTTTTAAAACTTCTAAAAACACACAAAATGGAACTACGTTTCAATTCCAAATAGGTGCGATTAAAAGCCCTGAATCTCACACTTGTGGCGGCGGGCCTCGCAAGTTTCAATTCCAAATAGGTGCGATTAAAAGTGCATCATCTCCCAATTGCTCCTTTATGAAAACGATGTTTCAATTCCAAATAGGTGCGATTAAAAGGAAGGTCGCTTCGATTTTCGTCGCGCCCTCGAAATGTTTCAATTCCAAATAGGTGCGATTAAAAGCGCAGATCAAAGAGGCGTTTTGCCATTAGCGCGGAGTTTCAATTCCAAATAGGTGCGATTAAAAGTCGCTGTTGTCGTCCGCCTCAAAGCTGCAAACCATGTTTCAATTCCAAATAGGTGCGATTAAAAGTACAGGTAGCCGACGAGCAAATAGCGCGCGACATGTTTCAATTCCAAATAGGTGCGATTAAAAGCACAGCGACCACGCGGGAAGAGGTCTTTGAGATGAGTTTCAATTCCAAATAGGTGCGATTAAAAGGCAGATGCCGCTTTTTCGGGCATGGTCTCCGCTGCGTTTCAATTCCAAATAGGTGCGATTAAAAGTTGCTTGGGGCAACAGGGCCGGACAAAGACGGTATGTTTCAATTCCAAATAGGTGCGATTAAAAGTCATGGCTGGCTTCCAATAGTATGTGTTGGCTGAAAGTTTCAATTCCAAATAGGTGCGATTAAAAGCCTTTATATTTGTGCCTGCTATTGTTCACAAAAAAAGTTTCAATTCCAAATAGGTGCGATTAAAAGTGCCACTGCGACGAATAAACCACCTCCGTAAGCAACGTTTCAATTCCAAATAGGTGCGATTAAAAGAGCCTTGCAGGTAATTTCTTACCGCCGACAAGAACAGTTTCAATTCCAAATAGGTGCGATTAAAAGAGGAGTTCGCTGCCCATTTACCGCTACCGTCGTTTTGTTTCAATTCCAAATAGGTGCGATTAAAAGCCAACTGGACGGGCTGAATGATACCATCCAAAAAATGTTTCAATTCCAAATAGGTGCGATTAAAAGAGGCAGCAAGGGGGCAAGTGTGGCAAGTTGTGAAAAGTTTCAATTCCAAATAGGTGCGATTAAAAGGCTTAAGCGCCTGCACTGTATTGATACTTTCATCATGTTTCAATTCCAAATAGGTGCGATTAAAAGGGTTTTTCAAATGTGAAATGTAAAAAAAACAAGATAGTTTCAATTCCAAATAGGTGCGATTAAAAGACTGTACATTAAAGCCGCTGCAATCATTGCCGACGTGTTTCAATTCCAAATAGGTGCGATTAAAAGTTATCAAGGCGTACAATTTCCAAACATTGCACTTAGTTTCAATTCCAAATAGGTGCGATTAAAAGCTTGCTTCCCGGTACAATCCGTCATCGTACAGGCCGAGTTTCAATTCCAAATAGGTGCGATTAAAAGAAATTAAGCGCGTGCTGGCAGGGGTTTACCGGGAGGGTTTCAATTCCAAATAGGTGCGATTAAAAGATTCGCGCCGGGGTGCTTCGCGAAAAATGCGTCGGGAGTTTCAATTCCAAATAGGTGCGATTAAAAGGGAGTTTTGTACTCAATTTCCTTTTCCTCGAAAGCGTGTTTCAATTCCAAATAGGTGCGATTAAAAGTCTTGCCGAACTGCACAGGCTTGAGCAGGAACTATCGTTTCAATTCCAAATAGGTGCGATTAAAAGGCTACCTCGCCCGGCGCTGGCAGTCGCTCAATGCGTGTTTCAATTCCAAATAGGTGCGATTAAAAGCATAGGCAGCGACTTTACAAGCTCAGGCAGCACACTGTTTCAATTCCAAATAGGTGCGATTAAAAGCCCCCAGGTGATCTCTTTGAAGGTAGTGCCTACATGTTTCAATTCCAAATAGGTGCGATTAAAAGCGTTCTGGACGGAATGGAAGGGCGCGCCAGCCTCAAGTTTCAATTCCAAATAGGTGCGATTAAAAGCAGCTACCGACGAGCCTGCATAGCCGTTTTGTACGTGTTTCAATTCCAAATAGGTGCGATTAAAAGCTGCGAGTAGTAACATGTCAGTTGCAGTTAAAGAGGTTTCAATTCCAAATAGGTGCGATTAAAAGTGGTAGCCACCATGCACAAAGCCAAATTTTCGGCCAAGTTTCAATTCCAAATAGGTGCGATTAAAAGGATACCGCCGATGGCCAATGCCGCAATGACTGCGAGTTTCAATTCCAAATAGGTGCGATTAAAAGTCGGCTTTTTTATCACATACAACCTTTTATAAGCTAGTTTCAATTCCAAATAGGTGCGATTAAAAGAGGGCACTTTGTACGAACATGGGTTTTGGCAATTTGGTTTCAATTCCAAATAGGTGCGATTAAAAGTGCTACAACCTCGTGGAGGGGTACATTGTCAATGCCGTTTCAATTCCAAATAGGTGCGATTAAAAGCCCATTTTTTTTAAAAACCAAAAAATCTTTTAAAGAGTTTCAATTCCAAATAGGTGCGATTAAAAGGTGTCCGGCTCGAATATGTATTCGAGGGCGTGGGGGGTTTCAATTCCAAATAGGTGCGATTAAAAGGGACCGATCTCGGCGGCAACGTTTGGGCGAAACCCAGTTTCAATTCCAAATAGGTGCGATTAAAAGACCTACCGGACAACCTCTTACCTGTTATTTTGCAACGTTTCAATTCCAAATAGGTGCGATTAAAAGTGAAAGACATTGAAGCATATATGGCAAAATACCTGAGTTTCAATTCCAAATAGGTGCGATTAAAAGGCCTGCCGAGGCAGTAGCCCAACAGCAGGCAAAAAAGTTTCAATTCCAAATAGGTGCGATTAAAAGCTAAATTGCGAACAATGAGCAGCCTATACTTACCCGGTTTCAATTCCAAATAGGTGCGATTAAAAGCAAATGTAGGCGGTATTTCGGCGCTTTACACTGGGGGTTTCAATTCCAAATAGGTGCGATTAAAAGTCATTGAGCGCTGCTTCAAATTGTTGTTTCATCATGTTTCAATTCCAAATAGGTGCGATTAAAAGTGGCAAGAGTAATACCGTCCGTCGCTGCCGATTGCGTTTCAATTCCAAATAGGTGCGATTAAAAGAGACTATGGCAATAGTAGGGAAGGATGTGAAAAATGGTTTCAATTCCAAATAGGTGCGATTAAAAGCAACAGGGTTGATGCGTGGTTAAACGATGCGAAAAGTTTCAATTCCAAATAGGTGCGATTAAAAGTACGCGTACGGAGCTAAACTGGTTTGATGAGGTCATGTTTCAATTCCAAATAGGTGCGATTAAAAGAGCGAAAGCAAATGTATATATTCTCCTGATTATCAGGTGCAATTTGCTTGCAAAAATGCCCATTTTGATGCGTTTTTGTCGTCGCTGCCCGGTAAGGTATTTTACCCCCAGTCAGCGACGACTTGTTTAAGTGGCTGATAGCCAGTGTCATAATTCCGTTATGTCAAAGAACATATGGTCGGTGGCGCAGCGGCGGCGGATCACCGACGACTAAAGGAAAGTATCCAACGACGCTTTTTCCACTCCTATTACCTGCTTGTTCAACCAGCGCGCATCCCGATTGGTGAAGATAATCAGACTATCTTCGTACTCATCCATGATAGCACGGGCTTCGCCAATGAGTTCCTGTAGCTTCACTTGGGTCAACTCACCCTCAAACACTGAATTCTGTATCCAATTGAGATAGCGGCGGCAGAGCTTCAACATTTTGGCTACCCGCCGTTCCCCCATGTCATATACCAAGATCACATACATCACCACCAGATTTTGAAACCTTCGTATTGATTTTCCATATCCAGAATATATTTTACGAGTTTGTAACACTCTAGCTTAACCAGTCGCCGGTAACTCACCTGCTTATCGAGATGGCGATGGGCTATCGTCTCGTTGAGCTTCTCCTCCCAAGCATTCAGAAATATCTTTCGTCCTTTATCCTTGAGCAGAAACGTCCCATTCAAGTCCTCGAAATGGGACGACTGCAACTCACGTTTGTTGCACAGCCGAAAGATGAGCCGATCCACCAAAATAGGCTTGAACACCTCGGCAATATCTAGTGCCAGGCTGTACCGACGCGCACCCGGTTCGTGTAGGTAGCTGATGGTGGGGTTCAGTTGCGAATGATAGATGGCATCCAGTGCTAATGTGTAGCACATAGCGTTGCCAAAGGAAATCAGGGCATTCACCTCGTCTTTGGGCGGACGTTTGCTGCGGCCCTCCATAGCGAATGTCGTTATAATTTGTCCAAAAGCGGAATAGTACGTCTGCCTGCTATTCCCTTCTATGCCCAACAGCTCGGGAACGTTGTGCGTCAGGGGTATCTGTGCACGCAACTGCTCAAGGCGTGCGATGATGGTTTCCATGTCGCGCCCTCTGTTGCCGTAGTAGCGCAGATTTTTGAGCATGTTGAAGCACGCGGCATCCACCAGTGCTTGCGCGATGTGCAGCCTCCGCTTGGGCTTTAGGTAGCATTGGGCTTGCGCTACCAGTAATTTGCCGGCTAATAAGTACTCCCGTGGCGAAAATGACCCGGTGTAATGCTCATGGTAATCGAAAAAATGCACAGGTATGTGCTGCTGTCCCATGTAATTGTAAAATGCGCTGTTTGCATCAATATTCCCAAATATATACAATGCACTTACCCCCTCCACAGGCAGATAGCGGGGCTTGTCCTCTACGCCATCCTCGCTCATGGGTATGAACCGGATGGTGTGGTCGCGTCGTTCGGCGCGGCCAGGGTTGAACAGATAGTAGGCTTTCTTCATGTCCGTCGTTTATTGTGCGTAACAAAAATCGTGGTAAGAGCAGGTTTTGCAGTAGTTTTTCCGAACGAGAGTTGGGCATTCATCTGAATCCAATATTTTCCTGATTTCATCTTGCCACAATGGGATCAGATGGCGGTCGTCATCCGTCAACTCTACTTCCACTGTTCTGCGCAATTTCGGGTACTCAATCAGTCCTGTCACATCTTGTTCCCCGTTGCGTTCGAGGTAGTAAATGTAATATTTGACCTGAGCTATGTAGGCCGCTTCTAATTTGTTGCTCTTCTTTACTTCCTTTACGATTTTGTTGCGCGGATCGTAATGGTCAATCTTGATATGCCCCAAGTCAACTTCCCGCCATTGGTTAGATCGGCGTGCATAGGTGTTCTCGCCAATGAGTTTTCCTTCATAGACCATGTCAGACTCTTGCTCCATGCGTATTTCGTGGCTGTGTAGCCAGAGCTGCCGGTGGCAGACGTGGTACAGGTTGATTTGAGTAGCGGTAGGTAGGTTCATCAGCCAATGATTTGGTGTGTAACATCATCCAATGCAGCATCAGACAGGCCCGTCTTTTCGTCATAAATATCCTGCCATTGCGATAGATACAGGTAGCCGTTCTCGCTTTTTTCCATATCTAAAAATGGCATAATCTTGTTTTGAAACTTATCGGATGCAAACATCGAAAAAATGAATTTCGACATTACACCGCGCAGTCGTATGAAATCGGTTTTGTTGCGGATATAGCCCTCATCCGGCATTTGTTTATTGACCATTCGCAGAAACAGATCAAACACGTCCTCGCCATTCACCATATTCGTTACTGCTATTCCGTGCCTTCGCAGGAAGACAGCGTCTGCCTCCGATATCAGTACATCATTCATTTGTCCCTGTTCATCTTCCACACACAAGGGCAGGCACAACGGCACAAACAAACTGAGGTTATCGTTCTCAATGAGGCGAAATTCACGCTGTATTTTTTGAAAGTCCAACTTTTCTAATTCATACAGGTATGCTTTGTGTCCCGGATTGAGTGTGCTTTCGTTGCCACGTACGATGCGGTCAATAACTGGATTGTACAGGGCATCAAAATCTTTTTCTTGTAGAATCCGGGTAATTTCGCTGGGGCGCAATTCGTCTCTGCTGATTTGATAACGAAGGTCGTTTTTGTACAAGATACTGGCCCTGTCTTTTCGGAACAGGAATAACTTGCATGTGGGCTTATTCACATTTCTATTGATACGCCCGGCTAACTGCTCATCGCTATCTAGAATAGATTGGTCTTTGAAGCCGATATCCATATCAATGTCCACACCCGCTTCCACAACTTGGGTAGTAATGAGCAAGATGCGTTTTTGGCGATATGCCTTGTTTTTCAATCGGTTGATAATGAGCCGCCGGCGGTGTTCCAAAATGGTGCCGCTCAATACCCATACATGGTCAAAGAATAGCGGCAGGTCTGAAATGCACATAAACAACTCGGTTGCGGTCCGTTTGAAGATACACTCTACAATACAATAGACGCTGCCGTCATGGTCATCGGCATACTGCCGCGCTTCCAATACTACAAGTTCAGCCAGCCGCTCTGTCGTCATGTTTTCTGACAGGTAATCGCTTACAAAATGTACCCGGTGCCGGAAGTTGGGGTTGCGAAAATACTGTTCTTTGGCATCAGGGAGCAGCGCACACATCGCCACGTCCATCCCCCCTAGCCGGGGCAGCAACGTCTCCAGTTTGGGCAGCGTCGCCGACATGATAATAAAGTGGGTATTAAAATATTTGGCGAAATGTGCCACAAACAATATGACCTTATCCCAATGTTTAGGCGAGTAGGCTTGCAATTCATCAATGACGACAATGCTGTTGGCTAAACGATGATATCCATAGTTGGATTCCTTTTGTGGGGTTGTCAGCCAATCAAAAAAACGGACATGGGTGCAAAGTGTTACAGGAAAGTGGTTGAACAGGTAGGTCAAATAGTCTTGTTTTTCATCGCCATAACGACCATCACTATCTCCCTCTGCATTCATTTGCCTATACCCTGCCTTGGAGTGCAATTGCGTCACTTCATCTTCCGACAAGCCCAATGTCCGCAACACCGCCTTGTGGGTCTGCGTCACTAATGTCGTGAAAGGGAATACATAGATGACTTTATTCAGTTCCGGCTTTATGTGAAGCAGTTCCGCAGTTGCCAGCATGGACAGGTTGGTTTTTCCCCCTCCAGTAGGTGCTTCTATGGAGAATACGCGCCGGTCGGCATGGTTGCGGAGCCGGCGTACAACCTGCACCCCCATCTCCAACCGCAATTGATTGAGCGCTTCGTTGCCCGGCAGGGTAGGATTATCAAACACGAAGTTGTTGTCGTCCGCTGCCGCAAATATCGCCTTGTTGTAGGGTGTTGATTGCTGGGCGGATACAACTACTCGTGCCTTCGCAGCCGCATCCATCACGCCGTAAAGTGTATAGTCTTTGTCGTTGGCATAGACACTGGTGGCCAAAAAATCGGATGCTGTCAATAAGGAAAAATTCAGTTTGATTAAGCTGTGCAGTTCCATCGCACAATCCTTTGTCAATTGCTCGCCTATTGCCTGAATATCTTCAAATTTTTGCAACCAGCACTGAAATAAATTTGCATCGCCGCCGTCTTCCAGCGTATAAGTTTGTCTGAGTTGCTCGAACGCGGCAGCTTTGTCATTCCATACGATTTTTCGATCCTTAAAGTATGCCCCTATTTCCCACAGGTTGGGCGCATGGTGACGAATAATCGGATACGACAGCAACAACGTAAGATAAAACAAAATCCAGGATTTATCAGACGAATCCTTCGGTGCATAATAGCGCAGATAACAATACGCGCTCAATTCAGAGTGTCCCGTATCCGGCAGAAAAGGAACGGTGGCTTTATGGGGGAACAAGTCCCATTTTTTCATCTTCTCCCGTTGGAAATTGGGGTTGATTTTTCCAAAGTCATGGAACAGAAAACTATAAGCAAACCGCTCTTTGATGGCATCTCCATCCACTTCTTCCAATGCAGATACGGAACGGACGACAGCCCCTATCATTGCATCTATCACTGCATCCAATCCATGCGCGTGGCACAACCTTTCCACAAATGTATTGACCAGTTCTACATGTTCATAGAACCATTCATCTCGTTTGTGCGCCTTGCCGTCTGTGCTGTGAGCAAAATAGTGATCGTGCTGAGGCAAGATGTTTTGTATGCTGGGTGCGTCTGCAAATATTTGGGCTATCGTCCGCATGATTAGAATAGTTGGATAATGAAACGGTCGCCATGATGGACTACTTCATAAAGACCTTCTAAATCGGTATTCGGTGATAACATCCAGTTGCTATAGGCAACTTCTGCCATATCATACTGATGCAATTCCTCCCAAAATCCGATGGGAATTTCCTCGAAATAGGCGAAACTACCAGGCTCCAATATCCGTGCAAAGGCTCCCTCCGCTTTTCGCTGTGCTGCGGCTGCTCTTTTGTTTTTAACGAATGCCGTACGAATTTTAAAACCCGATTCGGGTTTGAAATCGCTATACTCATAGGTTTTTACATCATCAACAGACCAATACAACGGGCATTCGTTCTTGCCAAAATAGGGCAAGTAAACAGCCTTTCCTGTTTGGATGTATTCCAGTAATTGTGCTTCCAACGGATTATCGGTATCCAATAACAAGTATAGACGGTAGCCCGGATTAAGCAGGGTACTTTCGCGCACGATGAGGTTGCTCCGGTCATTGGCGTACCCCACTGTGTTCGTGTATGTGATGACCACTTTACCGAAATTGCCGCGCTCATGTTCGCCGAGGGGTTCTATCCCGATGCGAAGGTGTTTGAGGCACTCGTAATATTGTGGCCAGACGCCTGCCTGTCTGTAACCCGCCAAACCTGCAATGGCCCCCAAAATACCCAATACCGAAGGCTTGTGGATGAGGTTGTAACTCAGTTGGATGCCGTCGTTGGTGTCCGGCTTGCGGAAGAAGCCAAAATCTCCCGCCACGTCAAATGAGATCAGTGTCTGCATAGCTACGAAATTTCATAATGCTTGGCGCCGGCGGGAATATTGACTACTTGGGTCAATCCGTGATCGTAGTAAATTTCGATGCTTTCCACTTCCTGTTCGATACGGTCGCGATCTAACAAATCGGTGATTTTTTTGAGATCAATCGTGCGGTCAGCACCGATTTCTACCAAATGGACAAACGAAGGCAATACCACTTGCGACCCCTCCCGCAGGGTAATCCACAACAGGAGCTCATTTTCAATTCCCGCCTTGGCTGCACTGTCGTAGTAGGTAGCGCCGTAGCGTAGTCCTTGCTTGATGCTCACCACATCTGCCTCCGTGATGCTCGGAAAATCCGTAGCTCCGGCGGGCAAGTGCGCAGTTAGGTTGTTGGGGTTCAATGAAAAGTGGTGTACAAAATGCCCTTCGGCCAGCTTGTGTTGCGTGCCAAGGGTGGAGGCATCCGATGCATCTTTTCCTGCCTTGTCATCCCGAAATGGGGACATGATTTGCTCCGTAATAATTTCGGAATCGGGAAAGCGGTTAACACCATGAGTGAATTGCAAGGGGCCGTGGATGGAAATAGCCATTTTGTCCCCTTTTTTATTAGCAAATGTAGCTCCAAACGTTCTGACATCCAGACAAGAAAGTAGGTTGCGCAGCACCTTCAGCTTTGCATCCTTTTCTTTTTTAATCTCACCGAACTGGGCAGTGTAGGCTTCGTCCAGGTCAAATGGTTTCAATTCTGCATTAAACCGTTTGTAATACAGCACATGCTCTCCCTTGATGTGGTTGACCCAATAATTGCGCACCAAATATTTCAAGGCTTTATCGGTAGCGTAGGCCGTTCCGTCGGGCAGCGTGCGAGGTTGGTGCGTGAAGTCCGCGTTGTAGTTGGCGTTGATGGCTTTGACGATGGCGCAGCCAAAGGCGCGTTTGTTAAATGGAGTTGACATATTCAAATGTGTTTATAAAGTTTTGAAAATTAGTTGTCTTCGTTTGGTATTTCCTCTTTTTTTACCTTGTCGGCAAAAAGTGTATTATCTGAGAAGTACCCCGCCAACATAAAGGGCAGCGCGTCTGCATTCAACTGTTCGTCCGAACAGGCCATCAATTGCCCCATGGCCCGTTCGAAGCGGCCGCTCACTTTGATGTGGCGGTATTGGGTATATAGTTTCGTGATTTCACTTTTCAATTGGTCGCCCGATTTGGCACGGAGGAAGCGTTCCAGTTTTTCATGCGGTTGCTTTTCGGAGCTAATCTGTTGAAAAATGTACCGAATAATCTGTCCGCTCACAAAAGCGAACTGCGCGGGTTGTTCGATGAACACAGGGCTGTCTTTTTTTACCAATTCGACAGTGAACGCACGCAAAGATTGAAGATGATTAACCATATCCGTTGTATGTTGTGGTGATGAAGAAAATGAATGATAAAAGCTGAACCAGATATTGAGCTTTTCCAAGATGAATCGCTCATGTGTATGATATCCCTTTTCTATTTTATCCGCTTTCAAGTCAGAAAAAATACTTTTTCGCATGATGCGGTAGAACACCGTGAACGTAATGGCTGAACGCCTGCTTTTGTAGATAAAATCGTAGAATGTCTGTCGGTATGTTTGCACCAAAAACAGCGTACTACTGTCCTTTGTACCTAAATCTCCGAACCAATTATAGAGTGAAGGTTTGTCTTTTCTCTTGACAACCAATGCGTTATTGAACAAGACAGGCAATACCGAATCCTGAAAATCGAAAACATTAGATATGCTTTCATCAGCTACTTTAGACGTGAACAAAGAATGATACAGCATCCACGGCTGCCCATTTTCACGCTGCAACTTGTATTCAAATTTAGGCACGAAGTCAAAATCTAATATTTTTTCCCCTTGGGCATGGTAGAGTAGATAGTAGTTGCCCAAGCCTTCACGTTGTCTATTTTCCAATAAAGCCTGAATGACAGATTTGTGGCTGGGTCTATGCTCCCCATCAAATTGAATTTTTGCAACCCTGAACAGTTCCTGCTGCAATGCTTCAGCTTCCTGGGTACTTACAAATATGGGCAGCGGATTGGGCAGTATCCTGTAACCCATCAACTGCTGAAATCGGCGCAACAAGTGCGCTTCGGCTTCTGTAATCCGTCCGCTGATGGCAAAGGTGGCGGACTTATGCTCCAAGTAAGGCTTTTTGGAATTAAACCCATTGAAGAAGTCGCTCGTACCCATTATCTCTAACGGGTTGTCTGGGTTTTGTGTTTTGGATTCATTGGTGTTGAACAGTTTATCTGCAAGGTAACGCTGATGAGGCAAGCTATACTCCTCCATGGGGCGATCTAAGTAAAAAGTGACGTATTCGCTCATATCCACGCTCTCGTACAATTCCTTAAACCGCTCCAAAAATGTCATCACATGCCCTTCTTCCGTGAAAAAGCGCGTCCAAACACCCAACTCGGGAAGTGTCTCCTCGTCCAAAAAAATCAATGAATTGCTAAAGTAGCGTTGGTACCGCGCTGTAATTTTTACTTTGTCTTTGGAAAACTTATCCCCTCCTTCCAAAGAGTCGCGCTTCATACTTACGCAGTAAGGCGATGCGGAATGAATGCCTTTTTCTGGAAGATCTAAACACTTGTTCGTTCCCACCATCCAAGCATCGGCTATGACATTCATAGTCCATATAATAAAGTCATCGGGTTCTTTCTTGCCATTCCAATAGACCACCTCCGCATTATGTTCGTCCAGCGTCACTCGGCCTTCCGTATCGGCCATTAATCTCATTTTAATATGCAGCCCCTTCAGCGGCTGCCGCAACGCCAGCATGTCTTCATCCTGAACACGCCGGGCAAATTCTGTCAGTTGTTTTATCATCTTTATTCAGTTTATTTAGTTCTCAATCACCTTAGTGCCCCAAAACCAATCCCCGTCGAGTTTCCCACACCCACTTGCCATGCAAATGCGATGGCTTCGGGGCTGCCAGTGATGATGACGGGGCAGAAGGTGGCCTTTATTTTCAGGTCGCGGTAGCTGACTAATTTCGTTTTGGGCGAGGTGTAGTTCTCGTCGAACCGTACCGTTACGCCTGCCGTATCGAGTCCGGCGCGGATCAATTTCGCGTGCAGCGTTTCCGTCAGATAGGTGTCTGCCATTTCGTCGCCGGGGAAGTAATACTGCTGCCCGTCTCCATTGGGGCGTTTGCGTTTGATTAGGATAGGGCTTTGCGCCACGAAACGCTCTTCCGTCCCGAACTTGGGCGCAGGGGCTATCGTCGCCTCTTTGACGTGCATCCCCCAGCGAACGTGTCCCGCATCTAATATGCCCGTCACTAAGGTCTGGTTCAGTTCCGGCAGCGGCGAACTGATGAAAAAGGTAGCACCCTCTGGAAAAGAAATGCCGTCCTTCATAGTGCGTCCGCCCTGTAGCCACGACAGCGAATACAGCGAAATATCATCATGCAGCTCATTTTCGCCGAGCCAGCGGTGAAACGTGCCCACCAATGCCCGTTGGTAGTTGAAGGGCACCGGTTCGGTATTGGGCGTCAAATGCAAATAGATGCGCATACGATTGAGTTGAATAAATAAAGATGGTACAAAAATAGGGTGGGGTAGAGGGCCAAAATCGCCGCACCCCCCCTGGAGTTACTGAAATTTTTTCAAAATATTTTCTGCTTCGGCGCAGGCGCGGCTGCGAAGCTCATCCGGCGCGTGTATTTTCACATGCCCGGCATTGGCCATGATGAAATTCAGAATCCCTTTAAAATCGCGGTTGACGGCGCATTGGAAAAACCAGGAATTGGGGCTGCTGTCCGGTTGCAGGTACGACAAAGTGAGCGGAAACTCCTCCACCAAAGAATTATAGGCAAAAGCATCCACCGTGAGTTGCACCTGCACCTGATCGTTGTCGGCAATGCGAAACACATCCGTGATTTTTTCCCGGTGATGGCTTTCGTATTCCCAGGCTTCATCCGTGATGGTCACGCGCTCGATGCGCGAGAGGCGGAAATGGCGGGAGTCTTTGGCTTCTGTGTCGAAAGCCTGGAGCGTGTCCTTTTCGGCATCTATTTTAAAAGGTTCTACGGTTCGGTTGCGGGTGTCGTTGCTGCGGCTGCGGTAGTTTTCGAGTACAACGCGGCGTTTTTGGCGCTGGGCTTTGTGCAGGCGGTCCAAGCGTTCCAGAGCCGGGCGCGTGAGGGAGCGGAGCCCCAATTGTTGGAAGTCGTAGAGGCTGTCCAACTTGTTTTTGAGGTACAATTTATCTTTGGCCGGCAGGTAGTCGAGAGCGCGGCCGATGTGCGCTTTGTCGGCGTCGCTGAGGGGTTGCAGGTATTTCAGTTCTTTGAAATGCCCGTCGGGAATCACGGCGTACCGGTATTTGTCGTTGATGTCCAAGTGGAGGCCCACATTGCGAAAAGCCCGAAGGTAGTCCTCAACGGTGTCTTTGCTGATGCCGTACAATTGTTCCAAATCCCGGCGCGAATAATGATACGGCGATGATACCAGCCGGATCAGCATCTGAATAGAGAGTTCTTTTGGAGTCATAGAAGCGGATTTTAGCGTTTGTTCTATGTTTCGGCTAAGGTACGACGAAAAATCGAAACAAACAACCCGCCCCCGTAATTTTCATCCGCCGAAGCCTTGGCGCAGGCGGGTTTTCATCCGCCGAAGCCTTGGCGCAGGCGGGTTTTCCTCACACTCACCCCTCACACACTCACCCCTGACCACCCCTCACCCCTTAATATCGGATAGCCTCAAAAATACTTGCATCCCAATGCAAAACACCCTATTTTTGCAGCATGGAATGGAAAAACTATCCTTACGAATCGGAAAGCTGGGAAAAACAATGGAACCGCATTGCCGAAAAAAAAGGCCGCTTAGACCAGCTCAGGCCCCTGCCCGCTATTGCCGTGCAAAACATCCGCGACAGCCTGGCATTAGAATGGACGCACCACTCCAACGGCATAGAGGGCAACACCCTCACCTTGCAGGAAACCAAGATGGTGATCGAAGACGGAATCACCATCAAAGGCAAATCTCTGCGCGAACACTTCGAGGCGGTCAACCACCAGGAAGCCGTGGAATACATCGAAACGCTGGCCCTGCCGGGGTATGCGCTCTCGCATCAGGACGTGCTGACTGTGCATGGTATGGTGCTGCAAAAAATTGAAAAAGACTACGCCGGCAGGTACTGGCATCTCGGCGTGCGCATCTCCGGGGCCAATTTTGTGCCGCCCAACGCCCTCAAAGTAGAAGCCCTGATGAGCGAATTGTTGGACTGGGCCAATGGCGAGGGGCGCCTGCTTCCCGCTGTTGTCCGGGCTGCTGTTTTTCACCATCGCTTTGTGTGGATTCACCCGTTTTTCGACGGAAATGGCCGAACGGCGCGCCTGTTGTTCAACTTGCTGCTGATGAGCGATGGATATCCGCCGGCCATCATTCTCAAAAACGACCGCAAAAAATACTACGACGCGCTCAACAAGGCCAACAACGGCGACTATGGCAAATTGCTGCTCATGGTCATGCAGGCATTGGAGCGCAGTTTGGACATCTACCTGAGCCACCTGACCAATTCTTACGAAGACTATCAGCCCATTTCCTCCATCGTCAATGAGCCGGATTTCCCTTATGGGCAGGAATATGTCGGTTTATTGGTTCGGCAGGGCAAAATTGATGCCTTCAAAGAAGGGCGCAACTGGCTGACTACCAAAGCCGCCGTGTTGGATTATATGGAAAACAGAGAGCGAAAAAGAAAGTCGAAATGAATTTTCATCGGGTATCATTCAAAAATCCGCAACTTTGCCCGCTCAATCAATTCCGTCAGAACATGATCCGTAGAATCCTTTTTTTGCTTGCTTTCGCAACTGTCTTTGCGTCTTGCAAATCCGATAAAACCAGTGCCGACACAGGCCAGACTTCCGCCAACACCAATATAGTGCGCGTTTATACCCATCGCTACTATACCATTGACCAACAGTTGTTTAACCAATTTACTACCGCTACCGGAATCAAGGTGGAAGTAGTGAAAGACAGCGATGAAGCCCTGTTGGAAAAAATGCAATCGGAGGCCGCACAACCGCAGGCCGACATCTTCATTGCTTCCGATGCCTGGTACCTCGAACAAGCTCGGAAGGCGGGCCTGTTACAACCTTTTTCTACCGAAAAAATGGACAGAAATGTGCCTACCCGCTATCGGGACAACGCCGGGCATTGGACGGCCTTAGACCGGGGCGCCGTGGGGCTGGCTTACGCCGAGGGGCGCGTGGACCTGCGCAAATTGTATGTTTACAACGACATCACTTCCCCGGCATATCGCGGGAAATTGTTGCTGGGCAATCCGGGACTGGCGGCCAATCGCGGTCTGGTAGCAGGCTTGATTGCCCTGAACGGTGAAGCCGCTACGGAAAAATGGCTACAGGCCATCATCGCCAACAGAGCAACGGGCGTGGAAGCTGCCAACAATTTCGATCTCATCAAAGCGCTGGCTGCCGGCAAAGCCGATATGGCCGTCGTGCCCTCCAATGTGCTGCTGCAAATGAAGGCAAGCGGCAATCCCGAATACACCACGCCGGCGGCGCAGGTAGGGTTCATTTACCTCACGCAACCCGATAAAACCTCTGTCTTTTACACATCGGGGGCAGGTTTGTTGAAAAATGCCCCGCATCGGGATTTCGCAGTTATGTTGCTGGAATTTCTCACCGCGGCCGAGCAGCAACCGGCTTTAGTGGGCGCTACCATTGATTTGCCCATCAATCCCATGTCGCTGCCGCATGACCTGTTTGATGAGATCGGCGGTTTTTACGAGATCAAAAAATCGCTTAACGAAGTTTGTGATCAATACGAAGCCGCCGACGCGCTTATGCAGAAAACGGGCTGGAAATAAAGTACTTATCATGCAATACCAACATCTCCTTCTGGAAGAAAAAGACAACATCCTGATCGTTACGATCAATCGGGAAAAAGCCCTCAACGCGCTCAACACGGCTACCATGCTGGAGTTGCAGCATTTGTTTGGTTCCGATGCGCCACAGCGTTCGCACATCGCGGGCCTGATCCTCACCGGTGCGGGCGAGCGCTCTTTTGTGGCCGGCGCCGACATCAGCGAGTTCCTGGGTATGGATGCTGCTCGCGGTGCGGAAATGGCCCGTCGCGGACAGGATATATTCTTCCTCATCGAGCGATTTCCAAAGCCCGTCATCGCCGCCGTCAATGGTTTTGCGCTGGGCGGCGGCTGCGAATTGGCGATGGCCTGTCATCTGCGCATAGCGGGCGAAAAAGCGCGTTTCGGGCAGCCGGAAGTCAATCTGGGCCTCATTCCGGGCTATGGCGGCACGCAGCGTTTGGTACAATACGTTGGTAAAACCAAAGCGCTGGAACTGCTGATGACCGCCGATATGATAGACGCGCAGGAAGCCCATCGGCTGGGTTTGGTCAATGCCGTTGTTCCGGCCGGCGAGGAGGTAAAGGCTGCTATGGCCATGTTGCAGAAAATTGCAGCCAAAGCCCCCTTGGCCATTGCCGGAGTCATTGCCTCGGTAAATGCCTATTACCAACACGACGAAGACGGCTTTGACCGCGAAGTCAGAGAATTTGGTCTAACGGCAGGCACAGAAGATTTCCGGGAAGGAGCCTCGGCATTTCTGGAAAAGCGAAAAGCAGCTTTTACAGGTCGTTGATAACTAAATGTGTGGATGCAACTGTTCCTTATGTTTGAGCAGTTGTTTGCGCATTTTATCCACAGCGCCTTGTAGTGACTTTTCGTAAGTATCGGCATGATCTTCCGAATGCAGCACCTGGCCGGGCAACTGAATATTGAGTTCTACCGTTTGTTCCAATGCTTGTTCGTGGCGTTTTTCCTCCGATTTGAGAAAAATATCGGCGCCGGTGATTCGGTCGTGGAAGGTGGCGAGTTTGTTCACTTTCTCCTCGATCAGTTGTTGCAAATGTTCGCTGACATGGAAATTTGCATGAACCTGAATATACATCATAATCTGCTCGTTTAGGTTTTCAATTACTCAAATATATCCTCCATTTCGTTGTTATAGAGTGATGAATATCAATTGCATCATTGATAAATGTCAGGTATGAATATCAGAGCCGGAATAATGTTCGTTTTGCTTGGCTTTCAGGTACTTGCTGCTGCTCAAAACGGGAACGAAAAATGGGTCGGCTGGTCCACACAGGAAGGTGTGAGCGGGGCATTTTATTATGAAATTCAGTTGTCGGAACAAGCCGGCAAACTCAGCGGAACAGCCATATCGCGCTCGCCCGACGGCCAACACAGCGCCCGGTTCAGCATAGCCGCCGTCTGGCAAAACGGGCAATTGATGTTGCAGGAATTTGAACAAACATCCCCCGCACAACCCCGCTGGTGCCTGAAAATGGCCCGGCTGCAACTGCTCACACGGCCCGACTCCCTCGTTTTAGAAGGCGTTTGGACTGCCGACCGATGCCGCCCCGGAAACATTCGCATGGCCATCCGAAATGATCAAAAAGAACGCGCTCCGCTCATCGGGCAATGGACCGGCCACCTCTCGCAATCCGACCGCAGCTACGGCTTTTTTTATCAAATGGAGTTGCAGGCCGATGGAACAGGCACTTCTTATATCGTCTCAGAAGGCAGCGGCGGCAGTGCCCGGCACCAACTGACCTGGCAACAAGACAGCACCGGCACGATACAGATTTCGGAGCGCGAAGTGTTGGAAAAAACCGACCCTAAATGGAAATGGTGCATCAAAAATGCCCGTCTGCTGCTTCGCCGGGAAGCCCTGCGTTGGGTGTTGGAGGGCGATTGGTCGGGGATGCTCGAAGGTCATCTTACAGCCAAAGGCGCCTGCGCTCCGGGAACGGTTTTTTTGGAACAACCGATCCTGCCCGACACCGTTGCCATCGCATCCCAAGAGCAGGCAGAACAATACAAAACAGAACAAGGCCGGCAGATCAACGTCAACCACGTCCTGGAGGTAGCCCGTTCGGAAATCAGGATTCAAATCTGGGACAACGGCGTTGTGGACGGCGATATGGCCACGCTCTTTCTCAATGGCAAGAAGATTCTGGGCCGCTACAAAGTGATGAAATCCAAATACAGCATCCCGGTAAAGCTGTCTGCCGAGAATAATGTGCTTGTACTGCACGCCGAGAGCCTCGGTTCGGTGCCGCCCAATACCATTGCCGTATCCGTGTTTGACGGAGTGAAGGAACAAACCATCGTTTTGTGTTCCAATCTCAAAGAAAGCGGTGCGGTGCTGATACGCACTTTTCAGATTAAATGAATCGTGTTGTTATGAAGTGCCACAAAAGAATCCAGAGTTTTCGCTACGCCTTCCAGGGCCTCGCCGACGCGATTCGCACCCAGGCCAACATGCGCATCCACCTCGCCGCCACGGCTGTAGTCCTTCCCCTTGCATGGCTGCTCAATGTATCTGCCGGAGAATGGCTCGCGCTCATCTTGGTCATAGGGCTGGTGCTCTGCTCCGAAGCCTTCAATACCGCCCTCGAATACCTTACAGACTTAGTTTCGCCCCATCAGCACCCGCTTGCCGGCAAAGCCAAAGACGCAGCCGCTGCCGCTGTCATGCTCGCCGCTTTTACGGCCGCAGTCGTGGGAGGCATTATATTTTTACCCCGCATTTTCCGTTTCCTCGCCGGATGAATCCGTTTTCTAACTAAGCCCAAGCCCCTTGCACGAAAATGTGGATATTGACACGTTAATCGTTCGTAAGGCTTGCGCCTGATTTTTCCCAAAAACGAAAGCAGCTATCTGATGAAACTCGTCGCCACATTTTCTATTGCGTTCATTTTCAGTTTTTCCCAGCTTTGTGCACAGGAGCAGATCGGACTCCGCACGGGTAATTTCGCCGGCATCAACGGTTGGGCGCTCAACCCTTCCTCTCATACTACCACACCTTTCAACTGGGAACTCAACCTGCTGGAGGGCGCCTTCTTTTTCGACAACAACTACGCCTTTTTGTCCAAAACCGGCCTGTCTCACCTCACTGCCAATCGAGACAACATCGAGTTCGCCTTTGGGCCAGACTACGATAAAGAAACGCCTCCGCCATCTGGTAGCGTCGTCCTCGATTTTTACACCAATGCCCGCAAACGCTACGCTCAGGGAATGAGTTCGGCCTTGGGGCCAAGTCTGTTTGTGCGCATCGGCCCCAATCATACTATTGGCGCTTTTGTACGCGGCCGCGCTTTCGCCTCTGCACGCGGTTTGGTCAATGATTTTAGCTATTACGACTACTTCAACAGGCCCTTTGAAGTACCCTTCGAGGTCACGCCATTCTCTGTCAGCATGGCCGCGTGGAGCGAGTATGGCCTCAATTATCTCTTCCGCACCGAAACGGCTACCGGCACGCTTGGTATCGGTATCAACGCGCGGCTCCTTCAGGCGTATGAAGGCATTTATTTGCACAGCCAAACAGCCTTCCCATTGGCCAAGCTCCCCGGCGATTCGCTTTCCGGCGGCCCCATTGTGTTTGAATACGGCCATACCCGCACCAATCTGAGTGCCGATGAACCTGCCATTCGACCCAACGGCGGCGGCGCGGCCTTCGACATCGGGCTCACTTACATACTCGGCGAGGAGACGGATTATACCTGGCGCTTCGGCTTCAGTATTTTAGACATCGGCAGGCTACAGTTCAACAGGAATGCGCGCCTGCACCGGGCCGCCCCTGATGCTTCCTCCATTATTGGTTTCGACAACTATAATGATTTCGTCATGCCCGGCGATTATGAAAACATGCTGGCCCGTTTCAGCAGTGACTTACTGGGCAACCCCGATGCTTCCTTCACGGGTGATCGCTTTGCGATGTGGCTGCCGGCTGCCGTCAGCGTGCAGATAGACCGCAATCTTGGGGCAGGCTTTTTCCTCAATGCCGTAGTGGTGCAGGGCATCCCTATGGGCGGAGCAGCGCTTTGGCGTGGTGGGCTTGTTTCGCTCACTCCGAGGTTTGAAAAACGCTGGCTGGAGTTGGCAGTCCCCGTTTCATTGTATCATGGCAACCGCTTACAGGTAGGCGTTGCGGGGCGCATCGGCGGGCTTACCATAGGCTCAGATCGTATCGGCAGCGTCTTGGGGCGAACCAATTGGAGCGGCTCGGATATTTACGCAGCCCTGAAAATTCAACCCTTCAAAATCCAAACTACCGGAAAAAAATCTGGAAAAGGCAGGAGAGGCAATGGCGATGTGAAGTGCTATAAGTTTTAGCATTCCAACGATTTTCAGGGCGTGCCGGTAGCGCCGGCGGCCTCTTCCCCAGTACCGGCAGGCCGCTGCGCCACCGTCGGGCGCCTCAGTCGCTCCTCCTTCGTCGTCACTACCTTCGGCCCCCTCACGCAACGCGCGTGTGCCGGCGACGGGTGCTACGCGCGGTAGTTGCAATGTGTGCAAAAAAATAAAGATAAAAATCTTTTACTCAGACGTAAATTTCTGACAAGAAAAAGTTATTACAGCAAAAAATCCCTCTAAGGTCGTGAACCAACAAGTGCTCATCCGCATTATTAGTGACTGAAACGCATAATTTAAATCATGCTTTTTATTGATAATCAGTGCATTGTATAAAAACAACTCGATGACGTAAGGAATCGGGAGCAACAATTCAGCCTATGATCGGATGGAAATTTTCGGCCTACACGCCCGACGAAGAAGGAAGCACCTTCGACAGGCTTTTCAAGTTGTTTCAGGAACTGCTGATTCATACATCGGGCAGTGTGTCGGAGGCGCTGGCTTGGCTCACCGAATTGGACAAAGAGTACAACCTGACGGACGACAATTATGGAATGGCCGATTTCATCCAAGACTTGATAGACAAGGGCTATATCCAACAAGAGGGTGGGGTAGAGGGATTCCCGGGTTTTGTACCTTCCTCCAAGTTGGAACTGGCGCTTCGTCGCAAAGCATTGGAAGACGTTTTCGGCCAATTGAAAAAATCCAAATCCGGTAACCACAACACCCGCAGGTACGGCCGCGGCGATGAACACACCTCCGAACTACGTCCATTTGAGTTTGGCGATCCATTGGAACACTTGGCCGTCTCCGAATCGCTGCGCAATGCACAGATCAATCACGGCATAGACGAGTTCAGGCTCTCCATGGAAGACCTTGAAGTAAAGGAAACCTTCTATCAGGCCCAAATGAGCACCGTGCTGATGATTGACATCTCGCACTCCATGATTCTCTACGGCGAAGACCGCATTACGCCAGCCAAAAAAGTGGCTATGGCTTTGTCGGAACTCATCACCACCCGCTATCCCAAAGACACCCTGGATGTGATCGTTTTCGGCAACGATGCCTGGCAGATCGAAATCAAAGACCTGCCGTATCTGGAGGTAGGGCCTTACCACACCAATACCGTCGCCGGTTTGGAATTGGCGATGGATATCCTCAAAAAGCGCAAGAATCCCAACAAGCAAATATTTATGATCACCGATGGGAAGCCCACCTGTATCAAACGAGGCAAGAAATATTACCAGAACAGTTTTGGATTGGACCGCACCATCGTCAACCGCACGCTCAGCTTAGCCATGCGCTGCCGCAAGCTCCAGATTCCGGTCACCACCTTTATGATTGCCCGCGATCCCTACCTGATGAATTTTGTAGATCAGTTTACCCGCGCCAACAACGGTAAGGCTTTTTACAGCAGCCTCAATGGCCTGGGCGATTTCATTTTTATGGATTATAAAAACAACAAGGCAAGAAGAAACAGGTGATCCTCTAAAAACAAAATGGCTCCAACGCAATGAAGCGCTAAAGCCATTTTGATTGCGTTATGAAATTTGGAATTTACTTCAGAACATAACGAGCTGAAAGTGAACCATATCCACCCCCAAATCCGCCAATGAAGCCTCCCAAAAAGTAGGTAGGCATCCAGTCAACGCTTAAGTTGAGAGGAATTTCTGAGAACTTGTAGTCCAATCCGATAACGCCCATGATACTGATGCTGGTGTTGGAATCATCCAATGCAGAATTCTTCCAATTCCAGAATTGAACACCGGCGCCGGCGCCGGCATACCAAGAGAGGTTTTCGACGCTGCCTATGGGGAAATGGTGCTGATAAGCTGCGTTGGCGCTCACCCAGCTATATCCGGAGTACCCCCGAAATCCAGCGAAAATTTCAATAGCTCCCGGCTCAGAGATAAACGTTTTGTACGATGCGGCAAACGGCACGCCCAAACGAGCGCCTATAGCAGACTTGTAGCTCTGCCCATAAAGAGAACCGAAGGCTGCCATTACAGCAATGACTGAGACTGTTAAAAGTAATCTTTTCATGATTTTTTGGTTTTTGTGATGAAATCAAGGCACGAAATTAGTCACCGGATTTGATTTATATCTTCTTTTGCCTTCAATTTTATTTCAGATCATCACATGCGCAAGATTTCCTACCAAGAAACGCTGGATTTTTTATTCAGCCAATTACCCATGTTTCAACGCATTGGGGCGCCGGCCTACAAAAAAGACCTTACCAATATCACAGCGCTGTGCGAAGCGCTGGGGCATCCGCAGCGCAACTACCCACTCATCCATGTGGCCGGTACCAACGGCAAAGGCTCCGTATCTTTTATGTTGAGCGCTATTCTACAGGCAGCCGGACTGAAAACCGGGCTTTGCGTGTCGCCGCACTACCGGGACTTTCGGGAGCGGGCGCGCATCAACGGGCAGTACGTCTCCAAAGCCTTTGTGGTGGATTTTGTTCGTCGCGTTCGCCCTGTCATAGATGCAGTGCAGCCCTCTTTTTTTGAACTCTCCACGGCGCTGGCATTCGACTACTTTTCTTCCGAAAAGGTGGACGTCGCCGTCATAGAAACCGGCTTGGGAGGCAGGCTGGATTCTACCAATATCGTAGAGCCTGTACTCTCGGTCATTACCAATATAGGCTTCGATCACACAGAGTTTTTGGGAAACACCCTGCCCTTGATCGCTGCCGAAAAAGCGGGCATCATCAAAGCCGGCATTCCGGTGGTTATAGGAGAAAGTCACCCCGAAACCGCACCTGTATTCAGGCAAACCGCTGAGCATCAGGGTTCTGAACTCGTTTTTGCCGATGAAAGGTATCGAGCCGCTCGGTGTTCGGGCGATGTGCTGCACACTGTTTTTGATATTTTTCAAGAACAAAAGCTGCTCTACCTGGCATTGGAAGTACAGCTCTCCGGTGATTTTCAAACAAAGAATATTCAAACTGTCTTGCAGGCCGTTGAAATACTGGCTCCGCAATTCTCCATCACGGAAACACACGTTCGCTCCGGGTTGAGCCGGCTGAAATCTCTGACAGGTTTTCTCGGGCGCTGGGATGCCATCGGACAAAACCCCTTAGTCCTCTGCGACAGCGCCCACAACGAACATGGCTTGAAAGGCGTAGTGGCGGAGTTGTCTAAAATGCAGTATAAGCGGCTTCATATTGTGTTTGGCGTAGTCAAAGACAAAGACATCAGCACCATGCTCGGATTGCTGCCGCCGGATGCCCGCTATTATTTTTGCAAAGCCAACATACCCAGAGGATTGGATAGCGGAGAACTGCAAAAAAAAGCCGCCGAAATGAACTTGCAGGGCCGTTTGTATTCCTCTGTAAAAAATGCCCTGCGTGCTGCCAAGCGAAATGCAACTCCCGATGACCTGATTTTTGTGGGGGGAAGTATTTTTGTGGTGGCGGAGGTGGTGTAATTCCTTTTGAGCAGCTCATGGTTTGGAGACGACCCACCACTGCTCCAATCTCCGCCGCGAGCTACCCGTAGGAAAAAAAACGCCACTACCTCGGCGGCTTAGAGTTCAAAAACGACTTGCCGGAAGCCTACAACTTTGGCGACGGCCGCGTTGTTTTTCGCGTACAATACAGTAACTTTGCCTGATGAAAATCGCCAATCCGCTATACGACCACGCCTTTAAGTACCTGATGTCCAACGACAAACTGGCGCGCAAGGTGCTGTCCGTCAAAGATGCTGTGCTTGAAACAGGGCTGTCAGAGGAGGAACTGAGCGTTTTGGAGTAATTCATCTATAGCCTGCTGCGCATCAAACGCCCCAGTACCTTCGGCTGCCACAATGGAGATGAACAGTGCGAACGCCTGCATCACTACATAAGACCTTTATCTGTCCGATACAGAACAATTTACAACAAAACCTGCCGGCCCGTTGTTGTGCTGGAATTTAACCCAAAAAAATCTGGCCTATGCCTTCCGTTAAATACCTGTTGGAACGTTCGGCTTTCGGAGTATGCAGCTACCTCGGAGAGCGCATGGGGATTGCCTCAGCCAGAGTGCGGATGTACTTTATTTATCTCACCTTCGCGGCTTTGGGATCGCCTATTTTGGTTTACCTGTTTGCAGCATTCTGGCTCAATGTCCGGCGATACATCAAGGACAATGAGAAAGTAGTCTGGAAGTAGTTGGTGAAACTTACTGCTTGAACGCAAACTGCACAATATTGGCGCCCATGCGCAGCGATTGTTGGCGCAGTTCCTCCGGTGTACGGTGTACTTCTCTGGATTCCCAGCCGTCGCTGATGTTGGATTCAACCCCGAAAAACAAGACCAACCTGCCTTCGTGAAAAATGCCATAGCCCCTCGGCGGTTTGCCGTCGTGTTCGTGAATTTTGGGCAATCCCTTTTTAAATTCGTATTTCTGCCGGTAAATGGGATGCTCGAAAGGCAATTCGACCAACTCCCGGTCGGGGAATAATTTTTTCGCCGCCACCTTAAAATACGGCTCCATTCCATAGTCGTCGTCCACAAACAGGAAACCGCCGCCCATCAGATAAGTGCGCAAATTTTCAGCATCGGCATCAGACAAAACGATGTTGCCGTGTCCTGTCATAAACAAGAAAGGATGATTGAAAATATCCGGGCTGCCCACATCCACCGTGGCATATTCTGTATCGAAATTGGTGCCTAAATTGTCATTACAAAATTTGGCGAAATTCTGGAGCGCATCCACCACGGCATACCAGTCGCCGCCGCCATTGTACTTGAGCAGGGCCAGTTTGAGTCCGCCCGGCGGACGCTGTGCAGGGGCAAAAGACAGAAAGAAAAAAACGAACAACAGAGCGATATAGCGCATCATAACTTATTGGTTATTAATAAAATGAATGGTCAGACAAGAACTCAGTGCCGCCGTTTCGGTGCGAAGTCGCTGCGTGCCGAGGCTCACCGGCTCGAAACCGGCTTGCAGGGCTGCCTGCACTTCTGCCGGGCTGAAATCGCCTTCCGGGCCAATGAGGATACAAACGTCCCGTTGGCGCGCGCACTTGTGTTGCAGCAGCATCTTATCTGCATCTTCCATGCAATGGGCGATAAACAACTGCGCCCTGCCTCCGGTTTGCGCCCCCGTGAAATCGGTAAAACTCCGTGGCGTCTCTAAGCGCGGCAGCCACAGGGAAAGCGACTGTTTCATGGCCGAGAGGGCGATTTTTTCCAGCCGGTCCATGCGCAGATTTTTGCGCTCCGAGCGCTCGCACCATATTGGCGTAAAAGAGTCTAAACCAATTTCTACGGCTTTTTCGATGAGCCATTCCGTGCGGTCGGCATTTTTGGTGGGGGCCATAGCGAGCTGTAGTCGCCAGGAGCGTTCCAATGGCGTCTTTTTCTCTTTTTCGATGTGGAGCGTGCAGCCTTTTTTATTCAACTCGACAATCCGCCCTTCGAGGAGCGCGCCTTGCCCGTCGGTACAATGCACTACATCGCCCACCTTGTGGCGCAGCACCTGCGCGCAATGCCGGGCCTCTTCCTCATCGAGAAAGGCCATTTGCCCGCGAATATCATGGGTATAAAAGAGATACATGCCGCAAAGGTGCAGAATGCCGCAGAATTGCACAAATGAATGTACCTTTGCCCTCCTTAACGACAAGCACAAATTCGTATGAAGATATTGATTATGATCGGGCAGTTGCTGCTCAGCCTTTCCATCCTTATTACCCTGCACGAAATGGGCCATTTTATGACGGCTCGCTGGTTCAAAACCAGGGTGGAGAAATTTTACCTCTTTTTCGACTTTCTTTTCCCCTTGGCCAACGTCCTCAACTTTGCGCTTTGGAAGAAAAAAATCGGCGATACAGAATACGGCATCGGCTGGTTTCCGCTGGGCGGCTATGTAAAAATTGCCGGTATGATTGACGAAAGCAACGACACGGCCTTCCTCGATCAGCCGCCGCAACCCTGGGAATTTCGCACCAAACCGGCCTGGCAACGCCTCATCATCATGCTCGGCGGCGTCATCGTCAACTTCCTGCTCGGCGGCCTCATTTATGCCGGAGTGCTGGCCTATTGGGGCGAGGAGTTTCTGCCCGCCAAGAATGTAGAATATGGCATTTACGCGGATTCTCTGGGGCAGAAAATAGGTCTTCAGGACGGCGATAAAATACTGATGGTAGGCGAGCAGCCGTTCGTAAAATTCAGCGAACCGCTCGTCAAACGCGCCATCATCATTGAAAACGTAGATCGGCTGACGGTGGAAAGAGCCGGTCAGAATGTGGTTATCAACGTGCCGGCTGATTTCACTAAGGAATTGGCCGCCCATGAGAATAAAGACAAGGTTTTGTTTGGGGTTCGTTTGCCTTTTATAGCCGGCGAGTTGCACAAAGGCTCACCTGCTGAAAAAGTCGGCATCAAAGTCGGCGATCAGATCATTGGATACAACGACATTGCTACGCCCTATTTTCAGGATTTCCAGCGGCTGGCGTCCAAAAATCCGAACAAAGACGTGAGCGTCAAAGTATTGCGCAACAAAACAGACACGCTTTCTTTTGCCCTGAAACTCACCGAGGAGGGCAAGGCCGGCATTTATCCCAAAGGCCCCGGCGAGTTTTTCGAGCTGCAAAGAAAAGACTACTCGCTGTTGCAGGCCCTGCCCGCCGGTTTTGTGAAAGGCGTTGATTTCCTCACGGTGCAACTCAAGGCATTCGGGCAGATGTTCAAAGGCAAGATCAAAGCCAGCGACAGCTTGGGCGGTTTCGCTTCCATCGGCCAGATGTTCGGTTCTGAATGGCTGTGGGAGCGCTTCTGGAGCATGACGGCAGCCTTGTCCATCATTCTGGCGTTTATGAACCTGCTGCCCATTCCAGCTCTTGACGGCGGTTATGTCATGTTTCTGCTGTTTGAAATGGTTACCGGTCGGAAGCCCAGCGACAAGTTCATGGAATGGGCCGGTACCATCGGATTTTTCATCCTCATTGCATTGATGTTGTGGGCCAACGGATTGGATGTGCTGCGCGGCTGTTCGAGATAAACAACTCATTGGTAAGTCATTATGAAAAGAGTAGCTTCCTTGTTGCTGCTGTTCTGGATTTTTCTGAACCGTGTCTTCTGCATGGCCGGCGAGGAGATGCAATCGGTTGCGTCGGTTCCGTTCGGCATGGGCACATTGGAGGTCCAATACAGTTTGCGCATGAAGCAGGCTACACCTACCCGGCCCGATGAAACCGGAATCATGGATGCTTACCACCATTTATTGGAAAGCGATTATGCCGTATTGCTGAGCGATTTGGAAGACAAAAAAGACAGCCTTCGCCTCAATGATTGGATGTTTTATACACTTGTGCGCTCCAGTGTGGACGCCATTTTTGAAAAACAAAGAGCGTTTGACCGGGAGCTGATGGTCTGGTTTCTGATGTCTCATGCCGGTTTTGATACCCGTTTGGGCTACAATGAGGAAAAAGCCTTTTTGTATTTGCGTTCCGAAGAGGAGGTTTTCGGTTTGCCGATGATCGAGAGTCGCCGGCAGTCGTACTATCACATTCCTTTTCCGCTTCGTTATCCGGTAGAGGCGGAGCGCGTTTACCTGCTTGCTTTCGACGCTATGCCCGGCGGCAGGTCATTGTCGTTTCGCTGGGAGGAGGCCCCCGTTTTAAAACCTGCTTTTGCCGAAAAGAAGTTAGACATCAGAACCGGCGACACGCTGTATCAACTATCCGTTCAGTACGATCTCGCCTGGGTGCTCACGCTGGCTCATCAACCGGTATTGTCGGAGGCCGATTATTTCAATATGCCGGTTTCAAGGACTTTGAGTGCTTCCCTTTTGCCGCAGCTCAGGCGCATCACCGAGGGCAAATCTACTCGAAAGGCATTGGAAATCATAGCGGCATTTACGCGGTCTTCATTTGATTATCAAGATGATATGAAAGCGTATGGCAGGAGCCGCCCGATGACCCCCGACGAGGTGTTTCATTACCGATACTCAGATTGCGAAGATCGCGCGGTATTGTTTGCTTATCTGGTGAAAGAGGTCTTGCAACTGCCTGTCATCGTCATTGCTTTTCAGGATCACATTACCATCGGGGTAGGGGGGGACTGGGACTCAAGCGCCGCCGTCACTTATCTTGGCCGCCGATATGGAATATGCGACCCCACCGGCCCGGTACAATCAACCGAATTAGGCGTTTGGCCACAAGGCTATGAAAATCAGTCTTATGTGGTGATTGCCGCCCGCCTCTGATGAGGTACATTGAATTTTTTTTAAAAAAATGCAGACAAGTTTTGTAACGTTTGCTTTGGAATTTCGTTATTCGCACACTTTTTCACAACATCTATCAGAAGTAACTGTAAAATCTTAATTACCATGTACTGGACATTGGACCTGGCATATCACTTGGAAGATGCTCCCTGGCCCGCAACGCGCGATGAACTTATTGACTATGCCATCCGTTCGGGCGCCCCTGTTGAGGTTATTGAAAACCTTCAGGAAATGGAAGACGAGGACGAAATTTACGAGGGCATTGAAGACATCTGGCCCGACTATCCGCGCAAAGAGGACTTCCTCTTCAACGACGACGAGTACTGATTTTCAGCGGTACTCCGCAGCGGGGCTTTTGCCGCCATTAAAAAAAGAATCATGGTTTTACAGTTTCCTGCTGTAAAACCATTTTTTTTGCCGGTATCATTTCAATGCGTAGTGAAGGGGCGACTACGAGTGACTTTCCTGGGTTAGTCACTCCTTCACTATCCTGCCAATTAAATAAGCAAACATGAAAGAGCTGCTCGAAATCACTCAGATTTTAGACAAAAAGAAGATCAGCAAAATTGAGATTCTGGATCAAAACAGCCTTAGGCAGCCCAACAACCTGTTTGCGCGCATGTACAATGGTTTGTACAAAGAAAAATTTGAGACCGACGAGCAGGCCGCACAAGAATTGTATCAGGCCACTCCGACCGACGCCCGCTACCGGCAGCTCAAATCCAGATTCAGAAAAAGGCTGCTCAATACCTTCTTTTTTCTCGATCCCAGTCTGGCGCAACTCTCCGGACGCAGCGCCGCGCTCTATTCCTGCCGTCGCAATTTGGCTTTAGTACACATTTTGCTCATCAACGGGGCCACAGAAACCGCTCTCGGCGAAGCGCAGCAAATCCAAAACATGGCCATCCGCTTCGGCTTCCCGGACATGGTCGTCGCTTCGGCGCTCATCATCCGGGAGATTTATGCCGGACAAAACGATGAAAAAAATTATTCCAAACAGGACAAATTTATAGAAACTTATGAGCCTGCGCGGAATGCCGAGCATCTGTCTGAAAAGTACATACAGTTCATCCGCTTGGCCTACCAATCAAGCGAAGCGCTGCATGCGTCCACACTGTCGGAAATCAGTACCCGATGCGATGAATTGCTGCAACTCTCTGAGCAACATACTGCTCCGCTGATCAATTTTAACGCTTTCGAGGCATGGATGCTTCGATTCGAGTTGGAGGGTGATTTTGCATCTGCCGCCGATGTGGCCGAGCAGGCCGAAGACTACCTGAAAAAGCAGGCTACGCATTACGATGACGACAAACTCAAACTATTTGCCATCGGCAGATTGCGGGCAGCCCTGCACGATAAGGACTTTAAAAAAGGACGGTCTTTTGCCGAAAACGCCTTCCGGCTCATACGTCCTCACGACCCCGAACGCCTCCGGCTCATGGAGTTTTATCTGTTGCTCAGCATTCATACCGAGAGCATTTTGCATGCATTTGCCGTGTATCGGGAGGCGATAGAACACAAGCAGTTTCATCACGCGCCGGAAACAGAGCAGGATAAATGGCGTATTTTTACGCCCTACATGCACCTGTTGATGGAATTGAGGCCGCTTCAGCAACAGTTTGTGATTTCGCAGAAACGGAAAGACTTCAAGGTGGAAGAGTTTGTGGAATCGCCGGTGCCGTATCTGCCGCAAAAGGAGAACCAGACCATTCTTATTGCCGTGGCACAGATCATGTTTTTCTTTCATGTGCGCAATCTCACAGCCGCCGGGCGACAGATAGTGTGGCTTCACAAATTGGCCCAAAATCTGGCTAAAAAAGGCATCTATCCCCGCCAATGCGCCTTCATCGGCCTTTTGCACGAGCTGCATAAAAACGAATACCGACCGCCTTCCGGCAAACGGTGTGATAAATTTCTGGAAGCATTTAACCGGCACCCGTTCAGATACAGAGGGCAGTTGCAAGACCTCGAAATCATTCCTTACGAAAAGCTCTGGGAAATGACGCTCGGATTGGTAACGGGGCAAAAATAAATGTCAAATAAGACCTATTTTTGCCGCTGAGTTCATCAACCAACACCTCGTGAGAAACATCATCATTGCCATAGACGGCTACTCTTCCTGCGGTAAAAGCACCCTGGCCCGCGACTTGGCTTCGGCACTTCGGTTCGGATATGTAGATTCCGGCGCCATGTACCGGGCCGTTACGCTTTATTTTCTCAATCATAGCATTGACTACGACGACCGCGCAGCCGTTATCGAAGCCTTGCGTCACATTCGCATTGAGTTTAGAAACATCAACCACCAAAACCGCACTTTCCTCAATGGCCAGGATGTGGAAGACGACATCCGCGATATGCGCGTTTCCTCAGCCGTCAGCCCCGTGGCTGCCATTCCCGAAGTACGGCGCGCCTTGGTGCAGCAACAAAAAGCGCTGGGCCAAACCGGCGGCATCGTCATGGATGGCCGAGACATCGGTACGGTGGTTTTTCCTGATGCCGAACTTAAAATCTTCCTCACCGCCGACCCCGACGAGCGCGTACGGCGCAGACAATTAGAACTGACCGCCAAGGGATTGGAACTTACGGAGGAGAGTGTTCGGGAAAACCTGTTGGAACGCGACCGCATTGATTCCACCCGCGCCGACAGCCCGCTCAGGCAGGCCGACGACGCCATTGTGATAGATAATACTTTGCTGAATCGCCAGGAACAGTTGGAACTGGCTTTGCAATTGGCCCACGAAACCATGAAACAGCCGGCATGATGAAATATGGATGGATGATAAGCTGCGTACTCTTGCTGGTGTCGTCGGGATGCAGTTCGCCGGAAGGCAAAGCGCGGAAATTGGAACGGCAAATGCTGGAACAAATCCCCCTCCTTTTTGCAGATGACGTGTTGCCGGTGGTTTTCACAAAGACCCGCACAGATTCTATTCTCGCGGCTTGCCTGTTGTTTAGAAAACGAATAGACGAGCAACTGAACTCCAAGCCCGATGCTGCGGTGGCAACGATTCTAAAAAGAGCCGATCTTGCCCTCCAGGGATACGAACTGCGCGCCGAGCGCCTGCACTCCGATCCTTCTTTTTACGACATCGGCGTCTATCTCAATACCGTGCTGGTACTCAACGACCCTATTGATAAGCGGATGGAATACCTGGCGCTTCAGTTGCAACGCACCCAAGCCTACTACGCTGCCGCCCGTGCCAACCTTCGCCCCACAGAGGCGGAATCCATCTACAATGCCATTGATGTGCAGCGCAGTACCCTGCTTTTTTTACAAACCCAACTGCCGGATTCCATCCAGATAGCGAGCCTGCAACCCAACGAAAAAACGGCCCTGACGAAAGCCGTTCATCAGAGCCGTTTGGAGGTGAAGGATTATGTCGCTTTTTGCCGAAGCCTATTGTACGAGCTGCAAAATCAGGGCATCGAGCAGGAGTTGGAAAAAAAGTTGCGGAAATAATTTTACCGCACCACAATGGGGGACACCAATACCCTGTCGGCAAACACAGCGGTCAGATAATACATGCCGGCGGAGAGGTTTTGCGGCAAGTCGGCCTCCATAGCTCGCTCCATTGCGCTGAAAACGAGTGAGGTACGCTTCCCGGCTGCATCCATGAGTTCTATGCGGACGGGCATTTCAGCCGAGGGCATTTCCAATCTGATTTGACGGCCATCAACCGGATTGGGGGCAACCTTCATGGCTTCAGCACTTGACTCCCGGCTTTGTACGGCAATGACTTGAGAGTACTCAAACTTGCCGTCGTAATCCTCCTGCCGGAGGCGATAGTAGTTGGAGCCGGGCAACGGAGCGCGGTCGGTAAATTGGTAATCTTGAGGAGTAGAGGTAGTGCCTGCGCCTTTTGCCTCGCCGATGCTGCGGAAGTACCCATCGCTGCCGCTGCGCTCAATGAGGAAGCGGGCATTGTTGAGTTCGGAAGCGGTGGACCAAAGCAGGTCAATGCCGGAGGTTCCGGGCAAGGCTTTGAAAGCAGTCAGTTCTACGGGGAGAATACCGCTCAGCGCGTCCGCCAGAGTTGCATAACCACCGCTCGCAATACGGAAGTTCAGCGTAGCCACGTTGATGATACACTGACCGGAGTTGCCGCACGCAGAGTTGCCCCCATTGATGACTTTCACATTGCCGCTGCCTGAAAAAACGGTAGTGCTGCTAATCGTTACGATTCCTGTAAGGGTGAGTTCTTTGTTTCCACTCCCCAGATTGATGGTCTTGCCGGACAAGTCAACGTTTCCGTTTACTGTAAAGGTGCCGCTTATGTTGATCGTCGTGCTGCCGGAAGTCAGGCAATCTGAGAATTGAGTACCATTGCCTGCACTGCACTGCGCTGATAAATTTGCCGTTAAAACGGCGAGCAACAAAGTAGAAAAAATGTAAATCCGTCTCATAGTTTTTTGTTTTGGAACTTTGAGACGATACCGCTTTAAAAAGTAACACAATGCTTATGGACTCCTACAATTGGGAAAAAACAGGCTCTGAAAACGGGCCGCATATCAAGCTCTTTCAGGTGCGTTATGATTGGATGTGCAATCCCCGCAACGGCGCCGAGGAGCGCATGGTCATCCTCGAAGGCCGCGATTCTGCCAATGTTGTGGCTCTGACTTCCGACAACCAGATGCTGCTCATTCGCCAGTTTCGCTTCGGCATCGGCGCCGATACACTGGAACTGCCCGGCGGTCTGATGGAAGCAGGGGAGGAGCTGCAAGATGCCGCCGCCCGTGAACTGATAGAGGAAACGGGATACTCATCAGAAAACTGGGAATATCTGGGCAAGGTGCCTTCCAATCCGGTGTTCATGGACAGCTACATTCATCACTGGGTAGCGCGCGATGTGCAATACAGCCAAGCTCCTGCTTTAGATGACGGAGAAGCGGTGGCATTGGTGTTCTTGCCCATAGAAAAAGTATTGGATATGCTGCTGGCCGGCGAGTTCGAACACCCCCACACAGTGACGGCGCTGCTGAGGTTTTTTGTAGGAACAGGGCTTTTGATTTCGGGTAGGAAATAGGTTTGTTTCGGGTTTCGGGTTCAAGGTTTCGGGTTTCGCGTTCCTCTCGCGCTGCGCCACGACGGAGGCGTGGTTCGCGAAATTTCGCGCCCTTCGCTAAGATTCGCGTTAAAAATTTGGGCGTTCCGGTAGGAACGGGTCTTGTTTCGGGTTCAATGTTTCGGGTTGGAGCCGCGCTTAGCACCCCGCGCCACAGGCGCGGCCACCGCCTACCGAACATACCGCTTCAATGCATCCGATCTCCTCGCAACTCCAGTTCCTCCATGATTTCCGCTTCCCGGGTGAGGTACTCCTGCCAACGGATTTTTACCTTTTCCTCGCCCGCGTATTGCTTGGCCAGGTCAATAAAAAGGCGATAATGCCCCGCCTCGGATATCATAAACTTGTGGTAGAATCCCCTCAGCGCCTTATCGTTGATGTACAGAGAAAGCAAGCGGAAGCGTTCGCAACTCCGCGCCTCAATCAGTGCGCAAACCAGCAGTTTTTCCAACAGCGCCTCCTCGCGGCTGCCGCCTTTTTTCTGAAATTTGAGCAACTCGTTGACGTACTCGTCTTTGCGCTGCCGCCCTAATTTCAGCCCGCGCTTTTCCATCTCCGACAGCACCGCCCGGAAATGCCCCCATTCTTCGGTTACAATGGGCGCCAATTCTTTCACCATGTCCTGTTTTTCAGGGTATTGCTGAATGAGCGATATACACGAGGTAGCTGCTTTTTGCTCGCAATAAGCGTGGTCGGTGAGGATTTCTTCGAGGTCTTTTTCTGCCAGATTGACCCAACGAGGATCGGTAGGCAAATGAAGCCCCAGCATTTGCACGCTTTTCAGTTCTTGTTCTAATTGTTGTTCTTGTTCGGTTGTCATATTACTTCTCCAGACAGGCAAGTTGGTTGATAAAAAAGTCAATTTCAAACACTTCGTATTCTTCGTAGCCGCTGCTCCAGAACACCAGAATGCTGTCCACTTCGCTGTTGCGCAACAGGCTGATCTGGCTGCGATCAATAGGATAGTGGACGTTGTAGGTCAATACGTTGGTGAGGGTGTCGAAGCTGCCCTTGTCCATTTTGCCGGAGCGAAGATTGACAAAAGAACCGTCCAGCATTTTTACCGTCAGGATGCTGCCTTTTTCAATAAAACCGTACGCCTCGCGGGCATTGGGGTAGGCAAAGGTGTATTGCAGCGTAATGAAGCGGTAGCCCCCGATGGAAGTAGCAAAGCCCTCGCAGCGCAAATATTCCTGATCTTTGAGCACCATGCGGAGCCGCTCGTCGGTATGCGAGAAAAGTAATTGCTTCTGCACATCGCGCCGAAACTGCCGGGTATCGGCATCCACGCCTTCATACGCTACCTTACAACCAGGCGAAGGCGCAAAACGCACATTCTCAACAGCTTCCGAAGGTGTGAGTAGTGGATTGTCGGCAAAAGCAAGCCCCGCGATGAATTCTGCCGATTGTAAGGACGCCACAGAAGGAGCAGCCTTCGCACCCTTCAGTTGATTTTTTTGCTGAGCCTTCAATTGCTTTAGGTAGACACCTTTTTTAGTCAACTCATCGGCAGAGGCCACCGCGCGCTCGGCCTGTACCACTTCGAGTTGGGCTTCGTTGGCGGTTTTTCCGGCGGCGTTGAAGCGGTAGGCCATGCGGCGCAAAGCATCTTCATCCGCATTGGGAGTCTGGCGCAAGGCGTTCATTTCCTGTTCTAATTTGTCCCGTTGAGCCTGAGCGTCGGCTGCTCTTTTTTGAGCCACAGCGCGCGCCTCCAATGCAATTTGAGACTTTCTCACGGCAATGCGGCGGGCATATTCTTCGGGTATGGAAAATGCGAGGTCCATTGGAGCAATTTCGCCTTTAAAGACGGGGTATTTTGCTCCGAACTCCGGCTCGGCATCTTCCGGCTTTTGGGCATCTTTGCTGTCGAAGAGCACGTCTTTAGAACCGCCGAAAACAGTAAAATACTGCCAGGTGCCGTCGGGGTAAACGACAATCTTTTCACCCTTTTCATTGGTGCGAATTTCCTGAGCATCAGATACTTGTGGCAGCCCAACTACAAGCGCGGCAACCCAAATGCAGGATAAAAATGAGCATGAGCGTTTCATCAAATGTTCGGTTTTTTGTTGGGAATCGAGACTGAATGTTTACAGTGTAATTTGCTTCTTCTTGGGCAAATTTACTTGTTTTCTGTCATCGTGGGCCGAATATTTACTTTTTTTGTGCCTCAATTCATCAAGCATAGCGTTGATCCATCCGGAAGACATATTATTCGCAGCCCGTATCGGCTTTTTACCCGTCAGAGTATGGGACCTCATTGACGTGCTCATCGTCGGGTTCCTCATCTATCAGCTTTATAAACTACTGAGAGGCACCATTGCCTACACTATTTTTGCCGGCCTGCTGGTGCTGTACGTCGTTTGGTGGCTCGTTGACCGTCTGAAAATGGACTTGTTGTCGGCCATTCTCGACCAGTTTGTCAATGTGGGCGTCATCATTTTGGTCATCATTTTTCAGCAGGAAATACGCCGGATATTGCTCTATCTGGGCAATACGGCCTTCAAACGGCAGGCCCGTATTTTAGGCACCTTATTGGATTCCAATTTTCAAGGATCGCATGTTAAAGAAAAGCAAATCAACGCCTTATGCAATGCCATGCTCAGTATGAGCAGAAAAAAAACCGGGGCGCTCATCGTCTTTGCGGGCAATGTCAAGTTGGACGGCATCATCAATCAGGGCGTTGTGCTGGATGCCGAGATCAGTGAAGTGCTCCTCCAAAGTATTTTTCAAAAAGAAAGCCCGCTGCACGACGGCGCCGTCATTATGAGCCACGGCAAAATACATGCTGCCGGCTGCGTGCTGCCCCTGACCGATAAAACCGACCTGCCCAAGAGTCTGGGGCTTCGGCATAGGGCGGCGGTCGGCATCAGCGAGCGCACCAATGTGGCTGCGTTTGTGGTGTCGGAGGAAACCGGTAATATTTCTGTCGCTTTCGAGGGGAATCTCTACCGGAAATTGGACGAGGAAGCTCTGCGAAAACAGCTCGGAGAACACTTTTCCTGAAAAAAGGCTACTTTAGCGCTATCATTTTAATAAAACCAGATTTCAATGCAAGCTACTCAGCAGTATATCCAACAAAACAGAGAGCGTTTCCTCGCGGAATTGCTCGATTGGCTCAGGATTCCTTCCGTGAGTGCCGATCCGAAGTTCAAAGGCGATGTGCAACGCATGGCCGAAGCTGTGGCCGACCAACTCAGAGCTACCGGCGCTGAAAACGTAGAGGTATGTCCTACGGCGGGCCATCCGATTGTGTATGGTGAAAAGCTCATTTCGCCCGAATTGCCTACGGTTTTAGTCTATGGTCACTACGATGTGCAGCCGGCCGATCCGCTCGAACTGTGGGAGTCGGGGCCGTTTGAACCGGTCATTAAAAAAACCGAGTTGCACCCCGACGGCGCTATCTTTGCGCGTGGTTCCTGCGACGACAAAGGCCAGGTATTTATGCATATCAAGGCGTTTGAAGCCATGTCTGCCAACAGCGAGCTGCCCTGTAACGTCAAGTTTATGATCGAAGGGGAAGAGGAGGTAGGGTCCGTCAACCTCGGTAAGTATTGCGAAGCCAACAAAGACAAACTTAAATGCGACGTGGTGCTCATTTCCGACACCAGCATCATTGCCAACGACGTGCCCTCCGTGACGGTGGGATTGCGTGGCCTCAGCTATGTAGAAGTGGAAGTGACCGGCCCGAACAGAGACCTTCACTCCGGCATTTACGGCGGTGCAGTGGCCAACCCGGTCAATGTGCTCTGCGATATGATTTCCTCTCTGCACGATGAGAATCGCCACATTGCCATTCCAGGTTTTTATGACGATGTAGAAATCATCAGCGAGGCAGAACGCGCCGAGATGAGCAAAGCGCCCCACAACGAGGCCGCATACAAAACGGCGCTCAACATCGGCGATACGATGGGCGAAGCAGGCTTCACGACCCACGAGCGCACCTCCATTCGGCCCACCTTGGACGTCAACGGCATCTGGGGAGGCTACATCGGAGAGGGCGCTAAAACGGTATTGCCGGCCAAGGCTTTCGCCAAAATCAGTATGCGATTGGTGCCGCACCAGCATCCCGACAAAATCACCGAACTGTTTGCCAAGCATTTCCAAAGTATTGCTCCGCCGTCTGTCAGCGTGGAGGTTCGCCCGCATCACGGCGGTTTTCCTGTTGTAACGCCCACCGATACGCCGGAATATCAGGCGGCGCACAAGGCGATGGAAGCCACCTTTGGCAAGGCGCCCATTCCCATGCGCGAGGGCGGCAGTATTCCCATTGTAGCCTTGTTTGAGAGCGTGCTGGGCGTCAAGTCTGTACTCATGGGCTTTGGTCTCAATTCCGATGCCATTCACTCTCCGAACGAGCATTACGGCCTGTTCAATTTCTACAAAGGCATAGAAACCATTCCACATTTCTTCAGTCATTACGCCGTGCTTAAATCAAAATAACCATGCTCAAACAGCACCTCACGACTTATCTTTTGGCTTTGATGTTCATTGTCCCGTTTTTGCTCCCGGCACAAAACGGCTTCGTTCCCCGTGTGGAGGAATTGGCTAAAAAAGTAGAACCGGAAGTCATTCAATGGCGACGTCACCTGCATCAGTATCCGGAATTGTCGAACAGGGAGTTCAAAACGGCGGAATATGTGGCCAAATACCTTAAATCGTTGGGTTTGGAAGTACAAACCGGCATTGCGCACACCGGCGTAGTAGCCATTTTGAAAACCAACAAGCCCGGCCCTGTGGTGGCGCTTCGGGCCGACATGGATGGTTTGCCGGTCATTGAGCGGGTCAATCTGCCTTTTGCTTCCAAAGAAAAGGATGTGTACCAAGGGCAAAACGTAGGCGTAATGCACGCTTGCGGCCACGACACACATGTGGCCATGCTCATGGGCGCAGCCAAGGTACTGACGCAAATGAAGAGTGAACTGCGCGGTACCGTGGTGTTCATTTTTCAGCCGGCAGAGGAGGGCGCGCCTCCGGGCGAAAACGGCGGAGCCAAAATGATGGTAGAAGAAGGTGTTTTGAGCAAAAATAAGGTAAATGCCGTCTTCGGATTGCACATCAATTCCGCAACCGAAGTGGGTACCATACGCTACCGTCCGGGTGGAACCATGGCCGCTGCCGACCGCTTTGTTATCAAAGTGAAAGGAAAACAGACGCATGGTTCTACCCCCTGGACGGGCATTGACCCCGTCATCGTAGCCTCGCAAATTATTCAGGGCCTGCAATTTATCGTCAGCCGGCAAACGGAACTGACCAAAGAAGCGGCGGTCATCAGCGTAGGTCGCATTCAGGGCGGGGTGCGCAACAACATCATTCCCGAAGAGGTAGAAATGGAAGGTACCATCCGTACGCTGGAAACCGGTATGCAGGACAAACTCCACGCCGACATTCACCGCACAGCTACCAACATTGCCGAGAGCATGGGCGCCACTGCCGAGGTGGAGATTTTCAAATATGTGCCCGTGACCTACAATGATCCTAAACTGACGGACGAAATGCTGCCCATTCTGGTGGAAACGCTGGGGCGCGACAATATCATTCTGACCCGTGCCGTCACCGGCGCCGAAGACTTCTCCTTTTTTGCCAAAGAAGTGCCCGGTCTTTTCCTCTTTGTAGGGGGGATGACACCCGGCCAAGACCCCACTACAGCAGCACCTCATCATACGCCCGATTTCATTATAAATGAGGCGGGTATGTTGCACGGCGTTAAGTTGTATTGCAATCTCGCGCTGGATTATTTGAAAAGACATTAATCGGACAATTATGCGCATTTCCCATTTCCTCACAGCGGCCTTGCTACTGCTTTGTACGCCGTCTGTGTTTGCCCAAAAAGCAGGCACGCCCGAAGCAAAACTGGCGGAGTTGGGCATTACTTTGCCGGAAACCGGAGCGCCGGTCGCCAATTACGTCAATGCGGTACGAACGGGCAAACTGATCTTTCTGGCAGGCAAAGGCCCCCGGCAACCCGATGGGAAGTACATCACTGGGCAGGTGGGGCGCGATCTGACTGTGCAGGAGGGCTACGAGGCTGCCAGACTGACGGCCATCAACCAATTGGCGGCGCTCAAGGCTGAAATCGGCGATTTGAGCCGGGTCAAACGTATTGTGAAGGTATTGGGCATGGTGAATGCCGGAGATGGTTTCACACAGCATCCGCAGGTAGTCAACGGTTTTTCCGATCTGATGGTGGCGGTGTTCGGCGACAAAGGCAAACACGCACGCTCTGCCGTAGGGATGTCCTCCCTGCCTTTGGGCATGTGTGTGGAAGTGGAAATGATCGTAGAAATCAAATAATCAAGGCTGTGCTCGATTGCCAAAAACACCTGTTCGATCTCGAAGATGAGGTCGTTTATCTCAATGGCGCTTACATGTCGCCGCAGTTGAAATCGGTAGAAGCTGCCGGATTGCAGGGGCTTAGAATGAAAAACCGACCGTACCAGGTCAGTATTCAGGACTTTTTTCAGCCAGTGGAGGATTTAAAAGTCGCTTTTGCTCAACTGATTCATGCCACTGAATATCAAAGAGTTGCAGTTATACCTTCTGTATCTTACGGCATAGCCAACGCCGCCCGGAATTTGCCTGTTTCCAAAGGGCAAAAGATACTGCTGATGCAGGAGCAGTTTCCCAGCAATTATTACATCTGGGAGAAGGTGGCCTTGGAAAAAGGCGCGAGACTTGAGATTATTTCCGCCCCGTCAGCCCCCGAAAGAGGGGAGGCGTGGACCGAAAAAATCCTTCAAAGTATTGATAATGAGACGGCTGTCGTCGCAATGGCGCATGTCCATTGGGCCGACGGCAGTGTTTTTGACCTGAAAAGGGTAGGGGAGAAGGCCCGAAAAATGGGTGCTGCCCTTGTCATTGACGGCACTCAGTCTGTTGGCGCGTTGCCTTTTGATGTACGGGAAATTCAGCCCGACGCGCTTATTTGCGCCGGCTACAAGTGGTTGTTGGGGCCGTATTCCATCGGATTGGCGTATTACGGGCCGGCCTTCGATAATGGGCGCCCGATAGAGGAAAACTGGATCAACCGCTTAGATAGTCATATTTTTCAAAAATTGGTTCAATATCAACCGGAGTACAAGCCTTTTGCGGCGCGTTACGCCGTTGGGGAACAAAGCAATTTTATACATGTGCCGATGATGCTGACAGCTATCCGTCAGATACTCGACTGGGGCGTAGAAAATGTCCAATCGTACTGCAAGCAAATTAGTGAAGAAGCTATAAGTAAAATAGTGGCAATGGGCGCAAGAATAGACACGTCTCATCAGCGTGCGGCTCACTTGTTTGGCGTCCGTTTGGGAGATGCTTTTGATGCGGAAAAGCTGCAAGCTGCGCTCCATGAACACAAAGTATATGTCTCGTTTCGTGGAGATGCCATTCGGGTAGCGCCGCATGTTTATAATACCAAAGCGGATTTTGCGACGCTCGTAGCGTGTTTTGAAAAGTCGTCGTTGATGAGGTGAGCGAAGGTTTGATGTTGTGGCGTTTCTGTAATTCCGGTATTTTTATTCTCATAATTTATATTATGTTAAATAAGTGTGCCTTTTTTATAGGGATACCGCCAAATATGCCGCCAACAGCCCTATTGAGTACACTGAAAAGATTTTTATTTCTAAATAATCTTCGGGGCGGATGCTATATCTGAAATGCAGATAAACGCTCATCATTATCTTTTCAGCAGCGTAAGCAATGAGCGTAGCCCAGGCTATGCCCTGTAATCCCAGCCAATTGCCAAGAACAGCGCTGAGTGCAACAAAAATGAACATCTCCGCCACAGAAATCCACCAGACTACCCTATTGGCCTGCAAACCTGTCAAAACAGTGCGGGAAAACACTATTCTGGTGACTAATATCATCAAAAAAATGTTAAAAATCGGCACGCTCTCCGAGAAGGCATTTCGGAAAACCCAGGGAAACAGCCAGTTACTACTTAACATAATTATTATGGCAATGGGGAAAAGTAAATGAGCCAATCGTTTCGACTGTACGCGCAATTGGTTTAAACCGTCTTTTTGATTATCAGCCAACAGGGGCAAAACGGCAGTACCCAAACCATTGGTCAGCGCTAATGTAAATGGCAGTTCCATAGCGCCATAGCGAAAAATGGCAAACTGATGCTCATCGCCGGGGAAAAACCGGGCTACAAACCAGGCACTCAGGGTAAGTTGCAGGCCGCCCAATATGGAGTATCCCATCAAAGGCGTGGAAACATGCAAAAGCTGCCTCCAACAGGACCAGCGAAAGATTGGAAGTCCTTGTTTTACAATGAAATACAGCAACAGCAGATGACGTGCGGCGGCAAATAGGGCCAGCCCCCCTACCCCACCCTCGATGCCCATGCCCGCCCACAACGGAATGCCGATGCTCAGCAAATGTCCCAGCGCAGAAAAAGCGCCGAACCAGAGAATGTTTTTGGGTTGGCGCCACAAAAGGTACAAATTTTCCAGAAGAAATACGGGTAGATGCAAGGCCAAATACACGCCAAACAAGGCTGTATGAGGCAGATTGGCCCTACTTGTAAGCATATTGATGACAGGCTGATGAAACCAGAGCAGCGTTCCTCCGATAATTATCCCAATGCTTAAAAAAAGCAAATAAGTATTGAAAATGAATATTTTACGATCTATGAGTTCTAATTTGGGTACAATGGTCAACATGCCCTGAATCAGGCCGGAAACCCAAAAAAAGCTCAGGGTATAACCAATATACAGCAACATTTCCCAACGCCCGATGTCGTCGGTACTCAAGGCGCTTTTGGCCATAACAACCGAGGTCATTATGACCGCAGCCTGCCGCATGACGTGAAATGCCTGCAAAGCATTGACATCCGATGGTTGGAGCAGAGGGCGAAGTTGGCGTAAAATGCACATCAATCTAACAGGCGTTCGTGCTCTTCAAATACGACGCCGTAGTTGGTAAGCTCCTCTAAAACAGGCTCATAGACTTCTTTCATCACAGGGATGTGAACGCCGGTCAGCGGTATCTTTCCCAGCAGTACCAACTTGGCCAAAATGCCCATCGGCAGGCCCACTGTTTTAGCCATGGCGGTATCTTGCCTGTTTTCGCCCTTCATTACCAAAGTGGCGGTTTTCAGGTGCTTTTTGCCCGCCAGATTGTACTCGAATTCATGCTGCATTATCACCATATCCTTGTCGTTTTCAAGGAGCGGCCATTTTTCAAGCAGCAGGTTTTCGAGTATTACTGCGGGGCCGGCGTTGGGGATGCCGATTTTCTTGTTGCTGAACAGCCCCAGCCAGTCCAATTTTTCCATCACGGGATGCCCCGGTTCCAGGCCGAGGAAATGCGCTACCCGTTCTTTCAGGTTTTTGCCGGGATGGTGTTTGTCCATAAAGCCCTCCAGAAGTTGGTGGTAGCTCAGATGAGCGGAATCGGCAATGTTAAAAGAGGCATCGGTGAGGCCGATTTGAACCAGCGCATTCCAAGCCTCGCAAAAGCCGACGTGGCGCAAGGTACCGCGCAAAATGGAAGGAATATCGGGCATTTCGTACAGACTTCTGTAGGAGAGCGAGTCGCGATTGGCATACGCCTCGTAAGGCCCCATACCGGGGATGTAAACGAGGTGATGGTCTTTGAAAAGCCGGTTGTAGGGAATGAATTTGAGTTGCCCATTCTCCATGTACTGCGCTGTGCCCTGCCCTGCCAGTACTACATTGCGCGGGTTCCAGCTTATTTTGTAGTGCCAGGGATTGGTGTCGCTTTCGGGAGCGACGAGGCCGCCGGTATAAGAGCGGAAGGCTGTGACCACTCCCCCACCCGACTGAATTTGGTGAATGCTCTGCATGGCCGACATGTGGTCAATGCCGGGGTCCAAGCCCATTTCGCCCATGAACAACAAGCCTTTGGCGCGCACGGCTTCGTCCAATTGTTGAATTTCTTTGGAAACATAAGAGGCCGTGATGAGGTGTTTGCCCAGTGTTGCGCAATCGCGGGCGGCTTCAATGTGCAAGTGCGGAGGCAGCAGTGAGATGACTATATCTGCATTGGAAATCAGTGCTTTGCGCTCATCTGCATTCAATACGTTGAGCGCCACAGCCCGGCCTTTGGGGTGCGCATTCATTTTTTCTTCGGCGGTGTGGAAGTCGGCATCGGCGACGGTCACGTTCCATTGGTGTGCGGCGGCCTGATGGAGCATGTATTGAATGAGCGATCCGGCAGAACGACCGGCGCCTATGATGAGGATATTTGACATGATTTGGAATTTTATTTGGCTAAAAATGACAGGGCAAAGGTACTGCTGATTTGTGGAACCCCATCATATTGGAGGGAAGTAGTCCTTATTTTTTGATGCCCTTTGCAGCAGGGGGTGAAGCGGTATAGCCGACTTTAGGAGGCTATAAGAGCGGAACACCCGGCGCCCGCGGCGGGTGTTCACGGGAGCGGGCGGCTGCCACAAAAATACACTGTTCGAAAAATGAGGGCTTTCCTTACCTTTGCGCCGAATTAGATGTAAGCTGAAACTATGAGAAAAGCATTTTGCCCCGCAATTATTTGGTGCGCAACGCTGGCCGGCTCTTTGATGGCGTTGCCGGCGTATGCCAATGATTGGGAAAAAGGCGACAGCACGCGCTATCTGACGGCCAAAGACACCGTAATACTGAGCGTGGGTGCGGCGGGTGAAAAAATGGTGGAGCACCGCATGGCGCAGAAACAGACCTTGTACTCGCTGGCCAAATTCTACGGCATTTCGGTAGAGGAACTATACCTCTACAATCCGGGGCTGAAAGAAAAAACCGTCTCAACGGGGCAAATGGTGCAGGTGCCGGTACCCAACGCGGCCATCAAGCGCTATAAAGAGAAGGGGTTTGTGGCCAAAGAACACGCCCCTGTGTATTATGTGGTGCGCAAAGGCGATACCATGTACCGCATCTCGAAGGTACATTTCAGGATGCCGGCGGATACCATCAAGCAGCGGAACAAACTGAGTACGGATTTGCTAAAGGAGGGCCAAATGCTGCTGGTGGGCTGGATGAGTGTGAAGGGTGTGCCGGAGGAATTGAGGGGCAGCGCGGGTTCGGCATTGGACAGGGGCAGCGCCGCATTGGGCAAGTTGTATCAGTTGGAAGCGGCTGCTAAAAAGGAGTACAATGAGCAGGGCAAAGCCTTCTGGCAAAAAAACAGCAAGGAGGATTCGAACCTCTACGCACTACACCGGGATGCGCCGCTCAATTCGATCATACGGGTGACGAATCCGATGAACAACGGCGTGGTGTATGTGAAGGTGATGGGCCGGATACCGGATACGGTGTATGAAAAGGAGGTGATTGTGGTGCTCTCGCCGATGGCGGCCAAACAACTCGGCGCGCAGGATATCCGGTTTTTTGCGAGGGTAAGGTATTTTAAGTAGGGGTGAGTGTGTGAGGGGTGAGTGTGTGAAGAAAAACAAAGTAAAAATACGGGCATGGAATTTTGCAACAACATCCTTGAAACCATTGGAAATACGCCGATGGTAATGCTCAATCGCATTGCGGCGGACTTGCCGGCTACGGTGCTCATCAAGATGGAGACCTTCAATCCGGGACATTCCATCAAAGACCGCATGGCGCTGAAAATGCTGGAAGACGCCGAGCAACGCGGCGATATAAAGCCGGGCGGCACCATCATAGAGTGTACATCGGGCAATACCGGTATGGGGCTGGCTTTGGCCGCTGCGGTGAAGGGGTACAAATGTATCTTTACCACGACCGATAAGCAGTCGAAAGAAAAAACGGATATGCTCAAGGCGGTGGGCGGCGAGGTGATCGTGTGCCCTACCAATGTGGAGTCGGACGATCCCCGGTCGTACTATTCCGTAGCCAAGCGCCTGAGTACCGAAATACCCAACTCTTATTGGTGCAATCAGTACGACAACCTCTCGAACCGGGCGGCGCACTATGAGTCAACCGGTCCGGAAATATGGAAGCAGACCGAGGGAAAGATCACGCACTTGGTGGTGGGCGTGGGCACGGGCGGCACCATATCGGGTACAGGGCGCTACCTGAAGGAGCGAAAACCGGATGTAAAAGTTTGGGGTATAGACACTTATGGCTCGGTGTTTAAGAAATACCACGAGACGGGTATTTTCGACAACAATGAGATTTACCCTTACATCACCGAGGGCATCGGTGAAGACATACTGCCTGAAAATGTGGATTTTACGGTGATTGATCTGTTTGAAAAAGTGAGCGACAAAGACGGTGCGCTGATGGCCCGGCGTCTGGCGCGCGAAGAGGGGCTGCTGCTGGGCTACTCGGCCGGATCGGCGGTGGCTGGGCTGCTGCAACTCAAAGACCAGCTCAAGGCCGGCGATGTGGTGGTGGTGGTGGTACACGATCACGGGAGCCGCTATGTGGGCAAGATTTTCAACGACGACTGGATGCGCGAGCGGGGTTTTTTGGATACCGAATTGCGCGTGAAAGACCTCGTAGCTTTGAAAAAAGACAAAAGTTTCATCACGGTGCAAACCACCGATTCGGTGCGGGATGCTTTCAACCTGATGAAAACGAACAATATATCTCAGTTGCCTGTCATGGCCGGGCAGGAAATAGCCGGTTCATTGACCGAGAGCGTCGTACTAAGCAGCCTGTTGGAGAACCCGCTTCAAAACAGTGAAAAACAGGTGCTGAGTATCATGGGAGCGCCGTTTCCGCAAGTGGAGGAAGGGCTGCCGTTCAGCATGTTGAGCAAGTATTTCAGCCAGTCAACCCCGGCAGTATTGGCTAAAGATACGGCCGGACAGTGGCATATTCTGACGCAGTTTGATGTGATACAGGCGATATGAGAGTAGCTACCTGCGATTGTGTTTTTGGGATGAGAGGAGACTGTGTGCAGGCGGGAGATGGCTTACTCCAACGCCCTCAGTTCCTCTTCCGACAACCCCGTTTCAAGCGCCACATCTTTGACGGACATGCCCGTGCGCAGCAGCAGGCGGGCTAATTTGATCCGGGCTTCACGCGCTTGCTCAAGTGCTTGTTCCTTCTGCAGGCGTTCTTCTCCTTCTCGTGCTTTTGCCTCTTCTTCCCGTGCTTTTGCCTCTTCCTTCTGCCGACGTTCCTCTTCAGCCGTTCGCTTGTAGTACGCCTTGTCTGCCTCTTGCTGAGCGAAGATGGCCTCCACT
>DDUV01000086.1 GCA_002344975.1 Saprospiraceae bacterium UBA2329 | reverse complement strand
GTGAGGGGTGAGGGGTGAGGGGTGAGGGGCGAGTGCTACTTGCTGTCTAATTCCGAGAGGCGATGGTGGATGCGTTGGAACTGCCGCTTTTTCTCAACAACGACAGGCGGCGCGGCGCGTTCGGTGCAATCGCTGAGGGCGCAACGTTCGCAGGTGGTGTTCACTTCCCGGAGTTGTATGGCCGGGTCGTTCAGGAAGCGTACTTTTTGGCGCAGGGCATCTGTAAAAAGTAGCCCCAAAGTAACGCTGACATTGCTGCCGGGCGAGGGGTAAGAGGTCCTCGCGATGGTGATGCTGAGGTACTCTTCGGAAACGCCGATGAAGCGGGAACGCTGCGCCCGCACCATCGTGTCCACAGATTTGCCCTCGGCCTGCATTCGATGGAGGTCTTCGAGCAGTGATATCGAAACCCAGCGTCGGCAATAGTGCTCCGAGAGTGCATTGCTGTGGGGCTGGTGCCTGCGGCTCAGGTGCAATTCCCGGTCCACCTCAAAGCGGTTCGTAACCGGATCGTGCTGAAAGCGCATAAAAAAAAGCTCTTCCAACCCGAAGTATTTCGGCAGTACATTGGTCAGGCGGTGGTAAAACATTTCGGGCGTGGCGGCGTAGCGTTTCATCAGGCTCAGAAAGGCGTTGCCGTCCCATTTATCGCGGGCCAGAAACTCAGCCACATCTTCAGCAAAGGCCGCAGCGGGAAGGAGTATCGCATCCGAAAAATAAGTAGCTCTGGCGTGGTTGAGCACTTCCTGAAAAGAGCGGCCGCGCAGCAGGGAGGAAGTAACGGCGCGTTCGGTGATTTTCAAATAATTGAATGCCAGTTCCTTACCAAATTGAAACACCTGTTGGGTATCGCTCAGTCCGCTGTTGAGCAGCAGGGTTTTGCGGGCGGGCACATACACGGCGCGCAGGTTTTTCAGTTCGGGATAATTATCCAAGCCATCATCCACGATGATATAGCCGTACACTTTTTCCAGCACGCTCCGCAAGATTTCCGGGCTGAGCGGGCGGCCTGCGGGCAGGTGGTGGAGCACGCAGAATTGTTCTGCCTGTTGTTCCAAATCCTCAAAATAGTTGTTGTGCAGTTCGAGATAAGAGCGCAGGGCGGCCACATAAAAATTCTCTTCGCGCAGGGCGTAATTCCTCGAAATTTCCAGCAGGGTAGAAATAAATGCCCCAACCTGAGCGGGGGCGCCGGCAATCATCTCCACCACCTTGGCCAAGTCTATGCCGAACACATCTAAAGGCAGGTCGTTGAGGAAGTTGGACTCCAGCAGTTGCGTCACCGGAGCGAGGCTTTTGTGCAGTTCCGAAGAAGTCAGTTCGGTCAGCGGCGTTTCCAATGCAGCGACCAGCGCTTCCAGCTTTTCCGATTTGGGGTATTTTTTTCCTTTTTCAATTTCATTGAGGTAGGAAATGGACAAGCCGCTGCGTTGCGAGAGGTCGGCAAATGAATAGCCTTTCGCTAATCGCAATTGCTTGACTTTCAATCCCAAAACAATTCTTTCGTTCTGCGTTTTCGCGCTCATGCGGCGAAGGTAGGGCTTTGCGGTGAAAATGACAGCGAATTTTCGCGGGAGTGGTGGGATGCCAAAAGGAATGTGATAAAAATCTGCATACTTCGGACACCCCGAAAATAGATTGTTAATTTTTTCGACAGGGCTTGCGAAATGATACAGGATGCATTATTTTTGCACAATTGCTCAGGCAGGCCCACATATAATTCAAATAACCCATGAACCTTACCAAAACACTCCTTTTCGTTTTTTTGAGTTCCCCGCTATTCGCTCAGCAAGTATGGTATGTCAACCAAAGCGCTGCGGGTACAGGTACGGGCAATACTTGGGCCAATGCCCTGCCTCGTTTGCAATATGCTCTGGAAGCGGCGCAGCCCGGCGATACAGTTTGGGTAGCACAAGGCACTTATTACACCTCTTTGGGAGGTAATCGGGATGAGCGATTCAATGTACCCGCCGGCATAGCCGTTTACGGGGGCTTTGCAGGCCATGAAACGCAATGGAGCCAACGCAATCCGGCACTGTTTCCCACCATACTGAGCGGCGATATAGGCGTACCCAACGATATTGCAGACAATGCTTATACCGTCGTCTATTTTCACCTTCCCAATGAAATGACCACATTGGATGGCTTTACCATACGCGACGGCAATGCCGACTATAATCCTCCCATTTCGCCTGCTCCGGACGACCCACGCATCTGTGGCGGGGGCGTTTATGTATTTTCAAAGGGCGCAACATCCAAATTAGTCATTTCAAATTGTATTATTACTGTCAACAGGGCCAGATATGGAGCAGGAGGGTATATTAATGCTAGAGAAAATGGAAAGTATCATTTATATATGTCACAATGCAATTTTACAAATAATCACTCCTTGGCGGCAGGGGCTTCTTTATTTCTGGAAGGAGACACATCATCTGAACCTGTAGTTTTCGATCATATTAATTTTGAAAATAACACATCCCAAGGTCAAAAAACAGACATTCTGATTCGTCCGGGATCGCAAGCAGGAATAATTAGATTTAATGATTGTAATTTTCTTAATAAAAACACTAATATTGAGTTAATCAATCTGTCTTCCGGAAGTATTACCGACTTGATGTTCGACAGATGTTTATTTCAAAACTTGGCAATTTCCGGCATAAGTATGTTCGCGTTTGGAAACGGAATATTAAGTCTAAACAACTGTATGATAAGAAATAATAATTGCTCAGCTAATTTCATTGAAACCTCTTCCTCTTTAGTCATATCGGGGTGTTTGTTTGAAGCGAATATGGGAAAATTATTACAATTTTCACTCTTAGGCACACAGCAAGCTCTTATCAAGAATACTAATTTTAATAATTGTAATGCATCATATATCATATCATCAACGCCTTTTTTACATACCACGAATATTGAAATAAATCAATGTAATTTTACAAACAACAACATATCAGGAGGCATGGTAAAAGACAGTTATGGAGTAACCTCCATTTCAAATTGTATAATAAACAACAATAAATGTCAATATTTACTCGCTGGAGTGAAAAAAATAAAAAATTGCGTTTTAAGTCGCAATGAAGTCATATCTGGAATAATATATGATGAAACGAGAGTAATAAGACAAGAAATTATCAATTCTACTTTTTACCTGTCAGATACGATCATTGCTCCATTCATCAACAAACGAAACTCTCAAGTAATATCAATAAACTACCCGGATACACTACTATTAAGAAACTCTATTTTCGCTTATTCTGATACTGTTGACCGACCATACATATTTGGACGTAATACTTGGGCGAGTATTCAAAATTGTTTATTTTGGGCGGATTCGTGTACTCAGATTTTTGAGACATTTCCCGTTGAAATCATTATTGACCCCAATACCCCGCCAATCTATCAATACCTCGGCGGCTTAGAATGCAGCGACAATATTTTTGCATCGGGTCATCCCTTTCAGAATGTAGAGTCCGGCGATTTTTCATTGCGCCCCTGCAGCCCTCCCGTCAATGCGGGCAGCAATGCCTGGCTCGGCAGCAGCGACACGCTGGATGCGGCCGGAGGTCTTCGCGTTATAAACGGTATAGTGGACATGGGCGCACTCGAATTGCCGGCCCTCCCCGGCATCAGCATTTCCGAGCAGCATATCATTCCCGTCAACTGCGCTACGGGTACATTGGGCAGCATTGCCATTCTGCCCGATACAGCACGAGGTCCTCTGGAGTTTCAATGGTCGAATGGCGCAATGGAACCAATCCTGCAACAACTGCCTCCGGGCATGTATGACCTCACGATAACAGATGCAGATGGCTGCGATACGACTTTAGTTTTTGATATGCCCATAGCCGGATCGCTGCCCGTAGCCGTCACTGTATCGCCCATCATCTGCCGGGGAGATGCTAATGGCCGTGTTGTTGCAAGCCCTGTTTATACAGCCCTGCCTCAATCTTTTGTGTGGAATACCGGAGCGCAAACACCCGATATAAACCAATTGGGAGCCGGGCAATATTCGGTTGAAATCACCAACGGTTTGGGCTGTACAGGACAGGCTGCCATACTCATGGAGGAACCCGACAGTCTTTCAACAACTGCGGAAATAACACCGGCCGGCAATAGCTCCGGTGGCAGCATAGTTATTACGTCCGTTCAGGGAGGTCGCGCCCCTTATGAGCTTCGATGGAGCAATGGAGCTACGAACGACAGGCTTGAAAACATTCCCGCCGGAGCATACGCTCTTTCTGTAACGGATGCCGGAGGTTGTACGCGTGTTTTCAATTTCGTGGTAGGAATGGTGAATGCTGCTACTGCTGTTCAGGACATCAGTATCAAAATAAAACTCTTCCCTAACCCTGCATCGGAATGGTTACATTTTGAACTGGAACACGAATGGATCGGCATATTTTACCTCGAAATCTACAATTCGCAGGGGCAGTCATTGCTTCGTTTTCCTTTGGAGAAAAATAACCAACGCATCAGTTTTCAGGCAGATATAGCAGCTTTGCCTTCAGGCGTTTACACGGCGCGCTTACGAGGCGCCGCCATCAGTGCCGGATTGAAATTTGTAAAGATGTGAGTACGAATGCGTAGAAAAACCTGCAATAAAGTCCTGTTCCTACCGGAATCAGGAATCGAACCCTTTACCATCCGAAACCAAGCCTGTCGTCATAGCTCGGAGCGGGGATAACGGAGCATCTCTCAAAATACGCCGGGCAAAAACAGAATCTACCGGACGAAGGGAATGCCTCATGCCTCGACTTCTCTTTTTGAATATACAAATGAAAAATAAAGCAAGGCCACCACACCTGTCATGATGAGCAAAGAAAGGCCGTAACTGTTTTCAATTTGAAACTTCTTTTCAAGAAAAAGTGCTTGAAAAGAGCCTATCTGTGCTCCCAAAATTCCCAGGAATGCATTTATTGCCACAAACAAAAAGGACTTATACTCACCAATCCTTTTCAATCGGATTCTTGCTTTCCACAAAACAACAGCAAGTATATAGGCAGGAATTGTTAGAACAAGAAACAGGTAGTCCATTGTCAAATATTTTGAAGTAAAAGCGATTATTTAATATCTTATCCGCAAAGATAGAGGATATACACCACAGAAGCAAGTTAATAATTTTCAAATGCCAAATTATAAATAAAACGGCAACGCCAGGTCCTTCTCGGAAAGCACAGCGTCCTGGAGCTTGATCGGCCATTCGATTTGCAGGGCGGGGTCGTCAAAACGAATGCCTGCATCGTGGTCTTTGGAGTAGAAGTTATCGCATTTGTAACAAAACTCAGCCGTCGGCGAGAGTACCACATAACCATGTGCAAAACCGCGCGGCACAAAGAGTTGGCGTTTGTTTTCGGCGCTCAGTTCTATGCCGTACCACTGGCCGCGCGTGGGGGAATCGGGGCGGAGATCAACGGCTACATCGAACACGGCGCCCTCGGTGACGCGCACCAATTTGGCCTGCTCAAAAGGCGGTTTCTGGAAGTGCAGACCGCGCAGGACGCCATAAGTGGAACGCGCCTGATTGTCTTGCACAAAATCGGCAGAGATGCCGGCAGCCTCGAAGGTTCGGCGATTGTAGCTCTCGAAAAAATAGCCGCGATGATCTTCCCACACTTGCGGTTCGAAGATGATTAAGCCTTCAATGGGCGTTGACAAAAACGGCATGGCTGCTGATTACTTCTCCCTGAAAAAGATGCTGATGGGCGAACCGGTGAACTTGAAGTGCTTGCGCAACTGGTTTTCCAGATAGTTGCGGTACGGTTCCCGGATGTGCTTGGGGTGATTGCAGAAGAAGGCAAAGGCCGGATAAGCGGGCGGCAACTGCGTCACATATTTGATCTTGATGAGGCGGCCCCGATACGCCGGCGGCGGATAATGCTGGATGGCTTCGAGCATCACCTCGTTGAGTTCGGAGGTTTTGATCTTGCGGCTGCGGTTCTCAAACACCTCCAGAGCGGCCTCCATTGCTTTGAAAATGCGCACTTTTTCGGTGGCGGATACGAAGATGATCGGCACGTCGGTGAAGGGCGCAATGCGCTGGTGTATGGCGCGCTCGAAATCGCGGGCAGTGTTGGTTTCTTTGTCTTCCACCAGGTCCCATTTGTTGACCAAAATGACGATGCCTTTGTTGCGGCGCTGCGCCAGCCTGAAAATGCTGATGTCCTGCATTTCCATACCTGTCTGAGCATCAATCATTAAGATACAAACATCCGATTCCTCCATAGCCCGAATGGCACGCATGACGGAGTAGAACTCTATGTTTTCGTGTACCTTGGCTTTTTTGCGAATGCCGGCAGTGTCTATGAGCAAAAACTCTTTGCCGAACTTGGAATAATGGGTGTGGATAGAATCGCGGGTGGTGCCGGCCACTTCGGTGACGATGTTGCGGTCTTCGCCGAGCAGGGCATTGGTCAGCGAGCTTTTGCCCACGTTGGGCTGGCCCATGATGGCAATGCGGGGCAGCGCGCTTTCCGTGCGTTCTTCCTCCTCAAAGTGATCTACCACTGCGTCCAAAAGTTCGCCGCTGCCGCTGCCGGTGAGCGAGGAGAGGAAGAAGGTATTTTCGATGCCGAGGCTCCAAAACTCGTTGGCTTCCATGAACCGTTCGGCATTGTCCACTTTGTTGACGGCCAGATACACCGGTTTGTCGGTGCGGCGCAGGAGGCCGGCCACGTCTTCGTCCAAATCAGTGATGCCGGTGGTGACGTCCACCATAAAGACGATGACGGATGCTTCTTCGATGGCGATGCGCACCTGCGAGCGGATGGCGGCCTCGAACACGTCGTCGGAATGTTCTACAAAACCGCCGGTATCTATTACGGTAAAGTTTTTGCCGTTCCAGTAAGAGGCGCCGTATTGGCGGTCGCGGGTAACGCCGGGCATGTCGTCAATGATGGCCTGGCGTTCGCCGATGAGGCGATTGAAAAAAGTGGATTTGCCCACGTTAGGGCGGCCTACGATGGCTACTATGTTACTCATTGTCAGAATGTTTTGCGGCAAATCAGCGAAAAAAGTCGCTCTATTGCGCGCTTAAAATACAGCCTCGGCAATTTGCCGGGTGGTTTTGGCATCGCCCATGGTGTAGTAATGCAGGCAAGGTACTCCGGCGGCTTTGAGTTCTTTGCTTTGAGCGATGCACCATTCGATGCCGGCCTGCCGTTTGGCTTCGGCATTTTTTGCCTGCTGAACGGACGAAACCAATTCGTGCGGCAAATCTATGAAAAAATTGCGAGGTATGGCGTTGAGCTGGCCTTCTTTGGTGATGGGCTTGAGGCCCGGCACGATGGGTACTTGGATGCCGATGTCCCGGCAGCGCTGCACATACTCGAAATATTTTTGGTTGTCGAAGAACATCTGAGTGACGATATAGTTGGCGCCGGCGTCCACTTTGGCCTTGGTGTGCTCCAGATCGAGTTCCATGTTGGGCGCCTCGAAATGCTTTTCGGGATAGCCCGCAATGCCGATGCAAAAATCGGTGCGTTCGCCGTTTTCGATGTTTTCGTCCAAATACCTGCCGGCGTTCATGTCGGCAATTTGTTTCACCAAATCAAGGGCATAAGCATGGCCCTGCTCTTCGGGCACAAACCTGCCGTCGAACTTGCGCGCATCGCCCCGCAAAGCCAATACGTTGTTGATATTCAGAAAATTGAGATCAATGAGCGCGTTCTCGGTATCTTCTTTGGTAAAGCCTCCGCAAATGAGGTGCGGCACGGCGTCCACCCCGTAGCGATGCACAATGGCGGCGCAAATACCTACGGTGCCGGGCCGCTTTCGGATGGAAATTTTTTCAAAATACCCCCCGGGACGCTCCACATACACGAAGTCTTCGCGGTGGTAGGTCACATCAATGAAGGGCGGTTTGAACTCCATCAGCGGGTCTAATACGCTGAAAATGGCCTGCATACCTCCGCCTTTAGGAGGTGGCAGCACCTCGAAGGAGATGAGTGTTTGGCCGGTGGCCTTGTCGAAATAGTCGGTTACTTTCATTGGTGGTGGTATGATGCTGGTAGTATCAGGGCTTGCGCAACTCTGAACTTGCTATCGTCATGGAATTATTGTCGGCTTGTCTTTTCAATTTCCTCTTTGGATATCTTTAATCTCGGCTTCAAGAATTGGCAAATATCTCGATACGATCAACCAAATCACATCATCCGAGACAGAGTCGTACCCGTGAATGATTCTGTTCCGAGTATCTACAATTTTCCTGGAATTGCTGATGGGAATGTCGGGTTGCATATTCAAAATCCGGCTCATTGCTTCGCCAATTATCTCGATATTTCGCTCCACAGCCCGTTTGGTTTTAAGGTCTTTCACAAAGTCAATGAAGTTTCTCGGCTCAGGCAGAAACCCATTGATTTCACCGACCGCCTTTTCAATATCCTCAAGCCAGACCCTGATTTCCTCTTGCATAAACGAGTACTTTTTGCCGGTTGATCAATGCTTCGAACCTCTTGTTCCTGATCGCCTTTTGCTCCAACAGGTCAATTTTTCTATTGAAAATATTTTCCAGTTCAAATTTCAGTTCAAAATAATTTTCAGCATACTCAATCGGGTCTTCTGATCGAATCAAAACAATGAAATCAATATCGCTTTCAGCATTGAACTTGTCCGTCAAGATAGAGCCGAATGTATATAGCTCTTCCACGTTGTGCGCAGAACATGCTTTATACAGTGCCTTCTGATACTTGTGGATTAATTCCATTTCAATGCTAATTTATTTCCAGCTTTCACAACAAGGTTTTCCGGTTACATTGTTTCAAAATGGCATAATAAAAACGCCCCACTATTTGACTCTCAATATCCCCTCAGCCGCTCCAACTGCTTTCTCAGCCGCTCTTCGGGCAGGAATATGCGCTCGATGGCCGGCGAAAAAGGTATCGGCGTATCCAACGACGCGACCCGCAGCACCGGCGCATCCAAATGCTCGAACAAGTGCTCGGTGATGTAGGCCGATATTTCGCCGCCAAGGCCGCCAAACATCGTGTCTTCGTGCAGTACCAGCACTTTGTTGGTCTTTTTCACCGTGGCGTCTATGGCCGAAAAATCGAGGGGCAACAGGGTGCGCAGGTCTATGATCTCGGCGTCTATGCCCAGCGCTTCCACTGCCTTGAGCGCCCAATGCACGCCCATGCCGTAGGTGATGACCGATAACTCGCGGCCCTCGCGCACGGTGGCGGCTTTGCCTATCTCCACGGTGTAGTAGCCTTGTGGCACCGGCCCCGAAATGCTGCGGTACAAGGCTTTGTGCTCGAAGTACATCACCGGATTGGGGTCTTCAAAAGCGGCCAGCAACATGCCCTTCGCATCGTACGGATTGGAGGGGTACAGCACTTTGAGGCCGGGCGTGTGCGCAAACCAAGCTTCGTTGCTCTGCGAGTGAAACGGCCCCGCGCCGGTACCCGCGCCCGTCGGCATACGGATGACGATGTCGGCGGGCTGCCCCCAGCGGTAGTGCAGTTTGGCTGCGTTGTTCATGATCTGGGTGATGGCGCAGCTCACAAAATCGGCGAACTGCATTTCCACCATTGCCTTGTAGCCCTTGAGGCTCAGGCCAATGGCCGCCCCCACAATGGCGCTCTCGCAGATGGGCGTATTGCGCACGCGGTCTTTGCCGAATTCCTTCACAAAGCCGTCCGTTATTTTAAACACCCCGCCGTAGTCGGCTATATCCTGGCCCATGAGGACGAGCTTGTCGTGGCGGCGCATGGCCTCGCGCAGGCCGTCCGAAATGGCGTCCACCAAGCGCTTGTCCTCTGCTGTCCCCACGGGCTGCGTCAGTTCCTGCTCCCAGGGCGCATACACATCGGCCAGTTCATCGGCCTCGGTAGAGGTCACGTCGCCTTCGGCATAAGCAATGTTCAATTCCGCTTCGATGTGGTCTTTGAAACGCTTGCGAACGGCCTTCACGTCGGCTTCGGAGAGTACATTTTCGGCCAGCAAAAACTGCTCGTAGTTCGCCAGCGGGTCTTTCAGCGCCCAGTGTTCCATCAGTTCTTTGGGTACATATTTGGTACCGGAGGCCTCCTCGTGCCCGCGCATCCGGAAGGTGCGACATTCGAGCAGCACGGGTTCGGGGTGCTCGCGTAGTTCGGCGGCCAATTGCGACACGGTGTTATACACCTCCAGAACATTATTGCCGTCAATGATGCAGGAGCGCATGCCGTAGCCTATGGCGCGGTCGGCTATGTTTTCGCAGCGGTATTGCTCGGTAGTGGGCGTAGAGAGGCCGTAGCCGTTGTTTTCCACCACAAAGATGACGGGCAGTTGCCACACGGCAGCGGTATTGAGCGCCTCGTGGAACTCGCCCTCGCTGGTACCGCCCTCGCCTGAAAACGCTACGGATACGCGGCCTTCGCCCGACAGTTTGTGGGCCAGCGCCACGCCGCCCGCCAGCGAGAGTTGCGGTCCGAGGTGCGAGATCATGCCCACAATGCCATACTCTAAGGCGCCGAAGTGGAAGGAGCGGTCGCGGCCTTTGGTAAAACCGGAATCCTTGCCCTGCCACTGACAAAACAGGCGGCTCAGCGGGATGTCGCGCACGGTGAACACGCCGAGGTTGCGGTGCAGCGTGAAGAGCATTTCGTCGGGCAGCAAGGCGGCAGTGACGCCCACGGCTATGGCTTCCTGCCCGATGCCCGAAAACCACTTGCTGATTTTGCCCTGGCGCAGGAGAATGAGCATTTTTTCTTCTACCATGCGCGGAAACAGGAGGCGCTCGTAGAGTTGTATCAATTGGTCGTTGGAGAGGGCGCCCCGCTCGTAGGCTATGGCGCGCTGCGTATCGGCTGTCATGTACGGAAAGATTTTGGGGGGCAAAGATAGGGATTGGTTTTCGGTTTTTACCCCGGGTCCACATCCACTACCACGCGGACTCCGCTGAAACCCTCTGTGGACTGCAAAATATGCGTGGCGGTGTCTATGCTGGATTTGGCAAATTCCATTTTGCGCGGGTCGCGCTCCATTTTGATGAGGTAGTCGAGCAGGTACAGGCCGCGCACTCTGGAGATGTAGGGCGCTGCCGGGCCGGTCACCCAGTCGCCGAGGCTTTGGTGGAGCGCTTTGGTGAAAATTTCAGCGCCGGCGTTGAGCACTTCGGGGGCTTTGTGCTTGAGAGTGATGCGGATGAGGCGCGTGAAGGGCGGGTAGCGGAAGGCGCGGCGCTCGGCGATTTCGCGCTGAAAAAAGCCTTTGTAATCGTTGGCAATGACTTCCTGCAATACCGGGTGCGCCGTGTTCATGGCCTGTATGATGACTTTGCCGCGCTTGTTTTTGCGCCCGGCCCGGCCCGCCACCTGCACCATGAGTTGGAAGCCGCGTTCGGCGGAGCGGAAGTCGGGGAACTGCAACAACTGGTCGGCGCTGAGGACACCCACGATGCCTACGTTTTCAAAATCGAGGCCCTTGGTCACCATTTGTGTGCCCACGAGGATGTCGAAGCGGCGCTCCTCGAAGTCGTTGATGATGGCGGCGTGGGCATTGCGGGTGCGGGCGGTGTCTAAATCCAGACGGGCAATGCGGGCATCGGGGAGGTAAATTTTGAGTTCGTCCTCTATTTTTTCGGTGCCGAAGCCGTAGAGCGTGAGTTGGCGATTGCCGCAGGCCGGGCATTCGGGCGGCAGTTTGCTCTGGTAGCCGCAGTAGTGACACTTGAGTAAGTGGCTGAATTTGTGGTAAGTAAGGCTCACGTCGCAGTGGATGCACTCGGAGTGCCAGCCGCAGGAGAAGCAGCGGTAGGTGGGCGCGTAGCCCCGGCGGTTTTGGAAGAGGATGGCCTGCTCGCCGCGCTCGATGGCGGCTTTGAGTTCGTTGAGCAACTGTGTGGTGAAATGCGACTGCATCTGGCGCTGCTTCATTTCCTGGCGGGCATCAGCCAGTACAATTTCGGGCATTTGTACCCCGCCGAAGCGTTCGGTCATTTCCACCAAGCCGTATTTGCCGCTCAGGGCATTGTGGTAAGACTCCACCGAGGGCGTGGCGGTGCCGAGCAGCACTTTGGCGCCGTGCAGTTGGGCCAGATAAATGGCGGAATCGCGGCCGTTGTAGCGCGGCGCGGGGTCGTTTTGTTTGAAGGAGGGATCGTGCTCTTCGTCCACAATGATGAGTTCCAGCCGACTGAAGGGCAGCAGCAGCGCCGAGCGGGCACCCATGACGACGGGCTTGCCGGCGAGTACGGCGTTCCAGAGTTCTACGCGCTCGTTGTTGTTGAGTTTGGAGTGATACACGGCCAATTGGTCGCCGAGGTAGCGCTGAAGGCGGGCGGTGAGCTGCGTGGTGAGGGCAATTTCGGGCAGCAGGTAGAGTGCCTGACCGCCGCGCGCGATGACCTCGCTCATCAGTTCCATATAAATTTTGGTCTTGCCCGAACCTGTGACGCCGTGCAGCAAAACGGTGTTTTTTTGTTCAAAATGGCCGCGAATTTCACCCAGCGCTTTTTCCTGCTGCGGCGAGAGGGCATCGGCGTCTATGGTGTCTTCCTCGTAGCTGCCCAAGCGGCTCACCTCGCGCTCGTAGAGCCGGAAAATACCTTTGTCGGCAATGGCTTTGACGCTGGGATTTTCCACGTCGGCTAATTCACAAACCTCCTGCCTCAACACAAAAGACTGTTGTTTAGACAGTTGAATAAAAGCCATGAGGGCGGTGGTCTGTTTGGAGGAGCGGCTCGTCAGTTCAAAAGCCTGGTTCAACTTCGTGGGATCGGAGGCGTAGGGTTCGGCCAATTCCACGCATATGACGGTTTTGGGTTTGAATTTTTCCTGCAAGTCTTCCTGCAGGAGGACGATCTTTTTTTCCAACAGGCTTTTGATGACAGGATAGACGGTTTTGCGCTCCAGAATATCGCGTACGTCCTCGATGGTAATGCTTTCCTGAATGGTGAGGGCTTCGGCTACGAGGTACTCGCGGTCGGAGAGGCCGGTCAGGTCGCCGCTGTGGAGGGGGTGCAGGCTGAGGCGGGTTTCGCCGCTGAGTTTGAGGTGCGAGGGCAGCGCGGCGTGCATCACTTCGCCGAGGGTGCAGCAATAGTAGCGGGCCATCCATTGCCAGAGTTGCACCTGTGCGCTGTGGATGAGCGGCTCGTCGTCCAATACGTCCAGAACGGGCTTGGGCTGGTAGGCCTCCGGCGCGCGCTGATGCACCTCGATGACCAATGCCGAGTAGAGTTTTCCGCCCTGCCCGGCAGCCGTAGTGCGCCCGAATTGCACCTCTACCCGCACGCCGAACTGTACGCGTTCGCGCAATTCAGCCGGCACCTCGTAGGTAAAAGGCTTGGGCAAAGCGAGGGGCAGAATGACGGTGGCGTAGGTGGCAGTGGATTGGGACATACGGTAAGGACGAGTGAAGAGTAGGTGCAAAAATACTAACTTTGGCCGCAAGAAATTAGAATTATGGCGTCTGATCGCAAGAAATTCCACAGGAAATCCATACGCCTCAAGGGGTATGATTATTCGCGGGCGGGTTTGTATTTTATTACAATATGCGTGCAAAATCGGGAATGTTTGTTCGGAGAAATTATCGGAGTGGATGCCAACAGCAATGCCGATAGTCCGACAGCACAAATGGTTATGAATGATGCCGGGAAAATGATTGAACGGGAATGGTTGAATTTGAAAAACCGTTTTCAAAACATCGAATTGCATGAATACGTCGTCATGCCCAATCATTTTCACGGCATTTTACAAATCGTAGAGGCGACCCTTGTGGTCGCCCAAAACGAGATGACCGCCGCAGGCGCCGCAGGCGATACGGGCGATACGGGCGCGGGGCAACCACAAGGGATTGCCCCAACGACCGCCCCAACGACCGCCCCAACGACCGCCCCAACGACCGAAAACACCCCAAAGAATAAAACCGTCGGTGATATGATGGACGCATTCAAATCCATCACGACAGTAGAATATATTCGCGGAGTCACCAACTTGGGCTGGCCCCGATTCGACGGCAAATTGTGGCAGCGCAATTATTACGAACACATCATTCGAGACGAACGATCTTACCTCAACATTTCACATTACATCATCAAAAACCCCTCCAAATGGTGGTCCGACAAATTCAATAGCAAATGAATCTCCACATGCTCAATACAATCAAATACATCTTCCTCCTCCTCTCCCTTCTGCCCTTCCTCGCAGCCGCCCAAACGCCCACTCAAACCCTGCGCGGCCACATCACCGACGCAGATACGGGCAGGCCCCTCACCGGCGCCACCATTCAGATCAAACCGATTGGACTGGGCACCGCCACCGATACCGCCGGCGACTTTCGCATAGAGCGGGTACCTGCAGGACGGTACAGCGCCGACATCCGCTATCTCGGCTACGAAACTGCCCTGCTCCCGGAACTGCTCATCGAAGCGGGCAAGGAACTATATATCGAAGTGGCGCTGCGCCCGAAAGCAGACTCTATGAGTACCGTACTGGTGACGGCGTTCTACCTCCGACCTGGTCACGGCATTGGAGACGGCCCCATCATCAGCGTGGACGATTCGCGGCGGTTCCCCGCAGTTTTTTACGATCCCGCCCGCGTGATGGCCTCCATGCCCGGCGTGGCAGTGGCCAACGACCAGGCCAACGGCATCTCCCTGCGCGGCCATTCGCCCAACGCCGTCTCTTGGCGATTGGAGGGTGCAGAAATTGTAAACCCCAACCACACGCCCAATGCAGGTACCTTCAGCGACCGCGTGAGCGCCTACGGCGGCGGGGTCAATATCCTCAGTTCGCAACTGCTTTCCAACTCCCAACTCTACAACGGGCCGTTCCCGCCGGCTTTCGGCAACGCCCTCTCCGGCATACTCGACATGCAACTGCGCCCCGGCAACAATGAGCGCCGGGAATACACCGTGCAGGCGGGCCTCATCGGCTTAGATGTGGCGGCAGAAGGGCCGTTTTCCCAAAAATCAAAAGCATCCTGGTTGATCAATTACCGCTACTCCACCATTGGGCTGCTGGCGGCATTGGGCGTGCCGCTGGGCGATGAAAAAATCAATTTTCAGGACCTGTCTTTCCACCTCGTGTTTCCGGGTAAAAACGGCGCCAGATGGACCGTTTTCGGCCTCGGTGGCAACAGCGTCAATATTTTCGAGGCTTCCCGCGATTCCACGACCTGGGAGTTCCAAAAAGACCGCTATGACATCCGCTTCCGTTCCCGCATGGGCGCGGCCGGCGTCACCCACTCTATGCCCGTGGGCAAGCGTGGGCAATGGAGTACGGTGCTGTCGCTGTCGGCCCTCGAAAGTACGCGCAGCGGGGATCGCTTAGACGACGAACTCCGGCTCCTCCGCCTCGAAAACGACCAGTACGATCAAAGCAAACACTCGCTGAACACCGTCTTTCGGTACAGAATCGGCAAAATGCACCGCCTGCAAACCGGCCTGTTGCTCACGCGCCAATTTTTCAACATCGCCTCTGTGGCTTCCGATACGGGCGCTTACGGGCAGGGCGGCGGTTGGCTCTGCCAGCCTTATGTCAACTGGTCGTCGGAGTTGTCGGAAAAATGGAGGTTGGATGCCGGACTGCACAGCGCTTTTTTCGGTTTCAACGGCAGCCGCAGCCTCGAACCCCGGCTTTCATTGGAATGGCGCCCATCTTACCAACATCGCGTGACCATTGCCTACGGTTTGCACAGCCAGTTGCAGCAGCCGCAATTGTACTTTGCCGGAAACGGCGCCCATCTCAACAGCCAACTCGGTTTTACCCGTTCGCATCACTACCGCCTTGGTTGGAGCTACTCCGTTGCCCGCTCGCTGGCAATACAAGTCGAAACGTACTACCAGCGCATTTTCGACGTGCCGGTAGAGACTGCGCGTCCAAGTTCTTTCTCTGCGCTCAATATGGAGGAGGGTTTTGTACAAACGGCTTTGGCCAACAGTGGAACGGGCCGCAATTACGGCGTAGAACTCGGCCTGCGGAAGTACTTGGACCGGAATTACTGGTGGTTGGCCAATGCCACCTGGTACCATGCCCGCTACACAGGGTCGGACGGCATAGAGCGCAGCAGCCGCTACGACGGGCGCTTCCTGCTCAATCTGGCAGGCGGCAAAGAATGGCGCATCGCTGCGCGCAAGAGCCACATCAGCAAGACCTGGGGTTTCAGCGGGCGCGTCATCTGGAACGGAGGCTTCCGATACACGCCTGTGGACGCAGCGGCTTCTGAGGCGGCAGGCGCTACTGTTTTGGTAGAATCGGAGGCTTTCAGCCGGCGACTGAGCCATTATTTCCGGCCCGATTTGCGCATTTATTGGCAACGAAATGGCCGCAACAGCAGCAGCACTTTTTCCATTGATATCCAAAATGTGGCCAATCGCCAAAACCTCGCTTTTTACTACTTTGATACCCAAAAGGCTACGGTGGTGGAGCGCTACCAGTTGGGCATCATTCCTGTATTGAGCTGGCGGAGGGAGTTTTAGCAGACTAGGAGCAACCTCGGTCATCGCCTTATATCTCATCAGGGCGCCGGCGCAGTGGGGCTTGGCATGGAGGCCTCTTCCGTCTTCTTTTTATAATAATTGATAGCCTCATACACATTGAGGTGGATATTGTCTTTGCCGATCAGATCGAGCAGGCCGGTATTGCCCAGCGTGTCGCGCACCGGCCCGATGACGCTGGCCATGGCAAAAACGACGCCTCTGGTTTTGAGAAACGAAACCACTTCGCGGAGGGTGTGCGCCCCGGTAGAATCCATATCGCTGACGCTGGCGCAGTCCAATATGACGTATCGAAGCTCTTCTCCTTTATCAATGGAAAGTTTCTCTACCGTTTCGCGAAAAAACTCTGCATTGCCGAAATACAACTGTGCATCGAAGCGCAGGATGAGCTTGTCGGGGTATTGGATGGCGTGCTCAAAACGGGTCACGTTGCGAAAGTAGCGGGTATCCGGCAGGCGGCCCAATACGGCGACGTGCGGTTTGGAACTGCGGTAAATCAGCAGGGCGATGGAGAGAATAACGCCCGTTGCCACCCCGGTTTGAATGCCCAGCGTAAGGGTAATGAGGAAAGTGGCCATGAGGGTGAGGAAGTCGCGCCGGTCGGTTTTCCACAAATGCAGCGCCTCTTTGTAGTCCACCAAACCGATCACCGCCGCCACGATGATAGAGGCCAGCAGGGCTTTGGGGAGGTAGTAAAACACCGGAGTAAAAAACAATAAAGTAATGATAACCAATACGGTAGCCAATATAGACGACATACCCGTTCGGGCGCCTGCCTCGTCGTTCACTGCCGAGCGCGTGAAACTACCGGTAGTGGGAAATGCCTGAAAAAATGCACCGCCGATTTTGGACATGCCCAAGGCCAGCAATTCCTGGTTGGCATCCACGCGATAGGATTTGTGGCGGGATTCCAGCGTTTTGGCAATGGCCAATGATTCGATAAAACTGATGATACAAATCGTGAGCGCCAGCGGGAAAATTTTTCCAATTTCTTCCATCGTCAATTTGGGCAATGAAAAAGCAGGCAGACCGCGAGGTATATCTTTCACGATGTCCACGCCGTATTGGTCCAGATGCCCCAGCCAAACCACCGCTGTGCCGAGCAAAACGACGATAAGCCCACTGGGCAGCGTTTTGCGAATGCGCCTGATCATCAGGATCAGTACGATGCCGATAAGCCCGATGGCGAGCGTGATAAAATTGGTGTGGTGAATATTGGCCGCTGCATCCACAAAAATATCCTGAACTCGATTGGCACGGGGAATCTCTATGCCAAGCAGGAACTTGAGCTGGCTGAGGCCGATGATGAATGCCGCCGCAGAGGTGAACCCGGAAATAACGGGATGCGATAAAAAATTGATGAGGAAGCCTAATCTGAAAATACTGAGTGTCACCTGAATGAGGCCCGCAATGAGCGCCGTAGCTATGGCCATGCTGATAAATGCCTCTGTGCCGGTTTCTGCAAAACGACCTACTCCGGCCAGCACCAACAGCGACACCAATGCCACCGGGCCTACCGACAATTGTCGGGAACTGCCGAAAAAGGCGTACAACAACAAGGGTACAATGCCCGAATACAGGCCGTAAATAGGCGGCAGACCTGCCAAAAGACCATAAGCCATGCCCTGTGGAATGAGCATGACGCCCACCGTAAGCCCGGCCTGAAAATCGCCCCTGAAATCGGATTTGGTATAACGCGGCAGCCACTCCAAAATGGGCATGATTTTACTGAATTGCATGATGGTCAAAGGATTGGTAAAACAAAATCGGCGGCAATTTATGAATAAATCTTCATGTATTGGGTTTTGGGTTCAAGGTTTCTGTTGGAAACAGACTTTGTTTCGGGTTTCATCCGCCGTAGCCTTGGCGAAGGTGGGTTTCGAGTTCAAGGTTTCAGGTGGGAGCCGCCTACCGAGACACCTCGCGCTTACCGCGCCACGGCGCGGCTACTGAAAACCGCCCACCGATTTTCCATTTTCCATTTTCCTGCGTACTTTTGCACCATGCTCAACGCTCAACAACTTCACTACTCCTACGACGGAACGCATATACTGCGCTTTCCCGACATAGCCTGCGCCGCCGGCGAACACTGGCTCCTGCTGGGCCAATCGGGCTGCGGAAAAACCACCCTGCTGCATCTCCTCGGCGGACTCCTGGCGCCGCGCAGCGGTTCGGTACAGGTGGCCGGCACGGACTTCGACAGCTTGTCCACCGCGCAATTGGACGCCTTTCGCGGCAAAAACATCGGCATCATTTTCCAGAAATCTCATTTCGCGCGCGCCCTCAGCGTGGAGGAAAACCTCCTGCTGGCACAGCAATTGGCGGGCCTGCAACCCGACCGCCAACGCGCCGCAGAACTGCTCCAGCACTTGGACATCGGGCACAAAATGAAGTCGCGCACCGACCGCCTCAGCCAGGGCGAGCAGCAGCGCGTGGCCATAGCGCGGGCAGTCATCAACCGCCCCAAACTCATCCTCGCCGATGAGCCTACCTCGGCCTTGGACGACGACAATTGCGCGGAGGTGGTAGCTCTGCTGGAGCGCGAAGCCGCCCAAACCGGCGCCACCTTGGTCATCGTCACCCACGACGGCCGTCTCAAGGAAAAGTTCACCCATCGCATCAGCCTACAACCTCAACGCCCATGAACCTGCTGCAACTAAGTTGGAAAAATCTGACTTTCAAGCCTTTGTCCACGTTGCTCAACGTGGTGCTCTTCGCGCTGGGCGCCGGGCTGATCTCGCTTTTGCTGCTGTTGGACCGGCAATTGGAGGAGAAATTTGAAAAAAACCTCGCCGGTATCAACCTCGTCATCGGGGCAAAAGGCAGTCCCCTGCAACTCATTCTCTCCGGCATGTACCACATAGACGCGCCCACCGGCAACCTGCCCATCGAAGAGTGCAAGGCATTCCTGCGGCCCGGCCATCCTTTCATCGAAAAGGCGGTGCCGCTCTCGCTCGGAGACAGCTACAAAAGTTATCGCATCGTGGGTACCGACCTCAATTTCCCCAAACTCTACAACGCTTCCCTCCGCGAAGGCCGCCTGTGGGAAAAGACTTTCGAGGTCTGCGTGGGCGCTTCCGCTGCCGAGCGGCTGGGACTGAAATTGGGCGATGCCTTTCACAGTTCGCATGGCTTTGTTCAGGACGACAATCTCGTGCATACCGATGCCGACAAGTTTCGCGTGGTGGGCATTTTCAATCCCACCGGCGCCGTCATAGACCAACTCATCGTCACACCCACACAAAGCATCTGGGCGGTACACGCCGGCCATGACCACAGCGAGGAAGAGGACGAAGCGGCGCGCGAGCACGAACATGCGCATCCCGAATTCGACCTGGCTGCTCCCCTGCACGAGCAAACCGACCGGGCCATCACGTCCATTCTGCTCAAATTCAAGGCGCGCAATGTGCAAACCCTCAACATGCAGCGCTCCATCAACGAAAACACCAACATGCAGGCTGCCACGCCCGCCATCGAAATCACGCGCCTGCGCGGCCTCATGGGCATGGGCGCCGAGGCATTGCGCGTGCTGGCTTTCGTCATCATCGGCGTATCGGGGCTGAGCATTTTCATTTCGCTGTTTGGTTCGCTGCGCGAGCGCCGTTACGAACTGGCGCTGATGCGGGTCATGGGCGCATCGCCGTTTCGGCTCATGGTACTTATCCTGTCGGAAGGCGTCATCACGGCCCTCATGGGGTATGCGCTGGGCATGGCACTGAGTCATTTCGGCATGGAAATCATGGCCCGTTTCATGCAGGATGAGTACCGCTACACGTTCTCCGGGCTTACCTTCCTGCAAGAAGAAGCCTGGCTATTGGCCGGCGCGCTGGGCATCGGCATCGTGGCAGCGCTGATTCCGGCTTTGCAGGCCGCACGAACGGATATTTCGACGACACTGGCAGAAGGGTAACTCATGTCTCACGACCAAATACTTCGCGATCTCAAAGCCGGCAAGGTGCAGCCCGTGTATTTTTTACATGGAACGGAGCCTTATTTTATTGATTTGGTTTCCAACTACGCCGAAAAAGAACTCCTCAGCGAGGCCGAACAGGGGTTCAATCTCACAGTGCTGTACGGCAAAGACACCGACCACCTCGCCGTGCTGGACGCCGCCCGCCGTTACCCCATGATGGCACCCCTACAAGTGGTGGTACTCAAGGAGGCGCAGGACATGAAAAGCCTGCCGGAATTGATCAATTATGTGGAAAAACCCACGCCCACCACGGCTTTGTTCATTTGCCACAAACACAAAAAATTCAATACCGCCACCAAATTCGGCACAGCGCTGAAATCCCACGCCGTCATTCTGGAATCTAAAGAACTGTACGACAATCAGATGCCCGCCTGGATACAGGATTATCTGAAAAGCAGGCAGCTCAAAATAACGCCCGCAGCCCTGCACTTGGTCATCGAATATCTGGGAACGAACCTCTCCAAAGTGGCCAACGAACTCGATAAATTGGCCCTCAACCTGCCGGCGGGTACCGAAGTGTCCGAAACGCACATCGAAACGCACATCGGCATCAGCAAAGACTACAATGTGTTTGAACTGCAAAAGGCCCTGGGCGAGCGCAATGTGCAGCGCGTGGGGCGCATTGTGAACTACTTCGGGGCCAATCCCAAAAGCAGCCCGCTCATTGCCACCATTGCGTCGCTGTACAATTATTTCAGCCGCGTTTACATGCTGCAATTTGTACCCGGCAAAAGCGACAAAGAACAGGCGGAGGCTATGCAGTTGCGCAATATGTACTTTTTGAGGGATTACAAAACGGCTGCCGCCAACTACCCGCGCCGCAAGCTCGAAGACATCATCGGCTACCTGCACGAATACGATCTCAAAAGCAAAGGGGTGAATATTGACTCCGCCAATTACGAGGATGGGGATTTACTTCGGGAGTTGGTTTGGAAAATTCTACATTAAAATCAACCAAACTCATACGCCCGCTCTACCCGGCAAACCCGCACGGCATACGCGCTGTACCAGCTTTTGCGGCCCGATTGCTGCGCATCCAAATGCTCCGTCTGCCTTTTCCATTGCCGAATGGCCTCCTCGTTTTCCCAATAAGAAACCGTAATGCCCACTTCATTGCGGGCCGATTCCATGCCCAGAAAGCCCGGCTGATTGCTCGCCAGTTCTACCATGCGGAGGGCGGTTTCGTGGTAAGCGGGATCGTCATCGGCGCGCAAGCTGCTGAAAATGACGGCGTAATAGGGCGGAGGCGGTGTTTTTACCAACATGATTTTTGTTTTTTGTAAGATTCACCCTACTACTGGCAGGTTCAGCAACAATTGCTCTATGACGAGTGGAAAATGCCTGTGTTCGAGTTCGAGCACGCGGCGGGCGATGTCGGTAGCGGTATCGGTGGGGAGCACCGGGCAGCGGGCCTGAAAGACGGGTTGCCCCTCGTCATAATGCTCGTCCACATAATGTATCGTGATGCCGCTTTCCGTTTCGCCGGCCTGTTTTACCGCCTCGTGTACATGGGCGCCGTACATGCCTTTGCCGCCGAATTTGGGCAACAATGCCGGGTGTATATTGACAATGGCGCGGGGAAAAGCCTGCACCAAATACTCAGGAATCAGCCACAGAAAACCGGCCAAGGCAATGAATCGGATGTCTCTGCGGCGCAGTTCTTCTACGATGGTCTCGCTGTGATAGAACTCGGTTCGGTTGATAACCAGTGTCTCCACGCCCATATCGCGCGCTATTTCGAGGACACCGGCGTCGGCTTTGTTGGACACGACCAAGCGCACCTGTACCGCATCAGAGTGCTGAAAATGCTGCATGATGCGGCGGGCATTGCTGCCGGTACCGGAGGCAAAAACGGCTATGGAAACAGGCATGGCTCAGGAACGGATGCTGCGATAACGCCCCGCATTGGTGGGGTCAATGCGGGTGAGTACTCCGATGACGCGGTCTTTCTCCTGGGGCGTGCCGCCTTTAAAAATCTCGGTCACTTCCTGGCCTTTGGTTTGGTTAAACATCTGTACGATCATGCTGTTGGGATACACCTGATTGACCTGCGCGATGTCGTCCAAAGCCTGCATCATAATGGCGCGACCGGCGGCGGGTTGCTTGGCCATCACATCTAAACCGTGGCGGTGATAATCATAAATGGCCTGGCGCATGGGGCGCACGCGCGGCGAGAGCACGTTTTCCACCATCCAGTAGCGATTGCGGGTGCCGTCCACCGAACGCCAGCCGGGATTGGCCACTGCGGCGCCCTGGGGCACATTGTTGACGATGTCCTGAGCTATTTTGTAATAAGGGTCTCCGCCGAAAGGCGAAAAAGAGTCATAGTCCATGCCGAGGATGAAGTAGGCATAAAAAGACAGCACCGCGGAGAGGTTGTCATTGTAGGCGTTGCGGGAAAAGATGAGGGGTTGGAATTGCTCGTAGTCGAAGGTAACGTCGCGATCCTGGTGGTTGATCATCGTTGTTTGGGAATTGCTGCCATAAATGGGCCGGGAAGCCTGAATGGCAATATCCGCCTTGAAACGGGTAGGCGAGATTTCCTGCTGTATGATGAGCTGAATATTGCAGTTGATGCGCTCGCCCTGCTCATAGACGTGATCGGTGAATTTGGTGTTATTGAGAAAGTCGTAAATGGTTTTTTCCAGGGTTTCAAACACCTTGGGGTCCACCGTTTGCAGGCGCTGAGTATTGATTTTTATAGAAAACTGAAGCTCCTGTGCGTGGAGCGAACCGAGACCTCCCAAAAGGAACAGGGCTGCAAAAAAAAGTGAAGAAACTCTCATAAATACGGTCAAATAGTTGATGAAACATTCCACAATCGGACGGCAGCATCGAGGATGTCTTCGGCCACGGCGTCCTTGTGTTTTAACTCGAAATGCAGGCTATTATTGTCTTTAAACAACAGCATGACGCGATTGGTGGGCACGTCGAAACCCGCACCGGCATCGCGCAGAGAATTGAGGACGATGCAGTCCATATTTTTTTTGAGGAGTTTTTCGCGGGCGTTGTCGGCTTCATTGTTGGTTTCCAGCGCAAAGCCGATGATGATTTGCCCCGGCTGTTTGCGGCTGCCCAGCGTTGCGGCGATGTCGGGGTTTTTGACAAGGCGGATGTTCATTTCCTCGCCCGCTTTTTTGATTTTTTCGTCGGCCACCTCGGCAGGCCGGTAATCGGCGACGGCGGCGGCCATGATGGCTGCGTCAGCGGCGGGAAAGCAGCGAAGGGCCTGATCGTACATTTGCTGCGCCGTTTCTACCCGTATGGTTTCTACCGACGGTTCGGTCGGCGACAATTTGGACGGCCCCAAAATGAGGGTAACGGAAGCCCCTCGCCTTGCTGCTGCATTGGCCAAAGCCACGCCCATGCGCCCCGATGAGCGATTGCCCACAAAGCGCACCGGATCAATGGGTTCGTAGGTGGGGCCTGCCGTAATGAGGATTTTTTTGCCGGTCAGGTCTTGTTTTTTTGCTAAAAACTCCTCCAGCAATCGCACGATCTCCTCCGGTTCGGCCATGCGCCCTTCGCCGGTGAGGCCGCTGGCGAGTTCGCCGTATCCTACCGGAATGAGGTGATTTCCAAAGGATTGCAAGCGCTCCACATGCCCTTGCACGGCAGGGTGTTTCCACATGTCTAAGTCCATGGCGGGCGCAAAAAAGACTGGGCAACGCGCCGACAGATACACCGCTGCGAGGATGTTGTCGGCGATGCCCATAGACAGCTTGGCCAAGGTGGTGGCGGTGAGTGGCGCAATGACCAGCGCATCGGCCCAAAGCCCCAATTCGACGTGATTGTTCCAGCCTTCTTCTGTGTGAATGCCCGTCAATACAGGCCGCTTGGAAAGTGTAGACAGGGTGAGCGGAGTAATGAACCCCGTAGCTGCGTCGGTCATCAGCACCTGCACTTCTGCACCTGACTTGGCCAACAAACGCACTAATTGCGCCGCTTTGTAGGCCGCAATGCTCCCCGTGATGCCGAGGATGATTTTTTTGTTTTGCAAACTGCTCATGGCACGAGCGTTGATAGGAAACGGCCACCCTGATGTATGTTCAGGATGGCCGTTGCAGGGTACAAGCCTTATTCGCCGCCGCCTCTGTTCAGGCGAGGCTTTTTGTCAACCAAACGGTACGCCAGTTCGCCTTTGGTAAACTCTTCCGTAGCGATGAGCGCCGGGTTGGGGAGCTTTTCGTAAAACTTGGAGATTTCTATCTGCTCCTTGTTTTCGTTGATTTCTTCGATGGTATCGGAAGAAACGGCGAACTCCTCCAATTTTTGATGCAACTCATACTTCAGCTCGGTATTGAGCTGACGGGAGCGCTTGGAGATGATAGACAACGATTCGTACACATTGCCCGTGTCTTTTACCATAGCGCCTACGTCGCGAGGGCCTACGCTAGGTTCCAGACCTTGTGCTTTTGCTTTTATATCCGACATTTTCTAATTGTTTTATTTTTTTAATGGAAGTCTCTTTCATAGTGGCCGCCTCTTTGGCATTGGCGCTTTTGCCGTAACGGGCCAGGAATTCTTCGGCACGTTCGAGCGTCTCCGTATAACGGTCGCCCTGCTTGTCAATCACGCTGTTTTCGGCCAGCAGGAAATTGGCCTTCAAAATCATAAAACGCACATCTTCGGCATTGTTGGTCTCGGGGAAGTCGCGCAACAGATTTTCAAAAGATTGCACCGAAGACTGATAATTGCGCAAATCAAAATAAAGCCGCCCTTCGTCGTAGGCTTTGCGCTCCAGTTTGCTTCTCAATTCGTCAATGAGCTTGTTGCACTCCGCCACCCGCTCGCTCTCCGGATAGGTATTGGTAAACAACTGAAAGTCTTCGATGGCCTTGAGCGTATGCGTCTGATCAAGGCGAAACGTAGGCGACATTTTGTAATTGGAATAAGCCGACATGAAGGCCATTTCCTCTTTGTACGGGCTGCCGCCGAAGGTTTGCACGAAGCTGTTGAAATAATACGATGCCAACAAATACTGGCGAGTGTGATAATAGGTGTAGGTGTAGCGATAATAAATCTCCTCGGCTTCTTTCTTACCCTTGAAGCTCGGCAATGCCAGTTCCAGCAAGCCCTGCGCTTTCACGTAGTCTTTTTCGTCATAATACTCAAAAGCTTTTTTGCGGATCGTTTCGGGATCGCCGCCGGTGCGGATTTTCTCGTATTCGCTGCGACATCCGCCGAACACAAGCATGGCCGCAAAACCGGCAAAAAGAACAGGCAAAGCAAACTTCTTCCTCATAAGGGCGCAAAGGTAAGTGTTTTCAGTGATTCCGGCAAATGCCTCACTGTTTGATTATTTTTTTCGATCCGGCCAAGCCGCCGCCGGGAAGCAACAATTGAACCCAATATGCTCCGGCCGGCAGGTGTGCCACGCTGATTTCGGTCACAGCGCCTGCGATGGCGGTCGGCGAACCAAACGCGCGACCCTGCGCATCTATTATGCGAGCCTGAGCGCGAGCCTGCGTCGTTTCCCACTCCGGCCAGTACAAAGTGACCTTCTCGGTAGCGACTGTTGGCCAGGCTTGTACCTCGGATGCAACAAGAGACGGGCCGAACAGGGATGAAACGTTGGGTGCAAAGCGATAAATTTGTCCGTCGGCAGGGCTGTCGTCTAAAATGGAGTTAAGGAAAAATAAATCGAGGATGCTGTTTGTAGTAAAAACAGAAGGGCTGTCAGGGTCGCCTTTCAGATAAAAAAGAGAGGCAACGTCGGAACCGTCTGCTATAATGGTATCTACGAGTGCGACCAATGGGCTGCCGGCAAATTCATGCACGAGATCGGGGTCGGCAATAGAGCTTTCGCCGTAGCGGAACTCAATGATATTGCTGCCTTCATAGAGCCACATCTGAAAATTGACAAAATCGTCGTTGGTTTCGTTTTCGTCCATTTCATAATAAAACCCGGCATTGCTCCATTCCAATTTGAAAATACGGCTGCCGGGGGCGCCTTCGGTCAGGTAGCGAATTTCAGATTTGGATTCCCCGGTGAGTTGCCCGCGGTCGGCTATATCGGAGCCGTAAGGAATGAGCAGGGATATGAAATTCTCTCCGTTATCAACTGCTCCCACGATGCCTCCCAAGCCGTAGTCAAAGGACAACTCATTGATAGACTGGCCAAATAAATCGAACTCAAACCCAATGGGCACTACAAAGTCGGGGTCGTCCCAAAGCTCGCCATTGTTGAGCGAGATAGCGTTTTCTAATGGCTCGTAAACTGCTGTGGCCGTTGAAAAAGTGTAGGGCAAGGTTTGTGCAGTTCCAATGACAAACATGCCGCATACCATGCAGAGCGAGAATAAAAAGCGTTGCATACAAATGATTTTTTGGTGAATGACTGAATGTATTGTTGTCGAGAAAGCCCGCAGGACCTTCACATAGCAAATGTAACGGCGAGACTGAGAAAGTGCCAAAACGAGACTTCTGGTTTAACGTAAGTTTAGTACAAAACTTAACAAAGCGCAAAAGCAGTCATGTCTTCGGGACGTCTCATTTCTCTGCAATCACCAGCATCTCAAAATCGGAAGTAGTCAGGGCATGGCTTCGGGAAAACTCTCCGAGTTTGGCCCCGAAAATGTCTATTTTTCGGTAGCCCAGCGATTTCAGCAGCCAGGTAATTTCAGACGGCACATAGTATCTTTCGTTGCAGTCCAGTATTTTTTTGTTGCCGGAATCATCCTCCACCTCGGTGATGTTGTGATCCCGGAACGTCATCAGATCGAAGGAGTTGTTGTGATAAGTTGCATTGCCTTCTTCCGTCTGCGATGCGCAAAACGCCTCCACAGAATGAAACAGCGGGAACAGCCCATTCAGGGTGGTAAAAATGAACTTGGCCTTCGGTTGGAGCGCTAGTGTCACGTTTTGCAAAATTTGAAAATTCATCTCGTCGGTCTCCATCAGCGGGAAACCGCCCTCGCAGAGCATGATGGCCGCATCGAATTCTTGCCGGAAAGGCAGATTTCTGGCGTCGTGCTGCTGAAAGTCAATTTTCAATCCCAGGCGCTCGGCTTTTTCAGCGGCGCGCTTCAATTGGGAGGCCGAAAGGTCAATCCCTGTCACTGAGTAGCCCCGCTGCGTCAGTTCAATGGCGTGCCTGCCTGTGCCGCAGCCCACATCCAGAATCCGGAGAGGCATATCGCGGCCCAGCTCTTCTTCCAAAAAATCGCACTCCCCTATCGTGCCCTGCGTGAAACTCTCCTGATCGTATTTTTCCCCGTAGTTCTCGAAGAGGGATTCATACCATTGTTTCTTGTTCATGATTTACTTTTAAAACGCCTCAAAAATCTCATCCAGATCATCATAAGATTTGACGCCCACGCGCTCCTCCTCGCCGCCCCGCGCCACCCAACCATAAGGCTGCACGGCGGCCAACAGTTCCGGCATGTCGGCGGGCGCCACGTCTATATCAAGCAACACCGGACTGCCCGAACACAGTTGCCGCAGCGCATCCGGCCCGAAAGGTCGTCCGGCCCGAATATCCGCCCAGGTGATGCCCTGCGGAGCAAAAGACAGCACGGTGGCGGTAATGAGATGGGCCATCCGGTTCATTTCTTTTTGCAATTCGGCGGCATCGGAATCGCGCAGCACCACCACCTCCCGCAGAATCTCGGCCCGGCCTTGCAGCGGTTCCAGATCAGCAGCGTCCACCCACATATTTATCTGTACGGCATCGAGGTGGTAACTTGCCACAGCATCCAACAGGTCGTCGCCGGAGACAAAGCCCATTTCGCCCACAGTGAGTACGCCGTCCACCCACTCGCGGATGGCCTGCATTTTGGCGGGCGGAATGTATTGGTCGGAAGCAGGATCGAGGCAGTAGCCCATCCAGGTGACGCCTTTGGCGGCGAAGTAACGGGCGTCGGTAAGGTGCGTTATGCCGGAAGCTTTGATGTGGATCACGTTGTGCAGGTTGGTGATATTTCGACAGGCGCTTGGTGGTTCTGCCGAAACACATATCTTTGTATCGCCGACAAAATTAGTACTTTCATGCCTGCCCCCGACAACTATTTTGACCTTGTGTATGAAATTACCCGCCAGATTCCTCGCGGCAGGGTGAGCACCTATGGCGCCATTGCCGACTACCTGGCGCTCGGTTCGGCGCGGATGGTGGGCTGGGCGTTGAGGCATAGTTTTAGCGAATACCAAGTGCCCGCGCATCGGGTAGTAAACAGGCAGGGCGAGTTGAGCGGACGGCATCATTTCCCCCGGCCCGATATGATGCAAGAACTGTTGGAGCAGGAAGGCGTTGAAGTACACAATGACCGGGTGCAGCGGTTTGAGGAGGTGTTCTGGCATCCGCAGGAATTGGACGCAAGCGATTTTTTCACCAAATAAAAACACAATCAAACATGAATTTTTGGAAAACCGCCGCCTTGATGGCGTGCCTGACTTTGTTGGCGCCTTGGATGGCCGCCGCTCAATCTCCCGTCGGAATGTGGAAAACCATAGACGACAAAACCGGCGATGCCAAGTCGCACCTCGAAATTTATGAGAAGGGCGGAAAGCTCTACGGCAAGGTGGTCAAACTGCTGAAAAAAGGTCCCGACACCCGCTGCGACAAATGCTCGGGCGCCAAGAAAGACCAACTCGTCGTGGGCATGAATGTAGTGGAAGGCATGGCGGCTGAAGACGGCATGTGGAAAGGCGGCAAAATCCTCGACCCGGAAAACGGCAATGAGTACGCTTGCAGCATGTGGTTTGAAAAAGGCCAACCCGATGAACTGCGCGTGCGCGGCAAACACTGGACGGGCTTGTACCGCACCCAAACCTGGTATCGGGTAAAATAAGGCCGCCAAACTTTAACACTCGCCAAACAATAACCGGAGCAGGGGCCATGTTAAATAGGCATTGATTACGAAAACATCCTGTCAGCTAATTTAAAATTGCTCCTATGCTTCAAACTTGTACACGCAACGATCTCATCCGTTTCATCTACCGTGAAACTACCCTCACAGAAAACCTCGCCGTGCGTCAGGCATTGGACGAAGACATTTTTCTGAGAGAAGCCTACGAAGAACTCTACGAAGGCTATCGCCAACTGCCCAAAGCTACTTTCAGCCCGGCGCCTTCGGCAGTGCGCAACATATTGGCTTACAGTGCTCAAACCGCGCTCGAACAGCAATATTGAGGCCCGTTTTTCTAAGGTATGGAAAAGCCGCTCCGATGCAAAATCAGAGCGGCTTTTCTGTTGGAGCTTGCTGGTACAACGCAGTTACTCAATGGCCCCAACCAAATGCACTAAGCCATCTACGATGAACTGCACCCCGATGGCCACTACCAAAAAACCCATGATGCGGGCAATGGCACTGAGGCCGCCCGTGCCGAATATGCGAAACAGCAGCGGCGCGGCGCGCAGGGTGAGATACACCAAGCCCCCCATAGCGACAATGGCCAGCAGAATCATGGCCCGCTCATTCCAGTCAGGATGCTGTTTGAACTGCATGATGAGGTAGGAAATAGACCCCGGCCCCGACAGCAACGGCATGGCCATAGGCGTGAAGGCAATCTCGGAGCGGCTGGCGGCATCGGCCTTGACGGAGTCGTTATAGCCCCGGTGTTTGGAAAAATTGCCGCTCATCAGTCCGAAGCCCGTACTCAGCAGCACCATGCCGCCGGCAATACGCATGGCATACAGCGAAAGGCCGAAAAAACTGAGAATGTAGGCGCCGGCCAAAAAGAAAGCCACCAAAATGAGCAGAAAGTAGAGGCTGGTGTGCAGGGCCAATTTGTTGCGCTCTTTTTGCGGCAAGTCGCCGGTGAGCGAAACATACACCGGCAATGCGCCCGGCGGATCCACTATGGAGAACAGAGAAAACAAGGTACCCAGAAAGAATTCCATAAGATGTTCAAGGTTTTGAGGTGACAAAGTTAGAATGATTTCCTATTCCCTCACTACTTTCCCGGCACGGCCTCCATCAACTGCCGGGTGTAATCAGATTTGGGTTGGGAACACACTTCATCCGTAGGGCCGGACTCCACAATGCGGCCGTCTTTCATTACCAACACGCGGTCGCTGATCTGGCGGATGACCGAAATATCGTGCGAAATAAAAATCATGCTCAAGCCCTGTGCATCGCGGAGGTCCTGTAAAAGATTGAGTACCTGAGCCTGCACCGAAACATCAAGCGCAGAAACCGATTCATCGCATATCAACAGCCGGGGACGCACCGATAATGCCCGCGCTATGCAGGCCCGCTGACGCTGCCCGCCCGACAACTCGTGCGGGTAGCGGTCGAAGTACTCCGGCCCCAAACCAACTGTGCGGAGCAGTTCGGCACTTTGTTCCCTGCCCTCATCTGCACTGCCGCAGAGGCCATGCCATTGCATCGGCTCCAGAATGGCCCGGCCTATGGTGTGGCGCGGGTTGAGTGCCGAGTAGGGGTCTTGAAAAATCATCTGTATTTCGCGGCGGAGGGCGCGCAGTGACGCATCGGACAGGGCCAGGAGGTTGTGCTCATTGTACCATGCCTCGCCCGAATGAGCATCCACCAAGCGGAGCAAGGCCCGGCCCAGCGTGGTTTTTCCGCTGCCCGACTCGCCCACAATGCCCATCGTTTCGCCGGAGTACAACACAAACGACGCATCTTGGAGGGCTTGTACCGGTGGCCGGCCGGGGTAGCGAACAGACACGCCGCGCACATCGAGCAGCGGCGCGGCAGCGTCAACAATGCGGGGAGCGGCCTCCACTGGAGCGGGAGCCTCCGCATCAGGCGACAAAAAATCAGACACAACCGGCAGGCGATGCAGCCTTTTGTGCAAAGGCGGGCGGCAGGCAATCAGGCCCCGGGTGTATGGATGCTGTGGATTGCGAAAGACTTCCTCCACCGGGCCGTTTTCTACCACGACACCCTGGTGCATAACGGCCACCTCGTGCGCCAGTTCGCTGATGACGCCCAGATCGTGAGAAATGAACAGGCAGGCCGTTCCGGTGTTTTGTTGCAACTCCCGAATGAGGTCGAGAATGGCTTTTTGCACCGTCACATCCAAAGCGGTGGTAGGTTCGTCGGCAATGAGCAGGTCGGGCCGGCAGCACATCGCCATGGCAATCATTACGCGCTGCTTTTGGCCGCCCGACAGTTGGTGCGGGAAAGATTGGAATATGCGGTCGGGGTCGGAAAGTTGTACTTTTTCAAACCACTCCAGGGTGCGTTCAGCGGCGGTCTTCGCGTCCAATTTCAGGTGCCGGTACAAAGATTCGGTAATCTGATCGCCACACCTGAAAACCGGATTGAGCGACGACATGGGTTCTTGAAAAATCATGCCGATACGACGCCCCCGAATGGCCTGCATTTCCCGTTCGCCGAGCTGATGCAAGGGCAAGGGTGCCGCATCATCGCCGCCCGACAGCAAAATCTGCCCGCTTTGACGGCATTTGCCGGCAGGCAACAAACGCATGACCGACAGTGCCGACACGGATTTCCCACTGCCGGACTCGCCCACAATGCCCAGCGTGCGCCCGGCGTGCAGCACAAAACCGACATCTTTCGCAGCCTGCACGACACCCTGACGAGTTGGGAATTCTACATTCAGGCCAATTACTTCGAGAATTTTACCTTTGTCCATCGAACAACAAAAATACAACTTTCATGCGTAGCTGCTTTTCTACTTTTCTCTTTGTCGTTTTTACACTGCTTTCGGGACTCCCCCTGATCGCTCAGAATCCGAGCCTGAATATGACGGAACTGAGCCGTTGGAACAATCCCGACCTGCCCACCCACTCCGGCATCCGATACAATGACGTATGGGGCTATGCCGACTGCTCCGGCAGGGAATATGCCATACTCGGATCGGCGGGGCGCATTCATTTTATTGACGTTACCAAACCGGAAGAACCTATTGAAATTCAGTCATTTCCGGGGTCGGTCAATTCTATCTGGCGGGATTTTAAAACCTATCGCGACCGCGCTTACGCTTGCGCAGATGAGGGTACAGACGGCCTTATGGTATTCGATATGAGCCGTTTACCGGACACGGTGATGATGACTTACCAAAACAATACCACATTTCAGCGCAGCCACAATCTTTGGGTGGACACGCTACAGGGCCGCCTGTACATGGCCGGCACCAATACGCAACACAATGGCGTTATCATTTATGACCTCACTCAAAACCCCGATGAGCCGCAATTGCTGGCCTCCATTCCGCTGCCCGGCGGTTACATACACGATATTCATGTTGTTGACAACATCGCTTATTGTTCGCACGGCGGCAACGGCTTCTGGGTATATGATCTCAGCGACCCGCAAAACATCATATTGCTCGGCTCCATGACCGATTACCCCGAAAGGGGCTACAACCACTCCGGCTGGCTCGATGCCGACCGAAATTTTTTCATCATGGCAGATGAAACGCACGGCACCAGCGTCAAAGTGGTAGATGTGCAGGATTTTGACGACATCTATGTGCGCTCGCTGTTCAAGTCGGCTCTGCTGGCTCCCAATCTGGGCAGCATCATACACAATCCCTTCATCCGCGACCAGTACGTCGTCATGGCTTATTACCACGACGGCATCCAAATTTACGATATGTCGAACCCCGACACGGTGGTGCGTACAGCTTATTACGATACCTACCCCATCAACATGAATTACGGCGGGTACAACGGCGCCTGGGGAGCATATCCGTATCTGCCTTCCGGCAATATCCTCGGCTCCGACATCACTTTCGGCTTGTTCGTTTTGCGCGCCGACAGCATTCAGTTCCAGCCCGGCCCGCGCCACCTCTCTCCGGAGGCGGCCATTTTGAATGTAAACCCGGCATTGTGCGAGGGTTCGCCCCTTGAACTAACCGCTGCGCCCGGCGCGGAATCCTACCGATGGTTCTTCAACGGCGACCCCATTCATGCCGACGAAAGCTCGTATGTGGCTGCCGAGGCCGGCTATTATCAGGTAGAAGCGCGAAACGGCCACTGCGCAAGTCGCTCAGATTCAGTATTCTTAGAGCTTATTTCCGCTCCGGCGCTCAAAGCAGCGCTCGATACGCCCGCATTTTGCGAGGGAGATTCGGCCCGGCTCGGCATTGCAGGCCTTGCCGATTCGATTTTCCTGATTCGGGAGGCTGATGGATTCCGCGAGTTGGTGGACTTGAGCCTGCAAATTTTCGAGGGTGGTATTTATGGAATAGAGGCGTACCTCGGCGCCTGTGTTTTTACCCTGGAAGATGTTTTTGAAGTCACGGTTTACCCTATTACCAGCCCGGAGATAGACATGGAAGGCCCGGTGCTCCAATGCTCCAATGCCGGTCAATTTGCTCATTTTCAGTGGCATTTGGACGGAAGTCCCATATCCGGGGCCGATGCCGCAGCCTGGACGGCACAGCAGAGCGGCCTTTACACGCTGGAAACGGTAGATGCGAATGGCTGTTACTCGGTTTCCGAAGGCGTTCAGGTGGTTGTTTCGTCTGTGCAGGAGGTTTTGAAAACCGAAATCGGCCTGTTTCCCAACCCGATAAAGGCCGGGCAAAGCGCTGTCGTTTTGACCAATCTGCCCTTAGAAAACAGTAGCTTGCACCTCCGCGACACTTATGGACGCACCATTGCAGTGCTGCCGGTAACCGCATCTAAGCAAGTTTTGGATACCGCGGGTTTGTTGCCGGGCGTCTATTTTTACGAATGGACAGCCGGAAACGGCCGCAGCCTCGGACACGGTAAACTAATAGTGCAGTAAGCGCTGCCATTAGAGCGCGCATATTGACGCCATACTGAAAAGGGCTTCCGGATATTCGGATGGCCCTTTTCTGCATTTTGGCAGCATGATAACTATCACCCCTCGCCAAACAATCTTTATCTTTACCCAAACGTTAGTCAGGGTCGAAAGACGCACAGGTTCTCGGCCAGGCGTCTCACACACTGGTTAACCAGCTTTTTTCATTTCGCACTCAACCTTCTTATTATGAGCAAAACGTTTTATTTACTACTGCTTGCCGTGTGCATAACTACGGCGCTGCCGGCTCAAAGCTGGAAAAAATCGCGCAAATCCGCGGACGAACTCTACCAGCAGGGCAAATACGTCGAAGCGGCGGCCCAATACGAAGAGGCTTTCAAAAAGAAGCCCAAGAACAAAGACCTGGCTTTTAAAATTGCCGAAATTTACTACTCCGTCAAAGACTACCGCAAGGCTGCCGAGTACTACCAGCACACCAAAGACGACAATGCGAAGTACCCCATGTCGGGGCTGAAGTATGCCCGCAGCCTCAAGCAGGACGGCCGCTACGAAGACGCCAAACGCGAGTTTCAGGCTTACATTGACAAATACAGCGGCTCCGACCGGGCCATCGTGGAAGAAATTGTCCGCGTAGAAATTGCGGGCTGCAACTTAGCCAAAGAACTGCCGGCCCGCGCCAACCGGGAAGCTGAAATCATTTACACCGGTAAAGGCGTAAACACGGATGCTACGGAGTTTGCCCCCATCGCGTTCACCAATGACGTATTGTATTTTTCCTCCACTACCGGCGGCAAAGCGCGCATTCTGCGTTCGCAGCGCCAGGGCAAGGAATGGGGCAAAGCCGGCGCGCCGGAAGCCTTTCCCGTCATCCAAAACGATCACTACTGCAACGGCGCCCTTTCTGCCGACGGCAACCGGTTCTATTTCACCATTTGCCGCGGCCAGGAAACCTGGGGACCTCTGACCACCCGCTGTGAAATTTTCCTTATCAAGCGTCAGGGAGGCTCCTGGTCGCAGCCCGTTCGTCTGCCCGATTATGTAAATATGGCCAAAGTGACGGCTACGCACCCCGCAGTGGCAGAGAGCAACGGCCAGGAATTCCTGTTTTTTGCCTCCAACCGCGAGGGCGGCAGAGGCGGTATGGACATCTGGTTCGTCTCCCGCGATCTGGCCGCCGACGATACCGACTTCTCCTTCCCCGTCAACCTCGGTCCGACCATCAATACGGCCGGCGACGATATGACGCCATTTTATGATGCGGGTTCCGGGATGCTCTACTTCGCCTCCAATGGCCATCCTTCCATCGGCGGATTGGACATTTTCAAAGCCAAAGGTCTGGAAACCATCTGGACGGCTCCTGAAAACATCGGCCTGCCTTTCAACTCGCCCGCTGATGACTTTTTCTTCACCACCAACGCCGACGGCAATGCGGGATTTTTCTCTTCCAACCGCGCTTTTGGCGGCATGAAGAACGGCACCCGCGACGAAGATATCTTTGAATTTACCATCGGTGGTCGTCGCCTCATGGTCAAAGGCAATGCTTACGACCGCGAATCGGGCGCGCCCTTGAACAACATCACGGCATCGCTGTATCAGGTGTTGCCGGGCAACGTTGAAAACCTGCTGTTGGTGAAGGATTTCAGCGGCGGAGCTTATTCTTTTGAGATACTGCCGGGTCGCAATTTTAAAATTGAAATCCAAAGCACGGGGTACAAAGCCGGCAATTACGATTTCACCTCCAACGATCCCAACACAACCACCTATGGCCGTCCGATCTATTTAGACAAAGTAGTGGAAAAGCCCGTGGATCCGACCCCGCCCATGCCGGATAAACCCGGCGAGGTGATCCCCGGCCCGGAAACCTATACGGCAAAGGGCTTCGGCCCCGACGACCAGTTGGAATACACCAGTTCTGCACCGCGACTGACGGGCACTTATTACAAAGTGCAATTGGCTGCCTTGCAGAAATACGACGCCAACGCCTCCAGTTTAAAACGCGTGAAAGCGCTGGCTCAAAGTATGGAAACCGAAGTCATCACTTCTCAGGGCCTCACCCGCGTGATGCTGGCCAATTTCACCAACCGCGAAGAAGCTTTCAAAGCAATGGAGCAGGCACAGAAGAAGGGCTTCTCCGGCGCTTTTGTGGTGCGGTATGAAAACGGTCAACGCTACGGCAAGGAAATGTAGGGGGCATCATAACGATCAAAAAGGCTCTGGGAAAAATGCTTCCCGGAGCCTTTTTTGTTGGTAAACATGTAATTTGCGTACCCAAAAATCAACTTTATGGATGCCTGTACAGATTTCATTTACGAACAGGAAGAACCGGCGCAATCCATCATGCTGGCCTTGCACGAATTGCTGACGGCCTTTCCAGAGATCAGTTGCAAAATCCGGTACAAGATTCCTTTTTATTACAGAAAGAGCTGGGTTTGTTATCTCAACCCGTTGAAAAACAAAGGGGTGGAATTGGTTTTTATTCATGGCGGCCGCTTGTCGAATGTGCAGGGGATATTGGATGCGAAAGGCCGCAAAATGGTGGCCGGGGTTGCGTTTTCATCCGTTGACCAAATTGATGCAGATGCGGTGTTGGAAATTCTGGCGGAAGCCATCCTGCTGGAAGACGCATGAGGGGCATCAAAAAATGGTAACCATTCAGTCGCCCTGCAAAAAGCTGCGACCACGCCACAGGCGTGGTTCGAGTCGCGAGTTTGATTTTCCAAAATGAAAAAAGGCCATTTTTCAAGATGAGATTTTGAAATTTCCCCAAATGGAAAATCTAATTTTTTATCGAATAAACAAACTCATACCACGCCTGGGGCGTGGTCATAGCTCGTGGCTTTGGGGGATCGACTGAATAGTTACAAAAAATGAATTTGGATGATTGACGCCAAAGTTTGATATTTACCAACTTTTCCATCACAACAAATCGGATTGCCCATGCCTTTTGTCGTTTACGCCACGCCGAATTTTACGGAAAATGCCGTTCGCTTTATCCACACGCTGACGAGCATCCCCGATGTGCAGCTCGGGTTGATCACCGAAGAGCCTGTTGTTTTGTTGAGACACGATTTGTCGGCCCGGCTGTATGGGCACCGGCAAGTTGCCAATCCTTTGGATCCAAAATTATTGGAACAGGCTGCCCGCGAACTGACCGCACAACACGGCCCCATCCACCGGATCATAGGGGCGGTAGAGATCATGCAGGTACCGCTGGCCCAAGTGCGCGAGGCATTGGGAATAGAAGGCATGGGCGTAGAAACGGCGCTGAATTTCAGAGACAAAGCCCGCATGAAAGCCAAACTCCGCGAGGCCGGAATTCCCTGCGCCCGCTATCAAACGGTGGCAAGCCCTGCCGAGGCCCGTACTTTTGCAGAGTTGTGCGGATTCCCGCTCATCGCCAAACCGCCGGCGGGCATGGGATCGCTTTCTACTTACAAGATTCACAATCACCACGAATTGGACGCCGTGCTGCGGGAGATGCCGCCTTCGCCGGGCCATGAGGTGCTCTTTGAGGAGTTTGTGACGGGCACCGAACATTCTTTCGACACTTTTTCGCTCAATGGCCAAGCGGTTTTTCACTCGCTGACGCATTACCACCCCAATCCCATAGAGGTGATGCGCGAACCCTGGATTCAGTGGCAGGTGGTATTGCCCCGTGAAATTGATGTGCCCGAATACGATGATATTCGTCAGGCGGCCTTCAAAACTTTGGATGTGCTGGGAATGAAAACCGGATTGAGCCATTTAGAGTGGTTTCGGCGCCCCGACGGCAGCGTGGCAGTGTCGGAAGTGGCGGCGCGGCCTCCCGGAGCGCAGATCACAACGCTCATGTCGCGTGCCAATGATTTCGACAGCTTGGACGCCTGGGCGCGCATGATTATTTTCGGCGAGTTCAAAGCGCCGGAGCGCAAATACGCCGTAGGTGCCGCTTACCTCCGGGGTATGGGCAGCGGTTTTATCAAAGCGGTACACGGTCTGGAAAAAGTGGACCGTGAGGTGGGCCATCTCATCACAGATGCCAAAATACCGGAAGTGGGCCGCCCGCATGAGGGCAATTATGAGGGGGTCGGCTACATCATCCTGCGGCACCCGGAAACGCATGTGGTGGAGGCTGCACTGAAAAAAGTGGTGTCGTTGGTAAGGATAGAGTTGTCTTAATCAGTCGGCGGTATGCGGTGTGCAGTAGGCGGTTTGCCGTCGGCGGTAGGCGGTGTGTGCATGCCTGATATAGGTTGACGGTTGTGAGTGAATTATGAATCAAAATTTAACGTAAGTTGCGTTGAATTTTCAAAAGATTTGTTTATAGTAAATATTTCAAGTTCAGGTCTCTGACCGGCAGAAAGTTCCTTGACATAAGTTTCAAATTCGTTGGGTGTCATACCAAGAGAATCGTGGCGCCGGTCGTTGTAATTATTGATGGCCGTTGGAAGGCGCTGCTGTAAGTGCTCTGCGTTGGCAATGTGCCACCGGGCGAGATACTCATTCTTGATGGTGCCGTTTACCCGTTCACTGTGTGCGTTCTCTAAGACGTCGGTACACATACTGATCTGAATTTTATAGTCCTCCAGGAGGTTGGTATAATCATCGCTGATATACTGGCCGCCCCGATCTGAATGATGAATCAGGTTGCCTAAAGCAAAATAAAACAAATCGCTGACCCATATCTGGTTGACATTTGTAAACTTCTTGCCTTGCAACAGGTTCCTGTATCGCGCGCTTTTGACGCTTCTGGTGGTGCGTTGCGGGTTGATCGGCGCGCACAAGCGGAAGCCTTCCTGTAGTCCCAATGCTATAAAGGCGTCTCGACCAATGCCCTGAGGACTGAACTGCTCATACATTTTGCGCAGGCCCATTCCGGGATGCATCTCCCGCACTTCTTGCATCAGGCCCACATAGCACAATTCTTTGGCCATCAACGCCTCTTCGCGCTCTAAGGCCTGCCAGTGGCCCTGTCTGCTAATACCGAACTCGGCGTATATCGCACTCATGGTGTACATGTGTCGCTCAGGGTTTTGCAGGAACCATTCCACGGTCCGGGTGCGTACTTTTTTTTTACGTCATACCCAAGCTCCTCGCTCGCTATTTCGAAGGTCCTCTCCAACACATCTAATTGCATTTGTTTCTGACCTATGATCCGCTCGCATTCCGCCAGCCGATTGAGCAGTACCTTCGTCTTTTGTTCTTCGCTTTCCATTTGCACTACTGTTTGGATTCCTTTCTCCATGGGCGAGTACAAATATAGCCATTTATAGATCGCAGAGCGACTTACTCCATAGAGTTCAACAAGCATCTTTATGCTCGTCCGTTTTTCGATAAGGTCTTTTACCTTCTCTTTCTTGAACTCCGTGCTGAATGTCCGAGTGGACCTCATCTGAAGTTGAAACTTTTTGTTCTCTTTGTTTGCCATCTTTGATTGACTTTTTTGTCAACCTATTTTAGGCACGCACATACTGCCTACTGCCTATCGCCCACCGCCCACCGATCCCCCGGCTCAAAGCACGGCCTGCCGAATGCGGAGCAATCGTTCGAGCAGTTTTTCCATCTGATGCAAAGGCAACATATTGGCGCCGTCTGATTTGGCTTCCGCCGGATTGGGATGCGTTTCGATGAACAGTCCGTCCACGCCAACGGCCACGCCGGCCCGCGCAATGGTCTCGATGAGCGCCGGTTGGCCGCCTGTGACGCCCGATGCCTGATTGGGCTGTTGCAGAGAATGAGTGCAATCTAAAATAACGGGCACGCCGAAAGACTGCATGACCGGAATCCCTCTGAAGTCCACGATCAAATCCTGATAACCGAAGGTGGCGCCGCGCTCGATGAGCATCACGCGGTCGTTGCCGGATTGAACCACTTTGTCAACAGCAAAACGCATACTTTCGGGGCTGACAAACTGGCCCTTTTTGACGCTGACGGCCTTGCCGGTTTCGGCCGCTGCTACCAACAGGCTGGTTTGACGGCAAAGGAAGGCCGGTATTTGCAGCACATCCACATACTCGGCAGCAAAGGCGGCTTCGTCGTCGGCGTGGATGTCGGTGGTGACAGGCAGGTCGAAAGTTTCGGCAGCTTTGCGCAAAATGCGGAGGGCCTGTTCGTCGCCGATGCCGGCAAAAGAATCCAATCGGGAACGGTTGGCTTTGCGATACGAACTTTTAAAAATCAAGGGAATGCGCAGGCGGTCGCACAGTTCTGCCAGATGTTCGGCGGTGCGCAGGACGATGTCCTCACTTTCTACGGCGCAGGGGCCGGCAATGAGGAAGAAATTGTTGGAATCAGTGTGACGGAGTTTGGGAACGGGAATCTCAATCATGATGGTAAGTTGATGAAAGCGGGTAGAACCCGCCGGATAGTCCGCACGAGGTAGAACCTCGCGCGAGCGAAAAAATGGTGAGTTGATGAAGGCGGGTAGAACCCGCCGGATAATCCGCACCACGCCGTGCGTGGTAAACATGAAGGTAGAGCCTCGCGCGAGCG
>DDUV01000005.1:96956-101133 GCA_002344975.1 Saprospiraceae bacterium UBA2329 | reverse complement strand
GGCATAAAAGCAAAAGGCACAACCCCGTTACAGGATTGTGCCTTATTTGCAGTGTTGGTTTTTTCGTACAGGAACGATGTGTTGATGCGCCGGTTTTTATGCGCCTTCCAATGCGGCAGCGCCGCCTACGATTTCGAGAATTTCCTTGGTAATGGCTTCCTGACGAGCCTTGTTGTAATTGATAAGCAACTCTTTGAGCATCTCCTCGGCATTTTCTGTCGCCTTATCCATAGCGGTCATGCGGGCGCCGTGCTCCGAAGCGTGGGTGTCCAACAGGTAGCGATGGAAGGTGGTTTGTAAGATGCTGGGCACCAAATAATCGAGCAGCCCCTTCATATCGGGTTCAAAAATATAGTCTGCGCGTTTTTTGTCTGCGCCCGGTTCCGGCTTTATTTTCGCTACCGGCAACCACTGCTCTATCACAGGGAACTGAGTAGCGGCATTGCGGAAGTGACCAAAGGCCACATACACGCGGTCGTATTCTTTGGCCTGGAAGGCATCCATCAATTGCCTGGCGACCGGCGCCACATGATCGAAATTCAGGTTGCTGAACAACTCCACATGATCGGTAATCATGTTGCAATCGGTGTAGCGCTTGCGGAAGAAGTCGTAGCCGCGCTTGCCGATACAAAGGATGCTGAGGTTGCCGCTGCGGCGCACATCAGCCAGTTCTTCGTTGATGACGCGAACCGCGCCTTTGATGACGTTGCTGTTGAACGCCCCGCACAAGCCGCGATTGGAAGTGACCACCACCACGCAAGCCTTGTGTACCGGACGCTCCTGCCCGAACACCGTATCGGCCTCGCCCTCCATGTTGGAGAGGATGTTGCGCAGCATTTTGTTCAGCTTTTCGGCGTAGGGGCGCATTTGCACAATGGCCTGTTGCGCCCTGCGGAATTTGGCCGCCGAAACCACCTTCATGGCTTTGGTGATCTGCTGCGTATTCTGAACCGAGCGGATGCGCTCGCGTACTTGTTTTAAACTACCGGACATACTGCTCGCGGTTTTGTTGTTTCCGGTGGATGATGCGAAAAGCTGTAAGTGCCCGCACACCATCCACCGCAGAATCAACTATTATTTTTTATACTGCATCGTCAACTCATTGGCAAGCGCCTCTACCTGCTTGAGGTCGGCATCATCAAACTTGCCTTTGCGGAAGTTGTCGAGAATAGTGGCGTGGCGACGTTCCATCTCCGTGAGGAAGACATGCTCGAATTCCTTGATCTTCTCCACCGGCACACTGCGCAACAAACCCTTGGTGCCCAAATAAATAATGGCTACCTGCTTCTCTACGGGAGCGGGAGAGTACTGCGGCTGCTTGAGGACTTCCACCAAGCGCTTGCCTTTTTCGAGGATGGCTACGGTAGCCGGGTCGAGGTCGGAACCGAACTTGGAGAAGGCTTCCAATTCGCGGTACTGAGCCATGTCGAGCTTCAGGGTACCGGCCACTTTCTTCATAGACTTGATCTGAGCGTTACCACCTACGCGCGATACCGAGATACCTACGTTGATGGCCGGGCGCACACCTGCGTTGAAGAGGTTGGCTTCGAGGAATATCTGACCGTCGGTAATGGAAATTACGTTGGTAGGAATGTAGGCAGATACGTCGCCGGCTTGCGTTTCGATGATGGGCAAAGCCGTGAGCGAGCCGCCGCCTTTCACGATGCCGGCTTTTTTCAAAGACTCCGGCAGGTCGTTCATGTTGCGGGCAATGTCGTCATTGTTGATGACTTTGGCAGCACGCTCCAGCAGGCGGGAGTGCAGATAGAACACGTCGCCGGGATAAGCCTCGCGTCCGGGCGGGCGGCGGAGCAACAGCGATACTTCGCGGTAAGCAACGGCCTGCTTGGAGAGATCATCGTAAATGATGAGCGCCGGGCGACCTGTGTCGCGGAAGAACTCGCCGATGGCAGCGCCCGCAAAAGGAGCGTAAAACTTCAGCGGCGCGGGATCGGCAGCAGAAGCCGAAACGATCACGGTGTAGTCCATTGCGCCGTGCTCTTCCAGCGTTTTGGCTACGTTGGCGACCGTAGAAGCCTTTTGGCCCGATGCCACATAGATGCAATACACCGGTTCGCCGCGGTCGTAAAACTCCTTCTGGTTGATGATGGTGTCAATGGCGATGGCCGTTTTACCGGTCTGGCGGTCGCCGATGATCAATTCGCGCTGGCCACGACCAATCGGAATCATCGCGTCAATGGCTTTGATACCCGTTTGGAGCGGTTCGTTCACCGGCTGGCGGTAAATAACGCCGGGAGCTTTGCGTTCGAGCGGCATTTCATACTTGGCGCCCGTGATAACGCCTTTGCCGTCAATGGGAAGCCCCAGCGGATTCACTACGCGGCCCACAAAGCCGTCGCCTACGGAAATAGAGGCGATACGCCCCGTGCGATGTACGCGCGAGCCTTCTTTGATGCCCGTACCGGAACCCATCAACACCACCCCTACGTTGTCTTCTTCGAGGTTGAGGACGATGGCTTCCACGCCGGTTTCTTCAAAAACTACCAATTCGCCGGCCTGAGCATTGTTGAGGCCATACACGCGGGCGATACCGTCGCCCACCTGCAATACGGTGCCGTATTCTTCCAGTTCGCTGGATGTGCTGAAGCCGGAAAGTTGTTGCTTCAGTATCGCGGAGATTTCATCGGGTTTGACATCAACCATGACGTATGTTGTTTTGAATATTTACGAATGAAATTATTAATGAGAAATGATCTGAGAAACGTACGGGTTGTGAACGAATTCACGGCGCAGCGTTTCCAATTTATGTTGCAAACTGGCATCATACACCAGATCGTCCACTTCCAGAATGAACCCGCCGATCATATCGGCATCTACCGAAGTACGGAACTCCGTGTGCGCGCCGGTAATGCCTTCCGACTTGAGCTTGGCTTCGATGGCCTGAATGGCGTTGTCCTCCAACTTCACGGCAGAAGTGACCTTCACCGTAGAGATGCCTCGCAGCTTTTTGAAAAGCGTGATGAATTCCTTAGCCACCTCGCCCATGAACTTCTCGCGGCCTTTATTAAAAAGGATGCGCAAAAACGCCATGGTGAGTGGGTCGAATTTATCGGCCAGCATTTTTTCCATCACCTCGCTTTTGCGTTTGTGCTGAATGACAGGGCTTTTGATAAAAAGCTGAAAGTCGCGATTTTGCATCAGCGTATGGAACGCCTGCACATCTTCCAGCACACGATCTAATTTCCTTTGCTCTACGGCCAGATCGTGGAGAGACTTGGCGTAACGAACGGCTATCCTGTAAGCGGACATAAATGCTTGTTATAAAATGAACGGGCAAGCCAAAGACCGGCCCTCAATTAATTCAATTTCATCTCATCCATCAGGCGGTTCACGAGCTGCTCCTGATCGGCATTGCCTTTCAGGTTGGCGCGCAACAGGCGTTCCGTGAGGTCAATGGCCATATTGCCCACTTGGTTTTTCACCTCAATGATGGCCGCCATTTTCTGATTTTCAATCAGTTCTTTGGCATTTTCCACAATCAAACGAGCTTCTTCTTTGGCTTTTACACGCGCTTCGTTGATGATGGCCTCTTTCGTTTCGGCAGCTTCGCGCAAGATTTTCGTGCGTTCCTCCTGAGCCAATTTGAGCAGGGCTTCATTGTCTGCCTTCAGTTTGGACATCTCGTCGCGGGTGCGCTTGGCTTCATCCAAAGACGTTTGAATGTCGGTCTCGCGCTGTTTGAGCGCTTTTTGAATGACCTTGAACGCCATAGGGCCGAGAATGGCCCAAAGCCCGATGAAGATGACCGAAGTCCAGAATATTTGTCCCGGATCGGGCTGGATGACGGAAAACTTAGCTAAGAACAACATTTGAGACATAGCTATAAAAAATTGTAATGATGGTTCTTAAATAGGGCCGGACCGGCAGCCAACCGCCCCGATCCGACCGTTTTTTCGGTTCGCAGCGCGAATTACTTCAACAGACCTACCACGATGGCGAAGAGGGCAGCGCCTTCTACGAGGGCCGCCGTCAGGATCATGTTGTTACGGATGTCGCCTACCGCTTCCGGTTGACGAGCGATGGCGTCCATGGCGCGGCTGCCGATAAGGCCTACGCCGATGCCTGCACCCAATGCTGCGATTCCAGCTCCAATTGCTCCCATTGTTGAGATATTTAAAATGGTTAATATTTCAAATTTCGGATTCCTGATTTCGGA
>DDUV01000005.1:96463-96653 GCA_002344975.1 Saprospiraceae bacterium UBA2329 | reverse complement strand
TTCGGATTCCTGATTTCGGATTCCTGATTTCCGATTCCTGATTTCATGTAGGAATTTTGAATCCTGAATCAGGAATCAGGAATTCTTCCTAGTGATGCGCCTCCTCGTGCTCGTGATGTCCTTCATCCACTGCCGCGCCGATGTAAGAAGCGGTCAGGATAGAGAAGATAAATGCCTGAAGGAAAGCCAC
>DDUV01000005.1:9992-96148 GCA_002344975.1 Saprospiraceae bacterium UBA2329 | reverse complement strand
CCGATGCTGGTTCCATTTTTACCAAAGATAAAAATGAGGCCGATAAGGCTCAATATGATGATGTGGCCTGCCGAAATGTTGGCAAACAAACGAATCATCAAAGAGAAGGGCTTGATGAACAGGCCGAGAATTTCTACCGGCGTCAGGATGATTTTCACCCAGGCAGGAATACCCGGCATCCAGAAGATGTGTTGCCAGTAGTGGCCGTTGCCGTTGAGGTTGGTGACCAAAAAAGCCAGCACAGCCAGCACCAGCGTCACGCCGAGGTTGCCTGTGATGTTGGCGCTGCCGGGAAAGAAGGGAATCAGGCCCATCAGGTTACAAAACAGGATGAAGAAAAACAGCGTCATAATGAAGGGCTGGAAGCGTTCGTAGTGCTTCTCGCCGATCATCGGGCGGGTTACTTCGTCGCGGATGAACATGAAGATAGGCTCGATGAAGCCCTGAATGCCTTTCGGCGCTTTGCCTTGATTGTTTTTATAACCTCTTGCTACGCTCGAAAACAACAGCACAAGCAGTACCGCTGCCAGCAACATGGTAGCCACGTTCTTGGTAATGGAAAAATCGTAAAAAGACGTGATGCCGCCGCCGAGAATACCACCATCGAGCGTGCTGGGCGAATCCAAACGATATTCTTTGCCTTCGTGCATTACATAATACACTTCCTCTTCTTGCTCCTTGCCGGCTTTCGTCACCACTTCTTTATGGCTTACAATGCCCTCGATATGTACTTCGCCTGTGGGGAAAGAGACATCCGATACCCTGTTGACGCGGCCGTGATTGAGCACATAGCCGTCAATAGCTTTGTGACCATGATCGAACTTGCCGGAAGACATAACCGTCCAGCCTTGCCCCGGAGCGTACAGGAAACAAGGAAGCGGAATGTGAATACCTTTCCAAACGTGGAACTCATTGGCATCGGCAATGTGATTCATTACCGCTCCTACGGGGTCGTATTCGTCGTGGCCGGCGCCATGTTTTTCTTCTGCGAGAGCCGGAGTGGCGACGCAAAAAAGGGCGGCTGCAAAGAGTAAGATGAAACGCTTGTATATCATTGCCTGATGATCTTCTGTGATAGCTTGTTGAAAACCGGCGCAAAGGTAGAAACTTTGTGGAAAAAAAAGACCAAATAAAATTTTTTATCCGCTTTTGAGTCTCCCGCAACGCGGTGCAAATTGTTAATTCCGGCCGCCGCACTTGACAGACAGCCTACAAGCGCATACTTTTGTAGGGCCTTGAGCGTTATTCAGGCGCAACTATCAGAAAAAGAAGCCGGTAGAGCGGGGACAATCACGTTCTCGTTACTTTCGGCAGGTCTCAACGTCTGAACAATAGTTTTTTTCACCCCTGCTGTCGGGTACAAAACTTCGGCACCGGGAAAAAATGCAACAAATGAGAATTTTTCTTTGGTTGATGTTTCTCCTTCCCGTTTCGGGCTTCGCACAAGCCGATTTTTCAGGCATGGCCAAAGCTTTGGGCAGCGGCAATGCAGATGCGCTGGGGCAATACTTCGATCAAAATGTCGAAATATCCATTATGGATCAGGAGGATGTATATGCCAAAACTCAGGCCATCGGCGTGGTGAAGCAATTCTTCAGCCAGAATGCGCCTCGCAGCTTCCAGCAAATGCATCAGGGCGCCTCCAAAGGCAGCGATGCCCAATATTCTATCGGCAACCTGACCACTGCATCCGGCACATTCCGCGTTTATTTGTACGCTAAAAGCTCCGGCGGCAAATTCCTCATTCAGGAAGTGCGCTTCGATAAGGGAAGCTGATTATCTTTGCCGGAAATCAGCAATACATGGCGCTCGCCTGGCGCATAGCCCGTAGATATTTGTTTTCCAAACGCAGCACCAATGCCATCCACATCATCACGGGCATTGCAGTGTTCGGTATTGCCGTAGGCGCAGCGGCCCTGCTGCTCGTGCTTTCCGTGTTCAACGGTTTCGAAGACCTCATCACGGGCATGTACAACAGCTTCAACCCCGACCTCAAAATCACGCCTGCACAGGGCAAAACTTTTCCTGCCGATTCGGCTTTTCTGTCGCGTATCCGGGCGGTTCCGGGTGTGAAAGACATTTCCTGCACGCTCGAAGAGGTGGCTTTTTTTGAGTACAAAAACAGCCAGGATTTCGGCACATTGAAAGGGGTGGACGCCGATTATACTAAGGTTTCCAGCGTGGACAGCATGGTTCGGGAGGGTATTTTTCGTCTCCAACAGGAAGATCGCTCTTATGCCGTACTAGGATTGGGTATGCGCAATAAGCTCAATGTCAACGTGGACGATGTCTTCTCGCCTCTGGCGGTCTATATGCCCAAACGAAAGGAAACTGCCGCATTGGAGCAGGCTTTTCGCAAGCGATTCATTTACCCTGCCGGCACTTTTGTGATTCAACAGGAGTTTGATAATCAATATATTATCACCAATTTGGAAGCTGCCCGCGACTTGCTGGGCTACGAGGAGGAAGTGAGCGCGCTGGAAATCAAAGTAAATGCCGGCGCTGCACCTCAAAGTGTTCAGGGTGCCGTTGCTGCGCTGTTGGGACCGGAGTTTGTGGTCAAAAACCGCTATCAGCAGGAAGAGACCTTCATGCGCCTCATGCAGGTGGAAAAATGGATGAGTTTTGCCATTGTGAGCCTGATGATGCTGATGGTGTCGTTCAACCTCATCGGCGCTCTGTGGATGATCGTCCTGGAAAAACAACCCGATATTTCGATCATCAAATCTATGGGCGGCTCCGACCGCTTGGTGCGCAATATCTTCCTGCTGGAAGGACTTTTGCTGTGCGTTATCGGTATCGCAACCGGAATTTTGTTGGCCGGAGGCATCTATGTGGCTCAAAAGCAATTGGGGCTTGTTTCCATTCCCGGCAATTTGGTCATAGATTCCTACCCCATCAGTATGCGCTTCGGCGATTTACCGGTGGTGGCCGTTACAGTACTGGGCATCGGCCTGCTGGCTTCCCTGCCGCCGGCACTGCGCGCCATGCGGGTGCCTGCGCTGATGCGGGAGGAGTAAATTTTATTCCAAATATAATTTGTCTAACTTCGCCCTCTCAACCTTACACCACTATATATGGTACCCGTAAAGATAGAACACATCCTGGCCGACCTGTTTGAAAAATGGGCCGGCGAGAGCGCTTATTTGGTGTTGCCTTTGGCGCCCTCCGGCTCGCAACGCGTGTATTACCGCCTGCAAGGGCCGACGAAAACCGCCATCGGGGCCTACAATCCCAATCGCAAAGAAAATCAGGCATTTATCTCCTTCAGCCGGCATTTCAAAGCTCGCCAACTGCCCGTGCCGGAGATATACGCCGAAGACCTCGATCAGGACGTGTATCTTCAGGAAGACCTGGGTTCCACCACTTTGTACAGTTATCTGCTGCAAAAGGGCGAATATTTTCCCGATTATTTGGTGCAGATTTACCGAAAGGCGGTGGAGCAATTGGCCCGGCTGCAAATTGAGGGCGGCAAAGACTTGGACTACAGTGTGTGTTACCCCCGCGACGCTTTCGACCGGCAGTCTATGGTATGGGATTTCAACACCTTCAAATATTACTTCCTCCGGCTGGCTTATGTGCCGTTTGACGAACAGGCTTTGGAGGCCGATTTTCAGCGCTTGGCCGACTTCCTCTTGCAGGCCGACTGCAATCACTTCATGTTCCGGGATTTCCAGACCCGCAACATCATGATTAAGAGCGGAGAGCCTTATTTTATTGATTACCAGGGCGGTCGCCGGGGAGCTTTGCAGTATGACCTGGCCTCGCTGCTGTATCAGGCCAAAGCTGGTATGCCTGAGGACATCCGGCAGGAATTGTTGGAACACTACATCAAAACAGCCGGGCAATTCATCCACATTGACCGCGAACAATTCATCCAATATTATCACGGCTATGTGCTCATTCGGAGCATTCAGACCTTCGGCACTTACGGGTTTCGGGGGCTGTTTGAACGGAAGGAGTACTTTTTGGAAAGCATTCCCTTCGCGCTCCGCAATGTGCGCTGGATATTGGAAAACGCCCATCTGCCCGTTGAAATGCCCGAACTGACCCGCGCCATGTACCACCTCATCGAATCGAAGCGCTTCGAGCCGTTTGATAAAATAAAGGGGGCTTCCAGTTTACTCACCGTGACGATCAACAGCTTTTCTTACAAATCAGGCGGCATCCCCGAAGACCCGCACGGAAATGGCGGCGGTTTTGTGTTCGATTGCAGGTGCATCAACAATCCGGGGAGGTACGAACCCTACAAAAAACTGACGGGCCGCGATGAGCCGGTCATCAACTTCCTCAAGCACCACAGCCACATGGGAGATTATCTGAACAGCGTTTTTCACTTGGTGAATGATGCGGTGGAAGACTACATCGAGCGCAGTTTTACGCACCTCAGCGTCAATTTCGGTTGCACCGGAGGCCAGCACCGCTCTGTGTATGCCGCCGATGCGCTGGCCCGGCATTTGAAAGATAAATACGGCGTACGGGTGGAGTTGCGCCATATAGAGCAGGAGCGGAAGAACTGGCAGAATTAGTGCCCCATTCCGGTTTGATTGCTCACCGGCCTGGCATACATGCTCAGGAAGCAGCGGAGAGCCTCGGCGTCCATGCCGGCTGTACGTTCCTCCATGCGCTGCACAAAAGCGACTTTTTCCTCCGGGGTATAATGCTTGGCAAAGGCGCCGGTTTGCGAAAGCAGATCGTGTGAGATGTAATTGGATGGCCAAAGCCGGTAATTGGCAACAATGGCCCGGTCCAAAACCTGCGCCAACGCTTTGATTTGATGATTGAGTCCCGAAATGGCCGCTATCTCATCCAACTCAGCATCCAAAGGCGTGCCCGCATGGAAATGGATGCGTTTTTTTTGTCCCCGTATGCCCGTCATGATGTGCCGGAAATCTTCCTGTGGCTCTTTGGTATAACTTTCGCCGTGCGCTTCGGCTAATAGTTCCGGTATTTTGAAAGCGTCGGCAGGATCGTATTCGTAAGAAATGGAAACCGGCACGATGCGCAGTTTTTTCAGATAGCTCATCGCGCCTTCCGCACCGGCGGCCATGCCGATCATTTTCAGAACGCCGGGGTTCGTGGCATCGTTGCCGTCTTTGGCGCGGCCTTCCCGTTGGGCAATCCATACCGAACGGCGGTCTTCCAACATCAGATGGCGGATGTATGCAGTCAGTTCCTGCGAGCTTTCTAAGAGTTCGCGCGGCGGCAGGTTGCGGCGCACTAAAAAATTGCGGTTGATTTTGGCAAATGTGAGCAAAAACGGTAGTTTCACCAAGTTGTCGCCGATGGCCGAAGCGGTCATGGTAAGCCCCTGCTCAAGCAGGATAAAGTTGAGCAGCGCCGTGTCGAGCACGATGTCCCGGTGGTTGGAAACATATAAATAAGGCGTATCGGGCAGCAGTTGGTCAAAGCCGGAATGTGTGAGGCCGGCCGAGCTTTCTGCGAGGATGCGAAGGACGGCCGGTCTGATAACCTGTGCGTGAAAGTCTTGAGTGGCACGAATATTATCCAAAATTTGGAGGCGTCCTTCGGGAGCCAGTTCGGGAAAAGTAAATTGGAGCACCGTCTGCATCATGGGGTCATGGGCAATAGAGCGCAGGGCGGCGTGTACTTCGTCGTCCCGGAAAGCGCGAATAGAGTCGAAAGCTTCGGGCATTGTTACAATTATTGGTGAACGCTGCTGCGAAGGTACGCAATCACCACGTCAATCCCGGCATGGCGCGGGGCACCTGTTGCATTTCGGCCAGGATGTAGTCCATGTGTTCCGTATGCCGGCCCTGTTTGCCGCCGCTCTGCATCCAGTCGGAGGCGGGTATTTGCAGGGTGGCTTCGCGGAGGATTTCCTCCACTTTATTGCGATACAGAGGTTGGATGCGGAGGAGGTCTGCACCGATGCCCGCTTCGAGCATGGCGTGGTCAATGTCGTCGGGGGTGCAAAGTTCGCCGGAGAACATCCAAAGCTCGTTCACGGCATTTTGCATTTTTTCGTGGCTGATTTCGGTTCCGTCGCCGAGGCGGATGACCCACTCGCTGCTGTAACGCAGGTGGTAGGCTACTTCCTTGAGTGATTTTTGGGCAATGGCCGCCAAGTGTTCGTCACTGCTGTTGGTCAATTGTTCCAGTATCAAATAATGCCCGGCATCGAAGAAGAACTGCCGCACAATGGTATAGGCCCAGTCCTGGTTGGGTTGTTCTACCAGCAATATGTTGAAAAACTGATGGGCATTGCGATGGTAAGCCAGATCGTCTTCCGAGCGGCCCGCGCCTTCTACCTGCCCGGCATATTCCAATATTGAGCGCGCCTGCCCCACCAGATCGAGGGCGATGTTGGTGATGGCGATATCTTGCTCCAGCACAGGCCCGTGGCCGCACCATTCGGAGAGACGTTGGCCAAGTATGAGGGCATTGTCGCCGAGACGGAGGAGGTATTGGAAGTGTTGTTGAGTTGTCATAAGACTATTGGTGGGAAAAATGGAATTCCTTATAGCAAAACAAATGTAGCGCTTCGGCTCATCATTTCAAAATGCGGCCCTTAATCCAATGCGGAATAAGCCGCCGCCACCTTTGCCGCCAGGGCTGCATTGTTTTGCACGAGCGCTTTATTGGCCAGCAGGCTCACCCCGGAGGTGAGTTGTTCCACCCTGGCCAGCAAGAACGGAGTGAGCGCTTTTCCTCTGATTTCCTGCGCATCGGCATCGTGTATGGCCTGCTCTATGGCCTGCTCTACCGATTCGCGGTTCATGGCGTGCGATTTGGGAATGGGATTGGCAATCACTACGCCGCCTTGCACACCGGTGTCCCATTTCACGCGGAGGGCAAAAGCCAGTTCTTCGGGCGTATCTATGCGATAGTCCACGGGCAGCCCGCTGCGCCGGGTGTAGAACGCCGGAAACTCTTCTGTTTGGAACCCCACGACCGGAACGCCGTAAGTTTCGAGATATTCCAGTGTGAGTTCGAGGTTGAGCACCGCTTTGGCGCCTGCGCAAACCACCGCCACATTGGTGCGGGCCAGTTCCTGCAAATCGGCGGAAATATCCATCGTTTCTGCGGCCCCGCGATGCACGCCGCCAATGCCGCCGGTGGCAAAAATGGGGATGCCGGCCAACCGTGCGGCTATCATGGTAGAGGCTACGGTTGTGGCGCCACAGGCTTTGCGGGCGAGGATGAAGGCAATGTCCCGGCGGCTGGTTTTGGAAATTTTTTGCCCCTCGCGGCCCAAGCGCTCTATCTCATCTGTGCTGAGGCCCACTTTAAACCGGCCGTCTATGATGGCAATGGTGGCCGGCAGCGCTCCGTTTTCGCGTACGATGGCCTCGCAACGCAGGGCATTTTCCACATTATCGGGGTAAGACATACCGTGCGCAATGATGGTGGACTCCAATGCCACTACAGGGCGCTTGTTTTGCAAGGCCTCGGCAACATCGGGAGCAATTTCGAGAAATGAATATTTCATAACAATTAGTGGGTTGGGTGCTGCAAAAGTAGGAATTTTTATGCAAACAACTACTTTTGTACCGGCCCGGTGCATTGAATGCCGTACCTTGAGGGCCGACCCGGCACCCGCCGTTCTTCAAACAAAAGCGTTCATCCGTATGAGTAAGTGCATTTTTTGCGAAATCGCAGCCGGCAGAATTCCCGCCAGCATTGTTTATGAAGACAACATGACCGTCGCATTCATGGACATTCATCCCGTCAATCCGGGGCATGTATTGGTGATGCCCCGACGGCATTTTGAAACCCTGAGCGATATGGACGAAACCACCGGCATGCACTTGTTCCAGATTGTTATGCGCGTAGAACAGGCACTCCGCAATATGGAAGGCTTGCGCTGCGAAGGCACCCATTTGCTGCAAAACAACAACACTGCAGCCGGGCAGGATGTGCCGCATGTACACATACACATCATTCCTCGTTTTGCCGACGATGGGGTCCAATTCCATCTGAGAACCGGCCCCACTCCCGACCGGGAAGCCCTGAATGCGCTGGCAGATGCGATTGAACTGGCGATGTAGGAAACATAGAGCATACAAGCGAAGCGCAATCCCGGATAGCCTGGAAATCGGGAGAGCATAGAGAAATCAATACTCAATTATGGTTAGTATCATCATGGGGTCGGATTCAGACCTGCCGGTTATGCAGCAGGCGGCTGAAATGCTCCGGCACTTCGATATCCCTTATGAAATGAGCATCGTGTCGGCGCACCGCACACCGGAACGCATGGTGGAATTTGCCAAAAACGCCCATCTGCGGGGCTTGCGCGTCATTGTGGCGGGAGCCGGCGGCGCGGCGCATTTGCCGGGCATGGTGGCTTCACTCACTCCCCTGCCGGTGATCGGAGTGCCGGTAAAATCGAGCAATTCATTAGACGGCTGGGATTCGCTACTTTCCATTGTACAAATGCCCAACGGAGTGCCGGTGGCCACTGTGGCCGTCAATGCCGCTAAAAACGCGGGTATTCTGGCAGCGCAAATATTGGCCGCGTCCGATGCCGGGCTGTTGAAAAAAATATCGGACTACAAAGATCAAATGCGCTCGGAGGTGGAGGCCAAAGCGGCGAAGATGGAAGGGAGGTAGCAAGCAAATATCAGCACAAGTAGCCATGACGAAAGTAATTACCAGCGTCCAGAATCCGCTTATAAAAAACATCGTGTTGCTCACCGAAAAAGCCCGGGAACGCAAGGCGCAGGGTTTGTTTGTGGCGGAGGGGCTGCGCGAAACCGCGATGGCGCTGGCTGCCGGTTATGAGGCGGAGGCTATTTTGTACGACCCGGCCCGCACCGGTTTTGACGATTTGCTGCCTTTCCAAAAAATGGCCCCTGACGCTTTGACGGAAGTGAGCCGTGCGGTATTTGAAAAAACAGCTTACCGAAGCGGCGTGCCCAATGTGGTGGCGCTGTTGCGAACGCGCCCGCTCGTATTGGACAACATTGCGCTGCCTCGCTGCCCGCTGATACTCGTGTTGGAAAGTGTGGAAAAACCCGGCAATCTGGGGGCCATCCTGCGCACAGCCGATGCCGCCGGCGTGGATGCCGTCATTCTGTGCGATCCGCTCACCGACTGGCACAATCCCAACGTCATCAGGGCATCTTTGGGGGCGGTGTTTACCGTGCCGGTGGCTACCACCGATTCTGAACAGGTGCTTGCCTGGCTGCGACGGCAGGGCGTAAAGTTGGCAGTCACGCATCTGGAGGCTTCGCACCCGCATTATCTCACTGATTTTACCCAACCAACCGCAATCGTCATGGGCGCCGAAGCTACGGGCATTTCTGCATTCTGGATAGAGGCCGCCGACGAGCGCGTCATCATTCCCATGCAGGGGCGCGTGGATTCGCTCAACGTGTCGGCTTCCACAGCAGTGTTGCTTTTTGAAGCAAGAAGGCAGAGGGGGGAATCTGCTTCGCAGTTTATCTGACTGTGTTTAATTCTTCATTTCATCGCCATGCTCCTTAAAAACGACCGACGCACCATCAGAGCCTGGACCATGTACGACTGGGCCAACTCTTCGTATGCCTTGGTCATCAACTCGGCCATATTTCCGGCGTATTACAACAGCGTCACCCGGCAGGGCGAAAACAACCGGGTTTCCTTTCTGGGCTTTGATGTTGAAAACACGGCGTTGTATTCCATTGCGCTGGGGCTGTCATTCGGCATAGTGGCCTTGTTGTCGCCGCTGTTGTCTTCCATTTCCGATTATGCGGGCAATCAGCGGTCGTTTATGCAGTTTTTCTGCTATCTGGGAGCCTTGGCCTGCATGGCCTTGTTTTTTTTTACGGGCGGCGACCAACTCGGTATCGGCATCGCCGGCCTGATGCTGGCCACCATCGGCTATTCGGGCAGCATCGTTTTTTACAACGCCTACCTGCCGGCCATTGCCGACGAGGCCATACAAGACCGGGTGAGTGCCCAGGGTTATGCCATGGGCTACATGGGGGCAACTACCCTGCTGATTTTGAATCTGGCTTTTATTTTAAATGAAAAGTCACTGGGCATTGAGGACGGTACCCTGCTGCCCCGGCTGGCATTCCTGAGCACCGGCCTGTGGTGGATGGGGTTTGCACAAATTACTTTTCGCCGATTGCCGCACGGCATCAAGGCCGCAAGACCTCGAAACGGCGGGCGATTTTTGCTGCACGGCTACGAGGAACTGCTGAATGTATGGCGCCGCATTCGCTCCGAACGGGTGCTGCGCAACTTCCTGCCGGCCTTCTTTTTTTACATCATGGGCGTGCAGACAGTCATGTTTATGGCGGCCTCCTTTGGAGAAAAAGAGATCAAATTGCCGATGGCTGCGCTCATTGCCACAGTGTTGAGCTTAGAGTACATTGCCATCGGCGGCGCGTATTTGTTTGCAGCCTTGTCCAAACGATTCGGCAATGTGCCCGCCCTGATGCTGGCTGTTGGGCTTTGGCTGTGCATTTGTATCGGAGCGTATTTCATTTACGATGTCTGGTCGTTTTTTGTCTGCGCTTTTTTCATCGGCATTGTGATGGGCGGCATACAATCCCTGTCGCGCTCCACCTACGCCAAGATGATTCCCGCAACTGAAAACAACGCGGGATTTTTCAGCTTTTACGATGTGTGCGAAAAAGTGGCCATCATGCTGGGGCTGCTCATGTTCGGCACATTGGACCAAATGACCGGCAGCATGCGCACTTCCATTTTCGCGTTGGGAATATGGTTTGCCGTCGGCCTTGTTTTTTTGTGGCGTGTGCATAGGTTGAGAATGCAGACATTTAACAAAACTATGGAGTAAATTTGCTCGCCGCTTTGTGTTCCCCTTCCCGCAAAGCAACGTCTAAAGCCCAAATGTTTTGAATTACCTCAAAAAACGGAAGTGCATGAGCTTTGTGTTCGTCATTATTACTTTGATATTGCTGCTGATATTGCTGGGGTTTTCAGTGGAGCGTATGTTGTCGAGGCAGATTTTGCCACAACCGCTGCTCTTGTCTACCAGTTTGGTTGCGGGGCTGTGGAGCGGCCTGATGGTTGTTTCCTGGGATATGTTGGGCGCCGCCGTATTGGCAACGGGCGCTACGGCTCTGATGCTTGTACTGTTGAGGTGGTATAACCAGCGGATGAAGCACAAAAATCGGATTTAGAACAGGCTTAGGTTAACTGTGTATTAATTTTTTGCACGTTTCTGCCTACGCTCCAACGGGAGTAGCTATCTTTCGGACTTGTATATAAAGGCCCTCACCAATCCGGCATGTATGATTGAGTTTTACATTGTTATCGTAGTACTGTTGCTCATTTTAGCGGCAACCGACCTGATGGTAGGCGTAGCCAATGACGCCGTGAACTTTCTCAATTCTGCCATCGGCGCCAAAGTAGCACCCCGTCACATCATCCTCCTCGTAGCCAGCCTTGGCGTTTTTGTGGGCGCCACGTTCTCCAGCGGCCTCATGGAGGTGGCCCGCAAAGGCATTTTCAACCCTGAGCTTTTCGTTTTTGCCGATGTGATGGTCATTTTTCTGGCCGTGATGATTACCGACATCATGCTGCTCGACCTGTTCAATACCTTCGGGCTGCCTACCTCTACTACCGTATCGCTTATTTTCGAATTGCTGGGCGCGGCGGTAGCGGTAGCGCTCATAAAAATAGTAAAGTCGGGGGCATTGCTTTCTACCCTGCCTGATTATATCAACACATCCAGCGCCACCGAAATTGTTTCGGCCATTTTTTCTTCGGTGGCCATATCCTTTGTGGTAGGCAGCCTAGTGCAATATTTCTCACGCCTGCTGTTTACCTTCCACTACGAGCGGCGAATGAAATGGGTGGGCGGCATCTGGTCGGGTGCAGCACTGGCACTTCTGACCTACTTTTTGCTTTTTAAGGGCATCAAAGGGGCTTCTTTCGTTTCGGAAGGATTCGTCAAATGGGTGGGTACTCACACGACCCAGTTACTGGTGATATCCTGTGTCTTTTGGACGCTGATCATGCAAACGCTCATTACGGTATTTCGGGTGAATGTACTGAAAGTGGTAGTGCTGTTTGGTACTTTTTCGTTGGCCATGGCCTTTGCCGGCAATGATTTGGTCAACTTCATCGGGGCGCCCATAGCGGGCCTGGAATCCTTCATGGCCTGGCGTTCGTCGGGAATACCGGCAGACGAATTCAATATGGGCGTACTTGGCAAACAGGTAAAAACCAACACCGTGCTGTTGCTCATTGCCGGCGCCATCATGGTACTGACCTTGTGGCTTTCCAAAAAAGCGCGCTCTGTGACAGATACAGAAGTGAGCCTCGGCCGGCAGGATGAGGGTATAGAAAATTTTGCCCCCAATTTTCTGGCACGCGGCATTGTCAATGTTTTCGGTGTAGTGGGCATCGGCCTGCGCCGCATCTTCCCCGAAAGCTGGCGCACCAAAATGGAACAAAGTTTTCAGCCGGTCAGCCTCGCCTCTATGACCGTTGCCGACCGCCCGTCTTTTGACTTGGTGCGGGCTTCCGTCAATCTCACCGCAGCCAGTATGCTCATCGCTTTTGCCACCTCGCTCAAACTGCCGCTTTCCACTACTTATGTGTCATTTATGGTGGCTATGGGTACTTCGCTGGCCGACAAGGCCTGGGGCCGCGACAGCGCCGTGTATCGCGTAGCCGGCGTGCTGAATGTGATTGCCGGTTGGTTTTTTACGGCCATCATTGCCTTCACAGTGGCAGCTACGGTAGCTTGGTTCATACACACCTTCGGCCCCTGGGCGGTAGGCGTGATGGTACTGGCGCTCATTTATTTCTTCTACCATACCTATACCGTGCATAAAAAGCGGGAAAAGGCCAAAGCCGAAATTCAGGAAGCTGTGCAGGAATCTGTAGCCATACCGGCCACTACCTTGGTGGACGATACCTCGCGCAAAGTGGGACAGACCGTAAAACTGATTTCCGATATCTTCAGGCATGCCATTACATCTGTGCTCAAGGACAATCCCAAAGGGCTGAAACAAGCCGGAAAAGAAATGGCTGAGCTGTTGCAACAAAGCGAAACGCTGAAAAACAAGCTTTTCTTCGCCGTCAAACGCATTCAGGAAGAACGCTCCGAGGCCAGTCGCCTTTACTTGTTGGTATATGATTTGGAGCAAGACCTTATTCAGTCCACGGACGAAATAGTAACTGCCTGCCGCAATCACGTGGAAAACCGCCTCTCGCCTCCGGAAAAAGCACAAACCAAATCCCTTCTGACAGCGCTCTCCAAGTTGGACGACTACTTCAAGCTCCTTTCCCAGCGCATGAAAGACCGCAATTTTGCCAACATAGACGACATCACAGCCCTGCGCCAGGGAGCATTGAACCACTTGGAAGAAATGCTCTCCATACAGATCGCGGGTATCAAATCCTCCAAATACGGCTTCCGCAATACCTCTCTGATGTTTACATTGCTGCTGGAAACCAAAGACCTCGTGCAAATTTCTTACCGTTTTGCAGAGTTGTATCACAGCCTGCACCACAACGGCTATTTGGGCGATTACACATTTTTGAATGAGCCGTCTCAAACCTGATACCTGGGGCAACCTTGATGCCTGATTCCTGTTCTTTGTGAAGATTTTCTCATTGATACAGTGTCATGCAGCATCATTTCACAGAGCGGCTCTATCTGTCGCATCGCGAATCCAAAAACCTGCCCGCTCCTTCTTTGGTATGCGACTGGCTTGACGGCATACTGAAACTACTCTTTCCAGAATTGGCCGACCGCCGTTACCGCCACCTCCGGGAGTTTCAACAACATTTTCAGGATGTCAAATTAGAACTATTTACCATCCTCGAAACCCTTCAGGATGCCCTGCCGGCTCCTCCCGACCAAATTGAGGAGGCATTTTTAGAGCGCCTGCCGGTGGTACACGAGTTGCTGCTCAAAGACGCGGATGCCATTTTGCACGGCGACCCGGCCGCAGTGAGCGCCACCGAGGTGATTCGTACCTATCCCGGCTTTTACGCCATTGCTGTGTATCGCCTGGCGCACGAGTTTTACCAGCTCGACGTGCCCTTAGTGCCGCGCATTCTCACCGAACACGCGCACAGCCGCACCGGCATTGACATTCACCCCGGCGCTTCCATCGGCGAGCGGTTCTGTATAGATCACGGCACCGGCGTAGTCATCGGCGAAACAGTGGTCATTGGCGATGAAGTGAAAATTTATCAGGGCGTGACGCTGGGTGCGCTCAGTGTGCGCAAGGAACTGGCCCAAACCAAACGCCACCCCACCCTGCAAGACCGCGTGGTGGTGTACTCGGGCGCCACCATTCTGGGCGGCCAGACAGTCATCGGCCATGACAGCATCATCGGCGGCAATGTGTGGCTGACAAAGAGCGTGCCCCCGTTTTCCAAGGTATATTACGATCATACAGAGACGGGCCGCGAGTAAGAGGGGGAATAATAGGCTCTTTTTTAACACACTCTTATCATCTTTTTCAGCACATCCGTCGTTTATAGTGGCTGAAACAACCAACCTGCGATGAAAAAGAACCTTGTTTTTGCGATTCTTGTACTGAGTTTGGGCGCCGCATTTTCCGCACAGGCCCAATCGCCCGAAAACCTCTGGAAAACACTGGGCAAAATCACCTTCAAAAAACAATACGACGAACTGCTGGGCTTCAAGGTGGACGTGCCTGTGTTCAGCCAGGAAATCCTCGGCATGGAGGGTAAAATTGTCACCGTCAAAGGCTACATCATCCCTGTGGAGGGCTACAAAAGCCACAAGGAGTTTGTGTTCTCGGCCTATCCTTATAATATGTGTTTCTTTTGCGGCGGCGCCGGCCCCGAAACCGTGATGGAGGTGTATGCCAAAGAAGCCATCAAATACACCGCCGAACCCGTCACCATCAAAGGGCGGTTGGAACTGAACTCTACCGACGTCAACCGGCTCATTTACGCCCTCAATGACGTGGTGTTGCTGACGGGTTCGAGCAAGTAAGCGCCTGCTTTATCTCGGCGCATTGGAGTTGTGCGTCAGCACCCCGATGATGCGGTCGTAGCGCTCGCCCAAGGGGCGGTAATAGATGAGAATGGTGTAATCATTTTCCGTTTCGAACCAATCGCCTTCCATTTCAGAGGTGTTCGGGCGCCGGTCTTTGCTTTGCCTGGGCACCAATGCGTACATGTAGTTGTGAAAGCCCTGCTTGAGCAGCAACTTCGCCACATAAGCATTGACGGCAGGGTTATAAACCATCCGGAACTCCTCTTTGGGCTGCCAGTCCGTCAGTTTTCCGATGATATAGACCTCGTGATTAGGGTAGGGTTCGGCAGCATTCAGCGAAACCAATACATCCAGATACTCGGCAGAGAGCGGGTTGCGCTGATCGCGGGTTTCGATCACAAATTGACCGTTGATGTCCTCGTACTGTATATAAGGCGTGCCGCTGCGCACGGCTTCGCGCTCCATCACGACTTCGTAAGATTTGCCCACCTGCTCAATGGTAGCTACGCCCGGCATCCGCGAGCGCAGGAGGCGAAAATCGAAAAAGCGAAACTCCTTACCGCCAAGAAAAACGATCTTGTCCTGAAAGTCAAATACCAACTGGTCTTTCCGCACAAACATAGGCGGGATGCCCGTGATAGCATTGTCCCAGCGGCCGTTTTGCAGTACCGTTGCCCACACTTCCTGCTGCGGTGCGCGGAGATTGATGCGCTCGTAGTCCACCGTAAAATCAATTTCCTGATGGGTTTTGATTTTGCTCACCTGCGCCGGGTTCATTACTCTGGCCGTGATGCGGGTCAGCGGTTCCACTACCATGAAACGGCGGGTGATGGCTAAGGTTTTATCGCGTTCGTCTTCATACACTTTGAGCAGGTAATTGCCCGATTTGGTGATGCGCATGTCGTTGTGCGGCAAGCGAACGGTGTACTGCGTGTAGGGCTTGAGGGTTTTGGCCGAAAAGCTCCAGTCAATGATGCGGTCTTCGGCAAAGCCGTCCACATATTCCATTTCGGCCAGGGTAGAGGGCGTCCAGTCTGCGTTGCAATGCACAATGGCGTAGGTGTAATTTTTGGTATCGGCGTCCATGTCGTCAAAAGTGAGTTGCAGCGCTACGCCGGTACTGAGGTCAATGATGGGCTGGGTGAGTACCAATCCATTGACGTGAAAAAGGACGCTGCGAATATTGCTTTTGTAAATGCGATCTTCATACGCCAAGCCCTCGTCTTGTGCCGGGAGCAGCAGCGAAAAGGACAACAGCGCGAAGAGGAGAGATAGACGGTACATGGTAATAATTTTTGGGTGGTTTAGTGAAGGGGTGACTCTGCCAAGATCACAATCCGTAGTCACCCCTTCACTATGCACAGTATAAGACGCAAAACTAACGCAGAAAGCGCGGGTTTTGGGATGCAGGCGGAGAGATATTTCCTACGCCTTCCGCCACTTCCTCAGTTGATTCACCGCTGCTTTGAGGTCTTTGGGCAGCGGGCAATCCACCGTCATGCGTTCGCCGGTAGCCGGATGATCGAACACCAAACGCCAAGCGTGCAGGGCTGTGCGGTGGAGCAGGGGCGCTTCTTCCTGCAATTTGCCCATGCGGAAGTCTTTGGATTTAATTTGCGACAAAAACAAGGCCTCGCCCCGACCATACAGCGGGTCGGCTACCAATGGATGGCCGATATGCGTCAGGTGTACCCGCACCTGATGCGTGCGGCCGGTGTGTATCTGAGCCTCCACTAAGGCATAGCCCCGAAACGTTTCCTGCACACGGTAATCGGTGAGGGCGTATTTGCCTTTTTTCACCACCATCATCTGGCCGGGCTTGCCGGGGTGCGGCGCCAATGCCTGCTCGATGCGCCCCGATTCGGGGGTGGGGACGCCCTCGGTCAGCGCCAGGTAGGTTTTTTCTACGGTGCGGTGTTCAAACTGTAAGGAGAGCGAGCGGTGCGTATCTTCATCAAGCGCAAAAATGATGGCGCCGCTGGTTTCGCGGTCCAAGCGATGCACCGTCCATACGCGGGGAAACATGGCCGCCAGCGCGTCCTGTAGATTGGGCTTGGAGGCGTCAAAACGGTCGGGAATGGTGAGCATGCCCACGGGTTTGACAGCTACGATGAGCCACTCGTCTTGATGGATAATTTCCGGCTTTTGATGCATCTGTTATGTATTGTGATCTGCTTCGCAGTTGATCGCTTGCCCGCGCCTTGCGCGGTAAACGAGGGGAAACCCGGTAGCCGCGCCTGTGGCGCGGGGTAGGCGGTGCTAAGCATGAGAGTACCCGAAACCTTAAACCCGAAACCCGCCTTCGCCAAGGCTTCGGCGGATGAAACCCGAAACCTTGAACCAGGAACCTTGAACCCTAAACCTTCCCCCTCCTACCTCTTCAACTTACTGAATTGGTGTACATTGCGTGCATAATACTGCCACACGATGCTGCCCCGGTAGCGGCCTGTCTTATCTGCCGGCACATTGATGCGGTTGGCTTCTATGCGCTTCTGAGCTTGCGCGCGACGGTGCATAAGGCGGCCCCATCGAATGTAAACGGCAAAGTGCGCCTGAATGATGGAAAGAATATGCCGCCACTTGCCCTGCGACAAAAACAGCAGCCCGGCCAGCCCGTCAAGTACCAATCGGAGCGGAAACAACCACCACAAACGCGCCGCGCGCTCATTTTTGAGGATGGTGTAAAGGCTGTTTCTGAAATTGAGATAGGTTTTGCGGGGCGTGTTGTACGCCAGGGTGCCGCCGCCAAGATGATATACCACCGAGCGGGGCTGCACTACAATGCGGTAGCCGGCTTTTTTGAGTCGCCAGCAAAGGTCAATTTCTTCGGAATGAGCAAAAAAACTGCCGTCGAAGCCGCCCAACTGTTCGTACAATGATTTCCGAATGACAAAAGCGGCGCCGCTGGCCCAAAAAATGTCTTCCACTGTGTCGTACTGGCCTTCATCCAGCTCTGTTTCGGCAAAAATGCGCCCCCGGCAAAACGGATACCCCAGCGCATCGAGCCAGCCGCCGCAGGCCCCGGCGTACTCAAAGCGGCTTTTGTCGTTCAGGGACAATATTTTAGGTTGCACGGCGGCAATGCTCCGATCATGCTCCATGAGTTCTATGATGGGATCAAGCCAGCCGGGCGTCACTTCTACATCGGAATTGAGCAGGACGAGGTACGGCGATGGAATGGTTTTGAGCGCTTGGTTGTAACCTTCGGCAAAACCGAAATTGCGCCCCAGGTCCAGATGTTCCACTTCCGGGTAGCGCTTTTCCAAAAAGGCTATCGAATCGTCGGGCGAGCCATTATCGGCTGCCACCACCCGCATATTGGGATAACCGGAAGCCAGCACCGAGGGGAGAAAGCGCTCTAAATGCGAACGTCCGTTGTAGTTTAAAATGACGATGGCTGCTTCGGGGTGCTTGCGTTGGGTTTGTACGGAGTCTTTAGACCATCCATGACGAGCCAGAACAGCCTGTGCCGCCTCCTGATCTTTTTGCAATTGTTGTCGCAAGGCGTCCAAATCCTGAAATGCCTGATCGTCGCGGATGCGCTCTACCAATTCCAATTGCACCTCTTGTCCGTAAATGCTCTGCTTGAAATCGAAAACATGCACCTCAATGGTGCGATTGTGGTGCGTTTTGAGCGTAGGTCGGCTGCCGATGTAGAGCATCCCGCCGTAGCGGATGCCGTTGTGATGGGCAAAAACCGCATAAATCCCGTCGGGCGGAATGAGCTTGTTTTTGGCCGGAATATCGAGGTTGGCGGTAGGAAATCCTAGTTCCATTCCGATGTTCTGCCCCCGCACTACCGGCCCCGAAAGCTGAAAAAAATGCTCCATCAGGGTGCGGGCGACAGGCATATCGCCTCGCTCTACTGCCGCTCTGATTTTGGAAGAGCTGACGGCATTGTTGTCTATGATCTGTTGTTCAATTTCCACCACCTCGTAGCCGCCCTGTTCGCCGTGCCAGCGCAGGAAGTTGATGTCGCCCTGCCGGTTGAGGCCGAAACGATGGTCGTAACCAATGACGATGAACTTGGGTCGGAAGGATTCGATCAGAAATTTTTGAATGTACTCGTCGGCGCTTTGTTGCGAAAACTCGACGGTAAACGGCACCACCACCACATTGTCTATGCCGTATTGTTCCAGCAATTCGATGCGCTCGCGGATGGTAGTGAGCAGCCGCAAGGGGCGGTCGTCCTGAGGATAGACCACCTCTCGCGGATGCGGATGGAAAGTCACTACAATGCTCTCGCCCTTGTGTTGGCGGGCCAAACGAATAACGCGGCGCAGGATTTCCTGATGCCCTGCATGAACGCCGTCGAAAGAACCGATGGTTAGCACCGCATTCCGAAACTCCGGCAGGGCATTCAGTTCAAAAAATACTCTCATAGCACCGCAAATAAGTCTGTATTACATTACCTCCTCCACCGGAGTGTAGGGCAAATCGAAGGCTTCGGCCACCCCTTGGTAAACAACTTTTCCGCCCACTACGTTCAGGCCGAGCTTGAGGGCTGCATTGTCGCTGCAAGCCTTCTGCCAGCCCTTTCCGGCCAGTTCGATGGCATAGGGCAAGGTGGCGTTGGTGAGCGCAATGGTAGAGGTATAAGGCACTGCGCCCGGCATGTTGGCCACGCAATAGTGTACCACGTCGTCTATAATATACACCGGATCGGCGTGGGTGGTGGGCTTGCTGGTTTCGAAAGCGCCGCCTTGGTCAATGGCCACGTCCACCATCACGGTGCCGGGGCGCATTTCTTTGAGCATATCGCGGGTGATGAGCTTGGGAGCTTTGGCGCCCGGTATGAGGATGGCGCCCACAATGAGGTCATGGTCGCGGATGAGGCGGCGAATGTTGTACTCGTTGGAATACATGGTGATCACATTGGCGGGCATCACATCGGAGAGGTAGCGCATGCGCGGCAGGCTCACATCGAGAATGGTGACCTGTGCACCGAGGCCTGCAGCCATTTTGGCCGACTGTGTGCCTACAATGCCGCCGCCGAGTACCAACACTTTGCCGGGTGCTACGCCGGGTACGCCGCCGAGCAATACACCACGACCTTTCTGCGGTTTTTCCAAATATTTGGCGCCTTCCTGAATGGCCATGCGCCCGGCTACTTCCGACATGGGAACGAGCAGAGGCAGAGAGCGGTCGGGCAGTTCCACGGTTTCATAAGCCAGACACACTGCGCCGCTTTGAATCATGGCTTTGGTGAGCGGTTCATAAGACGCAAAGTGGAAATAAGTGAAAACCAATTGATTGGGGCGAATCAGCGGATACTCCTGCGCAATCGGCTCCTTCACTTTCATAATCATCTCGGCCTTTTGGAAAACCTCCTCCGCAGTGGGCAAAATGACGGCTCCGGCCTGCGTGTATTCCGCATCGGGGAAGCCGCTTTGGAAGCCGGCATTGGTTTGCACATATACGGTATGGCCGCGTTTGGTCAGTTCACGAGTACCCGCCGGCGTCAGCGCTACGCGGTTTTCGTTGTCCTTAATCTCCTTCGGAACTCCTATAATCATGACTTGGTGTTATTTTGGTTAAGAAAATGTATTGTTGCCCGGCAAAAATACGCTTTTCCTCAATGCTGCCAAGTGATTTTGAGCAGTCAACCTGATTCATTAACGCCTCAATTGGGCAGGTATCCATAAGCTGTCGGTCAAATATTGACGCGCAAAATATTTGGCTTCGTTAGGGAGGTCATCAAAATCGTAAAAAAAAATACTCTGCCGACATAGGCTCGGCTTCTCCTATTGAAACCTCTATTGTCAATGACAAATAATCAGAATGTGGCGTGTCCAAATATGTGTCACCTCTTTTAATCGTGCCATGAACAAATGCCTCGTTGATATTTGTCAGTATGGAATCTGCCAGTATAAAATCTATTGGCCTTTTTAAATATTTCCCATCCTCTGCGGTTCCATAATGTGTTAATGAGTATGAACGCTTGATGATATCGTACACCAAGGTGTAGGAGTGGACCAACCCTGTCGCCTTGTGAAAACCCGTTATCCTGCCCCGTGACACCAAGTCCTCCCCCGAAAAAGGTTGCTGACCCGTTAAATAGTAGTGGTCTATTGGTGGAAATGGCGCAGATAAATTCTTATCCGCTATGTCCTTTCCTCTATCAATACAAGCAAAGAGTGCCACCATTGACAGGAGTAATAAAAGCTTAATTTTTAACATCATGGTCTAACGTTTTACCCGCTCCTACCAAATACTTCCTAAAAGCTGGTTCTGCTGTTGCGTCATCCTGAATCTCATTATCCTCCCATCTCCCGCCGGCGCTGAACAGAAATCCTCACCCCAAACTTCTCATCAAACCCTTCATCCTCACCCTTATCTGCTCATTGCACAGCCGCCCGATGCTGCCCTCATGGGTATGATTCAGTTGTGCCGGAGCGTGGAATTCGCCTTTTTCAATGGCTTGCCCCACTTGCCGGTACGCATCGCGGAAGGGCAGGCCGGCCAGCACCAACTCGTTGACCGCCTCCACGCTGAAGAGGTGCAGGTATTTTTCATCGTCGAGAATACCGTCTTTCACGATGATATGGCGGAGCATGAACTCCGTCATTTCCAAACAATTGTCCATTTCGGCGATGGCGGGAAAGAGAATTTCCTTGCTCAGTTGCAGGTCGCGGTGATAGCCGGAGGGCAGGTTGTTGGTCAGCAGCGTGAGTTCGTTGGGCAGGGCCTGTATGCGGTTGCACTTGGCGCGCACGAGTTCAAATACGTCGGGATTTTTTTTGTGCGGCATGATGCTGGAACCCGTGGTGAGCGCATCGGGAAAAGTGATAAACCCGAAGTTTTGGTTCATGTACAGGCATACATCGTAGGCCAATTTGGACAAGGTAGCCGCCACCGAAGACAGGGCCATCGCCACTGCTTTTTCAGCTTTGCCGCGCGTCATCTGGGCATACACTACATTGTAATTGAGGTCGGAAAAGCCGAGCAGTTCCGTCGTCATTTTTCGCTGAAGCGGAAAGGAGGAACCATACCCCGCGCCCGAACCCAGCGGATTTTTGTCGGCAATGCGAAAGGCCGCCAGCAGCAGCTCCATGTCGTCGCACAGGCTCTCGGCATAAGCCCCGAACCACAGCCCGAACGAGGAGGGCATGGCGATCTGAAAATGCGTGTAGCCCGGTAGCAGCCGCTCTCGGTGCGCTTCGCTCAGCGATTGCATCCGCTCGAAAAGCGCCTGAATGTGCGCAGCCGTTTGCCGCAGCGATGCCCTCAAAAAGAGCTTGATGTCGAGCAAAACCTGATCGTTTCGGGAGCGGCCGCTGTGAATTTTTTTGCCGGTTTCGCCGATGCTGCGGGTGAGTTGCAGTTCCACCTGCGAGTGTACGTCTTCCACGCCCGGCTCCAGCGAAAACCGCCCGGCGCGTATGTCTTCGAGGATGGCGTTCAGCCCCGAATGGATGCTTGCCAGTTCTTCCGCAGTCAGCAGGCCGATGCTTTGCAGCATTTGCGTATGCGCCAGCGAGCCGAGTACGTCATGTTCGGCCAGTAAAATGTCGAACTCCAGATCGCGGCCCACGGTGAATGTTTCCACAATGCGGCTCCATTCGCCGGCCTCGTTTCCTTCTTTTTGCCAAAGTTTCATCATCCTTAATTATTTAGGGTCATCCCAAAAGCTGCAAGCTGTTAGCCCCAAGCCATTAGCTTTAAGAGATATACTGAATAGCACATTATAATACCTGTTCCAAGAGCCGGATGTAGCCGGCAATGCCCTGTTCTATTTCGTGCAAATAAACAAATTCATCGGCGCTGTGCGATCTGGCCGAATCGCCCGGCCCTATTTTGATGCTGGTAAACGGCATCAGGGCCTGGTCCGAACTGGTGGGCGAACCGTAAGCACTCAGCCCCATAACCAATCCGGCCTGCACAATGGGGTGCTCCATCGGTATGGCCGAGGGGCGCAATCGCATAGAACGGGGCACGACTTCCGCCCGGACCTGGCTGCGAATGATGTCTAACAATTCCTCGTGCGAGTAGGCGTCGGTGCAGCGCACGTCCACCGTGAAGCGACATTCGGCGGGTACCACATTGTGCTGCGTGCCGGCCTGGATGACGGTGACGCTCATTTTGACGGGGCCGAGCGTGGGCGAGACTTTCGGAAAACGGTAGCTGCGAAACCACTCTATGTCGGACATGGCTTCATAAATGGCGTTGACACCTTCTTCGCGGGCAGCGTGCCCGGCCTTTCCCTGTGCAGTACAATCCAGCACCAGCAAGCCTTTTTCGGCCACCGCCATCTGAAAAAGCGTGGGTTCGCCCACGATGGCCAGCGCGATGTCGCCCAATTCAGGCAGGATGCTCTCCACTCCGTTGAGACCGGAAATTTCTTCTTCGGCGGTGGCGGCAAAGAGGAGATTGTGGGTCAGATTTTCCCGCTTGTAAAAGTGCAGAAATGCCGCCAACAGCGATACCAGCGCGGCCCCGGCGTCATTACTGCCTAATCCGTACAGCTTGCCGTCGCGCACAAGCGGTTCAAACGGATCGAGGGTGTAGGCCGAATTGGGCTTGACCGTATCGTGGTGAGAATTGAGCAAAATGGTGGGTTTGGCCGGGTCGAAATGAAGATTGGCCGCCCAGATGTTGTTGTGCTTTCGCCGAAAGGCAATTCCCTGATTGTGAATAAAATCCGCCAGCAATTCAGCCGTAACGTGTTCTTCCCTGCTGAAGGAAGGCGTGGCAATGAGGCGGCTGAGTAGGTCGGTGAAAGTGGTTGAAGTCATTCCTTGCTACTTGCTTTCGAAGCATCCGACTGCTCCACAATTTTTACCATTTTTTGCAAAAACAGCGAGGTGGGTACCGTGATCGTTTCGCCCGGCGTCGTTTCGATGTGAATAAAAAAAATGCCTATTTCCCGAATGAGGCCCTGAGCAGAAAAGTCCTTGTCCAAAATCATAATGGTATCGCCCACTTTAGCCGGATGGTTGACAAACAAAATCAGGCTGGAGGTGATATTGGAGAGCAAGGACCATTGCGCAAAAAAAGCGATGCCGAGCACCGTCAGAAACGAAGAAACGAACAGGAGCAATTCCTTTTGGTCAACGCCCCACACAATAAAGACCAGCACCGTACTCACTGCGCCCAGTATCAGGTTCAGGATTTTTCTGAAGCCGTCAATCCTGTTTTTCTGCGCAGGAAATATGCGGTTGACCCGAAGGAAGAACTTCGACAAAATCAATCTGGCGACCAAAAACGCACCAAGAATCAGCGCCGTTTCCAATAATTTAATCTCGTATGCCTGCATCTGCGAAGGTTTGCTCCCATGACCTCAAAGTTCCTGATTTGGTTCACGGTTCAATTTCCGACATCTCCCCGTTTGGCGGCTTTTTTCAGCTTTTTATTGGCATAAATAGCCACTTCCACGCGGCGATTGGCCTGTTTGCCGGCCGCTGTGGCATTGTCCTGCACCGGATAATTTTCGCCCATGCCCATGTCGTACATTCTGGAAATGACGATGCCCTGCTGCATGAGGTAACTCTTCACCGAGCGGGCGCGGTTTTCGGAAAGCGTCTGGTTGAGTTCCGTGCCGCCTGTATTGTCCGTATGGCCTTGTATCACGATGTCGGTATCGTCGTATTTACCCAGCACCTTGGCCAATTCGTTCAAATTCTGGCGGGTAGTGCTGCGCAGTTCATAAGAATTGACATCAAACAGCAGCCCCGAATCGAAGGTAATGAGGATGCCCTCCCCGACGCGCTCTACTTTGGCGCCTTTCATATCCCGGCGAATTTCTGCGGCTTGCTTATCCATGTAATTGCCGATGAGTGCGCCGGCCGTACCGCCGATAGCTGCCCCAATGATGATGCCCACCGCCGTATTGCCCGACTTCTTACCGATGGCGCCGCCTGCCACGCCGCCCACCGTGCCGCCAATCACGGCGCCTTTCACGGTTCGGTTGGTTTTGCAGGAGGGGTAGGCAATAATGGAGATGGCCATGAGTAACCAGAGGATACGAGTTGCTTTCATAGTTGTTTTTTTTGGACAGTAAAATTAGAGAAAAAATCAGATGCAAGCCATAAGCCGCGAGCCTTTGCAGGTTGGAACGGCTGCCGGCTTTTAGCCGTAAGCCACAAAGTCCCTCGCATTCGCGGAAATTCGCGCTCTTCGCCAAAATTCGCGTTAAAAAACTCGCGTTTCGGGCAGGAACGGCCACAATCTACTCCGAGAGCAAATCCTCTGCCCGGATGACGCGCTCGCGAATGGCCGGGAGATGTTTGCGCAGTGCCGCGCCATGCCGTTTCAACAGCGCCCTGTCGGTTTCGGAGAGCTTGGGCAGTGCATTGTTTTCCTGTTCAAACGCTGCAACGGGCAGGATGCGATAGTGCCTTTTGCCGGTGGGCAGGGTTTGAATCCAGACCCAGGTGGGAATAAAGGCGATGTCGGTGAGCGCAGTGGGGCCGGCGGGCAGTGTTTTTTGCAACTCTACCTCCAGCATCATACCGCCGTCGGTGTTGATTTTGCGCTGACCGGAGATGTAATTGCCCAACGAATAAGCCGTCCACACTTTGCGTCCGGTACTGTCGGCGCCTGCGGCTGTTTCCTGCCTCACAGGTTGCACGACGTGCGGGTGCGCTCCAATGACAAGGTCGGCGCCCCAGCCGATGAGTTTGGCGGCCAGATCGCGTTGGGTTTTGTTTTCGATGATCTGGTATTCGTCACCCCAGTGCATGATGACGATGATGAAATCGGGAGCCATTTGCCGGGCGGTTTCCATATCGGCGGCGATGAGTTGCTCGTCAATAAGGTTGACCACCGAGGGCGGCTTGGTAATCAGTCCGTTGGTGCCGTAAGTGTAATTGAGGAAAGCGAGCCTGAAATCGTTTTTATACACAATGAGCGGATAGAAGTCGTTCCGCTCCAGCGAATCCCGGAAGGTGCCGGTGTGGTAAAAGTTGTAATTATCTAAGGTGTTGAGTGTGTTGATGACCCCGTTCAGGCCGCCGTCGTTGGAGTGGTTATTGGAAGTGACCAACAGGTCGAAACCGGCATGGCGGAGCGCCAGGGCCAGTTCTTCCGGGCTTTTGAACATCGGATAGCCGGTGTAAGGAGGTTTGCCGGGCAGCGTGAGTTCGAGGTTGCCGATGGCCAGATCGGCTTGTTTCAGGATGGGCGCCACATACTCGAAGCAGGGCGTATAGTCGTACAATTTGTCTTTTTCCACCTCGGCGGCGCGAATTTGAGTTTCGTGCCCCATGATGTCGCCGGCAAAAATGAGTTTGAGGCGGCGTACATTGTCTGATTGAGCCTGTAAAAAGAGCGGGAACGCAACCGCAATGAAAAGCCAGAGCGCGTTAAGGCTTGGTTTTCTGGAATTGGAGCAAATTGGCATCGAGCATTCGTTTTTCTAAAAATTTGCGCGGCGCGCTGATTGTGTCGGTCAGGTATTTTTCCACCATCAGGCTGGCGATGGGCGCTGCGTAAGTGCCCCCGAAGCCCGAGTTTTCTACATACACGGCAAAGGCAATCTTGGGATTTTCTTTGGGGGCAAACCCAAAAAATACAGAGTGGTCTTTGCCATGCGGGTTTTCGGCAGTTCCTGTTTTTCCGCAAATGGGAATGTGCGGAATGAAGGCCGAGCGCGCCGTACCCGAAATAGTCACTTTTTCCATACCGTTGATAACCGGGGGAAAATGTTGCGCGTCTATGCCGACGCTTTTCTTTTCGCGGTACAATTCAGGTATCTCGCTGCCTCCGCTTTTAAATCCTTTCAGCAAATGCGGCGTGATGTAATAGCCTTTATTGGCAATAATCGCCGCCAGATTGGCCATTTGCACGTTGGTCATCAGGTGTTCGCCCTGTCCGATGCCGTTGGACCGAATCCAGACGGAATTCCACTTGCCCCCGCTGTTGGCGTAGGTCTTGTCGTAATAGGCTGTGGTGGGATAATAGCCGCCACGTTCGCCGGGCAGATCAATGCCTAAGGGTGCGCCCAAACCAAAGCGAACCAAGTATTCGTTCAGCTCGTCCAATCCTTTAGCGGGATTGTAGAAGCCGTATTTATCAATCAGTTCCCGGTAAACGGTTACAAAATAAGCGTTGCAGGAATGCTGGATAGCCATCTCCAGATTGCTGCAATATGGATGGCCGTGGCAACCTACCAATCGCTGCCCGTTTAAGACATACCCTCCGCCACAACCTACGCCTCGATTGATGTTCCACACGCCTTCCTGGGTAGCAATAAGACCTAGAATGGATTTGAAAACGGAGCCGGGCGGATACTGAGCCATCGTCGTTCTGTCAAACAACGGCTTGAGCGGGTCGCGGTTGAGGGCGGCAAATGCCACGCCGCGCTTTTGTGTGATGGTGAGCAAATTGGGATCGTAAGACACCGAGGTGACCATCGCCAGAATTTCGCCGGTAGAGGGTTCTATGGCAATGATACCGCCGATTTTGTTTTGCATCAACAACTCGCCATAAGCCTGCAAATCAATGTCCAATGAAGTAATCAGGTCGGCGCCGGATACCGCTGCGGAGTCCAACTGGCCATCTTTGTACGGCCCCATGTTGCGCCCCAGATTGTCTTTGAGGATGTAACTGACGCCCTTGGCGCCGCGCAGCAGGGTTTCATACGATGCTTCCAGGCCCGACGCGCCGATGTAATCGCCGGGAGCATACAAGCCTGGGTATTTTTCTAAGTCGCGGCTGTCCACTTCTCGAATATAGCCCAACACATTGGCGGCATTTTGGTGTGGATATCCCCGAATGCTTCTCAAAACCATCTGAAAACCAGGGAAATCGAACATATTTTCCTGAAAGCGGGCGTAAGTCTCTGCGCTGACTTTGCTGAGAAAAACAAAGGGTACGTTTTTGGAAAACCGCCCGCTGCGCCAGTCTTTTGTCAGATTCTCTTTGAAATATTCCGGCGTGATGCCCAGCAGTTGGCAAAAATGGGAAGTGTCCATTCCCGGCTTGATCTGGGAGTAGGTCACCATCAGGTCATAAATGGGGTTGTTGTGAATGAGCAGCTTGCCGTTGCGATCGTAAATGAGGCCCCGCGCCGGATATTGAGGCGCTCTGACCACAGCCGCCGCACCTGCCTTTTTGCGAAATTCCTCATCAAAAAGCTGTAAGTGCATGGCTTTCCCTACCAGCGCAATGGCCGCCAGTATAAAAATGGCCTGTATGACCCGTTGCCGCCCTTTGAATAAATCTGACATTTTGGCTAACTCTCCGGATTAAAAACAAACATCACCGCAAGCACAAATCCCATGGAAACCACGAAACTGAACAGCGTTTTCAGCAAAGTATCTGCAAAGTACGCAAATGTAAAGGCTTCCATAGAAAAATAAAAGAAAAGATGCCCGGCCATGAGCACGGCGGCATATCCAGCAAACCATCGAAACCCCATGCGCTCTTTCGTCGGGCTGAAGTTGACATTGTACCCTCCGCGAGGTTCCATGTACCCCAGCACAAGGCCCCGCAGATAGCCCGTAAAAACACTGGCAGCGGCATGAACCCCCGGCGAATCGTAAAAAACATCCACCATCAGGCCCAGCATAAACGATAGCCCCAGTGTCAACGCCTGCGGCGTGCGCAGCGGCAACAAAAGGATAAAAAGCGGATATAATAAGATATGAATGTAGTTGAAAGACTCTATGCCCGGCGACAATCGTTTGAGTACCAATACCTGAACGATCAGAAGTATCAAAAACCGAATGCCGTTGGTAATGACTAAGCCGCTCATTTCCTGTCCTCCTCTTGTTTTTGTACCTGCTTATATTCTTCCAGCCATTTATTCTGAACAACATATACGCGTCCCGTACGACTCATATCGGAAGCCAGCGCTACCTTGATGTTGTGGAAATTATCTCCGGGATTCTGAGTGACCGACTCTACGATGCCAATCAGAAGGCCGGCAGGAAACACACCTGAAAAACTGCTCGTTACGATGGTATCTCCGGCGGCAATTTCGGCATGTTTGGGAATGGCCTCCAGTTGCATGTATCTGGGATCAGGGCCGTTCCATACCAAAGCGCCGAAGTAGCCTTTATGCTTTACGGTAGCCGATACGCTGATGTCGGAATGTAAAACAGAAACTACCGATGCGTAATGTTTCGACACCGTTTTGACGATGCCGGCGATGCCCTGCGGCCCGATTACTCCCATTCTTGGCGCTATCCCCTGCGATGTGCCCCGGTCTATGGTGAGGGTGTTGTTGCGGCGGTTGATGGAGTTGGAAATGACGTTGGCCTCTACGTAGGCATATATCTGAGTAGCCATAGAATCCTGTTTTTGCAGGGTGTCTCGCACAACTACGCCTTTAGAGTAAATAGAATCCTGTGTTCTGACCGTAAGCGAAACCGTATCCACATCGTAATCAGGAGCGTAATAAGACTCGGCCAACTGCTCCCTCAGTCGTTTGTTTTCTTCTTGCAACTGATCCAATTCCCCGGGAAGGGAAAAATAGTCTGCCACGGCATCATACTTTTTGAGCATATAGCCGGCCACAGCATTGGAAGAACTGAGGAAAATTCTGTTTTTATCGTCGTCAAAACGAACGATCAAAAAAAAACTGAGTGCTTCCAGTATCAGAAACAGAAAAAAACCACCAAACCTGGCGAGAAATTCGAGCAGGTTGCGCATAGCGTTTGCAGTTTATCCGGGAGGCCGATGCGCCAGAGGGCTGCATCAGACGCTCCTCCTGTCTATGAGGAAGGCGAATCGGTCTGTATTTTTCAAGGCAATTCCCGTGCCGCGCACTACTGCGCGCAGAGGGTCTTCGGGAATGTGTACATTGAGTTTGGTTTTGGCAGAAAGCCGCTTGTCCAAACCGCGCAACAAGGCCCCGCCCCCCGTGAGATACAAACCCGTGAGATAAATATCGGCGGCAAGTTCGGGTGGCGTCAGTTCCAATGCCTTGAGTACGGCATCTTCAATTTTGGCAATAGACTTGTCCAAACAATGAGCAATTTCGGCGTACCCTACTTTTATTTGCTTGGGGATACCAGTCATCAGGTCGCGGCCATTCACGGCATAATCTTCCGGCCCGTCTTCCAATTCAGGCAGCGCCGAACCGACGTTGATTTTGATTTGCTCGGCAGTGCGCTCACCGATGAGAATATTGTGCTGGCGCTTCATGTAGCTCACAATGTCGTTGGTGAGTTCGTCGCCGGCAATGCGGATGGACTGGTCGCAGACGATGCCGGAAAGTGCAATGACTGCAATTTCAGTGGTGCCGCCCCCAATGTCAATAATCATGTTGCCTACCGGTTCTTCCACATTGAGGCCAATGCCCAGCGCGGCGGCCATAGGCTCATGGATGAGGTAAGTTTCTTTAGAGTCCACATGGTCTGCGGAATCGAACACTGCGCGTTTTTCCACTTCGGTGATGCCGGAGGGGATGCAGATGACCATTTTGAGGTGCGAGAAAAATCGGCGCCGCTTGCCGATCATACCGATCAAGCCTTCGATCATGCTTTCGGCAGCCTGAAAATCGGCAATGACGCCATCTTTCAGCGGGCGAACGGTTTTGATGTCCTCGTGGGTTTTTTCGTGCATTTGCATAGCCCGTTTACCCACTGCGATGGTCGAGTTGGTTTTTCTGTCTATAGCTACGATGGACGGTTCGTCCACCACTACTTTGTCATCCTGAATGATGAGCGTATTGGCTGTCCCTAAGTCAATCGCCAATTCCTGGCGAAAAAAGCTGAATAATCCCATGGAAGGTTCTTCCCTGTTTTAAATACCTGCTTCCGGGTTTGTTTCCCGTGCAAAATGTGTTTCTGATGAGGCAAAAGCAAGACCTTCGCTCATTTCCAGCGCAAAGAACGGAAATTCTTCGGATTGTTGTATTGTCGCGGAGTTTTTATTTGTTTCTCGGCGCCTGCACAAAAAAAGGAGGCAATCCTTATTGAATTGCCTCTTGTATAACCCCAAAAAACCAAATGAAAACAATCTTGTAATTCTTGATCCAACTGTGGATTTTGACTTTTCCTTTCTTTCGGCTACAAAAGTAATCAGCTTGCGCGAAAGCAACAAATCAACTGTGGCGAAAAAATATTGAATAAGTTATGGCTTTAAGGTCAATTTTCCCCTTCCAAATACATGAATAATCCTTGTTACTTACATAGGTTTTTCGATCATTTAGCTTGGTTCACGGTCTTTTCAAAAGTTAATGCTTTAGCACTGGTATGCTTCGGGTTCATACTTATTCAATACAAAATTACTTCCCTTGTGAGGGGGCTTCCTGCCCATCTGATTTTTTCAGAATCCGCCGTTCCAATCGTCTGGCGAGTTCATCAGACAGCAGGGATGCGTTCGAGACCTCATCGTCTTGCTGCCGGGCATTATTGTGTTGGATTATTTGACGTCGTTGAGGCTCCAGTCATAGTCTATAAAAGTGATTTTGCCCGTGTCTTTAACCTTGACTTGGGCATACTTGTTGACAAACGCTCTCACGGAGCCTGCGTCTCGTTTGAAATCGCCGCCGAACCAATTGAAAATAGCGGAAAGCTCGGCTCTGTCGGCCTTGATTCTGTTGCGCAGCGGATCATTCACAAAACTGCGGGTGACGGCCTCCAATTGCTGCTCCAATTTTGCGGCAGTGAAGGCTTCGTTGTGCAGGCGCGGGCAGGAATAAGAAGCGCAGTTGATGGCGGCGTGTATGCGGGCGTCTTTGAACTGCGGGCGCAGGATGTCGTGCTCAATGTTGTTCAGGTCGTAGGTTTTGTCCTGAATGTGTATGAACTTAATATCCCACACACTATTCACCAATGGGATGCCTTTTTTGATGTCTTTGATGCTTGCCACCGGATAGTGTTGCACGATGAGCTTGACAGTGAACGCATTGTAAGCATTGATCCAGTACGCCATTTGCTCGGCCCTCGACCAGGATGATTGCGGGTGCGCCGACGACAAGACCTCCAAATACTGGTTGAGCCGGGCGCTGTCTTTCACAAAGCCCTTGTAGTCCACAAAACCGTCTTTGCGCACATGTTTTTTGAGCAGCGCGTCCCAGATATCGTGTTGCACCGGCTTTTGAGCGGCCAGATTGGCGGAAGCCACCATGAAAACGACCAGAAAAGAAAGTGTTTTGAACATTTTTCGTGATTTGAAGATAAAAAAACGACCATGTGTAAATTTATATTGAGTCCGCAACATCCCATAGTGCCACGCATCCGTTGCCGGTAATGGGTGGCGGCAGCTGGTCATTCCTGACAAATGTTTTCACTTTTTTTTCGACGATACGCTCTCCGGCCGATCAAATTATTACAAAAATTTCACGCGATTCCTGTCAGGTTTTACTTTTCTTCGCCACCAAGTACGCAGTGTTTGCAATAACAGACGCACCGGTTTTTGTCTCCCGGCCTGTGTTTTTATTTTCCTTACAAAACTCAAAAACAACGTTTTATGCGACTTTTTTTATGGATGATCCTGACACTCTTTGTCACAACACTCCTCGCTCAGGAAGACCTCACCGTTTCCGTCCTCGACCCTCAAAACCGGCCGGTAGCCAATGCTCCGGTTCAACTGAAAAATGCTACATGGGGGATTGAACAAACCACAGAAACCAACGCTCAGGGCCGGGCCGTTTTTCGCTCGCTGCCCGTGGTGGACGGCTACAGGGTACTGATACCTGATTTTTTGCCTTATCAGGCCGCCCAATCCGACCTCATCAACCTGCGCTCCAACGAAAACCGCACCGTGCAGATGGTACTCTCTGAAACAACGGTATCTCTGGGAGAAGTGACCGTCAGGGCGGCATCCTCCGCCAAAATCAACCGCACCGATGCGGAGGTCTCCTTCGAGCTTTCCAAAAAAGAAATCGAAGCACTGCCCATTGAAGGACGAGACATCACACGAGCGCTGTATCGCCTGCCCAATGTTTCGCAGGCTACCGGCTTCTACCCCGAAGCGCCCAACGTGAGCATCAACGGCGCCAATCCTTTGTTTACCAGCTACTTGATTGACGGGTTAGACAATAATGAACGCTTCCTCGGCGGCCAGAAATTTGCCATGCCCGTCGGGTTTGCCAAAGACATCACCGTACTGACAAACAACTACTCTGCCGAATACGGCCTGACCAACAACGGCGTCGTCAACATCACCACCCGCTCCGGTGGCAATGAGTTCAGCGGCGAGGCATTCATCGTCAACCGGCCCGGCCCGGCCCTCGATGCGCGCTCGCCCTTTGCACAGCGAGACCTGTCGGGCAATTTTGTCAAAGACGGCTTCCAGCGCTATCAGGCCGGCCTGGGATTCGGCGGCGCCATCCGTAAAGACAAGACCTTTTACTACCTCAATCTGGAGCATACCACCGACCTGAAAGACAACCTCCTGAACTCGCCTGCCCTCGGCGTGAACGAGACGGTGCGCGGCAAAAACCGCTTCACCTACCTGTCGGGTAAAATAGACCAGATTTGGAGTTCCAAATTTCGCTCCTCCATCCGGGCCAATGTGGGCATGGTAGCCATAGAGCGACAGGGCGGCGGTTTGGAAGGCGGCGTGGGATTTCCCTCCTCCGGCAATTTTCAGGATAGAAATTCCCTGCTGCTGGCCTCCAAAAATACTTATGTGAGCGGTCGTTTCAGTTCAGAAACCAATCTTCAGTACGCCCGCTTCCGCTGGAATTACGGCAGAGCGGCCAACGAAGGCAGCCCACAAGTCGTCGTGCTTGATCCGTCCGAACAGGCTGTAGCCGTGCTGGGGCATCCGGGTTATATTTTCGACGCCACGGAAAACACGGTGCAGTTGTTGCAAAAATTCAAATACTACGCCCGTCGCCACACCTTGAAGGGCGGTTTCGGCATCGTTTCGGCCCGTCATGGCTTGCTCGGCGGCGGAAACGTCAACGGCAATTACACCGTGAAACTCACCGCACAACAACTCTCGCAACTCCGGGAATCTGCCCTGGGCAGCAATCTCAATGTGAACGACATTCCCGCCGATGTGCAGGTTTTGAATTACAATGTGGAACTGCGACCGGCCTCTTTCGGCAAAACGCAAAATATTTTGTCCCTTTATCTCGAAGACCAGTTTACCCTCTCTGATCGCCTGAACCTTACGCTGGGGCTGCGCTACGACTACGACAACCTCTCCAAAGGCGGCAGCGAGCAAGGCGACCTGAACAACCTCGCGCCTCGTTTCAACTTCAACTATCAGTTGGGGCGGCGCAGTTCGCTGCGGGGCGGCTACGGCATTTTTTACGACAAAATCCTCTATGCCGTTTACAGCGATGCTTTGCAGCAAAATACGACCTCGGCAGATTACAAACGTCAGTTGGAGCAATTCGTCGCCCTCGGCCTCCTGCCGACAGATACCAACATAGACCGCATCACCTTCGACGGCAACCTGAGCGGCAGCACGGCCAACGTGGAGTACCTGAAAGGGCCTGGTTTCGGGAGTCTGCAAGGGCAGCGGGAGGGCGTGTTCAGCAACGAACGCCGCATCCTCAATCCCAATGGCTACGACAACCCGCTCACCCGGCAAATGGCGCTGGGCTATCAGTTGCAATGGAATGAAAAACGGCTGTTTTATGTGGACTTGGTACACAACCGCTCCCAAAATCTCTTCCGCCTGCGCAACCTCAACGCCGCAGCAGCCTACCCCATTGCCAACCCGGATAATGTAACGGTGCGCACTCCCGCCGAGGCAGATGCCACACGCCCCATCCCCATCATCAACGGCCGCTACGCGCTGATAGACGGCAGCCAGGTTTTCGGCGTGGCTCGCAATGTGGTGATGTCCGAAACCGAAGGCGAGAGCAGGTATTATGGCGCAAGTTTCAATTTGCAACAGGACCGGGGCGATGGCAAACTCGCATGGCGCATCAATTACACTTTGTCGTATCTGGAAAACAACACCGAGGACATCAACTTCCGCGCCATGGACGGCAATGACTTTGAGGCCGAGTGGGGGCCAAGCATCAACGACCGGCGCCATATTTTCAACGGCATCCTCAGTTGGTTTCCAACAGGCGGGCTGGGCGTTACGCTGGCCGGTTTGGTGCAAAGCGGGCAGCCCGTCAATCGCATCCCCGACGCACTGCTCTACGGCACTACCGACCTCAACGGCGACGGCGCCTCCTTCGGTGATGCGTATGTGGGCAACAGCGACCGCCATCCCGGCGAAAGCCGCAACAGCGACCGCCTGCCCTGGTCGAAGGTGTTCGATCTGGGTTTGCAATACAAGCTGCCGGTGGGCAAACACCAATTGGAATTGCGCGCCGATGTTTTCAATATCCTCAATACTGTCAACCTGAGCGGGTACAGCAACAACGCCACCCAAAGCAACCAGATTCAGGTGGGCGGCAGAGCGCGGGGCATCGTGGAGAAAAACGCCGGAGCGCCGAGGCAATTCCAGTTTGGGGCCAGGTGGTTGTTTTAAAATGCGATATTTGGGGCCGATGATGCTTGCAGCCTGCGGTGCAGCTACCTGCCAAGCTCGATTTCTGGGTTTAATTTTTTACTCATCATGCAGCGATTCCTCCTTCTTGCGCACCTCTTTCTGACAGCCTGCAACAATCCGCAGCCAAGCCACGAAGCCGATCCTACCCGCCTCCCCTGGGAGCAAGTGATCGAACAAGCCAAAGGCAGCACCGTCCAACTGATGATGTGGCAGGGCGACCCGCTCATCAACGCCTACATGCAGCAGTATGTGGCCCCGGCAGTGAAGCAGCAGTTCAGCATCACGCTCGAAATCGCCTCCGGACAGGGCAACACCATCGTGCAAACGCTGATGACCGAAATGGAAGCCGGGAAATCTGTCGGTGAACTCGACCTGATGTGGATCAACGGCGAGACCTTTTATCAGCTTCGCCAGATTGACGCCCTGTTCGGCCCCTGGACCGAGCGGCTGCCCAATGCTCAATTCATTGATTTTCAAAATCCTTTTATCAATACCGATTTCCAGCAGCCCGTGAACGGCTACGAATGTCCCTGGGGCAACGTGCAGATGACGCTGATTTACAACAGCGAGTTCGTGAAAGACCCGCCCCGCACCCGGGCGCAACTGGCAGACTTTGTGAAAGCACACCCCGGAAAGTTCACCTTCGATACGCAGTTCACCGGACTGACCTTCCTCAAGTCGCTGCTCATTGACATTGCCGGCGGCGGCAATGCCCTCGACGGCCCATTCGACGAGGCGAAATACGGGCAATACAGCGCTCAACTCTGGGACTACCTCCGGGACATACAACCTTATCTCTGGAAACAGGGCAAGACCTTCCCGGATTCCCGCTCCCCCATGCACCAGCTTTTTTCCAACGGCGAACTCTGGTTCACCCTCACCAACAACGACAACGAGGTGGACAGCAAGGTGGGGCAGGGTTTGTTTCCGCCCACAGCAAGGGCTTATGTGCCCGATTTCGGCAGCATCCAGAACTCGCACTACATGGGCATTCCCAAACTATCGGGCAACAAAGCGGGCGCCATGATAGTGGCCAATTTCCTCCTTTCACCGGAGGCCCAATGGGAAAAACAAAAACAGGAGGCATGGGGCGACGGCACCGTGCTCGACCCAAGCAAGCTGCCCGGCGACTGGAAGCAGCGCTTTGAAAATCTCGCCGCCAGAAAATACGCTCCATCCCGTGCCGAAATGCAATCCCGCGCACTCAAGGAACCCGCTCCGGAGTACATGATTCGGCTGGCCAAGGACTTCCGCGAGCAAATCATCGAACGGTAAGCCATGCGGGACGCCCTCATTATTTTCGTTAAAAATCCCGTTCCCGGCCAGGTAAAAACCCGCCTCGCTGCCACGATGGGCCATGAAACGGCTTTGCAGATTTACCGTGCCCTGCTCCACCGCATCCGGCAGACGACGGAGCCGATGCCCGTAGCCAAGTACCTGTTTTACAGTGACTTTATTGAAAAAAACGACGAGTGGCCGAATGACCTTTTTATCAAAAAAACACAATGCAACGGCGACCTCGGCGAGCGCATGGGCAATGCTTTTGAGGAGGTTTTGCGGCTGCACCCACGGGCAGTCATTGTGGGCAGCGACGTGCCGGGCATCACTTCCGGTATCGTTCAGGAGGCGTTTGAACAATTGGCCGGCCACGATTTCGCCATCGGCGGCACAGACGACGGCGGCTACTACCTGCTGGGAATGAGCGAGTACGAGCCGAGCCTTTTCACCGGCATAGAATGGAGCACGCCGCTTGTTTTTTCACAAACAATGGAGGCAATGGGCCGGCTGGGTAAGTCCTGCGCCCTGTTGCCCGTACTGCCCGATATTGATTACGAAGAGGATTGGACAAAACATGGCTGGGATATATAAAGGCAAATACGCAAGTCTGGGGCTGTTCCTTGCGCTCACGGCGCTGCCCATTGCTTTGGGCATCGGCTACGCATTGCTGCGCAGCATGGGGCTGGCCGGCTTGGGAGCAGAGGGCTTCACGCTGCGCCATTGGGAGGCGGTGCTCAGCGGCGGCGAGTTTTGGCGTTCGCTGGGCCTCAGTTTCCGGGTGGCGGGGTGCAGCATCGGCCTGGCGGGGGTATTGGCGCTAGCAGCCGTACTGAAGGCACCGGAGCGATGGCAACGCGGCGGCCTGTCTTGGCTGATGTACCTGCCGCTGACGCTGCCCGCCATGGTGGTGGCCTTTGTGGTGTTTCAGATGCTGTCGGGAGCAGGTCTTGTTTCCAGGCTGGCGTATAAGCTGGGACTGACGAGCGGCATTCAGGACTTTCCCAACTGGGTGAATGATTCCTGGGGCATAGGCATCATCGCCGCGCATGTATTCATGGCCACGCCGTTTTTCATCATTCTTTTTGCCCAGCTTTACCAAAGCGAACGCCTCGGCGAATATGCCCAATTGGCGGCTACGCTGGGCGCAACGGCGCGGCAATCGGCAAGGCGGGTCATCGTGCCGGTGTTGCTCCGGCAGTCGTTCCCCACGCTGGTGCTGTACTTCATTTTCGTAATGGGCAGCTACGAGATTCCCCTGCTTTTGGGCAGTCAGTCGCCGCAGATGGTATCCGTGCTTACCATCCGAAAGCTCCAGCGTTTCGATCTGGCAGACATCCCGCAGGCGTATGCCATCGGAGTGTTGTACATGGTGTTCGTAGCGGCAGCGGCGGTATTTTTGCTGCGCAACAATGCCGAAAAAACGTCATCAACATGCTGAAAACGATGCTCAAATACACCTTCGCCGGCGCGGTGCTGTTTCCCTTCGCCCTGCTGCTGGTGTTTTCTTTTGGGCAAAACTGGCGCTTCCCGGCGCTGTTTCCTGCCCTGTGGACGATGGACAACTGGCAACTGCTGCTGACTTCGCAATCCGATCTGGCGCAAAGTCTGCTGCGTTCCCTGAGCATTTCGGCGGGCATTGCCACAGCCGCTACCGGGCTGGGATTTATCACGGCAAAGCATATTGCGTACCATCCCTGGCGGCAGCAATGGCTGACGCTGGCTTATTTGCCCTATATTTTTGCCCCCGTCATTCTGGCCGCTACCCTGCAATTCTTCTTCCTCCGGCTGGGCCTGGCGGGCAATGTCCCCGGCGTGCTGTTCGCGCAGTTGTTGATTGCCTATCCGTTCGGGGTCATTTTTTTTACGGGTTTCTGGAACGACCGGATGCGGGCCATGGAGCAGCTATCGGCCACGCTGGGCGGAAACAAGCGGCAGACCTTCCTTCGGGTGTTGTTACCGGCAGCCCAGGGGGCGCTGTTGGTGTGCTTTTTCCAGGCCTTCCTCATCTCTTGGTTTGAATACGGGCTGACGACGCTCATCGGCATCGGCAAGGTGCAAACACTGACGGTGAAGGTGTTTCAATACATCGGCGAGGCGAATATTTTCCATGCGGCGCTGGCGAGTTTGTTGCTGGCACTGCCCCCGGCGGGCTTGTTGTGGGTGAATAAACAGGTGTTGTTCAAAACTTCGTGAGTATGTTTCTTCAGGTAAGCAATCTATCCAAAACCTTCGGCAAGGAGCAAGTACTCCGAAACCTGAGTTTCGCGCTCGACGCCCACCGCATGATGAGCGTTCTCGGTCGTTCCGGCAGCGGCAAGACAACCCTGCTGAAAATCATCGCCGGACTGGAATCGCCCGACAACGGCCGGGTAGAACTCGAGGGCAAGGCGATGAACGAAACGCCCGCCCACCTGCGCAACATCGTTTATCTGTATCAGGAGCCGCTGTTGTTTCCGCACCTGAATGCCTTTGAAAACATCGCCTTCGGGCTGCGGCTGCGCAAATGGACTGAGGCCGACATTCGCCAAAAAACGGAGACCATGCTCGACCATCTCGAACTCAATGGACAGGCTAAAAAAATGCCCGCACAACTTTCCGGCGGGCAAAGGCAGCGGGTCGCCTTCGGCAGGGCGCTCATTGTGGAGCCGAAAGTGCTGCTGCTCGACGAGCCGTTCGGAGCGCTCGACACCGAAACCCGCACTGCCATGCAACAACTGCTGAAACGCATGGTGGCCGGCAGTCAGATCACGACCATCTTCGTCACGCACGACCTGAAGGAGGCCCTGCTCATGGGGGACGAAATAGCCCTGATGCAGGACGGCCTTTTAAAAAAATATGAAACCAAAGCCGATTTCGTGCAGGATGCCCGCACCGGCGTTCAGGAGGAAATAGGTTTTTGGACAAATATCCAATCAAGATGAAAACGGATTTCAATCATTGCGAAAGCCTCTACTGGGTGTTCACGCAGCTTTGCAACGATCAATGCGACCACTGCTACAACCGGAGCAGCCCCAAAGGCGCCCGCATCAGCGAGGAGGAGTGCATGACCATCATAGAAAATATGCCCGACCGGGTGGACCGCCTCATCCTCTCCGGAGGCGAACCTTTGGCAGATCGCAAACTGCTCTACGCCATCCTCGACCGCCTGCGGGACCGCTACGCCGAACGCACACAGATCATGTTGCAAACCAACGGCGACCTGCTCACAGAACCCATCCTCGCCACGCTCATCGAAAAAGGAGTCTCCCGCTTCGACATCGCCAGCATTGACCGCTACCATAAACATGCCGGGGCAAGACTGGAAGTATTAGCCGAGCTTTTTGAAGCCCACGGCGTGCGCGGCGATCACAAAGACCCCCTCATAGACAAGGATAGCTATCTCATTGAAAATGAGTTGAGTTGGGGTTATTGGGGCGCTACGGAAGACATGTGGCTGGGCGGCAACTGGGCCAGGGGTATGGCGCTCGAAAAAGGCATCTGGAAACGCGACCCGCAGCACAATTTCTGTACCATCCTTTCCGGCGCCCGCAACTTTCTGGGCGGCTACGACGATATCCCGCAGGAAATCAGCATTCAACTCTGGCGCATCAATCCCTGCTGCCCCGGCACGAAATTCCCTATCGGCGACGCCCGCACCGAACGCGTAGCCGATGTATTGGAGCGCGTATCGCAGCATCCTGTTTTTAAAAAACTCAACGAGGGCGATCCCTGGCGCATGGGCGAACACCTCGGCATCAGCGAGGCAGAAGCGCGCAAACGAACGGAGGTTCTGCAAAACGTTTGCCTGTATTGTGATGCGTTTTTTGAGGAAAACATGCAGGCCTTGAACCGCGAGCGCTTTATAGAACTACCTGTTTTGCAATGAAAAATGGAAGTTCATCTGCGTTCAGGAACAGGCTCCTCTCGCTTCCGCCATTCCCACAGCAGCACGGCCAAAACGAACAGGTACTCTAAGCCGACCAGCCAACGGTTTTCGGAAAAGGGCGTTGCGGCGTAGGCCGAATAGCTAAAGAACACTGCAAAAGACCATACCATCGGATAGCGAAAGGACGTAAAAACCGACAGTGCCAAAGGCGTAGCGATGTACCAGGGATGTACGGTAGTTCCCAATAGATAATACGCCGTCATGGCTAAAAGCAGGGAGGAGATCAGTGTGCCGGGAGCTTCGTTTTTGCGAAAAAAAGTGAGATAAAAGATAATACCCAAAGTCACTACCGACAAAGCCGGACCAATGACGGCGATCATATTGCGACCGCTGAACCAGTAGCCCAATTGTTTCAGTCCATAAAAGATACCGGCATTGAACTCAAAGTTATTGAAATACAGTCCAATGCTTTTAAAAAACCCCTCCACGCCGCCCAACACCGGCACCGGCAGGAACAACAGCAGCGTGAGTCCGACTGTAACAGCAGCAAATGCCGTCCATTTGCGGAAGCCGAAAAAACGAAAAAAAAGGGGGATTAACATCAAAGGCGCCAGTTTGACAGAGGCCGAAAGGGCAAGCGCCGCGCCGGCAGACAAGTGCCGTTTCCTGACGGCAAAATGGAGCGCCGCCACGAGAAAAAAGACCATCAGCGCCTCGAAATGCAAATTGCCGGCCAACTCGACCACCACGAGCGGATTGAGCGCGAAGTACAAAACATCGCTTTCGGGCCGACCCAGCGCTCGCAGCACCCGCAGGCCCAGCAGCGCCGTACCCAGATTGGCCGCTATGATGAAGAGCCGCATCAGCACTACATTGGCCAAAATGCTTTGCGGGAATATCCAGGCCGGCAACACAAAAAACAACTCATTGAAGGGCGGGTAGCAGGTGTAATTGCTTCTTTGCAGTTCGTTCAGCCGGGCAAAAAGCTCCTCCGACATGGGCGCTGTGGGCGCAATGACATCCAGCACCTCCGGCGGCAGGGCTGAGTAGGGGTTTATACCATGAGTAATGAGTTGGCCATCCCAGATGAAACGGAAATAATCGTCAGAGAGATTGGGCAGATGAAACAGCAAAACTAATTGAAGTACAAGCGAGCAACCGATGCCGAACCGTACAGCATCTGCCATCTTGATTTGCCTTACCAGCAAAAGGAACAAGACAAACAGGACGATGTATAGGGCCAGCAGCGTAGAAAAATGTGTGCGCCCCGTTTGGCCCAACGCAAAATAGCCCGCCGCCGAAAGAGCCGTCAAAAGGTAAATACGGTATGCGCCTTTTGTTTTTTTCATGTCAACAACAACCAGACTCGGGCGCGGCACATCGTTTTCGGGCGCCGCGTTCGGAGGGCATTTACATGTCGGTCAGCAATTGAAAACCCACGCCATGCACGGTTTCCAATTTGATGGTCGGATCAGCGCCGAGGTACCGCCGGAGCCTGGAAATAAACACATCCAAACTGCGGCCCAGAAAGTAGTCGTCTTGCCCCCACAGTTTTTCCAAAATCAGAGAGCGTTTCACCACCTGGCCTTTTTGCTGCACCAACATCAACAGCAGGTCGGATTCGCGCTGGGTGAGGCGGCGCGAGTCGCCGGCGCGTTCTATCGTAAGATTTTGAGGATGAAATTCATACTCCCCGATTCGATACAAAGTCGGCGCGGAGGAAGTAGCGCCCTTGCTGCGCCGCAAAAAAACCTCGATTTTCAGAATCAGTTCTTCAATACTGAAGGGCTTGGTGATGTAGTCGTCGGCGCCGATTTTAAGTCCGTGTATGCGATCTTCTTTCAGTGATTTGGCGGTCAGAAAAATGATGGGCGTGTGCTGGTCTAAGCGGCGGATTTCGCGGGCAATATCAAAACCGTCCACTTCGGGCAACATCACATCCAGAATACAGAGGTCGAAGCTTTGGTTGCGCAATACCTCCAGCGCCTCGCGGCCGTTGGCGCAGTGGGTGATCCGGTAGCCCTTCATTTCTAAGTTGTCGCGGGTGACGAAGCTCAGGCTTTCGTCGTCTTCCACATAGAGCAGGTGTGCGTTCATGGCGCTAAAGGTATGGAAATTTGAAAATCGGTGCCGGCGCCCGGAGTGCTTTCTACGCGCAGTTGCCAGCGATGGGCCTGGCAGATGTTGCGCACATAGTACAAGCCCAGGCCAAACCCTTTGACGTCGTGGACGTTGCCGGTGGGTACCCGATAAAACTTGTGAAAGATTTTTTTGGTGTTCTCTTTGGCGATGCCGATGCCGTTGTCTTTGATGGAAAGCGTTACGCGGCCCTTGTTGCAGATTGTGGTAACGATGACCTGCGGCTTATCGGCACAGTATTTAAGCGCATTGTCCAGAAGGTTGTTGACGACATTGGTCAGGTGCAGACGGTCGGCCTGAATGATGCAGCCGGATGCGTGGAAGAGGCCGGAGATGGCGCCGCCTTTTTGCTCGGCCTGTATTTGCATGCCCTGAATGGCCTGTTCCAGAAAAGCATCCAACTCCATTTTTTCGGGTTTGATCTGAAAATTGCCTTTTTCGATGCGGGCCAATTGCAGCACTTTTTCCACCTGATGGTTGAGCCGCTGATTTTGTTCCTTGATGATTTTGGCGTATTGCAAAAGGCGGGGTTCGGCCTGTACAGCAGGCGAATTGAGCAGCACATCCGCAGAGATGCCCATGGTAGAAATGGGGGTTTTGAACTCGTGCGTCATGTTGTTGATAAAGTCTTTCTGGGTTTCCGAAAGTTGTTTTTGCTTCAGAATGACCGCCATGGAATAGGCAAAAAAGATCACCGCCACGAACAGAATCACCGAAAATAAGATGGACAACTGAATGCGGTTCAGCAAATAATCCGTTCGCGTAGGGAAGCGAACACCGAAGTAATAGGTAAACTCGCTGTGCTTGGGCAGTTCACCGGTTTTGGCTTGTGAATTTTGGTTGGGCGAGTAGCTGACGTAGTCTCCGTACATCATCTCATCGGTTTCACAATCGAACACGGCATACTCGAAGTCAATGTTCAGCGCCAGTTCCTCCAGTTCCCGCTGTAAAAAAAACTCCAGGTCTTCTGTGTTGATCTCGTAGGCAATATTCACAACAAAATAATTGCCGCTGCGCTGCCGCACCACGTTCCGGGCCGGCAAGGTATGCCCGTTGAGGTCGGCCAAGCTGCGGGCCGTGTTGTACAGGGCCAGATTTACTTTTTTCTGAAACTCATCTTCATTGAGATTCCAGGAACTCATTACCCAATAGGATTGTATGGCGATGATGCCGGCAATGGCCACAACGCCCAACAGGATGACTCGAAAAATGGTACTGTTTTTCATAGCAGAGGCAACATAGACGGCAAATTAACGGAAATTGTATCTTTGCAGCAATTTTTAAAATCAATCCATTGAAAGCATTTGCCTGGATTTTAGTCTTAACGCTGGCAACGATCGCTCCCGTATGGGGTCAGGGCATGCTGAACCCCTTCGAGTTGAAGCCCCGGCTGGCCCCTTCCGAAACGGCGCCGCCTGCCTGGAATACCGGCAACCCTTTCGACGTGGCACATGCGGTCAACCCTGTCGCAGCGGGCGCCGTGCAACCGGTCAACAAAGCAAAAGCCAAACCGGCGGCCAAGCCTCCACGCCCCCGGCTTACCACGCAAGAGCAATACAAAACCTTTCTGTTTGCCATTACCGTAGCCAATCTGGCGCTGCTGACGCTGCTGATTACCATTTTCAGAGGCGTTTATCAAAAAGCATATCGGGGCTTTCTCAACGAAAACATGCTCAACCAGATACACCGCGAGGCGCAAAGCTCCGGCGCATTGGCCTATTACATTTTGTATATCATGTTTGTACTCAATGCGGGCACCTTTGTGTTCCTCGTTGCGCGGCACTTTGGCGCCACCTTCCCCTGGGGGCTGTGGCAAAGCTGGCTGATGTGCGTGGCGGGAACGGCGGCATTGGTACTGGCCAAGCACCTTGTTTTGACGTATATCGGCGCGGTGTTTCCGGTGGACAAAGAAACAAGCAACTACCAATTTACGATGGTGGTTTTCGGCATTTTGCTAAGCTTGGTTTTAGTAGCCGCCAACGTATTTGTTGCTTATGGCCCCTCCGAAATGACCACCCCCGCGCTGTTTGCCACGTTTGGCATAACCGGCCTGCTCTACGCATTTCGTTCGCTGAGAGGTCTCCTTATAGCCAACAATTTTTTGGCCACTCACAAGTTCCACTTTTTTCTGTATCTTTGCGCCGTCGAAATCGCTCCTTTATTGGTGTTTGTCAAACTGATTCAGAATCAGGCTTGAAGCATCTGTGGAGGGGTTCACCTTCAAATCTTTAACTGAATGTCTGCAACGATTCAAGCGAAGGAAGAAACCTACAAAAAGGTGAAAACGATCTTAGTTTCTCAGCCCAAACCAGAAAGATCGCCCTACTACGACCTGGAAAAAAAATACGGACTCCAGATTGACTGGCGCCCGTTCATCCACGTTGAGCCGGTATCGGCTAAAGAGTATCGCAAGCAACGGGTTTACCCCGACGAGTACACGGTGATTATCTTCACCAGTAAATATGCCGTGGATCACTTTTTCCGGCTTTGCGACGAAATGCGCATCAAGATGTCGCAGGAAACCAAATACTTCTGTGTCACGGAGGCGGTTGCCAATTACCTCCAGAAGTTCATCATCTACCGCAAGCGCAAAGTTTTTGCCGGCAACAAATCCATCGAAGACCTCACTTCGGCGCTCAAAAAACATCGCAACGAAAAATTCCTGCTGCCCTGCAACAACCTCGGCAGCCAGGACGTGACGGCTTACCTCAAAGAACTGGGCATTCAATATCAGGACGCGCTCATGTATCGCACGGTGAGCAGCGACCTGTCCGACCTGTCCGACGTCACCTACGACATGCTGGTGTTCTTCAGCCCGCAAGGCATCGAATCGCTGTTTGACAATTTCCCTGATTTCAAACAGAACGAAACGCGCATTGCCGTGTTCGGCAACAGCACCCTCAAAGCGCTGGAGGAGAAAAGTTTGGTGGCCAACGTGAAAGCGCCGGCCCCCGAAGCGCCGTCTATGGCTACGGCTCTGGAGTTGTATCTCCAGAAGTCGAATCCGCTCACCTGAAATAACCGCTCATGGTTTTTTTAGACTTTGAAAAACCGCTCGAAACGCTCTACGAGCAACTCGACAAACTGCGCCAGGTAGGCGAGGACGGCGAATTGGATGTGACGGAGCAGATCAAAGAGCTGGAAAGCAGAATCCGAAACAAGCGCAAGGAAATTTATTCCAACCTCAACGGCTGGCAGAAAGTACAGCTTTCCCGCCACCCGGAGCGCCCTTATACGCTGTTCTACATCAACCAGATGTGCAAAAAGTTCGTCGAACTGCACGGCGACCGCTGTGTCAAAGACGACAAAGCCATTGTGGGCGGTCTGGCCTCTCTCGACGGGCAGCCGGTGGTCATACTCGGCCATCAGAAGGGCATCAATACCAAGATGCGCCAATACCGCAACTTCGGCATGGCCAACCCCGAAGGCTACCGCAAAGCCCTGCGCCTGATGAAGCTGGCCGAACGTTTCAACTTTCCCGTCATCACGCTCATTGATACGCCGGGCGCTTATCCGGGCATCGAAGCGGAGGAGCGCGGACAGGCCGAAGCCATTGCCCGCAACCTCATTGAGATGGCTCAGTTGCGCGTGCCGGTCATTTGCATCGTCATCGGCGAGGGGGCATCGGGCGGCGCCATCGGCATCGGCGTGGGCGACCGCGTCTATATGTTGGAATACACCTGGTATTCGGTGATCTCGCCGGAATCCTGCTCGTCTATCCTCTGGCACAGTTGGGATTACAAAGAGCAGGCAGCCGAGGCGCTCAAACTCACCTCCGACCACATGCTGGAGTTCGGCCTCATTGACGGCGTCATCAAAGAACCCGTCGGCGGAGCACATTCCGCCCCCGAAGAAATGGCCCGCCTGCTCAAACGCCAGATCAAAAAAGCATTGGCCGAACTGTCGGAAATGACACCCGAAGCGCGCATTGCCGCCCGCATCAACAAATTCGACAACATGGGCGAGTTTGAGGTAGCTGCACCCGTAGAAGAAAAACCCAAGAAGCGAAAGTAAGCGGCGTTTACAAGACATGCCGACCTGCTTGTGCAGGTCGGCATGTCGTCTCAATAGTTATAGACAATACTCTCCATCATCAAAAACTACCATCCATGAAACTTTCTCCCTCTGCCGTCTTGCTTCCGGCCTTGATGCTGTTTGCTACCGTTTTCCTGTCGGCTCAAAAGCCATCCAAACTGCCCCTTGCCAAGTACTACGATGCGGCCGGCAAAGAGCTTTCCAAAGCAGAATTCGATCAGACAGAGCGCACTCAGAATTATCTGTCGGTCATCGTTGATTCCTCGGCCAATGCCCATCAGCTCGTCTGGAGGGAAGAGTGGGGCACACTGCCTTCAGCGGAATTGATCTATTCAAAGATAGAAGCCGCCATCGGGAAACCCGTTGACCGGAATAAGTACCTGCTGATCATGTACTATCCAGGCAAAGACCCTTGTAACTCAAGCGGCATGGCTACCCCATCTGACTATGCGCACAATGACGCTGAATTGACGAGGCATATACAAAAAATTGCTCCCACTCAAGTCATTCACATTTATAAAAGCCCCACAGGCTTGAAGAAGCTGTACGGAAGTTTATCAAAGCATCACCAAGACCCCGAGGCCCTCATAGAGCGCACTTTTTTCAAATACCACTATCCCTGCGGCAGCTATGTCATCATTCGGCCCGACGGCGCTTATGGCAGCTACTTCGGAGAATACGCGTATGAAGATATTTTGGAGCGGGCTAAGGCGCTGAAAAAGAAGGAGTAAGCCCGGCTTTTTACCCATCACCCCAGCCCCGACTGGTCCAACACAATCTCGTCCACAGCTTTGCCGCTGGGTACCATCGGGAACACATTTTCCTCTTTTTCTACCCGGACGTGGAGCAGGTAAGGGCCGTCGTGGCCGAGCATTTCAGCAATGGCCGCCTCCATCTGGTCGGGCTGGTCAATGCGGCGCCCCGGTACGCCGAAGCCCTCTGCAATTTTGATAAAATCGGGATTCACCAAGTCCACCGACGAGTAGCGGCGCTCATAAAAGAGTTGCTGCCACTGGCGCACCATGCCGAGAAATTCATTGTCTAACAACACGATCTTGACCGCCACATTCCACTGCGCGCACAGGCCCAGTTCCTGCAAAGTCATCTGAAAGCCGCCGTCGCCAACAAACAAGACCACCTGCTTATCGGGGCGCCCCACTTTGGCTCCGAAAGCCGCCGGCAGTCCATACCCCATCGTGCCCGCACCCCCCGAAGACACCCACTGGTTGGTGTCTTTGAATTCGTAATACCGGGCGGAGATCATCTGATGCTGGCCCACATCGGTAGCCACGATGGCCATGCCTTCTGTCTGGCGGGACACCTCCTTCACCACCATGCCCATGGTGAGGCCGCCGGAGGGCGTGGGGCTTGTCGCGCTCAGAATGACGCGGTCGTGTTCTATGCGGTCGCAGGCGCGGAAGCTCTCTACCCAATCGGGATAAGATTTCGGTTGCACCAAAGGCAACAGAGCTTCCAGCGTGACTTTGGCGTCGCCGGGCAGCGCCACATGCGCCTTCACGTTTTTGTTGATTTCGGAAGGATCAATCTCTATGTGAATAACTTTGGCCTGGCGGGCGTACCCGTCCAATCGCCCGGTCACGCGATCGTCGAAGCGCATACCAATGGCGATGAGTACGTCGCATTCGTTTTGTTTGAGGTTGGGGCCGTAATTGCCGTGCATGCCCAGCATCCCGGTGTGCAGCGGGTGGTCGGACGGGATGGACGAAAGGCCGTGTATGGTGCAGCCCAGCGGAATGCCCGTTTTTTCTACAAATGCCTTAAAAACCTCCTGTGCGTGCGCAATTTGTATGCCGTGCCCGGCCAGGATCATCGGTTTTTCGGCGGCGTTGATGAGATCGGCGGCGGCCTGAATCGCCTCCTGCGTGGGCTTGGGCACGGGGTGGTAACTGCGAATGACGGGCCGGGGGTGGTAATGAAATTCCAACTCCTCCATCTGGGCATTTTTGGTGATGTCTATGACTACCGGGCCTGGCCTGCCGGAATTGGCAATGTAAAAAGCCTTGGCAAACACCTCCGGTATTTCGTGTGCCGAGGTGATCTGATAGTTCCACTTGGTGATGGGCGTAGTACAGCCGATCACATCCGTTTCCTGAAACGCATCCGAGCCGAGCAGGTTTTTTCCCACCTGGCCGGTAATGCAAACGAGCGGCGTAGAATCGAGCATGGCGTCGGAAATACCGGTAACCAAATTGGTGGCGCCCGGCCCTGATGTAGCCATGCACACGCCAGTCTGGCGGGTCACGCGGGCATACCCCTCCGCAGCGTGGATGGCGCCCTGTTCGTGGCGCGGCAGGATGTGCCGGATGCGGTCTTCGTAATAATGCAGGGCATCATAAACGGGCATGATGGCGCCGCCCGGATAGCCGAACATGGTATGAACGCCTTCTTCCAACAAACAAAGCAGGACGGCCTCTGCGCCGCTCACGGTTTTGCCGGCCATGCCGGATTTGTTGCTGGTTTCGGGCTGCGTTGCGCCGCTGCCGACGACCTCGTTGATGTACACCTTGGATGCTGTCATTTTGTGGTGTGTTTTTTTTCTAAATGGATAAGATGATGCGTTGCGCGTTCAGGAGGAGACGTTGCATGAAACGTCTCTACATATCCGTTACGCAACCTTGGCTGGCGGAGGCTACCATTTTGGCGTATTTGGCCAAGTAGCCCGACTGCACGGGCAGGGAACGCGGCGTCCATTGCGCTTTTCTTTGGTTGATTTCCTCCTCGCTGAGCAGCGCCTCAATCTTATTTTCCACGCTGTCTATGCGAATGTGGTCGCCGTCCTGAAGCAAGCCTATGAGGCCGCCGGTTTGTGCCTCCGGGGTGATGTGGCCCACTACAAAGCCGTGCGTGCCGCCGGAAAAGCGCCCGTCGGTGATGAGCGCCACGCTGTCGCCCAGTCCTGCGCCGATGATGGCAGCAGTAGGTTTGAGCATTTCGGGCATGCCGGGGCCTCCTTTGGGGCCGCAGTAACGAATGACGATCACATCGCCGGGGCGAATGGCGCCGTCGGCAATGGCCTGATTGGCCGCCGCTTCGCCGTCGAAAACGCGCGCCGGGCCGCTGAAGACCTCGCCCTCTTTGCCGGTAATTTTGGCCACCGCGCCCTCTTCGGCCAGATTGCCGTACAAAATCTGAATATGGCCGGTAGCTTTGATCGGCTCACTTAAAGGCCGCACCACGTCCTGTCCGGGACTGAGTTGCGGCGCATCCGCGAGATTTTCGGCGAGGGTTTTGCCGGTCACGGTCATACAATCGCCGTGCAGGAAGCCATTGTCGAGCAACATGCGCATGACCGCCGGCACGCCGCCCACGAGGAAGAGGTCTTCCATGACGTATTTTCCGCTGGGCTTGAGGTCGGCTAAGAAAGGCGTTTTGTTGCTGATGCGCTGGAAGTCGTCTATGCTCAGCGGTACGCCGGCTGCTTTGGCCATGGCGATGAGGTGCAAAACGGCATTGGTGGAGCCGCCCAGCACGGTGAGTACCGTCATGGCATTGTCGAAGGCCTGCGGCGTCATGATGTCGCTGGGTCGGAGGTTGATTTCCAACAGATGGCGCAGCGCTGCCGCCACGCGGGCGGGTTCGGCGTCTTTTTCGTGGGAGGCTGCCGGCAAGGAGGAGTTCATGGGCAGGCTCATGCCCAGCGCTTCGATGGCGGAGGCCATGGTATTGGCGGTGTACATGCCGCCACAGGCGCCGGGGCCGGGAATGGCGCGGCGAATGATTTCGCGGTATTCTTCTTCGGGGATGCTGCCGGCGGTTTTGCGGCCATAGGCTTCGAAGGCAGAAACGATGTCCAATTTTTTATCGCCGTAAAAGCCGGGCCGGATGGTGCCCCCATACACTAAGAGCGAGGGCCGGTTGAGGCGGGCCAGTGCCATCATCGCGCCGGGCATGTTTTTGTCGCAGCCCACGATGGCGGCCACCGCGTCGTACCACTGGGCGCCGGCCACAGTTTCGATGGAATCGGCGATGATTTCGCGGGAGGGCAGAGAGTAGCGCATGCCGTCGGTGCCCATAGAGATGCCGTCGCTGACGCCGATGGTGTGAAAAATGAGTCCGACCATATCCCGGGTCTGCACTTCCTGTTTGAGCCGGGCGGCGATGCCGTTGAGGTGCATATTGCAGGGGTTGCCTTCCCAACCCGTGCTGACGATGCCGACCTGGGGCTTGCGAAAATCGGCTTCGGTGAGGCCAATGCCGTGCAACATGGCTTGTGCGGCGGGCAGGCTTTCGTCTTCGGTGAGGGTGCGGCTATGGCGATTCCATTGTTCCATGATGCGTGTGTTTTTGACAATTTTATATACAACAAGAGCCGCCTCACTTTAAGAAGAACGGCTCTTGCTGCGGATGCGACCCTTGTCGGAGCCTATTCTCCCTCTCTGTGTCGAATGATTTCGACGACTACATTGGAAATGTGCGAACGGAGAACAGACATGACGGCGCTGGTTTTTCGATTTGTTGATAAGCGGAGCCAAAGTTGGCGCGCATTTTCAGAGGGTGCAAGTTTTTGGGCCTTTTTTTGAAAATGAGATAGAGATCGCCAAAGATTATTGTCTTTTTGGCAATAAAAAGAGGCTGGAGGGCAATTTTTGGTAGCTGTTGGGTGCTTGGCAGTGCGCCAGGGGTAGTAGCGGTATGCCGCAGAGGGCATAGAGCATAGCGGGCAGACAAGCGAAGCGCAGTCCCGGATAGCCTGGGGGAGAGACCCAATGCGGCATGAGAGTGGATGACCCCTGCCTGCCGGCAGGCACGGCGACCCGCCGCCCTGTCTGCTACCCTCCTTTGGAGGGGCTGGGGGTGGCCCCCTGTGGCGGGTGGCGCCATAATGGTTCGGAAAACCCATGTCTGCACCATCTCCCATTTTATTTCTAACTTCGCCTGAGCTTTCCGTACGATCATGGCAGAATGGATCAACAGTGCTTTCAGGGTATATCTGCGCCAAAGGTACCGGCAGATTGAACGCTTCATGCAGCAGCCGCACGAAACACAGCGCCTGTTGTGGCGGCAACTCATGCAGTACGCGCAGCACACCGAGTGGGGGAAGCGCTATGACTACGGCAGCCTGCGCAGCCCGGAGGACTATGCCCGACGGGTGCCTGTGCAAGACTACGAAAGTGCGAAGCCCCATATACAGCGCATGATGCACGGCGAACGCGACGTGTTGTGGCCCGGCCGGGTGAAGTGGTTTTCCAAATCGTCGGGTACTACGAGCGACAAAAGTAAGTTCATACCGGTGCCGGGCGTGAACCTGCGGCAGTGCCACCTGATGGGCAGCCGCGATGCGATGGCCTTGTTTTACCACCGGCGGCCCGATGCAAGTATGTTTGCGCACTCGGCGATGGTGATGGGCGGTAGTTGGGAGCGGTTTGCGCCATACCCGGCCACCATGTTCGGCGATGTATCGGCCATTATGATAGAACACCTGCCCTGGATAGCGCGGATGAATTTTTTCCCGGACATTGCCACTGCCCTGCTGCCGGATTGGGAGGTAAAATTGGAGCGTTTGGCGAAAGCCGGCCTGAGCAATCCCGATGTGGTGATGATTGGCGGCGTGCCTACCTGGACGGTGATGCTGTTCAGGCGGATGCTGGAGATGAGCGGCAAGCGCAATATGCTGGAGTTGTGGCCCCGGTTTCAGTTGTATGTGCATGGCGGCGTCAGTTTTAGTCCGTACAGAAGTCAGTTTCAGGATTTTTTCCCTTCGGGGGAGGTGGAATATATGGAGGTGTACAACGCATCGGAGGGGTACTTTTCGGCGCAAGACACTGCCAATGCCGAAGACGGAATGTTGCTGCTGCTGCAAAACGGCATTTATTACGAGTTTCTGCCCATGGAAGAATGGGAGCAGGAGTACCCGCGCGCCATCCCGCTGTGGGAGGTGGAGGCGGGCAAGAACTACGCTTTGGTCATCAGTACCAATGGGGGGCTGTGGCGCTACCTGCCCGGCGATACCATCATGTTTACGAGCCTGCATCCGTACCGCATCCGGGTGACGGGGCGCACGAAGCAGTTTGTGAATGCCTTCGGCGAAGAGGTGATGGTGGACAATACCGACCGCGCATTAGCCGAAACTTGTATGGCTACGGGGGCGATGGTGTCGGAATATACCGTGGCGCCGGTTTACCTGCAAGGCGGACAAAAAGGCGGGCATGAATGGCTGATAGAGTTTGAGCGCCTTCCGGCAGACATGGAAACATTCAATGCGCTGTTGGACAGTAATTTGCAAAAAGTAAACTCAGATTATGAGGCCAAGCGCTATGGCAATATCGCCTTGGAGAGGTTGATGTTGCAGGCTGTTCCGCAGGGTACCTTTTACCGGTGGATGCGTGCGAGGGGCAAGTTTGGGGGGCAGCATAAGGTGCCGAGGCTGGCCAATCACCGGGAGTATGTGGAGGAGATCAAGGAGTTGTTGAGGGAGAGTGCGTAATCTGCTGCCGCAGTTAATCAAGTTTATCGGCTTTAGAAGGGTTTAGGGTTTCGGGTGGGAACGGACAAATTTCGGATTTCTGAATTTACAGGTTGGAGCGGGTTTTATTTCTGATTTCTGATTTTTCGGATAGGAACGGGCTAATTTCTGATTTCCTCACGTTCGCGGAAATTCGCGCCTTTCGCTAAAATTCGCGTTCTGAGTTGCGCCACGACGTAGGCGGGTTTAGGGTTCGGGTTCATTTGCGGAATGTCAAACAATATAAAGTAGAATCATCTGTAGGTGTAAAAACATGAAATACAGGCATTATCTGGTAGTAATTTGTTGGTTGGCTCTTGGTTGGGCGGCTTACGGCCATTCCTGCATCAGCGTGGACCGCAGTTTTCGGGGTTACTGTTTTCTCGATCCCAACATCATTTATTACAAAACCCCCTCCGCGCCGGTCTTCCTTTCGTTTGAATCCCTGACAGAGGCTTACGGCAGTCGGCATCAGGCGCAACTGAACGAAAATGTGCAGGAGTGGCGCGACCGCATCTGCAATCAGGCTACGGTGCAGGACATTTACGCGCTCATTTACAAATCGAGCCTCAACGACATACAATACCTCTACACGGCAGCAGCCGGCAAAAGCAGAGCCTTGGATGCCTTCCAGCGGGGCAATTCTTTTTCGCGCTATTTAGTCAGAAACAAGTGCGTGGAAACCATTGCCTACCTCGATTTCGCCAAGCGTTGCGAACCGCATGTAGTGCCCGCCGCCGACGCATGGAGCACTCCGCCCCGCGACACTTTGGCCATGAAACGGCTGATAGAACAAGCCCGCGGGCAGTTTCTGGAAGTGAAATCCGACTACATCCGGCTGCGCTATGCGTATCAGATGATCCGGCTGGCACATTACGCCAAAGACTACCCGATGGTGGTGGAGTTGTACAATTACCTCATGCCCAAAATTGACCACGATCCGAGCGTGGTGGAGTACTGGATCAAAGGGCATTTGGCCGGAGCATATATGGCGCTGGGGCGCCATGTGGAGGCCTCGTACCTGTATGCACAGGTATTTGACAACAGTCGGGGCAAGGCAGAAACCGCCTATCGCAGCTTTCGCATTCGCAGCGACGAAGAGTGGGAGCAGTGCCTGTTGATGTGCCAAAGCGACCGGGAACGCGCCGCGCTGTATGTGATGCGCGCCTCGGCTGCCGACAGTCGGGCGGTGGAGGAAATGGAAAAAATATACGAATTGTACCCCAACAACCCGCATCTGGAGGTGCTGTTGGTGCGGGAAATAAAAAAATTGGAAAAAGATTTTCTGGGGCTTTCGTTCAATGACAACCGGTTGCACAACAAGCGCTATCAGAACCTTCCGAGGCCGGAGGCAGGCAAGTACCTCATTCGTTTACAGGATTTTGTACAAAAAGCGGCCCGCGAAAAACAAGTCGCCCGCCCCGATCTGTGGAAAATCTCCGAGGGCTATCTCGAATTGCTGGGCGGCAATTATTACGATGCGGAGCGCACGTTCCGGCAGGCCGGCGAGATGGTGAGCAACGATACGCTCCGGGCGCAGCTCAACGTTTTTCGACTGGCACTGCGCATCAGTCAGTGGCAAGATGCGACAGACACGCTTGATCAGGAGGTATATGCCATCAGGAGCAAAAATCCGTATTACCAGGCATTTGAAGACTTCACCGATTTTCTGAACGACAAAATGGTGCAATTGTACACCGCCAAAGGCCAGGCGGGTAAGGCATTCTTGGTACAATACCCCCTGCGCGACCTCAAACCCAATCCGAGAGCGCAGGAGTTGGAAGACCTCATTGCGCTGTGCCGGAAACTGACGCCCACCCGCATTGAGCAACTCATGGTAGCCAAAAACGACACCGCCACCATGCTGCACGACCTCCTGAACATCAAAGCCACCATGCTCATGGCGCGAGGTGATCCCGGCGCCGCCCTCGAAACCTGGAAGGAAATGCTGCCCATAGATGCCGAAACTTTTGGCTTTTTCAATCCCTTTCCGGAGCGGCTGGGCGACTGCGTGCATTGCCCTATAAAGGATGCGGGCGCCTCGCTCACCAAACGCCAATTGGCCGAAAAGCTATTGGAAATGGAGTTCAGAGCCAATGCCGGGGTACCGGGCGCCGACACTTTGTATTACGAACTGGGGCTGGCCTGGTACAATATGAGTTGGTTCGGGCATGCCTGGCGCGCCACCGATTTTTTCAGAAGCGGCGGCAGTATGGCGGTGCAAAGGCGTTTGCAAACCAAAGATTTTGTGATGCCGCACCGGTATTTCCACCTCGGCAACCGCGAAAATATGGACTGCTCGAAAGCGCAATTCTATTTTGAAAAAGCCCGCCTGCTGGCCACCGACCCGGAATACGCCGCCCGCGCCGCCTTCATGGCCGCCAAGTGCGAGCGCAACATACAAGATGTAGCCGGACTGCCTTATGGGGCAAGACAGTACCAGTATTTTGAGCTGCTCCGAACCAAGTACAGAAATACCGAATTTCACAACCGCATCATCCGCGAGTGCAAGTATTTTGCGACGTATTCGGCGCGGCGGTAGCTGTGGCAAGCAAACGAACCAAGGTCCAGGTCGTGTTTTGAAAACTCCTCAAGTGGTAACGATACAGTCGCCCTGCAAAAAGCTGCGAGCCGCGAGCTGCGAGTCACGAGTTTGATTTTCCAAAATGAAAAAGGGCCTTTTTTCAAGATGAGATTTTGAAATTTTCCCAAATGGAAAATCTAATTTTACAATGAATAAACAAACTCATAGCTCGTGCCACGCCTCGGCGTGGTCGTAGCTTGGGGGGACTGGCTGAGTAGTAACCTCAAGTGGAAAAATCAGATTTTTCCACAAAAAAACAAGCTCAAAGCCGATACCTTGAAGCTTGTGGTATTTGGATATTGCCAAATAGTTGCCAAAATCCCTATATTTGCGCCGCCAACCAAACTGCTGTTTATCATGCAAGAAGAAGTTAATCATTATGTGGACCATGCCCGGGAGTTGATGGACAAAGCCATCGAACACCTTTCGCATGAATTGATCAAAGTGCGTACCGGCAAAGCCTCTACCGCCATGCTCGAAGGTCTGATGGCGCCTTATTACGGTTCGCCCACACCCATTGGTCAGATCGCCAACATCTCTACCAGCGACGCCCGTACCATTGTCATCCAGCCCTGGGAAAAAAACATGCTGGGGCCGATTTCCCGCGCCATCATGGAGGCCAACCTCGGTTTCAACCCGCAGGACGACGGCCAGGTAGTGCGCATCAGCGTGCCGCCGCTCACAGAGGAACGCCGCAAAGACTTGGTAAAAATGGCCAAAAACCTTGGCGAGGATGCTAAAGTAGGTGTACGCAATGCCCGCCGCGACGCCATCGAACACATCAAAAAGGCCATCAAGGCCGGTTACCCGGAAGACTCCGGCCGCGACAAAGAAAAAGTGGTGCAGGCGCTCACCGACAAATACATCCAACAGGTGGACCACCTCATTGAAGTGAAGGAAAAAGATATTATGACGGTGTAGCACAGGTTGTCACCGTCTAGCACCCAATGCTCGTCCGATCGAAATTTCTGGTCGGACGGGCATTTGTTTTTTTAAGACATTTTTAACCCCAAATGTCATTTATCCGGCCAATTTTCAGCCGTCTTTTAAAGTATGTTGTTGTTGTAACGAAACACAATTTTTATTCTATCCCAAACCAACACTTGTGAGCCATGAGAGCATTAACCGTATTGATGATTGCCGCGCTGACGCTGGGCGCCGTTCATTCCCTCGAAGCGCAGTATTTCGGGCGCAACAAGCCCAACTATGAAAAATTCAACTTCAAGGTACTCGAAACGCCCTCTTTCCAGATTTACCACTACATGGAAAACCCGGAAAAGGTGCGCGCTTTTGCCCAGGATGCCGAAACCTGGTTCAAGCTGCATCAGGCCATCTTGGACGATACCATCAGAGGCAAAAACCCGCTGATACTGTACAACGACCACGCCGACTTCCAGCAAACCAATACCATCATGGGCGAAATCGGTGTGGGCACGGGCGGTGTCACGGAGGCGTTCAAAAACCGGGTTATCCTGCCTTTCGCCATGTCGAATCAGCAGACTCACCACGTTCTGGGCCACGAATTGGTACACGCCTACCAGTACAACATGATCCTCAACGGCGACTCCACCTCCATCCGCAACCTCGAAAACCTGCCGCTGTGGATGGTCGAAGGCTTGGCCGAATACCTCTCCATCGGCAGCATAGACCCCAACACCGCCATGTGGATGCGCGACGCCGTGCTGAACGATAAGGTGCCCACCATTCGCGACTTAGTTAAACCTGATTTCTTCCCCTATCGCTACGGGCAGGCTTTCTGGGTCTTCCTCACCGGCATGTTCGGCGACGAAGTCATCAAACCGTTTTTTGTGGGAACGGCCAAATATGGCTTCGACAACGCCTGCCTGCTCATCCTCGGCATGAAGGAAAAAGACCTCTCCAAGCTCTGGGTGGAAACACTGAAGAGCCATTTTGGCAAACAAATCGGCGAGGGTAAGGAGAAAGCCCCCGGTTCCGAAATCATCAGCGGCAAAGGTCCCGGCCGACTCAACATAGGCCCGGTGCTCAGCCCCAACGGCAAGTACGTCATTTTTCTTTCCGAGCGCGACCTGTTCTCCATTGACCTTTATGTGGCCGATGCCAACGACGGCAAAATCCTCCGCAAAATAGGCGGCACCATGAAAGACGGCCACTTGGACGATATCAGCTACATTGAATCGGCGGGCACCTGGTCGCCCAAAGGCGATGAATTTGCCTTTGTCGGCGTCAGCAAGGGGCGCAATGTTTTGGTGGTCAAAAATGCTGAAAACGGCAAAACCACGCGCACCATCAGCATTCCCGGCGTACAGGCATTCACCAATCCCGCCTGGTCGCCCGATGGCCGAAAAATTGTAGTCGCCGGCTTGGTGCAGGGCCAGGTGGACCTGTACGCCTACGAACTCCGCACCGGTAAAGTAGAACAACTGACCAACGACGAATACTCTGAAATCATGCCGGCCTGGTCGGCCGACGGCACGCAACTAATCTATTCTACCGACGAACTGAGCATGAGACGGGGCCGCACCAACGGCAAATGGAAGCACAACATCGCCGTGATGGACATTGCCGGCGGACGAGTGAATCAGATTGATGTCTTTCCCGGCGCCGACAACCTCAACGCACAGTTTGATCCCAATGGAGACATCCTTTTCCTTTCCGACCGCGACGGCTTCCGCAATCTCTACCGCTACTCGGTGTTGGACAAAAAAGTATTCCAACTCACCAACTCCAAAACCGGCATCAGCGGCATCACGCCTTTTGCCCCCGCTTTCAGCATTGACCGCAAGCGCAACCGCGTAGCCTATACCCACTATATGGGCGGTGCGTACAGCATATACAAAGCTCGCCCGGAGGACTTTCTCAATCAGGAAGTGGATCCCAACACCGTGGACTTTACCGCCGCTACCCTGCCCCGTGTCAACCGGCAGGCTTCCCGCATCGTGGACCCCGTGCTGGCTCAAATCGGCGCTTTGGAAGACAACCTTTTTGCGGCAGAAATGGTGGAACGCCCCTACAAAGCCAAATTCGCCCTCGACTATGCCGGCGGCAGCGCAGGCGTGGGTATGGGTACCAGCAACCTCTTCGGTGCCACTACCGGGGCAGCCGGCGGCGTGGATTTGCTGTTCAGCGACATGACCGGCAACAACAAGATTTTCAGCACCTTAGCCCTGAATGGCGAACTACAGGATATCGGCGGCGTGGTGAATTACCTCAACTCCAAAAGCCGCATCGGCTGGGGCGTGGGCATCTCGCACATACCGGCATTCTTTTTTGAAGGATACCAATTGGCAATAGATACCATCAACCTCGGCGGACAGCTTACCGAGGTGTTGCGGGAGTCCATCACCGCGCAGCGCTTGTTTGAAAGTCGGGGCGGCTTTTCGGCGCAGTATCCCTTCTCCACCACCTTGCGGGTAGAAGCGAGTACCAGCTTCACGCGCTACGGATTCAGCCGCCGCCGCTACGATTCATTTTACGATGCTTTCGGGCGATTTTTGGGGCAAGACCGCGAACGATTAGAAGCGCCTGAAGGGTTCAGTTTGTACAATGTAGGTACCGCTTTGGTGGGCGACAACTCCGCATTCGGACTCACTTCGCCCTTGGCCGGGCAGCGCTTCCGGGTGGGCGTCAATCAGTTTTTCGGGGCCATTACTTTTACCAACATCACTGCCGACTACCGGCGTTATCTGCGGCTCAAGCCCGTCACCTTCGCCGTCCGCGCCATGCACGACGGGCGCTACGGCGGCGATTCGCAGTTTTTCCCGCTGTTCGTCATCAGCCCTTGGTACATTCGCGGCTACTCCGATTTCCTCGGCGCTACCAACACGCAGGAAATCATCAGTCGCTACCAATTAGATGTGGAAGACTACCGAGCCTCTAAAGTGATGGTGGGTAATTTTGAGGTCAGGCTGCCCTTCACCGGCCCCAAGCGGGTAGCCCTCATTCCTACCAGCTTCCTGCTTTCCGATATTGCCTTGTTTGCCGATGCCGGTTTTGCGTTCAACAGCCTCGACCAGGTTTTTGGCAATGTAGAGGAGGCGCTGCGGCCCCGCGTATTGGCCAGTGTAGGTGCTTCGTTGCGCATCAATCTGTTCGGCGCCATGATCGTTGAGCCGTACTACGCCATTCCGGTGGGCCAGACCCTGGCGCCAGGCCACACGAACAAGGGGACGTTTGGGGTGAATTTGATGCCGGGGTGGTAGGGAATTAGAAAAAACAAGAACGCCCGATATGGAGAGTATTTCCATATCGGGCGTTTTTTTACCCCATCGTATGCGACTCCCTACCATTCACCTTTTCACCACGCACTTCGTCCAGTACTTCTCGCCGATGCGCACCCGCAGCCACAGCGGACCGGAAACGGCAGGAAGCGCAATCCGGGCTTGGTATTGACCGCTTTCCTGCATCTGAGATCGTGAGTGTAGTACCCGCCCGGTAGCATCGTACAAGTCAATGCGCACGGTTTGCGGTTCCACCACAGCGTATTCCACCGTGACCTCGTCCGAAGCCGGATTGGGAAAAATGCGCAATGGGGCAGCCCCGGCAGCGCTCTCTTCGGTACTATTGATGGTGCTGCACTCGTAAGTGGCCATCCAGCCAGGAGCCGAAACGCCCACATCTGAACGGAACCGGAACGTGAGACTGCCGCCCGATGCCTGTATGGCGCCGGGGCTGTTGCTTGCTGTGAAAGCCCCAATTAGTGGTGCGGCGGTGCTGCTGCCGTCGTAAATCCAGAGCGTATCGTAGCCGTTTTCGAGTTGGAAGCTGTGGAATTGCACGCTTAATGACGTTGCTCCCGGCGGCGCTATGGTGTAAGTCGTATTTTCATTGTGGTAATAATTCCAAGCCGGGCCGCCGCTGTCGTAGAGGGTATCGGCGCAAGCCTGCATGGCGCAGGTACTGAAGTTGTCGCGTATCAGATTCCACAAATCCTCATAACCGGCATCGTAGCCCAATGCCCAGATGCCGATGCCTGCCAGGCCGCGCTGCTGTACCTGCTGGTAGCGCCTGCCCAGCGTGTGTTCTGAGTTGATGAAACATTGCCGCCATAGGCTGCCGCTGGGATAAACGTAATAATTGGAAGTACTGGCCGGGTGGTAATTTCCCTGGGAATAGGTAGCGCTGTTGTCGCGTACCGTTTTGTAAGTCCGTGAGGAGTGAAAAGCGCCGGTGGTATTGGCAGGCGCCTGATTGCTCACTGTTTCCCATTCGCGACCGTAGTAAGGCAGGCCCAGCAGCAGTTTTTCGCGGGGTACGCCGGCGTGCAGGTAGTATGAAATGGAGCGCGAATGGTTGCGGTCGTAATCGGCGCCGAAGCTGTACAAAGGATCGGTGGGGCCGGCCTGCGAACTGCCGCTCCAGTAATAATCGTACCCCATGATGATAAAAATATCCACATACGGATTCATGGCCGATACGTTGAAAACCGTGCTCCAGTCCACTGCCGGCAATGCAATGGAAAGCTCGGCGCCCGGAATGGCCGCGTGCAATTGAGTGCCCAGTGCGATGATGAACTCGGTGAGATTGGCGCTTTGGGCCGCCGGCACCGCCTCAAAATCAATGTTGACGCCATGCGCGCCGCGCTGCTGCACCAGCGTGATGAGGTTGTTGATGAGCGTTTGCCGGGCCGTGGGGCTGCCGAAAAAGGTAGCGTGGTTGCTGAACAAAGTAGCGCACAGATGCACCCGCACACCCTGAGCCAATGCCTGATTCACTACCGCCGCCGAAGACCAGCTATAAGTATTTAGCGCCATGCCGGTAGTCGCGTTCACTTCATACGCAAAGTAAGATAAATCGCTGAGCATCTTCCAGTTGTACTGACTTTCCAGGCCGTTGCTCCAGTAGGGGTGCCAACCGAAAACGCGCTTTTGAAGGCGGCAGGTGTCGTCGGTTTTGGGGCGGGCTGCCGGCAATTCCTGTTCATTGCGCCGCTGCCAGTCTTCGGGACTGAGGGCCATATTTTTATATTGCTCCAACTGCTCCTGGTGTATCGAGGGCGCTTGTTCTGTTTGGGCTTGTACGGCGGCCATGCCATACAGCAGGATCAAAATGGAAATGGCGAATCGCTTCATGGATTTGTTGTTTGGGGTAAAAATACGAAACCGCCCTGAAAAACAGTCTGAACCTGTATGATTTTGGAGCAATTCAATCAGAATCCGACGCGTTTTTATACAAACATTGCCAAGCATGACAACACCTGCCAACTTCACCTATTTGATCGGATTATTGCTGTTCGGATGGGGTCTAAATTCTTGCGCTCCACAAACATCCGATTTTGTCGGGCTGTTCAAAATGCAGCCCTTGCCGGATACTCTGGCTTTTGCCATCACCGATTCTGATGCCGCCATTGGTGCCGATACCATTTCCAATCAACTCTTTTTCAGTCAATTGCCTGCCGACATGTACGCCGACATCGAGTATGTAGCCGATTCCTCTTCATCCGTCACACTCGCCAGAGGCAGTTTTGAACTCAGTCCGCCATACCTGCTCCTTTGGGCGGATGTACGCTATGCCTGGTTTCAGCATCAGTCGCTCTTGCTGTACGATAAGGAGGCCAAACGCATTACCGACCGAATCACCGTGGCAGAACTCTACGGCGGCGAAAGCGGACAGATCATTACCGGGGCCTGGCTCCTGAACGGGAACGAGATCGTGCAGCGGCAAGACTCGCACAGCTCGCGCCTGACCGAGACCGATGAAGTAGAACAAAGTACCGAGCGGTATGTGAGTGGGTGGAAAATAGAGGGTGGCCGGTTTATAGAGCAGCCGGTTCAGGATTCAGCCAGATGGATTCGGGAATTTCCGATGGAAGATTGGTGATTATTGCGCTTCCGCCTCCAATGCCTCCCAATACTCTACCGCCCGACGGGTATGTGGGATACAGATGGAACCTCCCACGAGATTGGCAATGGCAAAGACTTCAAACACCTGATCGCGGGTGACGCCCAGTTCGTAACAAGTGCCCAAATGGTAGCGAATACAGTCGTCGCAGCGCAGTACCATAGATGCTACCAAACCGAGTAATTCTTTGGTTTTGGTATCTAATGCGCCGTCTTGATAAGCATTGGTATCGAGATTGAAAAAGCGCTTGAGGACCTTGTTGTCCTGGGCAAGGATTTTTTCATTCATCAATGCCCGATAATCGTTGAACTCCTTTACAACCGACATGATGCAGGATTAACGATGAATGCTTCTGAATGGGAGTGAAGGCAGCGGCTCGATGCAAACATAGCGCTCTTCGGCTGCCTGCGGAGTGATGAGTATCTCTTCGGCTTCGTCTAATTCGTCCAGATCGCACTCGGCGAAGGCATCCAGCACTTCCTTGATCTCAGACAATTGCACGTTGATGACGCGGCGAGCCTTGAAGAATTTGGGCCGCCAATAAGCTGATTCCAACAGGTTATCAATCACGATGCCACGCGAATTGGTGCTGTGGATGATGTGAATGCCTTTTTCGTCATTGGAATAAACCATGGCCACATGAGAGACGCGGCTGCGGGCGCTGCGGCGGAAGAACACCAGATCGCCGGGCTGCGTTTCGCTCAGCTTTACCGGTTCGCCTTGCGTAGCTTGTTGTGAAGAAGATGGGGACAGCTTGATGCCGAATGTGCCCATCACGAAATGGGTAAAACCAGAGCAGTCGAATCCCGTTTCGGGAGCGCGCCCGGCATAGCGATATTTTAATCCGAGATAATTTTGGGCATATCCCACAATGTCATTGCGGAGCGCGAAATCAACGCCGGCAGGAGCCTTGGCGGCGATGGAGGAGGAATCGGAATCAGCAACCACAGCCTCTGAAAATGCTGCTGCGAAAGTGCTGAAAAATGCTGAAAAAGCAAACAATAGCAAGACCTTGCGGCCTAAACTGTAACTGTCATTCATGAGCGCGACCTATTAAAAATTCAAAACAATGTTGGCAAAGGTATAAAGCACTTTCATAAAACCAAAAATCTTGCCAAAAAAATTGAAAAAAGATTGTTGAGGGTTTTCACAGCACTTGTATTATAAAAAAGCCAATGTATGCCGGTCTTAAATATCTTTTTTGCCAAATAGTATTCTATTGCCGTACCCCTATTGCCACAGTTTTTGCACCTCAAACAGCCGTGCCAAAGACACCAAAACCACCGCCACCAACAGCCTGTGCGCCCACACATTGGCCCCCGGCAAACGCGAGGCATAGTGTGCCGTGACGTAGCCGCCCGCCGCCTGCCCGATGGCCATAATGCCTCCGATGCGCCAGTCAATGAGGCCCTTCCATGCAAATATCAAAATAGCCGCCGCCTGAATAACGCCCACCACAATGGACTTGAGCGCATTGGCGTCTATCATGCTGTACCGGGCGCCCAGCACCATCGCGGCCAGAAAAAACAAGCCCATGCCCATCTGAATGAACCCGCCGTAAAAACCCAGCGCCACAAACAGTGGCCCGGCCACCCACCAGTTGGGCCGGCGATTGGCCTCGGTTTCGTGGAGCCAGCGTTCGGGTTTGAAGAGAATGAGAAAAAGCAGAAACACCATCAAAAAACGAAACACCACCCGAAACTGCTCGTTGCTGATGCTCACCGCAAGGATGGTGCCTGCTATGGCGCCTATGACGGAAAAGATCAGGTACCACTCGCTGCGCCGCAGGTCTAAGCGGCCGTTTCTGTAAAAGGCGATACCTCCGGCGGCGGTTTGCATGAGAATGCCTACCCGGTTGGTGCCGTTGGCCAGATTGCCCGGCAGGCCCAACAACTCCGTCAGGATGGTGAGCGTAATGGCGGAACCGTTGCCTGCCAGGGTATTGATGGAACCGGCAAAGAAAGAGCCGGCGATGACGATCATCCAGATGTACCACTCCACGGTCATAAGATTTTGTTTTGCTCCAAAACGCCCAATCCAAACAGGGCAAAATCATATTTCACCGGGTCTTGGGGATCGAATTGCCGCAGCGATTCGGTGAGTTCCAGCACAGCCGGCCAGTCGGAAGCAGGGCGATGCAGCAGCCCCAGTCTGCGGGCTACGCGGTCCACATGCACGTCCAAAGGAATGAGCAGTTGCGAGGGCTTGATTTGCCGCCAAAGGCCGAAATCCACACCGTTGTCGGATGGGCGCACCATCCAACGCAGGAACATGTTGAGGCGTTTGCAGGCTGAATTACGCGCCGGAGTCGCAATGTGCTTGCGGGTGCGCTCCGGGAAATCGGGCAAAGAAAAAAACAGCTCGTGGAAACCGGTTAGCGCGGGTCCTGTGTGTGGCGAGCCGGGCGGCAAATGAACGGCGAAAGCCTGCTCTAAGCTGTCGTGGTGTTGATACCAGTGTTGTAAAAACTCCAAAAAATAGAGCGCATCGGTGGCATTGAAAGTGCGATGTTTGAAATCGAGGAAGCGTTTTCGGTCCTGCTCCTGATGCTGCACGATGAATTGGTGAGGCGCCTGATCCATCAGTTCCATCAGGCGCTTGGCGCTGTTGATGATGGTTTTGCGTTGCCCCCAGGCCAGCAGGGCAGTCCAGAACCCGGCAATTTCAATGTCTTGCAAACGGCTGAAGCGATGCGGTACGGCGATGGGGTCGTCGGCCAGAAATTCAGGTCGCAGAAAACGATCTACGGCGGCATCCAAAACCGCTTTTATGTCGTCCGGCATTCCAAACAAATTAAACTGTGAGACAAAAAATGAATCAAAATACCGTTTGCTTTGCAGTTGTTTCCTGAAAATCCGAACCAAATATGACCGCAACGCTCATCTACACACTCTCTTTGGCCGTAATATTTCTATTGAGAAAAATCATACTCCTCTCGCCGCCACGCTGGACTACGCGCCGCGCGGAGCATACAGTTTTGATTTGGCCAGGCCCCAAAGTTGTAGGCGATGCACCAAAGAAACCCGCAGCACTCCCAAGCCGTAGATGATGCTTCGGCGCAGGTTGATGGACGAAGCCTCCTCAAAATACTTGGTGGGGCAGGTGACTTCGCCAATCTGAAATCCGGCATAGATGATTTGCGAAAGCATCTCGTTGTCAAACACAAAATCGTCTGAATTAGCGCCGTAATTGATCCGCCGGAGCACCTCGCCGCTGAAGGCCCGGTAGCCGGTATGGTACTCCGACAGCTTGGCGTTGATGACCCAGTTTTGGAAAAGCGTCAGAAAACGATTGGCCACATATTTGTACAACGGCATGCCGCCCAGCAGCGCGCCCTTGCCCAAAATGCGCGAGGCCAGCACCACCGGATACAGGTCTTCGCCGATGATGTTCACGATGGCCGGAATGAGTTTGGGCGTGTATTGGTAGTCGGGGTGCAACATGATGACAATATCGCCGCCAATAGACAATGCCTTGTCGTACAGTGTTTTCTGATTACCGCCATAGCCTTTGTTGCGTTCGTGTACCAATACATGCTCAATGCCGATGCTGCGGGCCAGTTCGGCTGTATTATCGCGGCTGGCGTCGTCGCACAAGATGACTTCATCCACCAGATCGAAGGGGATTTCCCGGTACGTTTGCTCCAAGGTGAGGGCTGCATTGTAGGCAGGGAGCACCACCACTACTTTTTTTCCTTTGTACATAGGCGCTGAATTGCGGCGCAAAGATATTTGTTTTCACAACATCCCAACGCAGAGAGAGAAGTCGTGTAGATAGCAGAACCTATCACTTCAAATGGAGACAGGATGAGCCGGGACATCCAGCAACTTCCTGCACATCCTCTATATTTCGTATCTTTGCCGTAAAATTCTTCCGTCATGCCCAAACTATCGCCACTCGGCCTGTCCGATTTCAGACAAGTCATAGAAAGAGGTACTTACTATGTGGATAAAACCGCTATGGTGCGCGCCGTAGTGGATGGCGCAGGCGTACAACTCCACTGCCGCCCGCGTCGCTTTGGCAAAACGCTGAACCTCTCCACGCTGCGCTATTTCTTTGATTGTCAGGGCGAATACCAGCATCTTTTTGAAGGGCTGGCCGTAGCCAATGATGAAGAAATGATGACCCGGCATCAAGGTAAGTACCCGGTCATTATGCTGTCGTTCAAGGATGTGAAAATGAGGACTTATACCTCGGCCATGCAGGCTATGACAAAGCTGCTGTACGAGGAATGGGCGCGTCACTCCTCTTTGGCAGGCATTTTTGAATACGATGATCATCTGGCCAATATGGCGGCGATGGTAAGGGTGGGAGAAGTCAGAGAGTTCCTTTTTCGGGATGCCATCAAAAAATTAGCAGACCTGCTGCACGCACACCACGGCGCCCCGGTGCTGTTGCTGATAGACGAGTACGATACTCCTTTGGTGGAGGCTTGGCTGAAAGGCTACTACGATGATATGATTGAATTCATACGCCCGCTCTTGGGCGGCGCGCTCAAAGACAACCAAAGCCTTTTCAAAGGCGTACTCACCGGCATACTACGAGTGGCCAAAGAGAGTCTTTTCAGTGGGCTGAACAACTTCATTTCCGACGCCGGCCTCAAAGTTGGGCGCTACTCTGATAAGTTCGGCTTCACAGAGCAGGAAGTAAAAACCCTGCTGGCCCATTACAGCCTCAATGGCCGCGAAATGGACGAAATCACCGCCTGGTACGACGGCTACCGATACGGAGGTATTCCGATCTACAACCCCTGGTCCATACTCAATTATGTAGCTGAAGGCGGCCAGTCTCCCAGTCCTTATTGGGTGAACACCGGCGGGCATGACCTGCTCAAACGGCTTTTTTTTAACCCGCAGTCGGGTATAAAAGACAAGTTGGAAGAGTTGCTGCGCGGCGATGCCATTGAGATATATGTGGATGAGTTTCTCACCTTCCGAGGTTTGGAATCTAACCCCGACGCCGTGGTCAGTCTGATGTACTTTGCCGGCTACCTGCGGGTGGTGGGCGAGTTCAGAAGAGGAGATAGAATCATTCGAGAGCTTTCCATCCCGAACCGAGAGGTAAAGTTAGCTTACGAAGACACCCTCATGGCCTGGTTCAACGAGGACTTGAGCCGGGCCTTCAACGACAGGCTCTTGGATGCCCTCACTACCGGCGATGTGCTGACCTTCGGCGAGGGCTTGGCCAAATTCGTCCTCAAGGTGGTCAGTTTTTACGACACGGCAGATAATCGCACCGAGCATTTCTACCATGCCTTCCTGCTGGGACTGCTGGCCCGCTTGGATTCGGCCTACCTCATCCGTTCCAACGGAGAGAGCGGCTACGGGCGCTACGACATCTGCCTGATTCCGAAAGACGCCTCCCGAAAGGGCATTATAATGGAAATCAAGGCGGTGCGCTCACGACGTAGCGAAACCATGCCGGGCCGCCTCGCCGAAGCTCGTACCCAGCTACTCGCCAACCGGTACGAAACAGAACTCCTCGCCCATGGCGTGACTGACATCCTGCGCTTGGCCATTGCGGTGGAGGGGAAGGAGGTTGTTGTGGAACAAGTTTGATACCCTTAATACACCTGCCGCCAATATGAATCAGAGAATTTACCAAATAGACGCCTTCACCGATCAGGTTTTTGCCGGCAATCCGGCCGCAGTTTGCCCGCTCGAACACTGGCTCGACGATGGCCTGATGCAACAAATTGCCTCAGAAAACAACCTCTCCGAAACGGCTTTTATTGTAAAAAACGGAGAACAGTACGACATCCGCTGGTTCACCCCAACGATTGAAGTGGACCTTTGCGGGCACGCTACTCTGGCGGCTGCTTACGCTTTGCTTTTCTGCGAACAGCATCCCGGCGACTTCATCCGGTTTTACTCCCATCGCAGTGGAATGTTGACCGTTCAGCGGCAGGGCGACTTGCTCACATTAGACTTTCCTGCCGATGTGCCGACGCAAATCCAGAATCTGCCTGCCTGGGGTAAGGGATTTGATATGCAGCCGATGGAAGCATGGCAGGGCAAAACAGACCTGCTGCTGTTGTTTGAATCAGAGGCTCAAATCCGCGAACTGCAACCACAATTCGACATCATCGGGCAGTGGGAGGTTCGGGGTGTCATTGCTACGGCTCAGGGCGTTTCAACGGATTTTGTTTCCCGCTTTTTTGCGCCGCAATCGGGCGTACCCGAAGACCCGGTCACCGGCTCGGCCCATACTACGCTCACACCGTTTTGGGGAGAAAGATTACAGAAAAAAGAACTCTCCGCCGCTCAGCTTTCGGCGCGCGGCGGCCGGCTGCACTGCCGCTGGAACGACGAGCGCGTAGCCATCAGCGGGCAGGCGCGATTGTACCTGCGGGGAAGTATTGAGTGGTGATATCCTCCTCAATCATCGCACACCACCTCCTCTATATCCGACAAGCGGTCCAACAAAATATGACCGTTGTAAAACCGCTTATTCATGTCCTCATATTCTGCCGCCAGCAAGATGTGGGTGTAGTTGCTGCGCGGCTTGAGAATAAATTCGTATTCCATCCATTTGAAATGGTTCACCGGCGCAGTTTCTGCCAGAAGTTCCAGTTTGCTGCACGACGAGGTTCCACCATATACGCGCAGTACTGTCGGAACGGTAAAATCGGCCGAGTCTATAAAGCTGGAAGTAAGACTTCTAAAAACATTTGAGCGGCTCAGCATAGCGCTCATCAGATAGCAGCGCCCGGTGCGCAATGTATCGCTCAACTGCTGGCTGACAGATTCACGGGTGCCGTCGTCTCGCACCACCATTCCCAAATAAGTATTCCCGTCAAAAGCCTTTCTGGTTACTCCAAAGTAGCCGGGCTGCGTATCGGGTGGAGACTGCCTGGAGAACCCACAATCCGTCCATCCATCGGGTAATGTTCCCGGCCTGGGCGTACCCTCAAACGACGGATTCGCCAAACGAATAATGCTGCCCGGCTGGCACCAGGCCCAAGCAGGCAACAGTATGGCTGCTATCAACAAGAGGTTTTTCATAAAAAACTGGTTTTGAGTATAATAACTGTGAAGAATGAGCAAGTTTCGGAGAGTTTTGACTGGTCTGCATGGCATCGGATGGCTTAGGGGCGATAAAAAAATAAAATGAGCATTTATTTTTGCCCCACTACTTACGCTGTTTTACCAATCATCACACGCTGTCCATTTTAAATTCGACAAATGATCTACCAGAATGTGCCCGTTGTAAAACACATTGGCCTCCCTGTGTTCCGCCGCCAGAAAGAAGTATGTATAGCTCTTGAGGGGCTGTAAAACAAACGCATATTCCTTCCAGTCAGGATGATCTATCGGCGGGGTTTCTGCCAGCAATTCCACTTTATTATAAAGCGAAGTGCCGCCATATATCCTCAATACTGCCGGTGTCGTAAAATCTGCCGAATCTCGAACATTGTATGAGTTGGTAGGGCTGCGCAAGGCATCTGAACGACTCAGCCAGACCGTCAATTGATAACAATTATTGGCTTTCAGGGCACTGCTTAGCTTTTGTCCTACGGATTCCGCTGTGCCGGTTTCCCGCACCACCATGCCCAGATAGCTTTCTCCATAGTGAGGCGGCTGAGTCACCCCGAAACAATAAGGCTGCGTATCGGGCGGAGATTCGCCTTCCGGGCCGCAGTTCGCCCAGCCGCCCGGCACATTTCCCGGACCGGGGGCGTCCCCCTCAAACGACGGATTCACCAAACGAATAACGCTGCCCGGCTGGCACCAGGCCATACCGGACAGCGTCATGGCTGCTATCAAAAGCACGATCCTCATTACGAGAAGGCATTGAGGCCCGTCACATCCATGCCCGTGATGAGCAGGTGAATGTCGTGGGTGCCCTCATAGGTCAGCACCGTTTCTAAGTTCATCATGTGGCGCATCACCGGGTACTCATTGGTGATGCCCATGCCGCCGTGTATCTGGCGCGCCTCACGGGCTATTTCCAGCGCCATCATCACGTTGTTGCGCTTGGCCATCGAAATCTGAGCCGGCGTGGCTTTGCCCTCATTGGCCAAGGAGCCGAGCCGCCAGGCCAACAGTTGCGCCTTGGTGATCTCGGTGATCATCTCGGCCAATTTCTTCTGCGTCAACTGGAACTGCCCGATGGGCCTGCCGAACTGCGTGCGTTCCTGCGAGTAGCGCAGCGCCGAATCGTAGCAGTCCATCGCCGCCCCGATAGCGCCCCAGGCTATGCCGTAGCGGGCTTTCGAGAGGCAGGAGAGCGGGCCTTTCATGCCCTGCACATTGGGCAACACATTGCTTTTGGGCACGCGCACGTCTTCAAACACCAATTCGCCGGTGATGGAAGCGCGCAACGACCACTTGCCTTTGATTTCGGGCGCCGAGAAGCCCTTCATGTCTTTCTCCACAATCATGCCGCGCACAATGCCGGCCTCGTCTTTGGCCCACACCACCGCAACATCCGCCAGAGGCGAGTTGGTGATCCACATTTTAGCGCCGTTGAGGATGTACGCATCGCCGTCGTCTTTTACGTTCGTCACCATGCCCGACGGGTTCGAGCCGTGGTCGGGTTCGGTGAGGCCGAAACAGCCGATGAAGTCGCCGTTGCCGAGCTTGGGCAGGTACTTGCGGCGCTGCTCTTCCGAGCCGAATTTGTAAATCGGAAACATCACCAACGAGCCTTGCACCGATGCCATAGAGCGGATGCCGGAGTCGCCGCGCTCCAATTCCTGCATGATGACGCCGTAAGCGATCTCGTCCATGCCGCCGCCGCCGTATTCAGCAGGCAGGCTGGGGCCAAATGCGCCGATCTCGGCCAGCCCTTTGAACAAATGCGTGGGGCACTTGGCCTTGTCGGAATATTCCTCAATGATGGGCGTCACTTCCTGTTTCACCCAGTCGCGCACAGCGGCGCGGGCCAGCAGGTGGTCTTCGCTCAGGAGTTCGTCCAGCATATAATAATCGTGGCCCTGAAAGCGGTCTTCTTTGGCCTTTTTGGCAATCATCGTGCCGTTGCTGTTATCTTGCATTTCGTCCGTATATTTGGTGAGCTAAATGTGGCGCAAAGGTATCGTTTTTTTGGTCGGATGCGGGAGAAAATTGTGCAGGGAAAAGGGGGCGTGCCGGCGCTCTCGCAGATACCCATGCGCCGTCGGGTGCTTCGGTCGTCCTCCTATCGTCGTCCTTCCCTTCGCCCCCTCACGCAAACTACGCAGACACCCGCTGCCGTCCCGAATAGACATTGAAGCGCCCGTTTCTCAAAAAACCGATGAGCGTCATACCATAAGCTTCGGCCAATTCTACGCAAAGGCTGGACGGCGCGCCCACTGCCGCCAGCATTGGAATGCCGGCCATGAGCGCCTTTTGGCCCAGTTCAAACCCTGCCCGGCCACTCACCAACAGCAGATATTGCGAAAGCGGAACCTGCCCCTGCTGCAAGGCCGCGCCGATGAGCTTGTCCACCGCATTGTGCCGCCCCACATCTTCCCGCAGCAGCAGCAGGCTCCCCTCCGCGTCGAACAAACCGGCAGCGTGCAGGCCGCCCGTGTGGGAGAATACATCTTGCTGCCCGGCCAGTGCCTGAGGCAATTGGTGTAAAATTTCGGCCGGCACCACAGGCTCTTTCGGCAACAACGAAAAGCAGGTATGTAGATTCACCAGATCAATGGACGCCTTGCCGCAAATACCGCAACTCGATGTAGTGTAAAAATGGCGGCTCAGCAACTGCTCGCTCACCTGCACATCGGGGCGCAGTTCGGCCAGCAGCACATTCGAGGGGGCCGCAGCCTCCGAGGGTTGCTGTACATAGCGCAGGAGCGTCACCTCTTCGGCCCGCGCAATGATGCTCTCGGTGAACAGAAAGCCCATCGCCAGATCGAAATCGTGGCCGGGAGTGCGCATCGTCACCGCAATACTGTGGCGTCGGCGGGCAGCAGCAGGGCCGCAGGCTACCTGTATTTCCAAAGGCTCCTCCACCGCCAGCACGTCGGAAACCACGCCGGCTTCGCCGCCGCCTACTCTCAGTATTTCGCAGGTTTTTAAGCCCGCGTCGGGATGTGCTGTCATGGTTCGGAGATGTGAAAAGACAAATATACGCCCTCCTCTTGAGAAAAAACGTGTACCTTTCTTCGCAAAAGATGTCGCACATGAGTTGTAAAATATGGATGGCCGCAGCTTTGGCGCTGTTGTTGATTTCCTGCAAAAGAGATCGCTCTTCGTTTTTTGCTGATTCTGAACCAGATACGCAAACCTACAATCGCATTCAGGAGCAATTGCTCGATGCCCGGCCCGGCGATACCATTCGTTTGCCGGAAGGCGTATTTGAGTTCGACCGCCCGCTCTCGCTCGACGGCATCAGCCGCGTGACCATCGCCGGAGCAGGCATGGACAAAACAGTGCTGTCATTTAAATATCAAAAAACCGGCGCTGAAGGTATCAAAATTACCGCCGACTCGGTCACGCTCCGCGATTTCACGGTACAAGACACCAAAGGCGACGCCATCAAACTCCAAAACTGCACGGGCGTCACCCTGATCCAATTGAAAACCACCTGGAGCGACGGCCCCGATGCAAGCAACGGCGGCTACGGCTTGTATCCGGTAGCTTGCAAAAATGTGCTGATTGACAGTTGCGAGGCTTCATTTGCCTCAGACGCAGGCATTTATGTAGGGCAGTCACAGGATGTCGTCGTCAGAAATTGCTACGCTTACGGCAACGTGGCGGGCATCGAAATCGAAAACTGTATCCGCTCAGAGGTATATGACAATCGCGCAGAGAACAATACCGGCGGCATTCTCGTATTTGACCTGCCCGATCTGCCCCAAACCAACGGCCATACCTGTCGGGTGTATCGCAACATCATCAAAAACAACAACCACTCCAATTTTGCGCCCGAAGGCAACATCGTCGGCATTGTTCCGCCCGGCACCGGCATCATTCTGCTGGCCGCCAAAAACGTGGAAATTTTCGACAATGAAATCACCGGCCACAAAACCATCGGCACGGCCATTGCCAGCTATCAGATCACTAAAAATACCTGGGCAGATACCACCTACAATCCTTTTTCCTTCGACATAACCATCTACAACAATACTTACCAGCGCAAAAAATCGCTGCCCGACCTGAGCAAGGACTTCGGCAAAATGGTCAACATTCTCTTCGCCGGCAAACCGCAAGACATCCTCTACGACGGCATCATTGACAGCACGCGCACCCTGGGACCGAATCCCATGAATCTTTGTATTCGACAGGATACCAGCCAGTTGCGATTTGCCAATATAGACGCCGCCCACGATTTCGACAAAGTGAGCAAGGTCATTGCGCCCTACCTCCTCTGCGAGGGGCGCACCTGGCCCAAGGAAGAGAAATAACGCGGATGCCTCTTTTACCTCTAAAAAACCTACTTTTGCACACATGACAGTACCACCTGAAAACTATCTGCTTGTTCCGCTCAGCGTAGGATTTGCCGGCTCCCTGTCGTTCGGGCCGATCAACCTCTGCGTGGTGGACACTACCGTGCGGCACAATCTGCGGGCCGGTATCTGGTTTGCATCGGCGGCGGCATTGGTGGAAAGCCTGCAAGCTTCCATCGCCCTCTATTTTGGAGAATTTTACCCCTTGTTTTTGCGCAAGTATCCCTGGGTGCATTTGGTCATTCTGGTCTTTTTTGTGGCGCTGGGAATTGCCTTTCTCAGGCGGAGTTCATCCGGCGAATCAAAAGTAAAGGAAGGCACCGGCAGGCATTTTTTTCACGGCTTGGTCATTGCACTGATGAACCCGCAGGGCATTCCCTTCTGGATTTTTGTGCTGGCCTATCTGCAATCGGCGCAGATGTTTGAAATCAACAGCACTGTGAGCCAGACGGGACTGATCCTCTTTTTGAGCGGCGTGGTATTGGGCAAATTTGCCGCCCTCTCCCTCTTCGGCCTGCTGAGCAATGTCATCAACCGCCGCACCGCCTTCCTCCAGCAATGGACCGACAAAATCACCGGAGGCATCCTCATCGCGCTGGGACTGTTGCAGTCTTTTCAGTTTTTTCTCAGTCCGTAACGACGGAGCAGTTACCTTTTTTCTCTCCCTGCCGAAGCAGCCCGCCCTGTTCAACTCCGCCCTGTTTTTCATACCTTTGCAGCCCGGAAGTGCCCGCAGCCTGTTGCGCGCGCCGAACCATATTGCTCAACTATTTCAAAACCAATAACATGAATACGGATTTTTTGCAACAACTCGGCCTTGCGCCGCATAACCCCGGTACTTTCACCGGCATGGAATCTTTCAGCGGCGGTGAAAAATTGGAATCCTACTCGCCCGTCAACGGCGCGCTCATCGGCTCGGTGACGCAAACCACCCGCGAGGAATACGAACAGGTCATCCGCGCATCAGAAGCGGCCTTCAAAGTGTGGCGCGAAGTACCCGCTCCCAAGCGCGGCGAAATCGTGCGCCAATACGGCGACCTCCTACGCGAATACAAAGACCCGCTCGGCCGCCTCGTTTCTTACGAAATGGGCAAAAGCCTCCAGGAAGGCTGGGGCGAAGTGCAGGAAATGATTGACATCTGCGATTTCGCCGTGGGACAATCGCGCCAGTTGTACGGCCTCAGCATGCACTCCGAGCGCCCGCACCACCGCATGTACGAACAATGGCACCCGCTGGGCATCGTGGGCATCATTTCCGCCTTCAATTTCCCGGTAGCTGTGTGGAGTTGGAACTCCATGATCGCCCTTGTTTGCGGCGATGTCTGCGTGTGGAAACCCTCCGAAAAAGCGCCCCTTTGCGGCGTGGCCTGCCAGTTGTTGTTCCAGCGCATTCTCAAAGCCAACAACCTGCCCGAAGGCATCATCACGCTGGTCAACGGCGACTACCGCATCGGCGAATGGATGACCAACGACACCCGCGTGCCGCTCATCTCGGCCACCGGCAGCACCCGCATGGGCAAGATCGTGGGCCAGACCGTAGCCGGACGCATGGGCCGCACCCTGCTCGAACTCGGAGGCAACAACGCCATCATCATCACGCCCAGCGCCGACATCAACATCGTACTCACCGGCGCACTTTTCGGCGCAGTGGGCACCGCCGGCCAACGCTGCACTTCTACCCGCCGCCTCATCATCCACGAGAGCATTTACGAGGAAGTGAAGGAAAAACTGGCTCGCGCCTACGGGCAATTGCGCATCGGCAACCCCTTGGACCAGCACAACCACGTCGGGCCGCTCATTGACACCGGCGCTGTGAAAGCCTACCTGCACGCCATCTCCGAAATTGGGCGCGAAGGCGGCTCCATGTTGGTAGAAGGCGGCGTATTGGATGGCCCCGGCTTTGAAAGCGGCTGCTATGTGAAGCCCTGTGTGGCCGAGGCCCGCCCCGAAATGGCCATCGTGCAGCACGAGACCTTTGCGCCAATACTTTATCTGTTGAAATACAAAGACTTGGACGAAGCCATCGCCATCCAGAACGGGGTGCCGCAGGGCTTGTCGAGCGCCATTATGACCAACGACATGCGCGAGGCCGAAAAATTCCTCTCCGTGGCCGGCTCCGACTGCGGCATTGCCAACGTCAACATCGGCACCAGCGGGGCTGAAATCGGCGGCGCCTTCGGCGGCGAAAAAGAAACCGGCGGCGGTCGCGAAAGCGGCTCCGATTCCTGGAAAGCCTACATGCGCCGCCAAACGAATACGATCAATTACAGCAAAACGGTGCCGCTCGCGCAGGGCATCCAGTTTGATTTGTAAGCCTGAAAACTCATTGCTTCGATTGCGAAGCCTTTCAGGATTCGTAATCGTAACCTTCGCTTTCCCGTTACGTTTACGAATCCTTTTTGTAGGCTTCGCAAATGTACGGACCGCTCCCGCTGTGATTCCATTTTCATGTTTACCTGATTGTGCCTGGATCAGCTCCTGCCGAGATTCCATCTCGTGCGAGTATTATGCGGGTTCTACCCGCCTGTAAAACGCCCGATTTCAGGGCAATGTCGCTCTACGTTTTCCTCTACGGTCCCCTCTACGTTTGTCATTCCGTAACGCAGTGGAGGCATCTGTACCATCTCCGCAAGCAGCCAAGCGCGGCTGCTAAGCGCGGTGGTGCAGATTCCTACGGAATGACAAACGGAGAGGGGCGTAGTGTGGCAGGCGGAGAGCGACAAACGTAGAGGGTTCGCAGTGTAGCCAACGCAGCGCAACAATCGCAGCCCAATCAAGGAATCTTGCGCCGGCGCTGTGCCTCTGCGAAAAGACGCTGCATGGTTTCTTTCCGGTGATCTTCTGTCGCCGGTACGATCCCCGCCGCGCATTTTTTTCCTCCTTTTCCGCCTGCATTTCCTGCAAAAGCCGTTACTTTACCGATTCATTGCACAAGCAAGAACCACATATTGTATGGCAAAAATCATTTCGCTACTCAATCATAAAGGCGGCGTAGGCAAAACCACCAGCTCCATCAACATCGGTGCGGGCTTGGCGCAATTGGGCAAACGCACGCTCCTCATTGACCTCGACCCGCAGGCCAGCCTCACCATTTCGCTGGGCATCCCGCGGCAACCGGTCACCATTTACGAGGCATTCCGCGGCGAGGCCGAACCGATGCCTTATGCGGCCAAAACCAACTTGGACGTCATCACCTCCCGCCTCGAATTGTCGGGCGCAGAAACGGAACTGCTCAACGAAGCGGGCCGCGAGTACATCCTGGCCGAGCTATTAGAGCCGCTGCGCGACGACTACGAGTTCATCGTTATTGACTGCCCGCCTTCGCTGGGACTGCTGACGCTCAACGCCCTCACCGCCAGCGATTACGTTTACATTCCCATGCAAACTGAGTTTCTGGCTTTGCAGGGATTGGCCAAAATCAAACAGGTGATTGACAAGGTGCGCTTCCGGCTCAACAAAACGCTGGAAATCGGCGGCGTGATTGCCACCATGTACGACAGTCGCAAAATCCTCAACCGAGATGTGTTGGACATGATCAAAAAATATTTCGGCGAGAAGGTCTTCAATACCATGATTCGCGACAACGTGGCATTGGCAGAAGCGCCCTCCACCCGACAGGATATTTTCAGCTACAGCCCGTCCAGTCCGGGGGCGGAAGATTATCTCAACCTGTGCCGGGAAATGCTGGAGCGTTTCGAGCAGCCTTCCGCCAGAGAAATCAGCAGAGAACAGCGCGTATGAGCAAAAAAAAATTCACCGACGGCTGGGAGGGCCTTTTTGAGTCTGCTTCGGATCATGCTTCGGGCCAGACGCTGCTTTTGTTTGATCTCCCGGAGTCGGAAACGGCCAAACCCCAACGCGGCGCCAAATCTCCAGTGGCCGAGGCTGCTCCCGAACTGCCCAAACACAGTGGCAAGAGTTTCGCTTCCGATCTGGAATCCTTCCTGCAAGAGGCGTTTGAAGACTCCTTCGCCGAGCAAACCCGGCAGCGCACCGACGCCGAGCCGGAACCCAATGCCAAAACCCGCCGTCGCCCCGCGCCTGCTGCCCGTGGTTTGGATTCGCTCATCCGCAATACGATGGAGGAAACGCAGGCCGGCACGGATCATTCCACCGCAGGGGTTCGTCGCTTGGTGCTGTTTTTGGACGAGCAGAAAATCGCGCGACTCAAATCCATTGCCCGCACTGAAAAAACCGTACTCCGCAGCATCGTAGATCAAATAGTGGCCGAATACATTGCCGATTATGAGCGGCGGCAGGGGGAGTAGGTCGTTGGTCCTCAGAACTATTTAGCATCCCCAAAAAAGCTACGAGCCGCGAGCTATGAGCTACGAGTCTGTTTTTTTGTTCAGGATGGAGATTTTCCGCTTGGGGAAATTTCACAATGCGAGTCCGAAGACAAGCCCTTTATCTATTGTTTTCTAATTTTTCCAGAAGCCAGTTGCGTTCAGCCAGCATGGGCGTGTCGCGTATTTTTTGAGCCAATCGCAGGGCGGCTTCGCGGTCGTGCGGAGGCAGGCGCAGCAGTTGGCCGGTGAAGCGCGCCAGATTGCGGTACATTTCCCTTTGGTATCCGATTTCACTGTGGCGGCGCAGCCATGTGAGCAGGTTTTCGAGCAACGATTCGAGCGCGTCGAAAGCCTGTTGTTCGTAATAAATTTTGAGCAGCATCTTGCGGCTTTCCAGGTTGTACATGGGGTCGGGGAAATTGACATTGCGCAGCAGTTCCAGCGCCTGATCGAACTCGCCTTTGCGAAAGCGATACACGGCCATGTTGTACCTGAAGAGGTTGTCCTGTTCTTTGGGAGGCAACTGCGGGCGATATTGCTCCAGAAATTCCAGCGCCTGTTCCCACGCTTCGAGGGCCAGGAAAGTCATCAGCACATTGTTGTAAGTAAATTTGGACAGCAGGCCATTTTCGTCCAACAGCAGTTTTTGGCGCAGGCCCAGCAGGTAGAAATCCAGCGTGCGTCGCAGAGCCTCGCGTTCCCCCGCATTGATGCGCCGGATGCCGTGGTTGATGGCCAGCAGCAGCAGTTCGCGGGCTTCGGAGTGCGACAAGCGGTCAATATGTTGCTCCAATAAATCCCGGAAATGCTCGGCCAGGGCGCTGTTTTCAGGGGCTTTCAGCATTTGCAGACCGCCATAATACAAGGCTGTTGCCGGATCGCGGAGCTGCGGGGCATCGGGCAAAGCCGCCAGCACGCCTTCTACCCAATCGGCGAGCCGGTGCGGAGCTGTGCTGTTGTGTTGCAGGGCAGCCTGTGCCATCTCGCTGCAGGCCATTTGGAGCAATTGCCCGGCGTACCAGATGTTGAGATGCCCGGCTTGCTCATGGAAGGAAAAATCTAAATATCGCTTGGAGCGGATTTCCCACTCGTACAACTCCGTTTGCAGGTAATAATCCAGCAGGCTGCGCTCGGCGGCGGCGGTTTCGAGGGCCGGGCTTGTCTTTTGCGCCTCCCGAACGGCATGGCGGAAGTTTTTTTCCAAGCCGCGTTTGCGCAGCGCCCGCACCTGCGCGAGATGTCGCTGCCAGGGTGTTTTTTCTAATTCAACATCCGTGAGGTATTCGCGCAACAGGGCCAGCAACTCGCTCATTTCGTGTCGCAGCCGGGCCGGCGAGCTGACTTCATCGGCGCCGACAGTAGCCATCGCGCCTGTCTGACTGGGCGTGGAGTCGGATGAGCGGCATTGCCACAAATACTCGAACAACTGCAACAGTGTTGGTTTGTGATTGAAAAACGGAGATTGCAGGCGCAAGCGGAACCGCCGCGCTTCCCAGGCATCCAGCGATTGTATGGCTTCAAAAAGTGCGGAATCCTGCATTGCTCGCTGTTTTAGTCATGATCTACCAGCAGATACGCCGCCGGACGCCAGAAGCCATCGGTTTTGTTTACCGAACAGAAGCCGCTTGAGGCCATGCAGGGAGGTGATGGTGGCAATCATGTGTACAAAGGATTGCGAAAATTCAAAAATCAAAGATAAACCCGGTCTGAAAAATTATCTGACTTTTGTTGGAAATTCCTGATAGCTATGTGATGGATTGCCTTAAATACAGAGATTTTATCCGCATCTTTTAAAAAAGCTTACCGACAAATTCCCGAAAATGATTTTGCCCGGCTCCTGTTTTGCCCGCACTTTTGTACCGTATCAAAACCAATACGCGCCATGAATAAGAAATTTCGACTTTTTGCCTTCCATTTCTGGGCATGGATTTGCCTGTTGAGTGCGGGCGTTTTGCAGGCACAGCAGCAAAACACCAAAATACTTTTTCCACATCCGGCGGGCTTCAGCCAGTCTTCGGGTCAATTTGTGCGGGCCACCAACGACGGAGGCTACATCCTGTTGGGGTCGGCCACAGCCTCTTCCAGCAACTCTTACGTTCAATTGCCTCGCGCCATTCGCCTCGATGCCGGGTTGCAGGTAGTCTGGGATGAGACTTATTTGCCTGCTCCTCAGCCTTATATCATTGCAGAAGCGAGCAGCGCCCCCTTGGAATTGCCCGACGGAAGCTTTGTGTTTGCCGTTCAGGATTCTACCTCTGATTTCGATCTGGTGCGCATTTCCGGCGCCGGCGAGTTTTTGTGGGGCATTGATCTGCCCGGCTTTTCCTCTGCCACCTACCCGCTGGGGGTGTTGCCCAATGGCCATATTTTTGTCACACACTGCCGGTTCCAGTTTCCCGGCAACTCCTGCGGCACCCTCGAAATTGATCTGGACGGCCATGAAGTGCAATACCAGCCCATCATTTCGCTGCCCAATCTCGCACATTCAGATGTGTTTCCCAACGGTGATGCGCTCACATTGCATTTTTCGCAAGGCAAGGCCGTATTTTCACGAATTGCTCAGAACAATCAGGTGATCTGGCAAAGCCCTTTGTGGAACAACCATACCACGGTAATGGCCACCGCGCCGGACGGCAGCTTCGGCGGGGTCATCAGAGAGGGCAACAGCACATACCGCGTACAATTTTATGACGGCAACGGCACGCCTACTTCACTGACACCGGCCCTGGCGCTGCCCATCCAATGGATACATTCTTTGGATTTTTATGAAGACGGCTCTTTTCTCATCAGCGGCACAACGCTCACACAACGGGGCTTTATGGCCCGCATTCAGCGCGACGGGCAGGTGCTTTGGTCGGCAGAATCACCGGAAGACGGGCAGGAACACATACAAATCAGTTCCGGCATAGCCACTCCCGACGGCTGGGCACTCGGCACGGGGTACAGCGCTTCGCCGAGGTTTGCCGCGCTGAGGGTTTCCGAAAATTCAGGCATTGTGGTCAATACCCTCAGCGGTCGCGTCGGGCACGATCAGGATGAAGATTGCACCTTGCAGAGCGACGAGCCGAGCATGTTTTACCAGCGCGTGGAAGCCCGCCAGGGCAACTCGGTTTTTTATGGTTTCACCACCAGCACCGGCGAATATGAAATGTTGTTGCCGGCCGGCCATTTCACGATGAGCGTAAGTTCCAATGAGCCTTTCTTCGAACTTTGCCCCGATGCGACCTGGGAGGTCAACTTTCCCGCCGGCCAGAACAACGAACTCACGCTCGACCTGCCCATGCAGAGCGCCGATCTGGTACACCACCTCAGCGGCTATGTGAAGTGGGACCAAAACGACAACTGCACCAGCGAGACCTCCGATACGCCCCTTGAAAACTGGTGGGTGCGGGTAAATTTTGGCGGGCATTCTGTTTCCAAGCGCACCAACGCGCAGGGGTACTATCAGCTTTTTCTGCCTTCGGGCGAGTATCAGGTGAGCGTATTTCCTTTCAATCACTTGTTTGAGACTTGTGCGCCGGAAGTACAAAACGTCGTTTTCAGCGGCAACGACCCACAATCTGCCACTGCTGATTTCACCGCCACCTCCGACAACGACTGTGCGTACATGCATGTGCGAATCGGTGCGGGAAGCGTTCGGCCTTGCGTAAACTCTACGTTTCCGGTTTATTACAAAAATGAAGGCGTCCGCAGTGCCGAAAATGTAAGCGTAGAAGTAACACTGCCGCCCAGTCTGGAATTTGTGAGTGCCGAGCCTGCCCCGACTTCAGTCAACGGCAATGTGCTGCGCTTTGAATTCGATGAGGTGCCGGCCTCTCCCGGCGGGTATTCCAGCATGATTCTCATCACCGTACACCCGGATTGCAACCTTCAGATCGGCGATCAGGTATGCCTGAACGCCCAGATAACGCCTGCCGAAATGTGTGGCGACGCACCTGGCTGGAACGGCGCGGTGACAAGCCTGAGCGCCGAATGTGTGGGTGACAGCGCCGTGTTTAAAATCAAAAACATCGGTACGGCGCCGCACTCCGGACAGCGCAACTTCCGCATCGTGGAAGACCAGATTGTGCTCTTACAGGGTACGTTCCAACTTGATCCTCTGGCAGAAGACCGGTATGCTATTTTTATCGAAAATGATTCCATCGCCTCCTTCACCATGATCGCCGATCAGGAGCCTGGCTTCCCCGGCGACCCGGAAGTGGTACTCACGCTCGGCAATTGCACGACGTCGGGCGGCAACCCCTCCGGTTTTGGCGGCAATCCCGGACCGTTCTCTGCAAGTGGATGCCTCTCGGTGCGCAATTCTTACGACCCCAACGACAAGCAGGCATTCCCCCTCGGCTTCGGAGAAGACAAGGCCATTCGTCCCGGCACGCCCATAGATTACACCATCCGTTTCCAGAATACGGGCAACGACACGGCCTATGTGGTAGTGCTGCGCGATACGCTCTCTGAGCATTTGGATTACACGAAAGTGGAACTTGCCGGCGCCAGCCATCGCTTCGAGTTTGCTCAATTGGGCGAGGGCAATGTACTGCACTTCCGCTTCCCCGGCATTAACTTGCCCGACAGCACTACCAATCCCGCAGGATCGCAGGGCTTCGTACAGTTCAGGGTTTACCCCAAAGCCGACCTGCCTTCAGGTACGGTGGTGGACAATTCGGCGGCCATTTATTTCGATTTCAATCCGCCGATCATCACCAATACAGTCCGTCGTAAATATCAGGAATTTACTTTGGTACAAACCCTCGAACCGAAACAGCCGGGCTTCCTCAACGTGCGCGTATTTCCCAATCCCTTCATGGAACGCGCCGTTTTGAGCCTGCCCGATGAGGCCCCTGATGGGAACTACCGATTGGAACTGTTCGACGCGGCGGGCCGACTCTTGCAGCGGAAAGACTTCCGCGAGCGCCAGGTAGAAATCAACGGCGAGGCGCTGCCTTCCGGGGCTATGTTCTGGACGGTTTCTTCCGAAGGAAGGGTTGTGGCCACAGGAAAAGTGCTGAGGTAAGGGGCGATAAAAAAATAAAGTGGTTCTTTTTGCCCCACTACTAACGGCCTGTGAAAATTCAGCAAAGCGTCGTTCGGAGGTATCTCCGGGCGACGCTCTTTGTTTGGGGGGCTTTATCAGGCAGGAATCACGGGGTCCTGCGAGGCTTCATCGGGATCGGAGGAGTCGGCCGGATCGTTTTCTTCCGTCGAAGTGTCTTCAATTACAGCGGTTTCCGCATTTGTTGCATGCGTAACAAGAGCCGGAGCAGGCATGGGATGAATCATTTTGGAAAAGAAAACATGCAGAATGAGCACTAATGTTACACCGCAGGAGATGGCCATATCTGCCACATTGAACACCGGGCGGAAAAACTGATACGGCTCGCCGCTCCAGAACGGAAACCAGTCGGGATAATAGCCCTCGGCAATAGGGAAATAGAGCATATCCACTACCTTGCCATGCAAAAATCCGGCATAGCCGCCTTCATCCGGGAACAGGATGGCCGGATCGCTATGATAGGTGGATTCCGAAAAAATCAGGCCGTAAAAAGCGCTGTCTATGATATTGCCCAGCGCGCCCGCCAGAATGAGGCCAAAGCCCGCCAGCAATATGCCCGCCACGCGCTCTTGATACAGCCAACGCAAATAAAAACCCAACAAAACGACCGCTACGATGCGAAACAAACTGAGCGCCAGCTTGCCGTACTCGCCGCCGAAGGTAAGCCCGAATGCCATGCCCGGGTTTTCAACGAAGTGAATAACGGCCCATTTCACGCCCAGGGGATACATTTCTTCGCCAATGCTCATGTTGGTTTTAATCCAAAACTTGACGCTTTGGTCCACTAACAAAACGGTCATCACGACCGCAGCCAGTAATCTCAATTTCCTTTTGTCTTCCATGCTGTGCTGCATTCAGGCTTTACTCTTGCACGATCTGAGATTCTTCCACTTCGGCGGGTTTTTCGCGTTTGCGCAAGGGGTTGGCGCGCATTTCGAAGTAGTTGCGGCGATTTCGGATAGCATCTATGGCTGTAAAAAGCGCCTGCCGGAAAGAAGAGGGATCGGCTTCGTTTTTGCCGGCAATATCAAACGCGGTGCCGTGGTCGGGCGAAGTGCGAATGCCTGCCAGGCCTGCGGTGAAATTGACCCCGGTACCAAAACTCAGCGCTTTGAAAGGAATCAGGCCCTGATCGTGGTACATGGCCAGAATCCCGTCGTATTTGTGGTATTGGCCGGAGCCGAAAAACCCGTCAGCGGAGAAGGGGCCGTTCACTACGATGCCTTTCTTTTTGCACTCCACAATGGCCGGGCGAATGATTTTTTCCTCCTCTTCGCCCAACATGCCGTTTTCGCCAGCGTGCGGATTGAGACCCATCACAGCAATGGTGGGGCGGTCTTTGTCGAAGTCAATCTGGAGGGTTTCATGAAATATCTGAATTTTTTTCAGCAATACTTCTTTGGTAATGGCGCCCGCTACTTCTCTGATAGGCAGGTGATTGGTGGCCAAACCCACGCGCAGCGCATCGCTCACCATCAGCATAAGGCTTTCGGGAGCGCTCAGCTCTTTGGCAATGTATTCGGTATGGCCCGGAAACGGGAAACCGGCCATTTGCATGGCTTCTTTGCTGATGGGAGCCGTGACCAAAGCGTCAATGAATCCTGCTTTGAGTTCGCCCACCGCCATTTCCAATGCTTTGAAAGCGTATTGACCGCCTTCGAGCACTACTTTGCCCAGAGAGATATTGACCACTTCATTCCAGCAGTTGACTACATTGACCCGCTCCGGCGTGATGCGCTCGGCGCTGCGGATGGGCACAAACTGAAAGTCGTCGCCTACGATGTTTTTGTGATACGATACCACCTTCGAGGAGCCATATATGACCGGCACGCAGTAGTCTAAAATCTTCTTTTCGCTCAAGGTCTTAATGATGACTTCCAGCCCGATGCCGTTGATATCGCCTACGGTGATGCCTATTTTGGGTAATTCCATGTTATTTGTTTTCACAAGATGGGCAAAGGTAGTTATTTTGCGCGACATTTATACTCGATGGCCAGTGGTTTGCGAATTTAGATTTTGCAAACCACTGGCTATCAGTTATCCCGATGAAAAATGGTTTATATTGTTTTGCAAACCATTTTTCATCGAGTATAGAACATTCAACCCGATTGCGTTTGAAAGCGAAAAAATCTTACGGACAGCATTTCCTGCACCGCGACGACATTGCCGCCCGCATTGCCGCCTCCCTCACGCAGCCTTACGAACGGGTACTGGAGGTAGGGCCGGGCAAAGGCATGCTCACCAAACATTTGGGCGCGCCCGGCAGAGCAGTGGTGGCCGTAGAAGCCGACCGGGACATGGTGGAGTACCTTGATGCGCGTCCGCCATTGGAAGGCTTGCGGGTTATTTCAGCCGATTTTCTGCAGGTGGACTTGTCTAAAACCTTTGACAATCAAACTTTTGCGCTCATCGGTAACTTCCCGTACAACATCTCTTCTCAAATTCTTTTCAAAATGCTCGACTACCGCGACCTTATTCCGGAGATGGTGGGCATGTTTCAAAAAGAAGTGGCGGTGCGGGTGGTATCGGGGCCGGGCAACAAGGACTATGGCGTCATCAGCGTATTGCTTCAGGCATTTTACGAAGGGAAATACCTGTTCAGTGTGGACAAGAGCGCGTTTCAGCCGCCGCCGCAAGTGCAGTCGGGCGTCATCCGCTTGTTGCGAAAACCGCAGCCCTCTCTGCCTTGCGATGAGGCCCTGTTTCGTTCGGTCGTAAAAATAACCTTCGGGCAACGGCGCAAAATGTTGCGCAATACGCTGCGTCCGTTTTTTTCACAGCAGCCCGAAGCGCTGCAAGATGATTTTTTTCTAAAAAGGCCGGAGCAACTCTCCGTACAGGATTTCATCGAACTGACCCTCCGCGTGCAGGAAACTAAAAACCGCACATGAGTGGTTACAGCCCGCAACTCGCGGCTCATAGGGGCGATAAAAAAATAAAGTGATCATTTTCGTCAAAGGATTAGATAAGTAAACGTTTCATTTTAAG
>DDUV01000005.1:0-9820 GCA_002344975.1 Saprospiraceae bacterium UBA2329 | reverse complement strand
CAAAGGATTAGATAAGTAAACGTTTCATTTTAAGTGTCTTATCTAATCCTTTGGCCTAAAGAAAATGAACATTTATTTTTGCCCCACTACATAGCTCGCGGCTCGCAGCTTTTTCATGCTTATCATTCACTTCAATAACCGTTCAACCATGAACCTCGAACAACGCATCAAACAAGACCTGGCGGAAGCCATGAAAGCCCGCGACGAAGCCTCCAAACGCGGCCTGCGCGCTGTGTTGGCGGCCATTCAGTTGGCCAAAACCGACGGCAGCGGCGAAGCCATAGAAGGCGACCGGGAGATCAAACTGCTCCAAAAGCTCGTCAAACAACGCCGCGACTCGGTGGAAATTTACCAAAAAGGCAATCGGCCCGAACTGGCTGCCGTGGAATTGGAGGAAATTGCCGTCATTGAAAAATACCTGCCGCAGCAAATGAGTGAGGCTGAGTTGGAAATCGCTCTCCGCGAGATCATCGCGCAAACCGGCGCTACCTCCGCCCGCGACATCGGCAAGGTGATGGGCGCGGCCAACAAAGCCTTGGCCGGCAAAGCCGAAGGCAAAATGATTGCGGCTGTCGCCAAGCGCCTGTTGGAGGCTTGAGGCATTTCAACAATATGGAACCGGAAGGCCGGAATATCTCATCCAATACCATAAGGGCTGCGGTATTCCGGCTTTCGTTTTAATCTTATATTACAAAAAAATTAAATATATTTTGCCATTCCAATAAAAGCTATATCTTTGCCCCGAAATCATTCCCAAAACCGCCGGAGCATTCTTTTGACCAGCTCCAATCATCTGCATACCAACAACAAAACAGTTCTGTGAGAACCCGCCTGCGGCGAGGATTCTTTTATATGGTCATTCACTATTCTATGTGAATGCAAAGGCTGTTTGTTTTCAATTTTGACACACTATTTGATCCAAGCCTGATATACAGGCGATATGCAATGCTCCGGCACGGCGGGAATCGGGATGTACTCTGGATGTATTTATGGTAATCCAAGCGTTGGTTTAACAAAAAACGAAAGAGGCGTTTCGGCCCGACCGTGTCCGGGTTTTTCAACCCCATTTTTGCAACGAACCTCCTTTGGCAAATAAGGCATCTACCCGTTTCGATATTTCGGCATCCGTTACCAATGGCGGCGCGTGGTGCGGCTTGATGCGCGCATCTATGACCAAAGGCCCACGGCATCCCCAGTGTTTATGCTCCACGAAGCTGGCCACGCCGTGCAAGTCGTGGCTGGGATTGGCCCTGGTGAAAGTCACCCAAAGGAAATTGTTGAGCGCGGCCGCCAAAAAATCACTGTCTTCAGTGAGTACAATGAGCGGAATGCCCTCCGTTTGTGCCTGGCGCAAGTGCTCGGTCAGGGTGGTGCAATCGGCGTAAGCTCCATATTCGGCAAAAGCCGGCGCCTGAACGGCCAAAACGCCCGGCATCACAAAGCGAGGTCGTGAGAAACCTGCCGGCAGACTGAATCCGTCGGGTAATGTGTCGGTCAGTGTTCTGCGTTGCGGCCCGCAGCAAGCCACCACTACTTTAGAGCCTTCGTTCCAGCCGGTGCCGGAATAGTCGAGCGTATCAATGGTGGTGCGGGTATGGAAATGCAGGTCGCGGCGCCAGTCCACACGCGACAACACGTGCTGAAAGAAGCTGGCCATATCGTGGGTGTTCAGTTCCGGCGCGTCTCCCTGCGCTGCGATGAAAAGGAATTTGGCCAAAGAGGTTTGCCCCGAACCGAGAATGTGATTGGCTTGGGTGAGAATTTCCTCCGGTTTGCGTTCCCGGAAGGGCATGTATCTCTCGCTGCCCACGGCCAGCAAGAGCGGGTGTACCCCGGCGGCGTCCACCGCGTTGATTTCCACGATGCCCGGAAACTCTTGCGGCGTCAGTTTTTCCACCACTTTGTGAATGAGGTAGCCGAAGCTGGAGTCCTCAGCCGGCGGGCGGCCCACTACGGTGAAATGCCAGATGGCGTTTTTGCGATAATACACTTTTTCGACCTCCATGACGGGGAAATCGTGGGCAAGGCTGTAATAACCGAGGTGATCGCCAAAGGGGCCTTCCGGCTTTTTGATGTCTTTGCTGATAATGCCCGTGATGACAAAATCGGCATCGGCAGACAGGACATGGCCGTTGCGGTGCATGTAGCGAAAACGGCGGCCACCGAGCATACCGGCAAAAGTGAGTTCAGACAGCCCTTCAGGCAGGGGCATGATGGCGGCAAAGGCGTGTGACGGCGGCCCGCCGATGAATACAGAACAGCGGAAGGGTTCATCGCTTGTATTGTACTGCGTATGGTGAACGCCTATTCCCCGGTGCAACTGGTAGTGCAGCCCCACCTCCTTATTGGTGATGTACTCGTTGCCCGTCAGTTGAATGCGGTACATGCCCAGGTTGGAGTGCATGATGTTGTTGTCGCCGGGCGGCAATGTAAATACCTGTGGCAAGGTGACGAAGGCGCCTCCGTCCATCGGCCATGATTTTACCAAAGGCAATTGGTCTATGGTGGTAGTTCCATAAGCTACGGGGCCGGAACGCACGCGCATGGGCAGTGCAGAGAGCGCCGTAACAGGAGCGGAGAGATAACGCGTAGGCTTTCGCAACAAAGCGGCGGGGTCGGCTTTGAGTTCTATGACTTTGGCAACCTTGTCTAATGTGTGGCGGAAGAGAAACTCGGTGCGCTCAAAAGTACCATAGAGATTGGACAAGGCCCTGAACGGACTGCCTTTGACGCGCTCGAAAAGCAGGGCCGGGCCGCCCGCGTCGAAAATGCGGCGATGGATCTCGGCCACTTCAAGATTGGGATCAACTTCTTCGGAGATGCGAATAAGATGGCCGTGCTTCTCCAGATCAAGCGCGGCAGATTCAAGGCTCGGATATGCCATTACAGTTTTTTGCAAAAGTAACAGCTACCGGAAACAATGGTTTGGGAAAACCGCCCCGGCTCAGGGCAATGTCACCGTTTTTTTGATGACTCCGGTGTACGATTGTAGTTCGATGTCGTAAGTGCCAGGCGACATGCGGCTCAAATTCAGCTCGTAGATGGTGTCAACGGGCAAATTGGCCACTTCATCTTTGAACACCACACCGCCCAGAATGTCTTTGACGACGATGCCGCTCAAATTGACGTTGATGCGCTCAAAGTCAATGAAGAAAGTTTTATTCGTCTGGTCGGCGAAAATAACTTTGTCATCCTGATTGACCTGAGCGGTTTTGGCGTCGGAGCCGGTAGTGTGAGACAGAGATTGCGCACCGAGAAAAGTAGCGCCGGAAATCAGCAGGACTACTGCCATTACAAACTTCAGCATGTTGTCGGTTGTGTTTGGATATGTTATCATGAAACCGGGTGCAAAGTTACGGCAAGCCTGAGTGTTTGTAAAGATTTTGCCAATACTTTCGTCGAAAAAAATTAATAATCAAACAAACTACCTGTTTGAAATTTTATTTTTAAAATAAAATAAATAGAGGTTAATTTTTGATTTAAATTTTGTTGAATTCTATTTGTAAGATATCCCGAATACTTTCATAAGCCTCCCACCCAAGCTCCAAAAAGTGTTCGGGACTTGTCCAGACGGCTTTTTCGATATTTTCTTCGGTTTGCGGCGTCAGTTTGGTTTCGGGCGTGTGCATGTAAAACCAGTGCGAAGGCTTGAGCGCCCGTCGCTCGTCGCGGTCTCGATAGGTATGATAAGTGGTGAGTGCAAAACCATCGGAGTACAATTCTACCACGCCTGTTTCTTCGCGTACTTCCCGGAGCGCAGCCTCTTCGGGTGTTTCACCGGCATCAATTTTGCCTTTGGGCATATCCCAGTAGCCAAGCCTATGGATGAGCAACAACTTTTTGTCGGAGTTGTAAACAATGCCTCCTGCTGCCTCAATGATGCGATGGTGCGCGCAGAAGTCGCTAAACAACTGCTCCACATCCGGAAACCAGAGATTGACCGACCTGAATCGGCGGCCTTTTTCCATCATGTCTATATAGTTGAGCAGGGTTTTGGGGCGGCCGGTGTAGCGGGCCGAAAGACAATGCTCTTTATCTGCTGCAACCTCGGCAAGGGGTTCTGTACTGAGCAGCAACGGCGTCTGATTGATATAGACTTTATACATTTGCACTTGTTATTTCTCAAATAATCCAGCTTTATGTCTATTGCATCCGAACTGGCGAACAAACTGCTGCAAATAAAAGCAATTCGGCTCAGCCCGCAAAACCCTTTTACCTGGGCTTCCGGTTGGAAATCGCCGATTTATTGCGACAACCGCATCATCCTCTCGCATCCTGCCCTGCGGCGCTTTGTCGTTCAGGGATTTGTGGAACTGGCTCGCTCCATGCCGCCATTCGATGCGGTGGCAGGCGTAGCAACGGCAGGGATTGCGCACGGCGTCTTGTTGGCCGAAGCTTTGGACCTTCCCTTCGTGTATGTGCGGGCCAAGGCCAAAGAGCATGGCCGGCGCAACATGATAGAGGGCGAATTGCAGCCCGGTAGCCGGGTATTGGTGGTGGAAGACCTGATTTCTACGGGCGGGAGTTGCCTTGCTGCGGTAGAAGCTTTGCGCGATGCAGGGGCGGAGGTTGCCGGCGTAACGGCTGTGTTTTCTTACGGATTTGCGGAAGCAGATGCGGCTTTTGCTGCGGCAGGCTGCCCCTGGGCTACCCTCAGTCATTACAATGTGCTGATTGAGGCTGCGCAGGAACTCGGCGTTGTTTCGGCGGCTGATATGGAAATGCTCAGAGACTGGCGAAGCCGGCCGACGGAGTGGGGGAGGTAGAGGACGGGGAGGAACGGCGGTTGGCTGCTGGCTGTTAGCTGCTGGCTCTTGGCGGGTAGGAGCGGCGACAAGCTGTGGGCCGCAAGCTGCAAGCGGCGGGGCAGGAAACAAATTCTCTAAAATAATGCGCTTTAAGGTCGTACTTTTGCAGCGCTTTGAGGCGTTTCATAACGTTCGTTTTCCCAATACCGATTTTACAAACACGATAAGGATATCTCATGATCAGATCATTTCTCCTGTTTCTTTTGCTCTTGCCCGCAGCATTTGCCGCTGCCCAGATGCCGCGCAACATCACCGTAGCGCCCGGCGCACGCGTAGAAAGCGAATCGCCTGCCCGCCCCAAATCGGCCATGATGTGCAACAATGCAGGCACCGTCACCTTCGGCAGCATCATCGGCCAGAGCAACGACGGCGCTCCCGGCGTCATCTATCTCTGTTTCGGCGATACGCTGCCCATTATTCACAACGGCGATTTTGTGCTCAGCGGCGACCCGCAGCCATCCACACCTCCCGGCATCGGCTATGCTTTTTACGATTGCCCGCCTACGGTACATGGCCCTACGCTGACGGACATCCAGGGCGATGCCTGTTTGAACAACACCAGCCCGATCATCATCAACGGAACGCCGGTGCCGCAATCGGCCAACGGGATGTGGGTGGCCTCCCAACAGATCAACGGCAATGCCATGTTTGCCAACAACGGCATTCTTCAGTCGGCCTTCAACAACGGCATAGCGCGGCCCATACAGTTTTGGTTTGCGCCTATTACGCTTGATAATTTTGCCACTCAAGGCTTCGAAGCATCCGGCGGCGCTGCCGGACCTTGTGTGAACGTCAACACGGCCGCGGCCTTTTCGGTAGTATATCTCAATGCCATACAGGCTGCCAATTTCAATACTACGGCGGGGGTCAACGGCTGCGAAGGCTCGTTTACCATTCGCGGCGGCTTGCCTGAGTTTGATCCCAATACCTCTTACACTTTTGAAATCACACTCAGTACCGATCCCAATATCAGGGGCACTGTGACCAACAACCCGACCCACAACGGCACGGTAGAATTTTCAGTACCGCAACCCGGCACTTACAACATCTCGGTGGAAGACGGCAAAAGCTGCGGCGTTTCTTTTCAAATGGACATGAGCACTTGCACGGCTGTTACCTTCAGACTGCCATTTACCAACGCACTGCCGGGCACTACCGTGTGCTTGGATGTGCGGGTAGAAGACTTCAACAGTGTGGGCGCCATGCAATTTTCGATGCAGTGGGACCCCGCCGTGTTGCAATATTCCAGCGTGCAAGGCTTCAACCCGGCGCTGCTCGGCTTCGATCAGTCGGCCTTCAATGTGACGCCGCCGCTGACCTCCACCGGACGCCTGACGGTTTCATGGGCCGACCTGAGTTTCACAGGTGTAACCCTGCCCGACGGAGCGAGTATTTTTCAGGTTTGTTTTACCGTCATCGGGCCATTGGGCAGTTTTTCCGAAATCAACTTTACCGATGCGCCCACCGATATAGAAATTGGCGATGCGATGCTCAACCCGTATGGTTTTGTGGGGCGGGCAGGCATTGTGGATGTCAACAACAGCCAGTTGTTTGTGAACATCACACAAGACAGCGTTTCCTGCGCAGGCATTGCAGACGGTTCGTTTACGCTGACCGTAGCCAACGGCACGCCGCCGTATGTGTTCAACTGGAACAGTTTGGCGCCGCTGCCTGTACAGTCGGGCGGTGATGCCATTCCCAACTCCGGCGGCTCCTTTACCGTGAGTGGCCGGGCGGCAGGTTCGTACCGCGTGGTCATTACAGACTCCAGCGTGCCGGCACTCAGCCGAACGGATACCGTAATCGTATTGAGAGGGCCGTTTATAGGCGTGAACCTGGAACCCACGCTGCCATTATGTAATGGAGACAGCAATGGTTCGGTAACGGCGCGTGTCAGCTTGGATGGCGTGGTGACGCCCAATCCGCCAGGATTCTCTTATGCCTGGAACGTACCTGGCTCGCCCAATGCGCCCTCGTTGTCCAACCTGCCTTTTGGGTTCTATTCTGTTACTGCTACCGCAGCCGATGGATGCAGCGGCACTGCTTCTCTTACGCTCACACAACCGGCCCCTATCAATATTACCGAAACCATCACCGCTGCGGCGTGCAGTGGTTCTGCTAATGGTTCCATCACGGCAAACGTGAGCGGCGGCACGCCCAACAGCGGCAACTATACGTTTGCCTGGAGCGGCGGCCTCGGCACGGTGATTTCTTCCAGTTCTACGGTGGCCAATCTCAATCCGGGGCAATATTCTCTTACCGTTACGGACGCTAATGGATGTTCTTCCACAGAAACTTACACCGTGGGCGCCGTTAAAACGCTTAATATCAATGCGGCTGTGACCGACATCACCTGCAATGGCTTGTGCAACGGAGCTATTTTGGTAAACGGTACCACTTCAGGCGCGCCCGCGGCTACTCCTTATACCTTCACCTGGAGCGGCGGCCCTGCGCCCACCAATACGCCCACATCGAGCAATATAATGGGGCTTTGTGCCGGCACTTACAACCTCACCATGAGCGATTCTGATCCGGCCGGCTGTCGGGTGACGCGCACTTTTACATTGGCGGAACCGGCTCCCTTAGTGGCTTCTTTGATAGAACAGGTAAACGAAACCTGCGTGACGGGCAACGACGGCCGCGCCATTCCCGGTGTCACCGGCGGCACTTTTCCCTATACTTATCAATGGAGAAACGCTGCGCAGGCGGTCGTTTCCGGCGACTCCATCGCTACCGGTCTTTCGGCAGGAGCCTATACCCTCTCTGTGACCGACAGCCGCAACTGTACTACTACGCTCAATGTAACTATTCTGGCGCCCATGCCTCCGAGCATCGCGCCCATACAGAACGACACCGTATCTTGTGCAGGCAGCACCGACGGCGCGCTGAGCGTTTCGGCTACCCCCGGCAGCTCGCCCATTGCGAGTTATGTGTGGAGCAACGGCATGAACGGCCAAAACATCAGCGGACTCAGTCCGGGGTCTTACACCGTGACGGTGACGGCCCAGGATGCCTGCTTCAGCGTGGCTACTGCACAGGTCATTTCGCCGGCGCCTTTGGTCATAGACAGCATCGTGGCCATATCGCCCACTTGTCCCGGTCTCAGCAACGGCAGCCTCACGGTATTTGCCAGAGGTGGCACCGGGCCGTATCGCTATATTTGGGCCAATACGCCTCAAAATGACACGCTGGCATTCAATATATATCCATCACTGAGAGCCGGCAACTACACCGTAACGGTGGTGGATGCCAACAACTGCCCTGTGGTGAGCCAAACAGCAACGGTGAACGACCCGCCGAGTATTCAGATCAATTTCAGCAATGTTCAGGGGGTAAGCTGCTTTGAAGGAACCTGCAACGGCCGGGCTTTGGCTACGGCTCAATACAGCAACGGAACGCCAGGCTCATTCAATTTCAACTGGGAATCCGGCTTGGTGGCTCTGGGCGTCAATTCTTCCAATGCAACCAATCTCTGTGCAGGCTTCCAGACATTAGTGGTTTCGGATGTCAACAATTGCTTCACGGTAGATTCTATTAATATTCCCACACCGCCCGCCATCGGAGTTTTTGTAGATGCCCAACCGGTAAGTTGCAACGGGTTGAGTGATGGTACAGTGACGCTCAATGTGAATGGAGGCACGCCCAACTACCAGTTCCTCTGGCTGGAAACCGGCGCGGTAACACCCACCGTCAACAACCTCGCCGCGGGGCAGTACAATGCCGTAATTACAGACGCCAATGGTTGTATCAAAACCCAGCGCGTGGAAGTGACGCAGCCGGACCGGCTCATTTTGTCGGTTGATCTGGCCAACTCTACCTCTTCGGTGTCTTGCGCGGGCAGTACCGACGGCGTCATTCGGGTGTTCTTCAACAGTGCCGACAACATCAATCCGGTCGGGCCGAATCCGTATTCCTGGTCGAGTAATGTAGCGCCCGCATCTTCACCTTTAGCTTCCAACCTGAGTCCGGGCATGTACTCCGTGACCATCACCGATACCAAAGGCTGCCGCGACAGCCTGAATTTCAACATCACCTCGCCGCCGCCCATTGTAGCTGTGATACCGCAACCCGACGAACCGCTCTGCTTTGGACAGTCCACACTCATTATTATTGAGAGTATTTCCGGCGGCAACGGCACTATGTTGTCGGATTATACTTACATGGTGGACAACAACGGCTTGACTTTCTCGCCCGATCAGCCGGCCACTGTTTTTGCCGGCCCGCATATTGTCACGATCATGGACGCGGCAGGATGTACGTTTGAACAAACACTGACCATCAATCAGCCGCAGGAATTGCAGGTGGTATTCAACCCGGACATTGTAGTGGTAGAGCTGGGCGATTCCACCACCCGCCTCAATCCTTTGGTCACTTCTTCGCTTCCAATTGCTACCTTTACCTGGACGCCGACGGATTATCTGTTGGACTCCACGACACAGCGACCACTGTTGTATCTGCCCTTAGAGGACACCGAATATACGCTCACCATCACCGATGTGAATGGTTGTACTGCTTCCGGCTCAGTATTGGTGGAAATTGACAAAAACCGCAACGTCTATATTCCAAACGCATTCTCTCCCAATGGCGACGGCCCCAACGATGAGTTCAGGGTGTTTGCCTGCCGGGGCGTTTCGGATATTACTTTCGTTCGCATTTTCGATCGCTGGGGCAATTTCCTCTTTGAACAACAGAGCATTACGCCCGACTGCATCGGCGGCGCCCGCCTCTGGGACGGTCGTGTAAAAGGCAAGCCGGTCAATGAGGGCGTGTATGTATATATGGTACAGGTGCAATTCCTCGATGGCGTCACCTTGTTGTATCGCGGAGATGTAACGATACTCCGATAAGGGGCGAAAAAAAATAAAGTGGTCATTTTCGCCAAAGGATTAGATAAGTAAACGTTTCATTTTAATTGTCTTATCTAATCCTTTGGCCTAAAGAAAATGAACATTTATTTTTGCCCCACTACTTTAGGACGTTAATTTTTCATCCAAAAAAAATGCGCCCCTCAC
>DDUV01000042.1:182514-195357 GCA_002344975.1 Saprospiraceae bacterium UBA2329 | reverse complement strand
GAGTTCAGCCGTGTGCTCTCCCGAGCGGGTGGGCGGGGTCAGGCCGTAGCTTCCGGTTACGCCCTGACTTGGCGACTCCCCCTACCTCCGCACCAACCGCTCCATCCACACCTGCCCGCCGGCGCGCAACACCACCGCATACACGCCTCCGGGTAGTTCGCTCAACGATACCAATCGGCGTTGCAGCGGTTCCTGCCAGCGTTGGCGCAGCATCAGGCGACCATGCACGTCGTAGAGTTCCAACTCTGCATTTTCCACCGCAGCGGGCCATTCCACCCAGACTTCCTGCCGGGCCGGATTAGGGAATAGTTTCAAGCCCCTGTGCTCGGTCGGTGCCTCCGCGCCGACCACCATCGAAAACTCCTCCGAACCGTCGAAATCCAACTGTCGCAAGCGGTAGTAGTTCATGCCCGGCATGGGCCGCTCGTCCGGCCATTGGTAGTAGGCAGGCGTCTGGCTTGTTCCCTGTCCATCTTTCCAACCTATTGTTTCCCAATTGTTTGCAGGCGCGCCGTATTCGCTCATGCGCTGGATTTCAAAACCCCGGTTGTCGGTTTCTGTGGCCGTAGCCCATTTCACCTGCACGGCTTTCCCGTCCCAGCTTGCGCTCAATTCCGTCAATTCTACCGGCAAAACGATGCTGCTTTTGGCGCAAAGCCAGCGGTCGGGATCGAATTCAACGGAAGTGACGGTAAAGTCCAATTGCTCGGTGAAAGTCTGCCCATTGGTAGAGGGGTCAAACACGAGTGTGCGATTTTTGCTCGCCCCGTTGAAGCGCACCGGCACCGGGATGTTGAAAAACGAAACCGAAGCGTGAGACGGCGTTTGAAAAAGTTGAACGGTCAGTAATTGAGCGCCGTTTTGCGACCATTGCACCGTGTAGGTCGGATATCCCTGACCGTAGTACCAGTCGGCAAAAAACTCGTCCAAATTTTGGCCGCTCACAGCCTCCAGATGCGCTTTCAACTGGGGCGTTTTGGCATAGCCGTAAGCCAACGCCGGATCGTTGAGGTAATTTCTGACTCCCTGAAAAAAGTTGGTGTCGCCGAGTTTCCAACGCAGCATGTGCAGCAACAGCGCGCCTTTGTCATAACTCAATCTGCTGCTGAAAATGCGACTCACGCTTGTGGTATCGTCCACCCACACCGAACCGCTCGCCAAGCTGGTCACGTTGTTGATTTTACTCTGTTTCCAACTGGCCCAGACACTCGCTCCTCCGCCCAGCCCATTTTCGTAGGTCATTCCTTCCAAATAGGTAGCGAAGCCCTCGTTGAGCCAGATGTCGGCCCAACTGCCGCAGGTGATTTTATCGCCGAACCACTGATGCGCCAGTTCGTGTGCCAGCAACAGGTGCGAAAAGCCTCCCATAAAGCTCACGGTGGTGTGCTCCATGCCGCCGCCCCAGCCAAACTGGGCATGGCCGTATTTTTCATTGGTAAAGGGATAATTGCCGAACAGGTTGATGAAGAGTTGCATGATCGGCTGGAGGTTGTTGTTGATGGTAGTACCTGATGTGCCGCTGCACGGGTACAAATAGTTGACCATCGGAATGCTGCCGCCGCCGCTCAGGGAAAGCGTGGCCGAGTGAACGCTGTAATCCGATACCGCGATGGCCACCAAATACGCCGGAATGGGGTGCCGGTGCCGCCAGTGGTAAATCGTATTGGCGCCCGAAACGGTTTGCGACATCAGCACGCCGTTGGCCACACCTTTATAGGCCGAGGGGGTTGTGATGTAAATATCAATGGAGTCGGCTTTGTCGTTGAGGTCTTGCTTGCAGGGCCACCAGTCGCGGGCGCCGTAGGGTTCGGAGAGCGTCCACATGGCGGGCACGGTATTGGAACAGACGTTCTGCGTGGCATACGAGCCGAAGCCGGTAGTTGGCGGCACGCCTCCATAACTGATCGTCAGGGAATCCAATACGCCCACAGGCAGCGTAGCCGGCAGGGTGACCAGCAGTTCAGACGAGGGCAATTGCGAAAAAGTGCAGCTTGTGCCGTGATATTGCACCGCACTCACAACCATAGCCGTGTGAAGGTCGAAGTATATCTGATTGAACCCCGTAGTCTGTGGCACAAAATACGTCGTCACTGCGCCGCCGATGTACCGCACCAAAGGCGACACCTCCCACTCCATGCGGTGGTATTTCACGTCGTAATGGAGCGTGTTGAGGTTCTTGGGCGCACTGAGATGCGGGCCTTTTCGCTCGGATTCAAACTGCACGAGTTTTTCCCACTCTACGGTATCTGTGAGCTGTGCAGAAGCGTTCATGGCTACTGCTGCCAGTAGGATCGTTATCCAATATTTCATAACAAATTGATTTACACCGCAACATTACGAATTTGACTACCGCGTGTCAATGGCAAAAATCATCCCGCCCTCTTCCTGCAATAAAAAAAGCCCCCTTTGCAGACAGGATGCAAAGAAGGCTTTCGAGATTTGATCATGATTTGCTAAGAATACCCCTTTGAAGTAATGTGGCGCGAGGTATCTAGATAAGCAGAAGCGCCTGGTTTTTGCAGCAGCTCAGAAAACAATTCTTTGGCACGGAACAATTGAGCTTTAACGGTTCCGAGCGGGATGTTGAGCTCGACGGCCATTTCGTCGTAACTCTTTTCCTGAAAAAAGCGCATTTCGATCATCTGCCGGTGGCGTTGCGGCAGGCGCTCCGACAAACGGTGGAGCAACTCCGAACGCTGTTGGCGAATGAAGGCTTCTTCAGGGTCAGGATTGGCGCAGGGAATGGCGTTGCGCAGGTCGGCACCGGACTCCGAAAGGGCCGGCTCATCTAATGACAGCAGTCTCGCGCGTTTTTTTCTTTTGTAATCAATGCAGTTGTTCACAGCGATGCGAGAAAGCCAGGTACGGAATGCGTAGTGGGGGGTGTAGTTGGACAAATTGTGGAACGCCTTGCCGAACGCCTCCAGAGTGAGGTCTTCAGCATCATGGCGGTTGTTCACCATTTTGAACATCAACTGATGTACGCCGGGGTAATAACGCTTCAGCAAATCGGAATAAGCCCGCTGATCGCCGCACACAGCAGAGCGAACCAGTTCGTAATCTTCAGCAGCCTTGTGAGACAGACGTGTAGAAGTTGCTAATTCCATCGGTTTCGGTTGCCGACCAAAAGCGCCGGCGTTAAAGTCAGATAATACAATAAATACAGCAGGTCGAACGGGATGACCCAGCCCAGCAGATCGCGCTGTTGCAATCGGCGCAACATGGCCCCCCAACGAAGGAAAACCACCGCCCAACGCAGCAACACGCCGCACAGCACCCAAACCGGCGCCGCGCCTACTCCCCAACAAGCCGCCGCTGCCGCGTAATGCAACAAATGGCTTGCCGACAAAGCTCCCAATAGTACCTGATGGAGCAGCTTGTAGCTCCTCCCTGTGCTCACGTGCCGTTGTTTTTGTTTAAAATAGCCTCTCAAAGTGCTCTTCGGCTCCGAAAACACAAAAGTTTTTTCATCCAACACTACTGCCGTGTTTTGCTTCGTAGCAACGGCATTTACAAACAGGTCGTCATCGCCCGAAGCGATGTGAGCATGGCTTTCAAAACCGCCGGCCTGCACGAACAAACTGCGCTTGTACAGCAGGTTGCGGCCTACGCCCATATACGGCAGCCCCTGCAATGCCAGCGAGAAATACTGCACCGCAGTGTAGGCTGTTTCGTACCGGATAAAGCGGTTGAGAAGTCCTCTTTTCCGGTCGTAGGGACCAAAGCCCAGACCTATTTCCAATATAGTGTTGGTGTGTGCCGTCATGCTGCTGATCCATTCCGTAGAAGCGGGTCGGCAGTCGGCATCGCTCAGTAGAAGATAGTTGCCTCGGGCAGCGCGAATGCCAAGCGTCAGCGCTGCTTTTTTTCCGGGCGGTGTGTCATGTTGCGTTTCAACGAGGCGCAAGTTCCGCCATTTCTGCATACTGTCCAACACTACGTTTCGGGTACGGTCGGTAGAACCGTCATTTACGACGATGACCTCAAAGGAACGGTAGGATTGATTTAGAAAATGGCTGAGATTTTTTTTGAGATGCTCCTCCTCGTTGCGGGCGCAGATGATGACGGAGACGAATTCCTCCTCCGAAGGGTTCCCAGCGGCAGGGGGCTGCCGAAAACGCGCCAGGAGACGAAACACCAGCGCCCAAAAGAAAACTTGTACAGCCGTGGCGATACCGAACAGCAGCAGGCATAAAAGTTGTATGGTTTCGCTTGTCGGCATGTTCTGTCATTTGGGCGTTTGAAAAAAAAAATCATCTTTACAGCCACGATTCACAGACGCAGAAGCGCCAAAATACTTATCTTATGAAAATCAGCACATTGCAAACCGGCTTTTTCAAATTGGACGGTGGCGCCATGTTCGGCATTATCCCCAAACGCTTGTGGCAAAAGCTCAATCCGCCCGATGAGAACAACCTCTGCACCTGGGCCATGCGTTGCCTCTTGGTACAACACGAGGGCCGAAATATCCTCATAGACACCGGAATGGGCACCAAAAAAGGCGATAAATTTCTCGATTTTTTTGAACCTCACGGCGAAGACTCCCTCATGGGGTCGCTTCAAAAACATGGCCTCCAACCCGAAGACATCAGCGATGTTTTTCTCACGCACCTCCATTTCGATCATGCGGGCGGCGCTGTCAAATGGAACGAAGACGGGCAGGCTGTGCCGGCTTTCCCCAATGCCGTCTATTGGACCAACCGCCTGCACTACGAGTGGGCCTGCCACCCCAACGACCGCGAGAAAGCCTCCTTCATTCACGACAACTTCCTCCCGCTGGAGGCCGCCGACCAACTCCGCTTCATTCCTGTGAAAGACCACGACATAGAATGGTTTCCCGGCTTCCGCATCCGCTTTGTGTATGGTCATACCGAGGCCATGATGCTGCCCATCATCGAAACCGCCGAGGCCACCTGGATGTACTGCGCCGATCTCATCCCCTCTGCCGGTCACATCGGTTTGCCTTACATCATGAGTTACGATGTGCGCCCGCTGGCCACCCTGCTCGAAAAGGAAAAGCTGTTGGCCGAAGCCGCAGATCGTGGGTACCGCCTTATTTTTGAACACGATCCCCGCACCGCCGCCTGCACCCTTGTTCGCAACGAGCATGGCCGTATTCATGCAGGTGAAAACATCTCCATTTAATTATGATCTCCGCTTCCGAAGCCTTCCAGATCGTCCTCCAACATGCCGCTTCGTTCGGCGACGAACACATACCGCTCGACCGCGCATTGGGCCGCATTCTCCGCGAACCACTCTGTGCCGACCGCGATTTCCCGCCCTTCGACCGCGTCACGATGGACGGCATTGCTATTGATTTTCAGGCTTTTGCTCAAGGCCAACGGCAATTTCCCATTCGAGGCATACAGGCCGCCGGCGCGCCGCCGATTCATCTCGCCGACCCCAATTCGGCATTGGAAGTGATGACCGGCGCCATGCTGCCCACTGGCGCCAATACTGTCATTCGTTATGAAGATGTAGAAATCAAAGACAGTGTGGCGCATATTCTCACCGAGGATGTGAAGGCAGGGCAAAACATACACCGGCAGGGCCACGACCGCCGTGCCGGCGATGTCATTGTACCGGCAGGCCGCCGTATCAGTCCGGCAGAAATCGGCGTAGCGGCTACGGTGGGCAAAGCCTCGCTGTTGGCAGCCCGCTTGCCGAAGATCGCCATTCTTTACACCGGCGACGAATTGGTTGATGTGGAGACCACTCCCCTACCCCATCAAATCAGGGTATCCAATGCGTACAGCATCCAGTCTTTGCTGGCGCCCTGGGGCATAGAGACACAACGCATTCACCTGCCCGACGATCTGGAGGCCACCACTGCGGCGCTGGCATCCGCATTACAACAGTTTGACGCGCTCATCCTCAGCGGCGGGGTGTCGGAGGGTAAGTTCGACTATGTGCCCCGCGCATTGGCCGAACTGGGAGTGCAGCAGTTGTTTCACAAAGTGGCGCAACGCCCCGGCAAGCCCTTTTGGTTCGGGCTTTCGCCCAATGGCCGCGCGGTTTTCGCCCTTCCGGGCAATCCGGTTTCGGTCGTTGCCGGCATGATGCGCTATGTGCTGCCCTGGCTCCGGCAATCGCTGGGACTGCCCGCTGCCCCGCAGGAACGCGCCGCACTGGCCGAAGACTTCGAGTTCAAACCCCATCTGACGTATTACCTTCAGGTGCGTGTGACCTGCTCGGAAACGGGGCAACTGATCGCCCGGCCATTGGCAGGCAAAGGCTCCGGCGACTTGGCCAATCTGGTGGATGCGGATGCGTTTCTGGAATTGCCGCAGGAGCGCAGCCTTTTCAGCGCCGGGGAGGTGTTTCCACTGTGGAGGTATAGGTGAGTTATCGCATTGATTTTGAGCTTATATTACTTATCTCTTAATGAGTTTTTCTATTTTTGCACTCTATGCTTGAGCATCTCTCTATAAAACACTTTCGCTTATTCGAGGACTTCTTCCTTGACGGTCTTCGTCAGGTCAATTTGTTTACAGGAAAAAACAATTCAGGCAAGACCGTATTGCTGGAAGCTATAAGAATATGGGCATCACAGGGAGATACTACCGTTATCAACCATATTTTACTCCAAAGGGGCGAATGGGTTCCGGGGTGGGGCGAGTCTTACGAGGCTCTTTTTCATCGAGACAACTTGTCAAGTCATCTCTCGGAGACTGATTTTTCATTATCAATCAATGAGTTCTCCATCGTTCGGCATACCTCCGAAAACTGGAAACCCTATTGTGAGTCTTTATGGAACGGAAAAAGGATTACCCCTAACTTGGATGCGTCCCTGCCTGCCGACTTTCCCAGGGACGGGGCAGTTTTCTTGTCTCTCGGCGCCGACAGCCAGTTTCCTCTTTTTCAACTTTGGAATAAAATTGTACTGACACCGGAAGAAGATGAAGTACTGGAAATCATACGGGAAACCATCCTCCCTGAAATTGTACGAATTGACATCAATCAGACGCGTACTTTGGTACGGGTTAGCCACGAAGCCAAACCATTGCCGTTACAAAACTTTGGAGAAGGCGTTCTTCGCATGATGCTGCTGGCGGTGGCGCTGGTCAGTGCAAAAGGCAAAATACTTCTTATTGATGAAGTAGAAGCCGGGCTACATCATACCACCATGGAGATGTTTTGGAAAAAAATATTTGACTACGCTCAAAAACACAATGTGCAGGTTTTTGCTACTACACATAGCCATGATGCCGTCAAAGCCTTCACCTATGCTTTAGAAAATACAGAGAATACCACATCAGGCACTTTTATCCGATTACAGAAAAGCCGAAAGAACAAGTCAGTAGAAACCGTAAAATATTCTCTGGACGACCTCGAACTTAGCCTTGAATCCAATCTCGAACCTCGTTAATCATGGCCCAAAGATTGATTGTAGAAGGAAACGACGCCATTGCATTGGCTGTGCTATGCCGAAAATCAGGCTTAAAGCCACCCGTAGGATATGAGGGGCAAAGCAAGTTCAAAAATGAATTCGTGATAGCAGCAGGAGGTATCAATAGTGCCCTCGAAAAACTCAGAATTTCACTCTCGGAACCTGAACTCAGTCACATCGGATTGATCGTTGATGCCAATGATGCCGGCCCCCTGCTTACATGGCAAAAAATCAGAAACATCCTGTCCGCTTTTTTTGCCTCCCATACATTATCTGCTGCCGACGCACAAACAGGAGCCAAGGTCATCTCAGAAGCCTCTATGCCTACCATCGGCATTTGGATCATGCCCGACAACACAAATCAGGGATATCTGGAGCATTTTCTTTCATCTATGATTCCTCATAATAATGAGCTTTGGCGCCATGCTGATGCCACGCTAAACCACCTGAATACCACGCCATTCAATATAATTCCATCTTCCCGGATGCAAAAAGCGCTCCTCCACACATGGCTTGCGTGGCAAAAAGAACCGGGCAAACCATTTGGACAAGCAATTGATGCCGGATATTTCAACATAAACACCCCTCTGATCGAGCCTTTTCTGGAATGGTTCACCAATACCTTTGAGTTGGGGCATTGAATTCCGGCCCCATGCTACAAAAAAAACGGCGCCCCGATCTTTCATCAGGACGCCGTTCCTTCAATTCATTTCTCAACAATAAGTGCCAGAGCTAAATCAATTGTTGTTATTATGGCTGCTCGCAATTGGCAATCAGCACATTAGCACATTATAAATCAGCACATTTTCTTATCACCTCAACAGCGTCACGTTGCCTTTTTTGGTAAACGTCTCGCCGCCGGGACAGCTCACCGTCAGGTAGAAACCATAAACATCGGGCGGCAATTGCTGGCCTTTGTAGGTGCCGTCCCAGGAATCGTTCAGGTTCTGGGCTTCGAACATCTTTTGCCCCCAGCGATTGTAAATCACCCAGTTCACTTCTAAAACAAGCGGCGGGCGGGCGCGCAAACGCAATTCGTCGTTCTCTCCGTCGCCGTTCGGCGTGAAGGCCGAGGGGAAGAAGATGTACGGTTCTTCGCACAGGTAAGTCACCGTCACCGTGCCGCGCAGCGTAGTGCTGCAGCCATTGCTGCTCACCACTACAGTGTATTCCGTTGTCTCAGTAGGCGTGGCTACCGGGTTGCGAATATCGTCGTCGCTCAACGTAGCTGCCGGCGACCACTGATAGGAACAGCCCGTACAACCCAGCACCTCCAACTGCGAAGACTCGCCCAGCAGCACCTCCGTCGGGTTGATGTTCAGGCTCACTGTACCCGGCAGGTCGAGGATGGTCACCGTAGTACTCAGTGTATCCAAACAGCCATACTGGTTGGCTAATATCACACTAAAGTTTTGGGCCAGCGCTGCATTCACCGTCACAACCGGGCTACCGGTGGGGGGCGTCACGGCATTGGCCGGCGACCAGGAGTAAGTCAGCGTTTGTGCCGGCGCCAGGTTGACAACACCCAAAGCGGTCGTCGTAGCAGGTACACACAAGATCACCGGCGGCGTTATGGTGGCCGAAATCGGGAAGTTATTGACCGTTACTTCGCGCACTTCGCCACACCCGTTGCTATCGGTGGCGCGCACGAAATAGATACTCGCTCCGGCTATCGGCGTTGTGGTAAAAGTAGCGCCTGTACCCAATACCGGCACAAACAACGGATTGGAGGCCCACTCATAATTGGCGGCCACTGTGCTGGAGGCCGTCAATACAGCTTGTGCGCCGGGTTCGCAAACAGGCACCTGGGCGGCTGTTTGTAACCCTATTGCCGGATGTACCCGAACGGCTATCTGCCTCTCTACACTGCATCCCAACTGCGGGTCGGTGACCGTGACGTTGTAGATGCGGTCCACGTTGGTCGTCACAATCGGGTTGTGCGGATTGCTCAGATTGAGGCCGGTAGTCGGCGACCAAGTATAGGTATAAGACGGATTACCCTCCGGATTGATCGGCGTGGGCACGTCTATACACACCCGGATAGAATCCGGCAATCCTGTATTGATCTCCACCACTGTAACATTGACCGATGTAGTATCGGCACACCCATTGGTATCCTGTGCCACCACAATGTAGTTGTTGCTGCCTTTGGCCGGCGTCACCGTGATGCTCGCACCCGAACCCACAGGGTTGTTGAAGGCATTGAGGAACCAACTGTAACTCACATTCACGGAAGCCGTAGCCGTCAGCGTCACGGGCGCAATTTCGCACAATACCGTGTCGGGGCGGGCTTCCAGATTGATGAGCGGGAAGACATTCACCACCATCTGCTGCTGAACGCTACAGCCGCTCGCCGGATCGGTCACCGTCACATTGTAGGTAGTCGAGGCATTCAACACCGCAATCGGGTTGGAGGGATTGCTCAGATCAAGGCCGGTAGTGGGCGACCATGTGTAATTGTAAGCCGGATTGCCGCCCGGATTGAGCAGCGTGGCCGTGTTGGCGCAGATCGTTTGCGGAGAAGTCAGCGGACCGGGTTGGAAATTGGCTAAATTAATCGTCACCGAAGCGGTATCCCGACAACCATTGGCGTCTTCTGCAATAGCCGTGTAAGAATATGTACCCGGTGTGAGAAAACTGAGTGGAAACGAACTGCCCGTGAAAATAGGCGTTGTGCTGCCCGTTTCATACCAGCGAATGATCGAAACCACATCGCTTTGAGTCGTCAACGTGAAATCGCCCGGCACGCACAAAGTTGTATCATTATTGGCCCTCAGGTTAATCGGAGCAAATACATTCACCTGCACCACCGTGGCCACATTGCAGCCGCTGGCCGGGTCGGTCACCGTTACGCTGTACGTTGCAGGAGCATTGAGTACGGCAATCGGATTGGACGGATCGCTCAGGTTGAGGCCGGTCGTCGGCGACCAAGTGTAATTGTAAGCAGGATTGCCGCCCGGATTGAGCGGTGTGGGCGTATTGACACAGATCGTTTGTGGCGAACTCAGCGGGCCGGGTTGGAAATCGGCAGCCAATACATTCACAATGGCCGTATCCTGACACATAAACTGATCGGCGGCAATCACTTGCAGTTGGTAAGTGCCCGCTTGTGTAATGTTGTACGTCGCGGGGCTGCCCGTAGCAAACTGTGCGCCGCCCACTTCCGACCAGATGAAGGTCGCAGGTACCGATGCACTTGCGTTCAAAGTCACATTACCCAATCGGCAGACCGTCGTATCGCCCGTTGCACTCAGCCCGATAGGTGGCGTTACGATGACTCGCACCGTCCGCACTGTTTCACACAAAAATCCTGTAGAAGTATCGGTTACCGTCACGGTATAAACGCCGCCGGTAGTGCCGGTGTAAATCGGGTTGGCTATATTGGGATTGCTTAAATCCGTTGCCGGCGACCATACATAAGTATAGGCCGGGTTGGCGTCAGGCCCCAAGCCGGCAGGTTCGCCTGCACAGATGCGCACTGTATCGGCAATAGCTACGGTGAACGGTACAATGGTCACATTCACTTCCACCGTATCTACACAGCCAAACTGATTGGTAATAAACCCTCTGATCATCGCTCCGGCGGCCCCGATCATCACGGTGGGCGTGGGCGTGCCGTCGCCGCTGATAATGAGCGAATCAGGACTCCAGTCGTAAATCAAAATATCCTGATCGTCGAGATTGACGGAAGTAATCTGGAAGGCCACATCCTCGCAGGCAGTGATATTGCCGGAAGGCGTCACTTGCACATCCACGCCGTGATCGGTGACCGTCACGCTGCCCGATTCGGTACAACCGAAAGCATCAGTAGCCGTAGCAGTGTAGGTTTCCGACCTGAACGGGTCCACCGTAATTGTTGGGCCGCCCAGCACTGTACCCTGGCTATTGGTCCAAACTACCGTCGCCGGAGCTATCGTATTGGCGCCCAAAGTCACCGGGCCGCCACAAGTCACGGCATTGTCGGGCAGGTCCAAGCCGATGGCATCGGGCACCCACACCGTCAGTTGATGCACAAAAGAGCAGGTATCGGCTCCAAAAGCCTGAATCTGAACGGTATAAATCGTCGTTTGAGTCGGGAACGCCAGAGGATTGGCAGCCGTGGGATCGTTCAGGCCGGTAGCCGGCGACCACTGGTAAACATAAGCCGGATTGCCCGTTGGATTCAGTTGCACCGAATCGCCCAAACAGAGCCGGATAGAATCTGCCAGGCTGACCTCCACCAAACGGATATTGACGGCGCCCGTAATGGTAGCCGAGCAGTCGTTCGCAGTGGTAATGGTGAGCGTTACGATCAGATCGCCGCTTTGATTCACCGTGATGACCGGATTTTGCTGGTTCGAGGTCAGCCCATTGCTGAACACCCAGTTCCAGGCGGTGGTATTGTTGAAGTTGTTCAGTGAAACGTCAAAGAAGGCTACCTCTGCGCTGCCGTTGTTGCAGGCAGCAATGTCATAATCGAAAGCTGCTACAATTTGCGGCTCAATGACCGTCACCTGAGAGGAAAACTCGCTCACACAACTCACGTCGTAAGCAATGCGGAGTGTAACGGTATAAGTACCCGCGGCGGTGTAGGTATGCTGCGGGTTCACATCCGTACTTCCTGTTCCATCACCGAAATCCCACACATAAGCGAACGCATTGGTGCTGGTGTTGGTAAAGTCCACCGTAGCGCCGTTGCACTGCAATTGCCAAGTGAAACCGAGCTGAATGGCCGTATCCACTACTGCGGTCGGGATGGAAGCCGTGAGCGTGCAGCCGTATTGGTTGGTAATATCTACCGTCACGGTGCGCTCGCCTATGGTTTCTATGTAATCCGGTGTCTGGTTATTTTCGGTGCCGGGCACAAAAGCACTTGTCGGCGACCAGGCAAAGGTGAGTATGTCGTTGGGGTCGTTGTTGGCAACGATTAGTTCCAATTCCTCGCCCAAACACACAGCGGCCACAGGTGGAACGCTCACATTTACAGGGCCTCCGGTTACCTGCACATCTTGTGTCTGGCTACAGCCAAACGCATCCGTAGCGCGCACCGTATAAGTGGCCGGCCCGGAAACAGGCACCGTCAGTTCGTTATCGTTCGACAAAACTGTACCTCCGGCATTTGTCCATTCAAATATCACCGGCACTTCGGCAGTAGCCACCAATGTAACCTCGGCATCGCAGGTCTGTCCGCCGCCGTCGGCCATCAAATCTATGGCAGGCGGCACAATGACCAACAAAGAGGCGATGTCGTAAAAACAAGTATCAGCGCCCACACTACCCACCGTAAGCGTGTAGGTAGTTGTTTGCGCAGGGCTGAACACAGGGTTATTGGACGTAGGATCGTCAATGCCTTCCGCCGGAGACCAGCGATAAATATAGTCGGTGCTCAAAGGCGCCGGTAGTTGTGTGGTACTGCCCAAACAACGCACCAACTGAGCGGGCAGTGCACCGTCGAAGTCCTGTGGGTCCACCAA
>DDUV01000042.1:126283-182196 GCA_002344975.1 Saprospiraceae bacterium UBA2329 | reverse complement strand
TTTTGCTCGGCAGAGGTCTGGCCGTTGCCGAAATCCCAAGACCAGGAACTGATGCTGCTCACTGTGCTGATGGAGCGATCCACAAAACGCACCACCACGCTGTCGGGCGAGCAGGATTCGTATTCTACATCAAATTCAGCGCTGAGACTCTTGCTGAGAACGACCACCTCGCGAGCAATGGAATCGCGGCACAATTCAGATGCAGGTACTACCAAAGTGACCAAATATGTGCCCACATCGGAGTAAGTGTAAGATGGATTGGGCAGGCTGGACCCCGCAGCAGGATTGTTCGGGTCGCCGAAATTCCATTCAAAAGATGTAGCCCCGGTGCTTGTGTTGTTAAAATTGATGGTCAGCCCGTCGCAGTCTGCCATCGCCTCGAAGTCCAGATCAGGCAGCGGATTGCTGTTCACGGTTACTGTTTTTACTATCTGGCACACATTGCCCGGCGCGGTGATCGTCACTGTATAAACAGCCGGGCCATTGGCAACTATACGAGGATTGACGGATGTAGCCGGGTCCAACAGGCCGGCAGCCGGCGACCACAGGTACGAAAAGCTGATATTGAGATCGGTATTGGGGTTCAACGCCAGGGTATCTCCATCGCAGGCCGTCAGAGAGGTTTCAATGAAACTACCCGGATTGTCCAAACCCGTAGTGAAAGTGGATTCAAAAAATTCGGTACAATTATTGGCATTGGTCACTGCCAGCCGAATTGTTCCCGTCACATTGAGCGGCAGGTTGAATACGGGGTTCGCCTCTATGGAAGTAAGCGTAGTACCGTTATAAGTCACCGTCCAAAGCCGCGACACAATCGCAACCGAGCTGTCCGCCGATTGATCCTGCGCCTGCAAAAGGGCGAAGTTGTCGCAATCAAACACATCAGCGCGGAAAGATGCCCGTAAAGTGCTGTTGGTCAGGCGTATCGTGGTACAAAATGTATCAACGCACACGCTCAAAGGCTCCACCACCAAAGCGACCGTGTAGGTGCCTGTATCCGGGAAGGTAAACGATGGATTCTGAAGCGTAGAACTTGGCGTGGGCGAGGGGAAGTCAAAATACCAGATAAACTCATCTGCGTTGGTACTGGTACTGGTAAATTGCACAGTCTGATTGTCGCATTGTACCGAGGGCGCGTCAAAATTGGCAGCCACTTCATTACACGGCCCCACGTTGTATTGGAAGTCTCGTCGGGTAGTAGAAAGCAATATCCCCGTAGCCCGATCGTATTCTTCTGCACAAACCCCCACCACAAATTGCCCCTGTATAGTAGGCGTACCTGTGAGCAAGCCTGTTATGGGGTCAATGCTCAGAGAATCAGATACAATGGTATCGGATGAGGTACATCCGGTAAGTACCAGCGTAGTATCGCCGTTGTTGCCCAGCATATTGAACAGGCTGTAAGTAGGCATTCGCCAGTCCACCGTATCGAAAGGCGGTGGGTTTTGAGGCGGAATGGGCCGGGGCTGACTCAGCGTGCCGCCTGAAAGCGGCTCGCACAAACGATACACAATGGAGTCCTGTAAATTAGCTGACTGAAAAGTATCCACTGCCGAATGGTCGTAAAATATCGGGTTATTGACACACACAAATATCGGCGGCCAGGAGCGGAACCGGGGGCTGCTGTTTTGGCGCTGCATGGCATTGGTGGTAAGTACAATATCATAAACGGCGCCTGTTTCCAACGGATTTACGATGTTCGTAAGTGTTTCGTTGCGACAACAACGCGTATAAGAAAAGCGATACCCTCCTCCCAATGGATTGGCAGCCAGCGTAATCGTGCCTTTGTACTGGGTGCGGGCCACACAAACATTGGCCGGCACAAAAAGGCAGTCGTCAAACAGAATGGCATCTAACGTATCCGCACCCAGAAAGGGCATGGAAATATTGGTGATCCAATTGCCGGCCAGATTATAGACCCCCACAAACGCTGTGTTGTCGAAAGGCTCGTTGGCGGGGTTGCTGCAATCCCGATATACATCGAGAATGACCTCATAAGTAGTACCCGAAATCCAGCGATAGCCAATCTGGCCGCCTACGATGTGCGTGGCGTGCAGCCCCGGCAGAATGGCTATAGCCAACAGCAGGGTGAACCCCGCACGCAACAGAAAGGAATGGAAGCGTTTCACGGCATTTGTGTTTTGAACGATCATGGAATTACCGATCATTGTATTAATTTTTAGTTTCCTCCTACTTTAACATCCAAAATTTCCACCCGACGGGCCAGAGATGCCTGCGTACTGAACACCGAGCCTTTCAGGTCGTCGTAGCGGTCGCTGGCTTTGATGGCATCGGGCGTATCCTCGCCAAACCCGACAGTGCCGATTTTCAGGCTGCCGTTGTTGATAAACGGCAGCAGCGCGCCGTTCTCGTAGCGGTAAAAATGATTGCGCACCGAACTGGTCCTGCGACGGCTCAGTATCAGGTTGTAATCATTGGTAGCTCTTGGGCTGGCGTACCCGCGCAATTCTATGGAAACGGAATTGCCTTCGCGGAGGTAGTCCAGTAATTTGGCCGAAAACGCCAGCAAGTCCCGATAGCCGCCATTGACATCCCGCTCGAAGAAGTTTTCAAAGTTTTCTTCTATGAGGAAGCGGTCGCTCTCGCTGAGTTGCTCGCCTTTCGTATATTCACTGATGAACTCCTTCTTGCGACTGTAATAGCGGTCAAAAGTCTGTCCGTATTCCAGCGTGGTAGTGCTTTGTCTGGTACGCGGGTTGGGATGGTCGTTGTCGAAATACAATGCCAAAGGCAAAAACTCATCGAAGTTTTTCTGCTTCAGGAATATTTCAACAGGTTCCAACTTGATTTTCGGATCATTAGGAATGGTAATCGTTTTTTCAGCGCGCTGATAGCCTGGTTTTTCCGCAATGATGGTATAAAGACGACCGGGAAGTACCGGGAAACTGAAGTCGTTCCCCTTGGGATTTTCCTTCATCTCCACCCTGCGCGAGGTAGTGCCGTCCAAAGCGCGCAACTCTATGCGTACTCCCGGAAGCGCCTGACGGTTTTGAGCGTCGAAAGTCAGTACCGGCAAGGGCTGCTCAAACAGCAACTCCCGCTTCAGCGTACCCGAAGCCGCTGTAGCCGGGTCGCGAAGGTCCACGCGTTCCGAGGTGGGATAGTACGTCGGATGATCGCCGCGAATGATGTACAACTTGCCGGGCGCGAGCGGGAAAGTGAAATTGTGGTTGTCTTTTTTGGTTTGTGTGTCCACCAATACCTCAGTACCATCGGGTTTTACTTCGTACAATTTCACGGTAGTTCCGTTCACCGGCTCCCGGTCTGCACGACGCAAGGACGCCACTTCCAGATTGACCTGCGCCGGCTCCAAAAACATCTTCTGTTGTACTACGCGCTGCGAACGCAAGGCCGGGCTGCTCATGTCCACGGTTTCGGTCGTGGGCAGGTAGCCGGGGCGCGTAGCCTTCAGCAAATACTGCTTGCCGGATTCTATTGGGAAGCGCACATCGTTGTTGCTCGGATTGGTGCGGCTGTCAATGAACACGCGCTCTCCATTAGGCTTGACCTCAAACAGTTCTACCAATACTGCGGAAAGCGGCGTGCCGTCGGGCTTGCGGAAAGTGGTCACTTCCAACTGCTGAGTGGTAGGCGGAAGATACAGCCGGGCGCTCACCCGACCGGGATTGCCTCTCAGATCAATGCGCTCCGTCGTCGTAGCGAAACCGGGCCGTTCGCCTACAATGTCATACTCATAGCCTTCCTCAAGATTGAACTGATACTTGTTGTCCGATGGCTTCATCGCGGCATCTACCAACACGCGGCTGCCGTCGGGCATGATGCGATACACCGTGAGGCGTACGCTGTCTAAGTCTTCTCTGGTAATGGCATGGAAAGTACTGACATCCACCACGTTGAGGTTCTGGCGGAAGATCAGTTCTTTGCGAATGGTGTTGCCCGGCGGAATATTTTCGGGTTTGGTCAAATCCAGCGTTGTGGAGGCCGGGAGGTACAGTTCCCGTTCGCCGCGAATGACGTAATTTTTACCGCGTTCTACCAGAAATTTGTAGTCATTGGAGGTATTGTTCGTCTTGCTGTCCACCAAGCGTTCTGTGCCGTCGGGGGCAATTTCAAACAAAGAAACCGTGGCCTCGCGCAGGGGCTGCAGGTTTTCTTTCAGCGTCACTACTTCCAATGTGAGCGGACCTGGCTTATCGAGGTACAATTTCACCTCTGCGCCCTCCTGATTGGCATAAGCCGGATCGTTGAGGTCTATAATTTTGGAATCGGGCTGCAAACCTTCCTTCGTGCCTTTGATGATGTACTTTTTGCCGCGAGTGAGCAGGAATGAAAAGTCATTGGAGGAAGGGTTTACCAACGAACTCACCAAGCGCTCTTCGCCCTGCGGCGTGAGTTCATACACTTCTACTTTAGCGCCTGAAAGCGCCGACATGTCGGGTTTGAAAAAAGTCAAAACATCCAATTTGAAGGGCTTGGCCAATTCGATTTCCCAAATATCATAGCAGCACACTTCTTTGGTTTTATCAAGAAAAACAGCGCCGGGCCGGTTGGAAGAAAACAGCGCTTGGGTGCCGTCTTCGTTCAACACAAAATACACATCATTGTAGCTGCTGTTGAACGGTAGTCCTAAGTTTTCAGGCGCTGCCCAGCCTCCTCCGCGCTTCATGGAGCGGAATACGTCGTATCCTCCCAGCCCGGAATGCCCGTCGGAACTGAAATACAGCGTCTGAGTAGCTTCGTGGAAGAAAGGCGTAGCATCGTCCAACGGCGTGTTGATGGCGGTCAGGTTCACCGGCGTAGAGCAAGAGCCGTCGGGTTGCAGGGCTGCCATCCAGATGTCCAATTGGCCGCGGCCGCCGGGGCGGTTGGAAGCAAAAAAGAGGGTTTCCTCACCGGTTTCGGCATTGCGGGCCACCGAGGGTTCTGTGTTGGTATAGCCGGCCGCATTAATACTCAAGCGTTGCGCCAGCCCCCAGCTTTGCCCGCTGCGGTTGCGGTAGTACAAGTCACAACGAACATCCGTCACGGAGGTGTATTCACAGATTGTGTAATATACTCTGGAATAATCGTGATTGAAGGCAGAGTGCGCCACATGTTTGCCGGGTTCGTTGAAATACTCGGCCAAGGGCTGCCCTTTAGCGCCTTTTACAGAAGTCATCACCTTGTTGAAAGGTCGGGGCGGGTTGTGCATGTCTTTGCGATCTACAAACCGAAAACTGGTGTAGTATAAGGTATCGTTGTGATACACGGCGCCGAAGTCGGAATACGGCGAATTGATGGTATCGCCCAGGTTTTTCACCGACAGATTGCCGGGATTGCTCAGTATCTGCCGGGCCGTCGCCACATCACGGATGCCTTTGTCGGCTTTCGCCAAATCAGCAGGCGATGCGCCGGGTTGCTCATCAATAAAACGTTGATAAAAAGTTTGGGCCTCGTCGTATTTGCCCATCGCCTGATACGCGCCGGCCATGCGCAACGTCGTCAGCGGGTAACTGCTTTTATCCGAACTGCCGAGTACGCGCTCGTAAGCGCGCAATGCAGAGGGAAAAGCATTGAATTCCAACGCCGACTCTGCATAGCGATACCAGAGATCGGTTCTGGAGTCGTCGTATTTCAGCGCAGCTTCATAGTATTTAAAGGCAGCGTAAAAATCGCGCCGGGCGTAGGCGCTGTCTGCGGAGGTTACCCAGGCTTGTTTGGACTGCCCGTAGCTCATGGCAGCCATTCCGAACAAACATCCCAAGAGTAAAAGTATTCTGTTTGTCATAAAGTCGGTTCTTTGATTCGGTTTTTAGAAATGCAGGAGGCAAGATTCCGGCTCGGGGCCGAAAGCAGATACATCACTCAAATGAGCGGACACACCTTGAATGCACCCAGTGCAGGTACTTTGGCGATGATGTAACGAAGCGAGAACTCCGGGCCTCCGCGGCGATTGGTCGCCACATTAAAGGGAGAGATATTAATGTCGTAAGTGAATCCGGCCATCCAGCGATCGTAGGTCAGTTCGATACCGGGAATCAGTGCGTCGCTGATTTCGTGAAAACGATAGCCCAGGTCCAATTGTAAAGCAGCCTGTTTGCCGGGGCGGGTGCTGAAATGGTACCGCAATCCGCCCATACCCACCATTTCTTTGTAGGTGCCCTGAAACTGAGCGCTGAAATTGCCCACCAAATCAAGGTCTTGGCCCAGCATGAGTACACCGAAAGCATAGGGGCTAAATCGCATGCCCAGCGGAACTTTCTGATCCTTAATAAAGCTCTGATCCGGGCGGTTGAAGTGAAACAAGCCCATACCGATGTCCAAACGGGAACGCTTGGCCAATTCATCCACCAACGAGCCGTAAGCATCTACATTCTGGATGCGGATGTTCAGGCCGGTGCCGAAATCGGCATAAATTCGATTGAAATTAGGGAAGTTTTCGCCGGTAGGAAGGCCGGGGTCGTATTGCCCGCGAGGGTTGCTGTACTGGTTGTCGAAAGTCAGGTCTTGTATTTTAAACCCGCGCTGATTGAACGATGCCGAGACGCCCGCCGTGGCAAATACGCCCTGAGACAGCTTGTGTGTGTAGGAACCGTTCAGTCCGAAAGTAGCCAAATGCAGCCGCGACAAACCTGCCTGATCGTAGTTGAAATTGAACCCTCCGGCAAAAAAGCCGTTGCGCTCTCCCCGCACCGGAAACTTGTGGTCTATGGTGCCGGTAAAGGTCATATACTCTACCGGTACGGTATTCCACTGGCTTCGGTAATTGGCCGTAAAACGGGTATCGCCCCTGAACACGCCCGTCAATGCCGGATTGGTATTGAACGGAGCATTCCAATATTGAGAATAGTGAATGTCTTGTGCAGAAAGCCCTCCGGCCATCATCAGAACGATGAACGCCAAGAAACCAAGCCTCACTTTTAAAGGAGCAGGTAACTGTTTTCTCATATTTTTTTGCTTTTACAATTATGAACGATTGTGAAAACTCAGCAAATGTAGTGTTTTTGCTTCCGCAAATCCCATAGCAACGCCCAAATAATTATCTGCGCCGTACAATCACGACGTCCTGTGAAAGATCGTTGATGTTTACCATGAGACAAGACCGGAAGATAGCCCGAAAATTATCCGACTAAGCGAAACCAAACGCGATTGTGCCTGGCCTGCGGAAAGCAAAGCTCAAAAATACAGGCTTTCTGACGAAAACACCAGTCTGAGCGTCACTTTTTTTTCTTTTTTTAAAAAAACTTCTCCAAACGCTTGTTTTCAAATAATAAAAAGGCATATATTTGCGCCATTCCTATATTTTTGAAAAAGAGCACATTGCTCTGTCCAAGTTTGCAGCATCTCGTTTGGCTTTTTTAAAGCCATTGTAGGTATTCATTTCCCTGCTTATCTCACAACGGCATTGATTTGAACCGACTTCAAAAACGAGATAACGTGAAACAGACAAATTTTATCACACTTGTACTCATCTTGGCTTGCGCACTGACTGCCCAAGCTCAAATCTTCGTACGCTCCGGCGCCAACAGAGACGGGTCATCTTGGCAAAACGCTTTCGGCGATTTGCAACAGGCGCTTCATGCAGCCCGCCAGCGCGGCCCTGTCCAGATTTGGGTAGCCGAGGGCAAGTACGCTCCTACAGCCACGGGCAACCGCGACGCTTCTTTTGTCATTCCTGACGGCGTGGTGCTGTTGGGCGGCTTTGCCGGTTTCGAAAGCAGCCCTTCGCAGCGCGACTGGCAGAAGAACCTCACCGTGCTGAGCGGCGAAATCGGTTCTCCCAACTCTCTCGAAGACAATTCCTATACCGTAGTTCTGACCAAAAACGTGAGCGCCGCTACCACGATTGACGGCTTCGTTATCAGCTCCGGCACCGCCAACGGCGTGGTGCGTGAGAAAGGCGCTCTGCAACGCAGCGGCGCAGGCTGGTACAACGACGGCTCCAACGGATACTCCAATCCCACCGTCCTGAACTGCCTTTTCATCAATAACTATGGCCGCGACGGTGCTGCTTTCTACAACTACGCAGCCAACGGTGTTGCCAATCCTCGCATCGAAAATTGCCAATTTGTGAACAACCACGCCGATCTCGACGGCGGCGCGCTGTACAACAACGGCAGCTTCGGCATCAGCTCTCCTACCATCATCAACTGCCTTTTTGAAGAAAATGAGGCTTCCTACGGCGGCGCCATCTTCAACATCGCTCAAAGCGGCGAATCGCTGCCGAAAATCTCCCGCACTGCGTTCACCAAGAACCTCTCTTACGTCCGCGGCAGCAGCGTTTACAATAACCGCGACACTTCCGCCGGCGCCTGCGATGCCGATGTGGACAGCAGTTGCTCTTTCAACGGCAATATCGACAAAGTAGGCACTACGGTCAGCAGCACCACCAACAATGCAGGCGCTTCCCGTCGCAACGTTTCCGAAATCGTTTTTAAGACCAATATGTAATTTTTTTTCGCGCCGAACATCAAACAAAACGGGGGGAATGATCGAAAGGTCGTTCCCTCGTTTTGTTTTTGGGGTATGCCCTGCCAACCAAGTGAGGCGCTAACCGAAAGTCAGCGCCTCACGCCGCCAGGTCAGGCGGTAACTTCCGGTTACCTCCCGACTTCACCCTGCCCTACCCGTTGCACAAGCACTCTACGATTACGAATCCTGAAAGGCTTCGCAATCGCCTCACTGCCCGCGCTTATCCCGCCCCGTCAACGGATGCGCCCAATGCCAGCCATGACCTCCTCAAAAGCGGCGATTTTTGCTGCAACGGCCTTTTCATCTTTCTTCAGGCTCAGGGCGCAGATGATGAAGCGAAACTGATCCAAATGCGATTTGCGATTCGACTCGTTTCCTTCTGTTTTCCAGGCTTCGCGGAAGTTGTCTTCCAATTGCTCGATCAGGCGCTTTCTCTTGGCCGCATCCTTGGCTTTTATCAACTGATAGGCATAGCCCATGGAAGGCGCGGTTTTGTTCCAAAAATCGGGCTTTTGGGCATCTAAAGCCTCGGCTTCGGCCAATGCCTGTTTCAGATCGGCTTCGGCAGGCTTGTGTTGCGGCAGATTTTGACCCGCTACTTCGAGCAGGGCGTAGGCCATGGCCCAGTTGAAAAAAGGATAATACATATTGGACCGCCTGTCCGGATGGCGCCGATCATACTGCCAGGATTCGTAATATGCTTTTTCCGCTTTTTTGAGAGACTCCGTTTGGGGATGGATCATGAATGCCCGTTTGTATGCAGACCCAACGAGGCTGAGCCGTTCGGAACTTGGATAAATTCGATTGAAAGCTTCCATTTCCTGAATGTAGCCGTTTAATTGGCCAATGGTGTCCTCTATGTTCAAACCATCGGCATCCAACTCGGCCTGTTCGGCCAGCAGGCGCACGCGCAGATTGAAGCATTGCTCGATGGCGCGCACGCTGTACTTAGCTGTTTCTGACCTAAATACTTGCTCATACCGGGCCACGGCGGTTTTCAAATCACCGGCCTTGGCATACGCCTCGGCGATCTTCTCCATCACCCGACTGTCGGAGCAAAACATTTCAACGTTGTTCTCCCAACCACTGATTTTTTTGAGCAGGGCTTCTTTGTCAGCAGTTCTCATGCCCGCAGTGTCAATGCCGTTGAGCAAATTGTCCAATTCGGTCACGGCTTCCTCTGCATCGGCCAGGATCGGCTTGGATGGCGCATTGTCTTTGCGTATCTTCTTCAATACATAAAAAGGATCGCCGTAGCATTGGTAGGCGCCCCAGGTGTTGTTGCCCTGATGTTCGTTAAAAACAGTTGTTCTCGCATTCTGAACGGCTCGTCCAAATTGGACACCGCTCAGCAATTGCTGATAAATAAGCTCTGAAAAATGCCGGGCGGCCAGGTCCTCTACTTCCCAACCGGCCACAATGACGGCCCGCACGCCCATTTCTATGAGTTGGCAGCCCACGCTCGCCGCCACTTCGTATTTGGCCTGTAGGTACTTTTCCTTTTCGGGTTCGATTTCCCCCAGCGAGCAGCAATTGACAAACACCATGTCAGGCACATAGCGCATTTGTTTAAAAACAGAGGGCGTGAGGATGGTATTCGGCCCCAGAACGATGCCGGTCTGGCCGGTTTTGGGGTCGTTGCTGATGCCATGCGCGGCAAAATGCAGGATTTGGTAAGGCTGCGAAAGGAGGTCAATCACGGCGAGCATAGACTTGCTGCCGATGTGTGCCGATACGTCGTAGCCGTTTTTGCCCAAGATGTCGGCCACATTTTGGGCCTCTTGCCGGGCGCCGGGCAATTGCGGGTGCATGCCCTCCAGCAGCGGATCGCCTAACACGAGTGCCTTGTTGCCACCTGCGCTTTCTACCTGAGGACGGAAATTGGAGGTACTCAACTGGCGCAGCAGGCCCGCCTTAACGGCAATGGGCTGGTCCTTTCCCTTTTCGGCGCTGCTCATGAGTTCCCAGGGGTAGCGGGCAGTTTCTTTATCCACAATCAGCACCATGTTGCGCAATTCGGAGGTATAGTTTTTGAATTCATTGGGCACCAACAATTCAAAAAGCGCTTTTGACAGGCCGGGATTGGCAACTGCAAAACGGGCTGCCTCCTGCACCAATTCATCTACAATGACGCGATTGGTATCCAATATCTTTTCTTCCGCCCTCGAACGGTCGGTGATGGAAGTAAACACGAGTGGCCTGTTGAAGCGGGCAGCGTCGTGCTGAGCGCCGCTGTCTGCCACACTGATTTTGAGGCGATGCCACCATTCCGAGTTGATTTCGTCGGGAATGCGGTCTCTCCGGCCGGCAACAGACCTGACCGGCTGTCCGGCCAATTGAAAAGCGCTATACCGGGCATCGCGCGAAAGGTGGCGGATGAAGCGCAGGCACTGCACCACTTTGTAGCGGTACAATTCCACGATTTCCACATGCCGGATGAGGGGCAATTTGTCTGAACTTTGCGCCCTCGCCTGCTTATTGACCTCCAATACCGCATCGAAAACCGCCTTGACGCAATCTCCGATCAGCAGGCTGCCGAAGCCAGAACCGATCAGCAGGGTGGAAATTCCGACCTCGGCTCCCTTTTCACCGGGCGATTCTTCCGACAGTTTGAGCAGATAATTGACCAAAGCAGAATGGAGGCTGGTTTGAAGTTTGGAGGCCGTCAGTTCGCCGAAATTACCCAAACCGATGACAATGCCTCCCTTGAAGCGCCCTTCTTTGGGAATGAGAATGATGTTTTGCCCTATCTCCTCCGCATAGTGCCCCAGCTCGTAACGCATGCTCAGCTTGTCGTCTAAGTACCCATCCATCACTTTTTCTGCAAAAAGTATGGCGTCGCCCTTGAAATGGCCGGCGATGAGCGGGTACCTGGAGTGAGCCAGATCGCCATGCATAATGCTGACTTGCACGGTGGCCGCCGCAGGTGCAGCCGACAAAAGGGCCTTTCTGCCGCCAACGGCATCGTCTATATCCGTTTCGGAAGGGTACTCCACCACATCCTCTTCGGGCATCCAATTTTGAGCGGCGATGGAGCGGAAAACCGGTTTCCGGCGCGAGAGCAGCTCCGTGCTGCCCTTGTCCAAAAGTTCGGCGAAAGCCTCAAATGCGGGTTGATAGTCTGGAATCTCGCCGTGCGAAACCGGCACATAATAAGTGGCATCTTCCAGTTCTCTGGGAATGGTGGCCCAGGGTACGCGGCCGTCACCTTCGGGCGTGGCGCGAACCCGCAATTGACTGCCTTCTATGAGCACATCGTCGGGCGTTTGGTCGTCCTGACCGGCAATGTATTTGACCACCCTCGCATTCCAGGAGGGGCCTTCCGGCAATTCCCGGAGCGCATCCAGGTAGCTTTGCGCATTGTCAGGCAAGAGTGGATACTCGTCGGGATTCTGTTTCCAATAACTAAAAAACTGCTGGATGTTGAGGTCGTTGCGGGGCAGCAATTGCAGGAAGCCCGGATATTGGGAAATGACAGACAACAAGTCCCTTTTGCTATGTATCAAATCGAGCAGGGCCACTTTTTGAATGAGGCGATCTCGTCCGGCCAGCACGCGGGCAATGGCCCAGGAGCCTTCCAAAGGCACGCCCAGCAACAAGACCCGGAAATGCGGCCGTGCGGCCAAACGAGGGTACAATTCGGGGTATTTGGCAAAAGTCGTGCGCAGCAACAGGCCGCCCATAGAGTGGGCAATGAAAGAGACGGGCGCTTTGCTCTGTTGGCCGTCTTCTTTGTCCAAATATTCCGAAATCGCATCCTTCAATTGCGCTGCACTTTGAAGAAGGTCTTGCCTCCAATCGAAACCCCAGGGAATCACGTTGTAATTTTTGCGGCTCAGATACTCGGCCAGGTCGGCGTAGGTGGGATCGTGGAGGCCGTCGGGTTGGATTTTGGCGTCATCAATTTTCAAATCCATCAAGCCGCCGGTGGCCAGTTCCGCATAGTTCACCCATATACGGAGTTGGTCGCGGCGCAGGTGTGTGCCCATGATACCGGGCAAGAGGAATACGGTGGGCCGGCCCGATTGATGCGTCGGGGCCACTTTGATTTTACGGAGATGGCTCACAGAGGCCCGGAGCTCGCGGAAGTCATCTGCGAGCAGGTGTTGCGCCGTGAGTGCCGTGAGAATGGCCTGACGAGTTCCCGGATTGAGGAAATAATTGCAGTGGTTGACTACCTCATCCTTGCTCAGATGCTCCCACACGGGTTGAAGCCGCGGAACACCGATGCGCATGGAACTCACGGGCACCACCAGGTCGTGTTCCTCCCTGAAAAACAGATCGCCGACCAAGACCAACAGCTTGCCGAACAGTTTGCCTGCGCGGGCATCGCCGGATATGACGTAGAGCGAGGATTCTAATTTCTTTTCGCTGTGATTGAGCAGTTTCACCAAAGGGGAATCCGACATCATGGCGGCCAACCCAGGCAGCGACTTGGCCTCAAACCGCTCGTGGACAACGGCTTTGATGAAATCCGACAAAAACTCGTACACCGGATTGCCGCTGAAGCCGGGAATGAGTCTTAGAGAATTGAGCATCACATTGAGCCATACGTCGAGGCGTTTGCTCATCAGCGTGGTGCCGCCGGTGGGGCAGGCTACGCGCACAAACTTGCGCACTTTGGGCTTTTTGTCTCTGATCAGTTCCTGCACTTTCGCCAGCTCGCCGAGCAGCGCCTTCTCTTTATTTTCAAAAGCTTTGCGGAGCGTTTCCGACAATTCTACGTCTTCAGAAAAACGAGCCAGCACCTCCCCGATCAGGCCGCCCCGCGAATGGCTCACGAGATCGAGCGTAATGCCTTCCGGCAGCGATTCCAGCAGGTCTCTGGTGTTTTTGAGCGGGCTTTCCGACAAGGTTTTGTGTTCAAATGCCAGCACCCGGCCTTCGTAGGCGCCGTATATTTTTTCCCAGGTAGTCCGGTCCTTTTCGGTGAAGGATTTGAAAGCGCCCACCACATCGGAGGCGGTGCCGTGCAGCAGCAGCAGGTACGGTTCGGATGGCGCGGTTTTAAAATCGGGCAGTTCGAGCAGTTCAAAATTTTTGCCAAGCTGGTGCAGTCCTGTTCGGAGCTTGCTTTCCATTTTTTCGGCAATTATTTTCACCGCCACTTCTCCAGCCCAGTTGGTGTAGAAACGCATCAACTTATGCTTGGCGGCCTCCGTCAGCAAACTGCGGGTGCCCGGCTGCGTTTCAAATTGCGCTGGTATGACGATCACATTGGGATCGGTTTCCACGCCACGCGCCTGATAGCTGCGACGCAAATTGTCGGCCAAGTCCTCGGCCCGGACAAACCACTGGCTGTCGTCGTCCATGACGAATTCAAAAACATCGTTTTCGAGCGCATCTATCTCAATAAGCGGCTCCTCTGCCGAGCGACGCATCGTCACTTCGTATTCTGCTACTTCTACCGTCGGCAAGACGCGGGCTGTGGTGGCCGAGGCGGGGGTCGGCACTCCGAGCGGGGCGCCGGCAAATTGGAATTTCAGGCGATTCATGTTGGGCGGTTTTTTATTTTGAAGTCCAAATATACCGATTTTGTGAATACGAGCCAAAAGGATGACAATTTTTACAGGGATTCAAACGGCGTGTCCGACCTTTGCCCGCATGAGAACCATCGCCATCTTACTCCTGCTGAGTACATTCAGCGTCGGCATTGCCCAAAGCCAGCCATACAAAAACCCTGCCCTGCCGGTGGAAGCCCGCGTGCAAGACCTCCTCGCGCGCATGACACCCGAAGAAAAATTCATGCAAATGTTCATGATTCCCGGCGAAACGGGCGCCGACAGCCTGCTGTACCGGGCCGGCATTTTCGGGTTTCAGGTCAGCGCGGCGGGGCAAAGCGATCATGCCGCCGGTCAGATGCTGCGCTATGAAGGCGGCAGTTCGGCACGGGAAACAGCGCTGAAAATCAATGAAATGCAGCGATTTTTTATCAATAAAAGTCGCCTCGGCATTCCCATCATTCCTTTCGATGAGGCGCTGCACGGATTGGTGCGTTCGGGCGCTACGGCCTTCCCGCAGGCCATCGGACTGGCGGCGACCTGGAACACGCCGCTGATGCACGAAGTAGCCGGCACGATTGCGACGGAGTGCCGCACGCGGGGCATCCGGCAGGTACTCTCGCCGGTGGTCAATGTGGCAACCGATATGCGCTGGGGCCGCACCGAGGAGACCTACGGAGAAGACCCGTTTTTGGTGTCTGAAATGGGCGTGGCGTTTGTCTCGGCCTTTGAAAAACAAGGCATTATCACAACGCCCAAACATTTTGTGGCCAATGTGGGCGACGGCGGTCGCGACAGCTATCCCATACATGCCAACGAGCGCTCCCTGCGCGAAATACACCTCCCGCCCTTCGAGGCATGTTTCCGGCGGGGCGGCAGTCGCTCGGTGATGACCTCCTACAATTCCTACGACGGCAGGCCCTGCACCGCCAATGCCTGGCTGCTGCGCCGATTGCTCAAAGAGGAATGGGGCTTTCCCGGCTTCGTCATTTCGGATGCGGGTGCAACGGGCGGCGCCAATGTGCTGCACTTCACGGCCCGCGACTACCCCGACGCCGGCGCGCAGTCGGTCATCGCCGGATTGGATGTGATTTTCCAAACCGACATCGCGCATCGCAAGCTGTTTTCACCACCTTTTTACGACGGTACGATTCCCGATACAGTGCTGAACGAGGCGGTGGGCCGCATCCTGCGCATGAAGTTCGAGCTGGGTTTGTTTGAAAATCCATACACAGAACCGGAAGAGGCCGCTCGCCTGAACGGAACTGCCGAACACCGGGCGTTAGCCAAAAAAGCGGCGCTGGAATCCCTAGTTTTGCTCAAAAATGAAGGGCAGGCACTCCCCATTTCACCTCGCGTCCGTTCCATCGCGGTCATCGGGCCGGATGCAGCGGAAGCCCGGCTGGGCGGATACAGCGGTCCCGGCAACCGCCCGGTCAGTATTTTGGAAGGCATCCGAAAAAGGGCGGGCGATGCGGTGAAAACAGGCTACGCCAAAGGTTGCGCCCGCACGGAAACACCCTACCTCACAGTGCCTGCGGAGGCGCTGTCCTGCGTCATGGACGGTCAGGAGCAGCAGGGACTTCGGGGCGCGTATTTCGACAATGTCACGCTGGAGGGCGAGCCGGTTTTCCTGCGCTGCGATCCTCAGATTCAGTTTCAATGGACGCTCTTTTCGCCCGACCCGGAGCGGCTGAGCTATGGTTTTTACTCCGTGCAATGGACCGGCCAAATCACCGCGCCGCAATCGGGCCGCTTCCGCATCGGCATTGACGGCAACGACGGCTACCGGCTGTATCTCGACGGCAAGTTGTTGATAGACAATTGGATAAAAAAGAGTAGGCAAACCCGGCTCGCCGAATTCAACTTCGTCAAAGGCCGCGCTTACGACCTGCGCATCGAGTTTTACGAACCCACAGGCAATGCCTGGTTTCGCTTGGTTTGGGACCTGAGACTGAGCGATGCGACCGAAAAAAGCATCCGCGAGGCAACCCGATTGGCTGCCCGCAGCGATCTGGCCGTGGTGGTGGTCGGCATCGAGGAAGGCGAATTTCTCGACCGCGCCGACCTGAGTCTGCCGGGCCGTCAGGAGGAACTCATCCGCCGGGTAGCCGATACCGGTACGCCGGTGGTGGTGGTCATCGTGGGCGGCAGCGCCGTGACCATGAGCCGATGGATAGACCGGGCGGCGGGCATTCTGGCCGTTTGGTACCCTGGCGATGCGGGCGGAGAGGCGGTGGCCGAAGCACTGTGGGGCGATTACAATCCCGCCGGGCGGCTGCCCATTACCTTCCCACTGCTCGAAGGACAACTGCCTTTGGTATATAACCACAAGCCCACCGGTCGCGGCGACGACTACGTCCACCACAGCGGAAAGCCCTTGTTTCCCTTCGGTTTCGGCCTCAGTTATACGGCCTTTCGGTACGATGGCATCCGTATAGATCGGGACCGCATAGCGCCGGGGGATTCCACTTTTGTGTCTGTCAGTATTACCAATACCGGCACGCGCGCGGGCGACGAGGTCGTGCAATTGTACCTGCGCGATGAGTTGGCCTCGGTGGCGCGCCCGGTGATGGAACTCAAGGGTTTTCAGCGCCTGCACCTGCTGCCCGGCGAATCGCGGGAAGTGCGTTTCCCCATCGGCCCTGAACAACTGAGGATGTTGGACGAGCAGCTCCGCCCGGTCATCGAACCCGGCGCGTTCAGCATTCTGATCGGTGCTTCTTCGCAGGACATCCGGCAGAAGGCGGTGCTGATGGTGGGGCGGTGAGGCGCGCAACCAACCCTCCCTTCAAACGTCCCTCAAGCTGCCTGAAAAACATCGGCCTTATTTCACAATCATCCCATTGCCGGCTCCTTCCGGCGCACTCACAAAGGAGAGCTTTCCGGCGGCGTCTTCGGCCATCAGAATCATGCCCTGACTCATGACGCCGCGCAGCTTTCGGGGCGCCAGATTGGCCACCAATACGACCCGTTGGCCTACCACTGCCTCCGGACGGAAATGCAGGGCAATGCCGCTGACGACGGTGCGCTGCTCAAAACCGAGGTCCACGGTGAGTTGGAGCAGTTTGTCGGCGCCTTTCACCGGTTCTGCGGCGATGATGGTGGCGGTGCGCAGGTCGAGTTTGGCGAAATCGTCGTAGGTGATGTCGGGGGCAAGCCCCACCGCTTCAGGCTCCTGGCTCTGAGCTTCGGGCTGTGGCGGCGTTGTTGTCTGTTCGGGCAGCATCAGCGCGCTGAGTTTGTTCTTCTGGCGCTCTACGATTTCCCAACGGCTTTTGTCGTTGCGATCCATGATTTTGGGGAACAATACTTCGGGTTGCCCCAATACATGGCCAGGAGTGGCAAGCGCCTGCCCCTGTGCCATCGCTTCAAACGCTGCATTCAAGTCACCGTTGGATACAGGCGCGTGGCCCAGCAAACGGCGGATGCGCGGCGATGTAAACGGCAGGAACGGCTCCGAAAGCAGGGCCAACAATTCCGAAATCTGGATACAAACGTAGAGGCACTCTGCAATGGCCGGGTGCTGCGGGTCTTGTTTCCAAAGCGCCCAGGGCGAAACATCCTGCAAATAGGTATTGCCGAAAGACGACAGTTCCATGAGCATCTGCGCGGCGTTTTTGAAGCTGAACGCCTCCAATTCGGCAGCTATGTTTTTGGCCAATTGCTGTGCTGCCGCCAGTTTATCGGCATCGGCGCCGGTGGGTTGCGGCACTGCCCCGTTGAAGTATTTGTGCGAAAGCACGATGACGCGGTTGACAAAATTGCCGAGGTTGTCGGCCAGTTCTTTGTCGTGGAAATCCACAAACAAATCCCATTTGAAATCGCTGTCGCCGTTTTCGGGCATGTTGCGCGTCAGCGACCAACGCAGGGCGTCTTCTGCATTCGGGAAGTCTTTAAACTCCTCCAGATACTCGTGCTGCTCTAAGCCCCAGCCCCTGCTTTTGCTGAACTTTTCGCCCTCAAAATTGAGAAACTGATTGGCGGGCACGTTCACCGGCAGATTGTAACCGCCGTAAGCGTACAGCATGGCCGGGAAGATGATGCAGTGAAAAACGATGTTGTCTTTGCCGATGAAATGGATGAGCTTAGTATCGGGATTGCGCCAGTAGTCTTCCCAGTTTTTGCCGTTTTCGAGCGCCCATTGTTTGGTGCTCGAAATGTACCCGATGGGTGCGTCGAACCAGACGTACAGCACTTTTCCGGCGGCTTCGGGCAGCGGCACGGGAATGCCCCAGTCTAAGTCGCGGGTGATGGCGCGGGGTTGCAGGCCCTCGTTGAGCCAGCTCATGCACTGACCAATGACGGGCTTTTTCCACTCGCGGGCATCGTGGTGTTGTTGGCCGTCGAGTTCGCCGGTTTCGATCCAGCGACGGAGCCATTCGCCGTGCTTGTCGAGCTTGAAGTACCAGTGTTGAGTGGCTCTCAGCACCGGCGTTTTGTTGCTGAGTGTGGAAATCGGGTCAATCAATTCTGTGGGAGAAAGGTCGGAGCCGCACTTTTCGCATTGGTCGCCATACGCCTCGGTGTGGCCGCATTTGGGGCAGGTGCCTTTGATGTAGCGGTCGGCGAGGAATTGCTTGAAGTCTTCGTCATAGTATTGCTCCGAACTGCGCACTTCAAACTCGTCGCCTTTTTCGTGCAAACGGGTGAAAAAATCCTGCGCCGTGGCATGGTGCAGGGCTTCGCTGGTGCGGTGGTAGTAATCGAAAGAAATGCCGAGGCGGGCAAAGGTATCTTTGTTGAGCGCGTGGTATTTGTCTATGATTTCCTGCGGGCTGATGCCTTCTTTTTTGGCCCGGATGGTGATGGCCGCGCCGTGTTCGTCGGAACCGCAAACCCAGACTACGTCTTTGCCCATGAGGCGCAGATAACGCACATAAATATCGGCGGGCAAATAAGCGCCGGCCAAGTGGCCGAGGTGCAGCGCCCCATTGGCATACGGCAGGGCAGAGGTAATCAAATATCTGTTGTCGGGCATTTTGTAATTGATTTTGGAGGCGCAAAGGTAGCGAGAAATCGGTAGTGAGCAAAGCAGACGGTATGCCGCTCACCATTTTCGGGTATTTAGGCCCCGATGTTTCAAATCCCTGAATATGGTGTTGATTGCCCCCTGCTGCCGAGGGTAACTTTGCAACATCCAGAACGCCTGAAGTTCCATCACATCTCAAAACCGAACAGATATGAAAAAGAAAACATTTACGCTCCTGATCGCAATTTGTCTCGCGCATTTCGCATCGGCACAAAATGCCCCTACCCACGAACAGGCTTACGGCTACATTGGCAGCAACGGCAATATGAGGGTCATCAAACCTGCATTTTTGGCCGGACAGTATTTTGCCGGCGGCTTGATGAACAACGAGGCTACCATCATTCGCGTGAACAGGGCGGGGCAGGCCCTTTCGCATCGTCAACTGAATCTGCCCGGCGCCACCCAATCGGAGATTACAGATGCAGCCTTAGTCAGTGCAACGCTGTTGGCAGTAGCCGGAACCTGCACCGGGTGCATGAGCGCCCCCGATCGAAAAGGCGTATTCCTCATGCTGTTCGATCAGCATCTCAACGAAGCAGCCACGCTCTTGCTGGAGCCGAATGAACAACAGGCACATTTCGAAAATGCCCGCTTGGCGGTGGGCAACAACACCCTATACCTGGCGTTCAACGATGGCTTTTTTGGCGGAAGCCACCACATTCGGGCTTATGATCTGAATCTGAATCAATTATGGGCATCGTTTCAACATCTGGCTTTTATAGAATCTCCGGTTAAGCTATTTTTTCAGGGAAACGAACTCCGCCTGATTGCCAACGAGTGGACAGGAAACACCAACACAGGCACAAGGCTCATCCGGCTGAACGCATCTACCGGAGTGCCGGCGGGGCACTATGCCTATGCTGCTTATGCCATAGATGCAGCGGAGTTGCCCGACGGAAATTATGCGATTGCGGCAGCAGGCACCTTCTACCCCGGAGATCAGAAAAACAAGATTTTTGTGGTATCTCCCCTCAGCGGCGAGGTGCTGGATTCCACCTTAGTGGGCCATCATGGCAATTCGCGCATCACGGCTTTTGATGCTTTGCCGAACGGGCAATTGATGGCGGCTTTGAACGAATTTGCTTTTTTTGAGGACACGCTCAAATTCATCCGATTCGATCCTGCCGATTTGGAAGCGCCTGTCTCTGAACGCATTATATGGGGTGGTCGAGGCGCCAAAGAACGGCAGGTATATGATTTTTTGCCTTTGAACCAAGATGGAAGCAGCTACCTTTCAGTGGGGTGGCGAAGTGATGTAAGTACACGGGGCATGTTGCTGGCGGCCCTTCCCGGAGGCTTTACATTGCAAGCGCCGGCGCAGTGGAACAACGACATCTGCGGAAGCGACCTGCTGCAATCGCCCTACCAACAACATTACCCCAGCGTACTTCCAATTATTCATGAAAACGTTGTTTATCAGGCAAATGCAATTCTCTATAATGGGCAGGTACGAGATTTGAGCATGGATATTTATGTGCCTTTGGATTTGTACAGCACGGGGCAATCTACTCAAAAAAGGCCCCTGCTGATGTTCGTTCACGGCGGTGGTTTTATAGGTGGTCATAAAGACGTTTTTTCTTCCTACGCATTGGCTTTCGCCGAAACGGGCTATGTGACGGCCTCCATCAACTACCGGCTCGGCGTAGCGGATGGGGTCAATAGTTTATCACAATTTTGCGACCATACCGAAGCGGTTTTTGCGGCCATGTACCGTGCAACTCAGGATACCCGTCGTGCCATTCAATTTTTGTACGACCATGCAGACGACTACCACATAGACCGGAACAAGATTTTTGTGCTGGGACACAGTGCCGGCGCCATCAATGTGCTCAATTCAGGCTTGTTGGATGCCGACGAACTGCCCTATCCTTTTGAGTCTCAGTTGGGACCTTTGCCTCCCAAACCTCCCGTAGCGGCATACCTGCCCTGGGCGGGGGCCATTGCAAGCCTCAATATGATAGATACCGATGAGGATACGCCTGTGATGTTTATTCACGGCACCTGCGACCCGTTGGTACCCTATGGCGAAGGCAATCTCATTTGCCCGGACTTGCCCTTCGGGTTCGGCTCGCGGGCCATTGCCGCGCGAAAAAAAGAATTGTGCCACGACTACCTGCTGTTGGGCATCGAATATGGAGATCATGGCGGCGGCGGCAGCGACCTTGACATACTTTACCGGATCATTGATTGGCTCAAAAACCAGAACATTTGCGGAACCCCGACACAGGAATGTGAGGTCATCAGCGCGGCCAATCCCGGCAACTGCCCCCCGCAAACGATGTGCCCTGACACGGAGCCTTGTTCGGAGCCTACCTCTGCGCTCAATGTTCCGGAGGCGCCCGTTGTGGAGATTTTTCCCAATCCGGCCACAGAACGGGTGACGATCTCTTTATCTAATGGTGCTGTTTTTAAAGGAAGCTTAGCCATTTACAACACTGACGGACAACGCATTAGATCATATCCTCCCAATGAGAACACCCGCATTGATCTGGATATTTCCGACTTGCCGGCCGGCGTGTACTTGGTTGAGATGTTCGTTGCCGGAAATACGATGAGACATAAATTGATCATACTCTAAAATCCAACCCGATCATGAAAACACTCTATACGCTGTTTTTTGGCCTTTATTCTTTCTGCGCTGCCGCGCAATACTGTGGCCCGCTGCATGTGCATCCCGGCGCTACCGGCGCGGGTACCGGCGAATCCTGGCAGGACGCATTCGTTCACCTTCAGGATGCCCTCGATGCGGCCCAACCCGGCGCCCAGATTTGGGTAGCTGCCGGCGTCTATCTGCCGCAAAAGGATACGACCGGCAATGCCACGCCTGCCAATGATCGCTCCAAAACCTTTTTCATCAATAAAGACATTCAGCTATATGGCGGTTTTGCAGGCGCCGAACAGGAGCTTTCTCAAAGAGACCCGGCAGCCAATCCCACCATACTCAGCGGCGACCTCGGCACTACGGGCATCGCTACCGACAATGCCTACCATGTGCTGTGGCTTGCGCTGGTTAGCCCGCTTTGCATCATTGACGGGTTTACCATCACACGCGGCAATGCCAATGCCTCAGACGTCAACGGCACGGGCGGAGGTATTTTGCTCCGGCATCAGCCGCTGCAATACGCCGCTCCGGTGATCCAAAATTGCATCATCGAGCACAACCATGCCACTACCGGCGGCGGGTTTTACACAGCTACCGACAGTTGGGCCGGCCCCTCTGTGAGCATTGAACATTGCAAATTCCGAAACAATACTGCCAGCTCCGGCGGGGGCATTTATTTTCAGCAGAGTATGGTTGCAGAAGTGGGCCTCCAACTGACGAACGTGGAGTTTTCAGATCAGAGCATTGGCCAGTACGGGGGCGGATTGTATGCCAACGGTCATTTTACAGCCCGCGATTGTCGTTTTGAAAACAACAGCTCCAACCGGGGCGCCGGCGCAAATCTGGAAGGTGGAACCGCCATCTTGGAAAATTGTGCCTTCATCGGCAATACCTCGCTGCGCAATGGCGGGGGGCTGCGCATGGAGCGAACTACGGCCACCGTGGTGAATTGCCTTTTCCTTGGCAACGAGGCCAATATTTTGAATGAATCTTCAACAACCAGCAATGCCGGCGGGGGGATGTTTTACCGGGGGTCCAACACCTCCTTTGCAAAGCTGGCCAACTGTGTGTTTTCGGGCAACAAAGGCCAGAATGGGGCGGGTTTTGCTCAAACGACTACCGTGCTCAACACCTCTTCTGCCGAATTGGACAACTGTACCTTTGCCGGCAACAACGGAGCGAGCGCTGTGGCGCGTTTGCAGGGCAATCTCACCATAGAAAATTCCATCATTTTCGGCAATGAAGGCACGGCGCTCACCGGTGGCACGGCGCGTAGTTGCATCATCGAAGGAGGGTATGCTGGCACAGACAATGTGAGTGTTGATCCTCTGTTTGTTGCATTGCCCTCATTTTTGCTCGCACCCACTGCTGCCGGAAATCTGAAATTGCAGTCCGGCTCTCCGGCCATTGATCAGGGCGACAACGCTCTGACGCCGACGGGCTTCATCACCGACGCCGACGGCAACCATCGAATGATAAATTGCACCATAGACAGAGGCGCTTTTGAGTTTGGAACCTCCGGCGCTTCCGACCGGATTTGCTATGCAGATGCAGATGGAGACGGCCTGGGCAATGCAGCCATGCCGCGCTTAGCGTGCAACACCTGCCCGGGAGGTTTTGTATCGAACAACGGCGACTGCGACGACAGCAATTCCGCCATCACCCATACGCTGCCGCCTCCTGCTGCCATCCAACTCACCACTGAATTTTGTCGGGGCGAACCCTCCATCACCCTGCGCAGCATCCAATCTGCCACACCGGGGCGGTTGGTCTGGGTACTGGTGCAAGCCCCGCCGGGCAGCCGTTTTGAGGGGCAGGAACCGCTTGAATTTCACCCCGGAGCCGTCAACGCCGAGTTTTCGACAGGAACCGACAACCTGCTGATGTGCAGTACGCCTTCCTATCAAAATACATCGGTAAACGGTGTCTGGATGTTTGAAACATATTACGAAACGGCTGCCGGTTGCCGCAGTGCAGTGCAGCAGGGATTCAGCATTACAGTACGCCAGACAAGTACCACCCAACTTTCCGCCACTGCCTGCAACAGTTACACCTTCAACGGGCAAACTTATACCCAAAGCGGTATTTATACTCAAATGCTGACCAATGCCGAGGGGTGCGACAGCCTTCTCGTTATTGAGCTGGCGATAGGACAGGCCGATACCACCCAATTTTCCGCCACCGCCTGCAACAGTTACACCTTCAACGGACAAACTTATACCCAAAGCGGTATTTACACTCAAATGCTGACCAATGCCGAGGGATGCGACAGCCTTTTTACTTTGCATCTGGAAATCGTATCGCCGCCTGCGTTGCAGTTCGATGTACAGCACCCTTCCTGTGCAGATTCCGGCAACGGGCAGGCAACAGTCGCCGCAGCGCAAGGCGCCCCTCCATTCAACTATCTGTGGAGCAACGGCCAGACAACACCTGTCGCCATTGGCCTGACAACCGGCCCATACACGGTGACGCTGACAGACGCCAACGGTTGTATTTCCATTGATACCGTTACCCTGACTCCGCAGTACCAGCTATTGAGTTCATTCACGGTAATGGGAACGCCGGTTTGCCATGGCGACAGCACGGCCGCTGTGACGGTATCTCCCATGGGCGGTGCGGCTCCTTTTGAGTACCATTGGTTGCACGGCCCTCAAACCGCTTCTTTGTCTGGTCTGCCGGCGGGCATTTACCACGTCACCATTACAGATGCGAACGGCTGTACCGCCACAGGTGCCACCATCTTTACCGATCCGCCCCTGCTGGATATTTCCATCGTTCAAAACAATCACATTCTTACATCCCAAGAGCTGGACGTGGAGTATCAGTGGATCAACTGCGATACCGGTCTACCGATACAGGATGCTGTAAACCAGTCTTTTGAGGCCATCGAAAGCGGCAGATATGCCGTAATACTGAGCCGGGGCGTATGCCGGGACACGTCTCTGTGTATTGAAATCATGTTGGTGAGCGCCGCTGAGCAGAGATCGGCATTGCCAAAAGCAGAGGCTTATCCCAACCCCAACAATGGCCGGTTTGTACTCAGAATGCCCGTAAGCGGACAGATTGCGCTGTACGATGCCACCGGGCGACTCCTGCGAACCGAAGTCCACGGCGCCGGCGAGCACACCCTTTTTATAGATGGCCCGGCGGGCTTGTACTGGTTGGCGGTTATGTATAATCAGGGGGTACAGACACTCCGAATCATTCGGCAATGAGGAAAACATCCTTCATTTCCATAGATATTTCTACCTTCGGCAAAGGAATATACAGCGTCCTGGCGCAATGCGGGCAGCAAAGTGCCATAGCGAAATTCGTCGTTTAAAAACACTAACAGTCTCATTATGAAAGCGATTACCACCCTCCTCGCCATCACTCTATTGTCGTGGGCCACTTGGCTCTCCGCCCAAAACAACTGCGCATCAGGCCGGTACGCCGAGCCGGTGTTCACTTGCGTGGATGTGACGCCCAATATCACTTACGGGCAAGGCCGCCAAAACTGGAGCACCACCAACCTCCTCTGTCAGCACGGGAACCTGCCGCCTTACAACGGCTTTCAAACGCTGCTGGCCGACCTGTACGAACCCTGCAACGACACCGAAACCGCCCGCCCGCTCATCATCGCCATACACGGCGGGGCCTGGGCTACGGGCAACAAAGCCGATATGGCGCCTTTCGGGCAAGCCATGGCACGGCGCGGCTATGTGGTGGCCTCCATCAGCTACCGACTCAGCATTACACCCAATGTACTGTGTTTCAATGCAGAAGTGGATCGCATCAAAATGGTGCGCGCCTTCTACCGGGCCATGCAGGACGCTAAAGCCGCCGTGCGATATTTTCGTGCCAACGCCGCCCAATACGGCATTGATCCCGATAAAATATTCGTGGGAGGCCACAGTGCCGGTGCGTTCACGGCCCTCGGCGCGGGCTACCTCACCGACGACAGCGAGCGCCCCGCCGAAACGTTCGTGCAAAACAGTTGCGGCAACTGGCTCGGCCAATTGATCTGCCAGGACCTCGGCGGCATTGAAGGCGAGGGCGGCAACCCCGAGGTCAGTTCGGCAGTCAAAGGCGTCATTCCCATGTCGGGCGCGCTCACCGAAATGTCTTACCTCGACGGTCCCAACGACCCGCCCCTGCTGCTCGTTCACGGCACTGCCGATGACGTGGTGCCGTACCAGTCGGGCTGCGTATTGCAAAATCTGGGGCCGCTGTTCACTACCTGCATTCCTGTTTTCGGCTCCGCGCGAGTGTTTACTTACGCCGACAGCATCGGCATGGATGTGGAACTCCTCACCCTGCCCGGCGGAGGACACGGCTTCACTGCCGCCGAAAACGATACCATCATCGCGCACACCACGCGTTTCCTGTGCTGCCGTCTCAACGGAGGCAACTGCGCCACTGTCTCTGCCCATGAAGAGCTTGTCTCGGCGCCGGGCTTTTCCGTTTTCCCCAATCCCGCACGAGATGAACTCGTAGTGCGCACTGCTTCGGCCGGTTCCTGGCGGGCCTGCCTGTACGATGCCGGCGGGCGACTGATGGAGTGCCGCTCTGCGCGTCATTCCGACACAGAGCGTTTTGATTTAAACAACTATCCGTCAGGAATTTACACCCTTCGATTCAGCCATGAGGGCGGCACGCAGGCGGTCAAGGTGCTGAAGCAGTGAAGATGCAAAAATTTGACAAATCTTCGAGATTTGTCAAATTGGGTACTGGCTGAAAACCGTGCCTGATTTCCGAGTGATCTGATTTAGCGAGTATCATTTTCAATATTTTTTGCCAATATTGCCCCTGAAACAACACAGTCTGCCATGAAACGAACATTGCCGTTGCTCCTCCTACTGCTCTCCGGCTCTCTTGCCGGCGCACAAAGCTCCCGCGCTGCCCTGACGCTGCGCAACATTTCTCAAGAAGCGCCTCAAAGCCGTTCGATTCCGATGGCAGGCGTCACACCGTTCCTGGCATGGTCGGCAGTGTGGAGCGGAGAGGCGGAGGGCTTGTGGTTTCGCTTTTCAGCAGATGGCCGGCATTGGGAACCCTGGATTTGGACCGGCCCCGAAATACACGCCGCCGAACTGCCCGGCCGCACGGTGGGCCAGTTGCGCTTTGAAAACGCCGCCATGCGCTATTTTCAGGTACGGAGCGAAGCAACTGTGGATGAAGTAGTTGTACACTTTTTCAACCCCGGCCCGGATGCGCCTGCAACGACTGTGCAGGAGGCCGAATCTGCCGAACTGTTGGCCTGCCCCTGTCCGCAACCCGCTTTTCAGCGCCGCTCCGACTGGTGTCCGGCCGGCAATTGCCCGCCCAATCCCAATCCCTCTTACACCGATGTGACGCACCTCATCGTGCATCATTCCGCCTCGGCCAATACGGCGGCGAGTTGGGCGGCGGTGGTGCGCTCTTTTTGGGATTTCCACGTCAATACCAACGGCTGGGCCGACATCGGCTACAACTGGCTCATAGACCCCAACGGCGTGGTGTATGAAGGCCGGGGCGACAATGTGCTGGGCGCACACTTCTGCGGCACCAACAGCCGCACGATGGGCGTTTGCGTCATCGGCGACTTCACGAGCGTTGTGCCCACTCAGGCCGCCCTCGACCAACTCCGCAACCTCTTATCATGGAAAGCCTGCAACATCAACGCCGACCCGCTCTCTACCCTGCTGCACACGGGTTCCGGCCTGACGCTGAACCGCATTTCGGGCCACCGCGACGGTGTGTGCAGCACCTCTTGCCCCGGCAACATGCTCTACCCACTCCTGCCCAATATCCGCCAAAACGTAGCCAACCACATTGCGCAGGTCTGCTCCGTATCCGATGCCGAAGAAGCGGAACCGCACGCGGCGCATCTGCATATTTTTCCCAATCCGGCACGAGATATCATTCGCATTGAAGCAGAAGGAATGACTGGTCTGGCTTGGTTGGAATTGGTGCAGGCCGGTTCCGGGGCCGTCTTGCAGCGCCTCCTGCAACCCGAAGCTGCGGCTTTCGACGTATCGGTTGCCGATTTGCCGGCGGGCCTGTACTGGCTGCGGCTGAGTTCGGCTGGGGGCGAAGAAAGGCGGGGGGTGTTTGTGGTGCTGCAAAAGTGAGTGTTACGTCTTTTGACCGGCATCAAAGAAATCAATAACCCGCTCGCGCCGAGATTCCATCTTCATGTTTACCCCGCAGGGAGGGGCGTGAGTATTACGCAGGTTCCACCCGCCTGTAAAATGCTACATTTCAGCGCAGTCTCGCTCTACGATATGCCTTCCGGCGAGGCCGGGTCGCGCTCTACGGTCCCCTCTACGCTGCTCTACGTTTTGTCATTCCGCAACGAAGTGGAGGAATGACAAACGGAAGAGCGACAAACGGAGAGGAGGCGGAGAGCGACAAACGTAGAAGATACCGCACCTCACCCCTAACGCCCCATATTTCATTTTTTATCGTAAATTTGCCCTTTCCCGGCAAAGTCATCAATGATTATTTGGATTTTTTGTCGGATTTTCAATAAAACCAAATAAATACACAGCGAGGCCAAATGTCTTGCCTGTGCTTGTCCCTGCCAAATACGGCCCTCACTAATTTTTTTTGAAAAAATATGAGCCGACAACATGGACAAGGTCTGTACTGCGCCGACATGGAGCGCGACGCCTGCGGTATTGGTTTTATTGCCAATCTGAGAAACAACAAAAACCACCAAACCGTCTCGGACGCGCTCACCATCCTGGAGAACATGGAGCACCGGGGCGCCTGTGGCTGCGAGGAAAATACCGGCGACGGCGCAGGCATTGCCGTACAGATTCCACACGCGTTTTTGTTCGATGAGTGCCTCCGACTCGGCGTGCGACTGCCCGAACCGGAGCGCTACGGCGTGGGCATGGCATTTTTCCCTAAAGACCTGCGCCGCCGCGAAGCCTGTCGGGAAGTCATTGTGCGCAGTGCCGAACGGCTGGGCTTGGAGGTGCTGGCCTGGCGCAAAGTGCCCGTCAACCCTGCCGGCATCGGCGAGACGGCGCTCTCGGTAGAGCCTGAAATCGAGCAGGTGTTCATCGCCCGCCCCGATACCATTTCCAACGCGGAGGAGTTTGAACGCAAACTGTATGTGCTGCGCAATCACGCTTCGCACATGGCCGCCGCCGGCATTCCGTCCGATGATCCGGTGGGCCTGTACTTCGCCTCCATGTCGTGCCGGACGCTGGTGTACAAAGGCCAGCTCACCAGCCTGCAACTGCGCTATTACTACCCCGACCTACAGGACGCGCGCTTTGTGAGTGCTTTCGGATTGGTACATTCGCGGTTTGCCACCAATACCTTCCCCTCTTGGAAGCTGGCCCAGCCCTTCCGGTTCATTGCCCACAACGGCGAAATCAACACCATACAAGGCAATCTCAACTGGCTGAAAACCAGCGAAAAAAGCCTACAATCGGCGTCGTTCAGCCGGGAAGAAATGGAAATGCTGTTGCCGGTGGTGTCCGGCGGGCAGTCCGACTCGGCGTACATAGACAACATGATCGAGCTGCTCACCCTCAGCGGGCGCTCCCTGCCGCAGGTCATGATGATGCTCATTCCCGAAGCCTGGGACGGCAACCCCCACATGGCGGCCTACAAAAAGGCTTTTTATGAATACCACGCCTCCTTCATGGAACCCTGGGACGGCCCCGCAGCCATCTGTTTCACCAACGGCCAACTCATCGGCGCTACCTTAGATCGCAACGGCCTGCGCCCCGCCCGCTACCTCATCACCCACGACGAGCGCGTCATATTGGCTTCCGAAACGGGCGTGCTGCCCCTGCCGCCGGACATTGTGAGAGAAAAAGGCCGACTGCAACCCGGCAAGATGTTTCTGGTGGATTTGGTGCAGGGCCGCGTCATCGGCGACGAGGAGATCAAACAGGAAATTTGCACTGCCCGGCCTTATGCCGAGTGGCTGGAAAAATACAAAATCCGCATTGAGGAACTGCCCGATCCCCGCGTCACCTTCGCTCCGCTCGAACCCGCGCAGGTGTTCAAATACCAGCAGGCCTTCGGCTATACTTCCGAAGACCTCGAAGACATCCTCCTGCCGATGGCCTTGGACGGCAAAGAACCCATCGGCAGTATGGGCACCGACATTCCGTTGGCCATCCTCAGCGACCGCCCGCAGCACTTGTCGTATTATTTCAAACAACTCTTTGCGCAGGTCACCAACCCGCCCATTGACCCCATCCGCGAGCGCACCGTCATGTCGCTGGCCACTTTTATGGGCAATATCGGCAACATTTTGGAGGAAGACCCCGAAGTGTGCCACACCGTAGCCCTGCCGCATCCGGTGATGACCAACCACGAATTGGAAAAAATCCGCAGCATAGACACCGGCATTTTTCAGGCCAAAACCCTGCAAATGTATTTCCGCGCCGACGGCAAACCGGGTTCGCTCAAAAAAGCCCTCGACCGCGTGTGCCGCTATGCCGTGGACGCGGTGGAAGACGGCTTCGAAGTGCTCGTGCTCTCCGACCGGGCCATTGACTCCGAACACGCGGCCATTCCCTCGCTGCTCTTCACCTCGGCCATTCACCACCACCTCATCCGCAAGGGCTACCGGGGCAAGGTGGGCATCGTGGTAGAAGCCGGCGACGTGTGGGAAGTGCATCACTTCGCCTGTTTGCTGGGCTTCGGGGCTACGGCCATCAACCCGTACATGGCTTTGGCCGGCATCCGCGATTTGCACCAAGACGGGCGCATCAACCCCGAATTGTCGGCGGCAAAATTGGAACAGAATTACATCAAAGCCGTGAAGGAAGGCCTCTTGAAGGTGTTTTCCAAAATGGGCATTTCCACCCTGCAATCGTACATGGGCGCTCAGATTTTCGAGATCATCGGCATCAACCGGAAAGTGGTGGACCAGTACTTCACCGGGGCCGTTTCGCGCATCGAAGGCATGGGCTTGGACGAGATAGCCCGCGAAACGCTGATGAAGCACCAGTGGGCGTTCGGGGCCGGAACGGAGGAGGGCAGCCGTTTGCCCGAAGGCGGCATTTTTCAATGGAAGCGGCGCGGAGAGGTGCATTTGTTCAATCCGCAGAGCATTCATTTGTTGCAATACGCCACCCGGCAGAACGATTACGCCACCTTCAAAAAATACTCCAAAGTCATTGACGATCAGTCGGAAAAGGCCGTCACGCTCCGCAGCCTGTTCGAGTTCAACTCCCAGCGCCCGCCGGTACCGATAGAAGAAGTGGAACCGGCTGAAAACATCTATCGCCGCTTTGCCACAGGCGCCATGTCGTTTGGGTCCATTTCCTGGGAAGCGCACACCACACTGGCCATTGCCATGAACCGCTTGGGCGGAAAAAGCAACACCGGCGAGGGCGGAGAAGACGAAAGCCGCTACGAACCGCTGCCCAACGGCGACTACCTGCGCAGCGCCATCAAGCAGGTGGCATCGGGGCGTTTCGGCGTCACGAGTTTGTACCTCAGCGAGGCCGAGGAGTTGCAAATCAAAATGGCACAGGGGGCCAAACCCGGCGAGGGCGGGCAATTGCCGGGCCACAAAGTGGACGAGTGGATCGGTAAAGTGCGGCACTCCACGCCGGGGGTCGGGCTGATTTCGCCGCCGCCCCACCACGATATTTATTCCATTGAAGACCTGGCGCAACTCATTTTTGATTTGAAAAACGCCAACCGCGAGGCCCGCATCAACGTGAAACTCGTGTCGAAAGCAGGCGTAGGCACCATTGCTGCGGGCGTGGCCAAAGCCAAAGCCGACGTGATTCTGATTTCGGGGCACGACGGCGGCACCGGAGCATCGCCCATGAGCAGCATCCGACATGCCGGGCTGCCCTGGGAACTGGGCCTGGCCGAAACCCACCAAACGCTGGTGCGCAACAAGCTTCGCAGTAGGGTAGTGGTGCAGGCCGACGGGCAGCTCAAAACCGGCCGCGACATAGCCATCGCCGCCTTGCTGGGCGCCGAAGAATGGGGCGTGGCCACTGCTGCATTGGTGGTGGAGGGCTGCATCCTCATGCGCAAATGCCACCTCAACACCTGCCCGGTGGGCGTGGCTACTCAAGACCCTGAATTGCGCAAGCGCTTCAGCGGCGACCCTGACCACGTCGTCCATTTTTTCAAATTCCTCACGCAGGAACTCCGCGAAATCATGGCGCAGCTCGGCTTCCGCACGGTGGAAGAAATGATCGGCCAAAGCGATTGCCTCCGACCGCGCAAAGACGTTTCGCATTGGAAATTCCGCAACCTCGACCTCTCGCCCATCCTCTGGCGCGAACCCGCCGACAGCAGCATCGGATTGTACAAACAGGAGCCGCAGGAGAGCAATCTGGGCGGCGTTTTGGATTGGAAACTCATCGCGGCGGCGCAACCCGCACTCACCGGCGGCGCCTCTGTAGAGGGCGAGTTTAAAGTGGTCAACACCGACCGCGCCATCGGTACCATGTTGTCCAATGAAATTACCAAGCGATACCGTGCAGCCGGTTTGCCGCCCAACACCATCCGATTCAAATTCCGGGGAACGGCCGGCCAGAGTTTCGGCGCATTTTCTGCGGCGGGCCTCTCATTGGAGTTGGAAGGCGACGCCAACGACTACTTCGGCAAGGGACTGAGCGGTGCGCGTTTGGTGGTCTATCCCGACCGGGAAGCGCGGTTTGTACCCGAAGAAAACAGCATCGTGGGCAATGTGGCCTTTTACGGCGCCACCTCCGGCGAGGCGTACATCCGGGGCAAGGCCGGCGAGCGATTCTGCGTGCGCAATTCGGGCGCGCAGGTAGTGACCGAGGGCTGCGGCGATCACGGCTGCGAATACATGACCGGCGGGTTGGCGCTGATTTTGGGGCGCACGGGCCGCAATTTCGGAGCGGGCATGAGCGGCGGCATTGCTTATGTGTGGGATGTCAAGGGCGATTTTGCAGAGCGTTGCAACCTCGAAATGATTGACCTCGACCCACTCGACGAGGCAGATGTGGCGCAGGTGCGGGCCATGCTGGAGCGGCATTACCGGTTTACCCAAAGTTCGGTGGCGCGCTTCCTGCTCAGCGATCTGGAGCAACAGGCCGGCCGCTTCGTCAAGGTATTCCCCAAAGATTACAAACAGGCCCTCGCCCGCCGGGCCGCACATTCCATCACTCAAAACACAGAGCGTCATGGCTAATCCAAGCGGATTTTTAGAATATATCCGGCAAGCGCCCGGCAAACAACCCGTAGCGGAGCGCCTGCAACACTACGGAGAGTTCACCAAAATGTACGACACGGTGGAACTGCACCATCAGTCGGCCAGGTGCATGGACTGCGGGGTGCCTTTTTGTCACAACGGCTGCCCATTGGGCAATATCATTCCCGAATTCAACGATGCCGTGTATCGGGGCCGCTGGCAGGAAGCCTACGAAATATTGGCCTCCACCAACAACTTCCCGGAGTTCACCGGCCGCATCTGCCCTGCGCCCTGCGAGAGCGCCTGCGTGCTGGGCATCAATCAGCCGCCGGTAGCCATTGAGGAAATAGAAAAACACATCGTAGAAATCGCCTTCGAGCGCGGCTTGGTGAAAGCCCGGCGCATCTTCCATCGCACGGGCAAAAAAGTAGCCGTGGTGGGTTCCGGTCCGGCAGGTTTGGCGGCAGCCGCCCAACTGAACGCAGCCGGGCATTCCGTCACGGTTTTTGAACGCGACGACGCGCCCGGAGGCCTCTTGCGCTACGGCATCCCCGATTTCAAATTGGAAAAATGGGTGGTGGATCGCCGCATTGCGCTGATGGAAGCGGAGGGCGTCGAGTTCAGGTGCAGTACAGAGGTGGGTTCTGCGGCCTTGCCCGCCGGCGACCTGTTCCGCGAGTACCACGCAGTTGTGTTGTGCATTGGTTCTACCATTCCCCGAGACTTGCCCGCTCCCGGCAGAGACGTGGTGCAGGGCGTGCATTTTGCGATGGATTTTCTGAAACAGCAAAACAAGCGCGTGCGGGCAGGGCAGCCTTTTGATTTGGAAAAAACAGCGATTTCCGCCAAGGGCAAACACGTTGTCGTCATTGGCGGCGGCGATACCGGCAGCGATTGCGTGGGCACTTCCAACCGGCAGGGCGCTGCATCGGTGACGCAGTTCGAGTTGCTGCCCGAACCTCCCAAAGACCGCGCGGCCTACATGCCCTGGCCTACTTACCCGATGCTGTACAAAGTGACGACTTCGCACGAGGAAGGCTGCGAGCGCCGCTTTGCCGTGCAAACCAAGGCTTTCGTAGGCGATGAAAACGGACAATTGCGCGCCCTTCGCATCGTGGATTTGGAATGGGCGGCAGGGCTGGACGGGCGGCCTTCTTCGTTTGTGGAAGTGCCCGGCTCGGAGCGCGAAATCCCCTGCGAATTAGCCTTGCTGGCGATGGGCTTTTTGCACCCTCAACAAGAGGGCCTGTTGGCTCAGTTGGAATTGGCCACCGATGCGCGCAAGAACATTTCGGCGCCGGAGCACTCGTACCAGACCAACATCCCGCGCGTATTTTGTGCCGGCGATGCGCGTCGAGGGCAGTCTCTGGTTGTATGGGCCATACAGGAAGGGCGGGAATGTGCGCGGAGTGTGGATGCGTATTTGAGGAAATGAGGGAAGGTGTTAAATTTCTAAAATCAGGCAAATGCGCTATTCAGGACGAACCTGATTTCGACAACAGCTTATTACGATTCCTGTTTAAATAGAAAACCAGGATTATTTTTCGATTCCGAAATACGCATATTCGTATGACGAATACTGCGGCGTGAGCAGTCGCGAATGAGTTACCGTATTACGCTTGTATTTACCGGTCATCCTGTATCAACCGCCGATGATCCGATGGCTCTTGCTGCTCTCATGGGAAAAGTACAATTTGGGCATAGAAGCAAAGCCTGAAGTCAGGTTATGATCAATCCCAAAATATTTCTCATGAAAACAATTCCTTTCGCCCTTCAATTTGATGTGGCATTATGCGCCTTCCTTTTGGTGTGCGGGCATATTTTACAAGCTCAAACATTTGAAAACACTATCGGCCAGGCTCAAAGCCGGGAAATCGCTTGGGATGGAAAGCCCATTCCCGGTATTCAGAAGTACGTTGTTATATCGAACTCTTTTTCCGGCGGGGATACCAGTGAGGGAATGATGCTGTTTTCCCGTTTTCAGAACAACGGTAAGTGGGAGCTTTCCAAAATATATGCTACGGATCGGGAATGGATAAAAATGCTTAATGGCAGAGCTATTGAAAGAGGTGTATTCACAGGACGGAAAAACATAGTATATATTGCCGGCGAACGCAAAGAGAGCGCTAACAAACTGGCGTTTTTGATGATTGCTGATGAGGATGGAACGCCTATCCATGCACAGCACCATGTAGTGACAGGCGCCAAAGAATCTATGACAAGCTCTCTGGAAACTATTAATCCTATCTGGAACGCCATTAAACCTGGGGTTGGAAGTGTCATAGCGACCGGAAATATCCTTGGTGATTTTCATGATAAAGGGCCGAAGGAACAGTTTTTCGTCGCATATTTCAAATCAAGTTTGAGAGGAGGACTGGTGTGGTCTTTTCGTTATTTCGATCCCTCCTCTGCAAGAATCGGTTTGCATGTAAATAAAACTTGCCTTGGCGAACTCTCCGAAGGCACGAAAGTGGTAGTAGCAACGGGATATCAGATAATGCGGGAAACCCGTCAGCTTTTTGTCTCTTGTATTGACTTGAAAAGCGGCACGGAGCTTTGGCGGCAGGTAGTACTGCCGGAAATGCCGGCTATGACTGAAGGTTTTGATGTTGTACAAGACCCGCAGACAAGGAACTTTGTGGCTGTGGGCTATTACCATCGCCCCAACGGCTATAAACAAATGTATGTAGCAGTTTGGGATCAGAAAGGCAGTTTCCTTGGGGCCACACACTATTCGTTGGCCGGCAATATTCCGGGGGATATTGTCGCCCGGGATGTCATTTGCAGTATTGACAAAAAGTCGGCTGTTGTCAGCGGTTATCTCAACAGTGCTGAGTTGAGCAACCGACCGAAAACGTTCGCACTTGAACTGCCGTTCACTCCCTTGGCCGCCAACCCTTTATGGGCAAAGTACTATGAACGATCCAAGCCTGATCCTATGGCAACAGAAAGCATCCAACTTGGCATCAGCACAGGGCGGCAAGCAGGCTATTTCATTACTTCTCAGGCAAATAAGCTGAGTATTCAGCCGGAAACCTATGGCATTCATATCATACATACCGATCAAACAGGAAACACTCTAATGAGTGATCCACATTGTGCTGTGTTACCCTTTCAATTGAATCATGCTCGAGGCGACAAAGCCATGCCGCTTGAGAGAAAACAGGAAGAAACGAGGTGGAAATCATTTCAAGTCTTTTATAAAGAAGTGACCTTGCAAGAACAGCCTTGCAGGTGAAGTCTTTTCAGGTTCAGCTTTTTCAGGGCAAAGCGTTGACCATAACCGAGAGATAAGCTGAAAAAGCCTCCAACAAGGTGCATGTATGACCGAAAAAAAATGTTGGGGGATGCCATCTGTGCAAGTGTATGCACAAATGCTACTTCACAAGAAGTAAGCACACCAAATTTTGAAAACCAAAAAATAAAAGCCATGGCAAAATACGGACAAATACTGAATCCGGACAGGTTCCGGTCTCAGCACTGGACGCATACGCGTACCGGAGATGGAAAAGAACTGATTACCATTACAGGAAGCGTGGTCATTGATTTTAAAATGACCCCCCCATATGGAGGGTGGACAAAGGAAACACTCGAACTGGAATTGATGCTGCCCATTCAATTTCCAGCCGGTAAGGTTTTACATATTGATCAGTGGGCGCCATTTTTTACCATAAACGGATTCTATGGAGACACCCATGCCACAGGTGCCGGAGGGCCGACCTCCGCTAATCATGGGGTAATTATTGAGGATTTCTGGGGACCGGGAAGAGTGAAGACAGGTGGTAGTTTTTCTGTTTTTGCCAATATTGGAGTGTCCGGCCGACAAACCAAGTTTCACCGGATTGGATACCACATTACACTCGTAGGATCCTTTGTGAAGGCTGATCCTGTAAGACCTGTGATGTAGTTAAGAAAATGCAACCAACAGGACTGCTGATTTTCTTTTTGCCTGATTATCAGTGTGCAATCTTGGAATTGGATAATATTTTCCGAGGGGTTCATAACCATATTCAATCAATTACATCACTCCAACAATCATTCATCATGAAAGCCAAATTTCTCTCCGCCAACAGCAAGTACCACTTCGCCTGGTGGGATACCCAGGAAGTGAGTGCCGGTACGACCCGGAATCACGATGCCAATAGACCGCGTCAGCCTTTTACCATAGTGCCTTTTGAAGGGAAAGCACTAAGTATTAATGATTTATTTAGCATTTCCTCCAATGACACTATGCACTTTGCCTGGTATCTCGAACCGGATTCAAAGAAGTTTGATAGTGCAGCCAGCTACCTGTGGGTATGTGCCGGTCCATCTACAGCATTGGGCGCCAAGCGAAACTGGTATCCATCTGTGCTGCCTAAGGAGGCACGCCGGGACAACCTGCTGTTCATCACCAGCAATAACAAGGCGCATTTTGCCTGGTATCAAAAGGGCGATGAGCTTTGGGTAGGAAAAGGCAGCAGCGACAATCTGGCAAAAGAAAAAGCCGTTCGCTGCGAACTACCGCCGAATGTTAAGGTGGGCTTTATCCTCTTTATGGCCACCGACGATAAAAAGCATTTTGCTTTTTTAAAAAACGGCACCTACCTGACCGGCAGCAGCAGGAAGCTGGAGCATGTGCCCCCAGCTATCTACGATTTGGAAGAAGTGTTGGAAATTTCAAGGTGTTAAAATCTTAGTTCTATCCCATGTAGCTATATCTTATGAGTGCATTCGCATGCACTTGGTTGGCAACTTGATGGAGAAAAGAGCATGGACAGCTTACTATTATCTGGCAGGGAGTCAATAAAATTTATGAGTGCGGTATGAAGAAGCAAGCGCCTGCGGCGACACAAGCAATCTGGTTAAATAAAAACCATCATCATGGAAACAAATTATGAAGTAATCAACGCATGGGCAGCGGCATCCAGACCGAATACGACCTGCCGGATTTGATGCTGGGTTGGTCGGGTGTGGGGTATTTCTTTTTGAGAATGTATGATGTAGAACGGTTTCCGTCAATATTATACGGATGCAATTTTAAAAAAACAGAATCATGGACATAACCGATCTCAGCGATATCAACATGATCTCATTTACCCAACAGCAATCAAACTTCATCAGGACATGAAACAGAAAATAATCATCTTCATATTCCTGCTAACAGGTTCAGGTCTGATCGCAAATGCCCAGCAAACCGTTGCAGGTGCAGGAGGCGACGCTTTTGGCAACGGAGGTTCTGCCGCCTACACTGTGGGGCAAATTACATATACCACCCATGCCGCCCCGACCGGCAGTATGGTGCAAGGAATCCAGATCGCCAACGAGGTGTACACGGTAAATATTCAGGAGGCAGAAAATATGTCTGCAATACTCCTTTATCCGAATCCTGCTACCGATGCCCTGATGTTGAAACTTAATTTGCCGTTACAGCGGGAGATGTTTTTCCGGTTATATGATCCTCAAGGTAAGTTGTTACAGCAGACGCCAATTACTTCGGACCTAATGCTCATTGATGTGGCCGGACTGCCGGGCGGCGCCTATTTTATTGCTGTCTTTTCAGCTGATTCAAAGGTACAAACCCTTATAATCATTAAACAGTAACGTCATGAAAAAGACTATCTTTCTGTTCGCAACACTCATCACTCTGACAACCTTATCTGCCCAGCAAACACCCCAAAAAATGAGTTACCAAGCCGTCATTCGGGACAATTCAGGCGTTCTGGTTGCCAATTCGGTAGTCGGCATCCGAATCAGTATTCTGGAAGGCTCCGCATCAGGGCCGGCCGTGTATGTGGAAACGCATACCGTTACCACCAACACCAACGGTTTGGCCAGTCTCGAAATCGGCGGGGGCATCCCCATAAGTGGGAATTTTTCTTTGATTAACTGGCCAGTACATGATTTTTATCTAAAAACGGAGACCGATCCGAACGGCGGCAGTGCGTACAATATCGTGGGAACAAGCCAATTGCTGAGTGTGCCTTATGCCTTGTATTCCAACATAGGCGGGTTGCATGTTAAAAAATTACACACCGAGGATGAGTTGAATTTAACTCGTACGACCACTACAGGTCCGAATGTACCGGGATCTTCGACCGATATAGGAGATATTACCCAGTACAAGGGCCTAGTCCTTGAATGGCGTATTAAAGATAGTCGGGAAGTTTTTCACCAGTTCATTTATTTGTCTCAATACGATAAAGCCGTGATTCTGGAGATTATTCCCACGCCGGAAGATTATCCCAGGCGATATACCACAATTTTGTCAGATAATTTCGGCACCCTGATGTGGTTAGGCGTTTCCATACAGGGAACCCGATTGTACATATCAACCAACTCAGTCGCAAGCCCCACGACAAGACTGCAACGGATATTTGCGATACTATGATTTTTGCCTCGAATCCCAAGGCTTTTCATCCGCAGCAGGAAGGCCTCCCGGTGCGGTTGGGCTTATCCACATCCGGTGCAATACCGCCGCAGCGCCAAAGACCAGTTCATGCTCAAAGAGTTGGCCAATGGAGAATATGTCGCGCTTGCCAAGGTATTCCTGAAAGACGCCAAAGAGCCGCTGGTGCTGCAACGGTATATTTCGCTATGGGAGAGTGGTCCTCGTTTGGATAATAAGGTCGAGCATTGAGGGAAGTACAGCCGATTCATATAGCTGAGAAGTAGTTCGCTGCTGAAAACGGACGCTGGGAAAGAGCGCAGAGTTGAGCGTTTTTTTTCGATGAAAAACAATTGAAACTTCATCATACCCCAATAGCAACAGGGGGCATTCATGGTCATACCCCCTGCAAAACGAACCTGCAAATATTAATCCATCAGCATGGAACAGAGCGTCAAACCCTGGCCTGTGCCGCTATGTACGGCCACTGCGAAGATATACACGCCTGCTTTCCAGGTTTCCGTACGTATCGGAACTACGTTGATAATGTAGGTGCCGGGAATTCTGACAGGGGCCACTGAGGTAATGTTGACCAAGGCTCCGCCCGCTCCAACAATGCAGGGATCTACTTTGAAATTGGAAGCGGAAAGACCTGTAACCGGCTCGCCGCATGCGTCGGTGACTGCGGCCACAATATAGCTGGGCTGTCGGTTGCCGGGAGCGGCAACGGTGTCCTCAGAGAGGGCTTCAATACGGAGGAGTGCCATAATAGGAGGAATTAAATGTGAAAAAATGAATACAACAACGCCTGTTGCTGAACATAAGCGGAAATAAGTATTGACTTCTTTCGCCTGTTTTCAAAGTTGGTGTAATTCCTCCAAACCCTCAACAGTAATCGGAGTATCGGCAGGGTTAGTTGGATCATCGGTAAAAAAGAAAAACCGTATGAAAGCAGCCATCTTCACAGTCGCCTTACCCGCTCCAAAAACTCCAGCCGACGCCGACGCGCCACCGGCACGCAGGAGCCGTCTCGCATGACTATTGTGCCTTCCATCTTGAATTTACGCAGGTGTTGCGGGTTGATCAGGTGGGATTTGTGGGGGCAGAAGAAACCAAAAGGCTCCAGCAGTTTGCGAAACTCCCCAATATTATATGAACTGAGGAAGCTCTCCTGTTCTTCTATGACAATGCGCGTGAACCCCTGCAGCCCCTCGCAGCGGACAATCTCATCCAATCTCAGAAATTCAACACCTTCCATCGTGGGAATACTGATCATTTCCTGAGGCAACTCATGGTGTATGACCTTTATAAGCATTTCTCTGTTTTCCCTATAATCCCGAGCCAACTGTATGCTGTGAAGCGACTGGTGAATAGCCGACGCCAGTTCCCGATCCGATACGGGTTTAAAAAGATATGCAGTAGTGTCCAATTGGAGCGCTTCTTTGCGAAAAGCCGGTTGGGAGGTAAGTAGGATAAGTTCAAAGAATTGCCCTTTGGGGCTCCACTGCTCCGCGTGGGGCCATTCGATGAGGCCTTCATCTATAAAAACTAACTCGGGTCGAATCTCATCCATTAGCTGCTTGGCGCTTTCCGCAGAATTCGCCACGCCTTCAACGGATACCTGTGGGCAGATGGCGTCGACTTGTCCCCGAAGCGCTTCCCGGGAGGCATGGTCGGCATCGGCAACAATAGCGCGCATCATGGATATGGAGTTTTGGGTATGCAGAGAAAATCTTCAATTTTTACACAGGTGAGTTACTTACTTTGAAATTATTTGGCAATGACTTATATCAGTACATATCAAAATTTATCAAAATCGTCTTTCAACGCCTGCTACCGGCTTTATTTTTTTCGACAGGATTTACACAGGATTCACAGAATGGCATACCGAAAATCCCGATCCGGAAATAGCACTGGCGACGGTGGGGAGGCCGCACTGTGGACCGGGTGAGATGGTCACTTTGAGGTGACCGCCTCACTTCGCGGGCATAAAATCACTGCCGGGCGTTCGGATCCATCAAAAAAGCCTATTTTTGCAAATACAACGTCAATCTTGCTGCCATGACTATCACATCGCTGGATCAGTTGAATCCTGACGGAACTTATACCTACGCCGATTATCTGCTTTGGAAATTCGAAGAGCGGGTAGAACTGCTGCGCGGCAAAATTCGCAAAATAGATTCCCCTTCGCGCAAGCACCAGGAAGTCGTCACCGGCCTTACCCGTTTGTTTGCCAATGCTTTATGGAAGAATTCATGCAAGGTATATGTTGCTCCCTTCGATGTGCGCCTCACGCGTACCCGGGAGGACAAAGATGCCGTCACGGTAGTGCAACCTGATTTGTGCGTCATTTGTGATCCGGTGAAATTAGATGCTCGTGGTTGTAATGGCGCCCCCGACCTGATCGTAGAAATTCTGTCGCCCGGCAACAGCCGCACCGAGATGAAAGACAAGTTTGAGCTCTATCAGGAAGCCGGCGTGTTGGAATATTGGGTGGTTTCCCCCATCGAAAAGACGATTCAAGTGTGGAAACTCACCGAGCAGGGTACTTACATCGGCCTCCAGCCTAAAGTAGAAGGAGATGTCGTCACTACGCCCATTGTACCCAAGCTCGAAGTGGACGTATCGGAGGTGTTTATGGATTGATTCTGACGTCAGCCGCCTGCTCATTGTGCTGAACCGCCTCACTTCGCGAGCCAAGCGAGACAAGCTCCTCCCCACAGCAATTTTTAGAATAAAAAAACCAGAAACGGCGATTTTTGCGCAAGGACATTTTATCTTGGCCGTAAAAATCGAAATATGACCAGTTTTCGCATTCGCCCCCGATTCAGGGTGGAAGTAGAGATGAAGCCGGAAGAAATCAAAACGCATTTCAGGGAGCGTTTGGAGCAGCCCGGAGCGCCCTGTGTGGCCGCATTTTTTCCGCAGCACGTCATTTTGCGGGTGCCGCCGGAGGAACGGCATTTTTGGTCGCCGTGTCTGGAACTGTCATTGGAAGAAGAAGGCGATCACACCCTGATTCGCGGCTTGTACGGCCCCAATCCGCAGGTCTGGACGATGTTCATTCTGATATACGGCGCCATCGGCGTGCTGGCCCTGTTCATTACCATCATCGGCGTTTCCAGAGTCATGCTCGACATGAGCGCGCCCGTTCTGTGGGCCTTGCCGGTGTTGGGCGGAGCGGCTTTATTGTTGTACATTTTCAGCCAAACCGGCCAAAAACTCGGCGCTGAACAAACCTTCACTTTGCATCATTTCTTTGAAGATACGGTGCATCACAGAGCGCCCGTGTCCTAATTCAGATCAGCACAAATTGCCCCGATGACGCAGGAGCCGAGATTAGCACATCGTCACATTAGCACATTATCACATCATCCTATGACGCCCAGCGACGAAGCATACAACCGGGACGCGACTGCCGAAGACAGTTCGTTCAACGTTTTCACGGAGCTGAAAGCCCAATACGCAACGCTGTCCGACAAAAGCCGGTCTCATGCAGAGAAAATTGAGGCTTTTGAAAACATCACCGACATGGAGGTGGGCGATACGCCGCTCATTCGCGCCCGCAATGTGGAGCGCGAGAACGGGGTGAGCCAGATTTTCCTCAAATTTGAAGGCGGCAATCCCACCGGCACTCAGAAAGACCGCATCGCTTTTGCGCAATGTATGGACGCGCTGCGGCGGGGCTACGAAGGCATCACGCTGGCCACCTGCGGCAACTACGGCGCTGCCTGCGCATTGGCCGCCCGCATTGCAGGCTTGCGCTGTGTGATTTTCCTGCCCGAAAACTACCATTCCAAGCGATTGCAGGAAATGACCCAACTCGGCGCAGAAATAGTCCGCTCGCCCGGCGATTATGAGCAGGCGGTGGTTCAATCGCAGCAATTTGCCGTACAAGGCGATTTTTACGATGCCAATCCCGGCGGCAACAACACCTCGCTTCAACTCAAAGCCTACGGCGAAATTGCCTACGAAATCTACGACGAACTGCGCGATGCGCCGCGCATTGTGGCGGTTCCGGTATCCAACGGTACGGTGCTGGCAGGTATTTACAAAGGTTTCGTCAGTCTTTTTCGCCGGGGCAAAACCTCCCGCATTCCCATGATGGTAGCCGGCTCGGCGCATGGCAAAAACCCCATTGTGGAGGCATTTTTACAAAATAAAACCACCTGCGAAGACCTGCTTCCCCAGCGCATCCGCGAGACGGAGGTGAACGAGCCGCTCATCAGTTGGCACGCTTTCGACGGCGACCTCTCGCTGGCAGCCCTGCGCCAAACCCACGGCTGGGCGCGCAACGTGACCGACAAACGGATGCTGGCGGTGGCCAAAATGCTGAAAGACAAAGAGGGCCTGCACACGCTGCCCGCCTCCACCGCCGGATTGGCCGCCCTGCTCGAAGCGCCAAAGCCTGAAATGGTGCAAAACGACCGCTTTGTGGCGGTTTTGACGGCAAGGCGGTAAACAGGAAGCACCCAATCGGTGTTCCTCCATCTCACCATATTTTTCATCCAATGCCATACCAAAGCCGCCGCCGAAACTACCAAAGCCGAAGGGAACGCAATGCCCGCACCGGGCGTGTCGCCCGCATATTGGTCGTGTCTGTTTTGTTGTTTGCGGCCATTTTTGCCTTTATGAACCGCTATTGGCTCTACGGTTGGTTGAAAACCTATTTTTATTAGCGTTATCTTTGCCGCACATCAGCACAACTTGCCCCGATGACGCAAGAAATCGGGATCAGCACATAATTATATGATCGAATACTCAAGATTTGAACTCAGCAACGGGCTGCGCGTATTGGTACACGAAGACAACAGCACGCCCATGGTGGCCGTCAACGTATTGTACGATGTGGGTTCCCGCGACGAAAGCCCCGAACGTACCGGCTTCGCGCACCTGTTCGAGCACCTCATGTTTGGAGGCTCGGCCAATATCCCCGATTTCGACGACCCCATCCAAATGGCCGGCGGAGAGAACAATGCGTTTACCAACAGTGATTTCACCAACTTTTACGAAACGCTGCCCGCCGAAAACATAGAGACGGCTTTCTGGTTGGAGAGCGACCGCATGCTCAGCCTCAGCTTCGATCCCAAAGTGCTGGAAGTACAGCAAAAAGTGGTGGTGGAGGAGTTTAAGGAGACCTGCCTGAACCAACCCTACGGCGATGCCTGGCACCTCATTTCCGACCTCGCATACCGAGAGCACCCGTACCGCTGGCCCACCATCGGACTTGTGCCTGCACACATTGAGGAAGCTACCTTGCAGGATGTGCGCGATTTTTTCTTCCGGTACTACCGGCCCAACAACGCCATCCTCACCGTGGCCGGCAAGGTAAAACCTGAATTAGTGAAAGCGCTGGCAGAGAAGTGGTTTGGAGACATTCCGCGCGGAGAGACGCCGCCTCGTCGATTGACTGCCGAGCCGCCCCAACAGCAACTCAACCGTCTGGTACAACGCGCCAATGTGCCGGTGGAGGCGCTCTACTTGGCCTTCCACATGCCGGGGCGCCTGCATCCCGACTATTACGCTGCCGACTTGTTGTCGGATGTGCTTTGCAACGGCCAGTCTTCACGCCTGTTTCGCCGCCTGCTCAAAGAGGAGCAATTGTTCTCCTCCATTGACTGCTACGTTACCGGTTCGGTGGACCCTGGCCTGCTCATCATCGAGGGCAAACCTGCCGAGGGCGTTTCCATCGAAACTTGCCGGGATGCAATCTGGCGGGAATTGGATTTGCTCAAAAACGAGCGCATCGGCGAGCACGAATTGGAAAAAATCAAAAACAAGGTAGAGAGCAACCTCATTTTTTCAGAAATCAGCATCCTCACCAAAGCCTCTTCGCTGGCGTTTTATGAAATGCTGGGCGATGCCGATATGATCAATACCGAAGGGGAGAGTTACCAAAATGTTTCTGCCGAAGACATTCAACGCATGGCCCGCGAGATGTTGACGGAGGAGAACTGCAATGAGTTGGTTTATAAGCCGTTGGAGGTTGTTGAGCAAGAGTAGAGGTCTGTTTTTTTTAGAAAAATCGCAGTTGCTTAACATATCCCCAAAAGCTACAAGCCGCAAGCTGTTAGCTCGTTTTTACTGAAGCAATCAGATTTTCAATATGGGGAAAATTTGAGAATGTCCTTTTGAAAATAAACTATTTTCCTTTTGCAAATGCAAGCTAAAGGCTATTAGCTATTGGCAATGGGATACGCTCAATCAATACGAAAAGCTACACCTTCTCCTCCTCCCAATCCCCAATATTGCGCGTTGCGGGATCGAAGCCCACGGCCAGCAGCGTCACGGGTTTGCCCCGGTGCAGGTATTTTTCGGGGTAGCCCTTGTCCTTGATCTGTTGCATGGCCTCGGCGGCTTTGCCCACTTTGAACTCCATAACGTAAACATGGTCTTTCGTTTCGGCCACCGCGTCTATGTAGCCCCGGTTGGTTTGTACCTCGCAGGCCACCTGACTGCCCGTGAGATGGAGCGCCAGGTAGATCACCGTTTGGTAATATGCCTCCCAGAGTTTGAGGCTGTCGGTTTCCACATACTGTTTGAGCAGGCGGTTGGAAATATCGGCGAAAATGCCCCGCAGCAGGCTGATGAACTCCGGCAATTGGTGTCCCGTCAGGGCATTGCGGATTTGGTACATGATTTCGCCCACCTCGCTCACAGGCGTATCGGCGTAAGCCTGAAAGAGACTGTCGAACAGCGAACTGCGCACCTCGTAGTTGGGATAGTCCAGGCGGTAGGTTGCCTCCGCATCGTCTATGATGATCTCTTTGATGGTCAGGTAGCCGGTTTGGTACAGCAGCACGGTAGGGTCCAAGTTTCGGATTTCAAACTTATCGAAAAAAGACTCCCGCACCAGCATACCCTCCACGTTGGCCATATTGACGGCCATGTCGCGCAGTTTGCGGGCCAGCCATCCGGTAGTGCCGCTGGTGAACCAGAAATTTTTGAAACTGCCGCTGCCGAACAATCCCAACAGCGAGAACGGATTGTATAGAAAGTTTCGCCCGTCCCAGGTGTAGCCGTTGTACCAATGCTTGATTTTGGCTAAAACGGCCTCTCTGGTGAGACCCAACTTATTGGCCAATTTTTCACTATGTTCGCCGAAATACCCTTCCAGCTCTGACTGCGTGATGCCCACCAAGGTGCCGAACTCGTCGTGCTGCGTTATGTCCGTCAGGTTGTTGAGTTCCGAAAAAAGGGTCACTTTGGAAAACTTGCTCACCCCCGTGATGAACACAAAGCGGAGATTGTCGGTGATGTCGTTGGCCTTGAGCGCGCCGTAAAAATTCCCCAGCACATCGCGGTTGGTATCGGCCATTTCGTAATCGGTCAGGTAGTCGTTGATGGGCTTGTCGTATTCGTCTATCAAAATAACTACCGGGCCTCGTTGGCTCAAACCTACAATCAATTCCCGCAATTTATCTTTGGGAGACAGACCAGACTGAGGCAATCCGTTGGCGGCAGCTATTTTATCCAATTCCAGCGTCAGCGCCTTCTCCAATCCATGCGTTTTGTAATCCAACCCATTGAAAGACAGAGAGATGACGGGATTTGTTTTGCTCCAGTCCCAGCCGCCGTGCTCGGCGATCCACAACCCCTCGAACAGCTCCCGGCGCCCTTCAAAAAGCGCTTTGAGCGTGGAAACCGTCAAGGATTTGCCGAAGCGACGCGGGCGGGAGAGGAAGAAATACTTGCCCGAAGTGACCAAGCGGTGTATGTCCTCGGTTTTGTCCACATACAGCCAGTCGCCCTCGCGGATGGAGGTGAAACTCGATTCTCCCGACGGTAATCTCTTGAGCATGGCTTCGATTTTTTGCAAAGATAGCGAAACATACGGTATCTTTAAACAACCTTCCGGCCTTGTGGAGCGAGGCGCTGACTTCGGGTTGGCTTCGCACTTGGCGGGGCATTCAAAACAATTTCAACTGCTTTTCCTGGCTTGGGTAGAATACCCCCACTATGACAAACGGATTGCTTGCGCGCCGTTGATGCCATTGCTTTGTCGTCCCAAGGAAAAGATATATGTCCTTGTTTCCATCTTCAACAAATTCAGTCCAGTAACGCTGTCGAACTTTCTGGAGCGCTGTTGCTTCATCTCCATTTGCATTTTGCAGGCAATTCCAGTACAGTTGGCCAATTTCCCAGTCTTCGATCATCAGCTTACTGGACTTGCCGGCATCATCCTTGAATTTGTAGTAAAACTTATACGGCAGCTTTCTGATAAGTTTCTTTTTCGTTTGGCCATGTTCGCCTCCAAAATTGAACGCCAATTGTTGCAACTGCGCCTGCCATTCGGGCTTCCATTCCCGGTCGTCGGTTTCCCATAAAAACTCAGTGATGGCTTGGGGTTTGAATGTGGCGAGCGACACATTGGACGGCTCCTGACTTTCGGCTATGAGTTGAGCCAGATTCGTATATACGTTTTTCAAACAGTGTTGCCGGCGCAAAGTCCAATGGTCTTTGGTGTCAATTTTACCCAGTACTTGTAAGTCGGAAAAGTCATAGTTGATGGGCGAATGGCTCTCCGGGCGAAAATCATCGGTTCGTTTTTTCAAATCCAATTCGATCCAGGAGTACTTGTATTGTTCAAAGCCTCCGGGCGCCTTGGCCTGGGTCAGAAACTGGAACCGAACAGGGTAAATGCGAATCCAACTGCCGTCTTCGAGTACGCCTGCGGTACACACCAATTCATCGTAGCTGCGCGAGGGCAGGGGATAAGTCACTACGGTTATCAATACTTTTTTGCGCATATTCAACGTGGGTTTGATTTCAGAGGTGCCCCACCGGAATATCCCAGTCGGGCAATGCCTGTAAAGCTGCCGCTACCTTGCCCCGGTGGCACATACACACCTGCGCTTCAAAACAGGTGATGGCTATGCGGGGATATTGATGGAACAAGCCCGCCAATTCCAACAGGTAGTCGTGATTTTGGGGCAAAGTGCTGCGTTCGTAATCCGCAAAAAGCACATCATAATCGCGCTGCGTATCCAATGCGCGGCGCTTGTCGCTTTCTATACCCAATTGCGGGATATGTCGAAACGCGATGCCCACCTGCTCGCAGGCGTGCTGCAGCTGGCTCTTGGAGAAGCCATACTTCATGCTGTAAGAATTCTTGCGCACATCGCAGAGCAGCTTCACGTTCTGTTGCAGCAACTGGTTGAGGTATTGTTCCAGACTCTTGCCTTCGTAGCCGATGGTAAAGAGGCATTTTTCAGACAGAGTGCTCCGCGCCGCCTTTACTTGCTCCAACTGTTCGTCCTCCAAATATTGTCCGGCAACAGTACTGTGAATGGCATAATAAGGATAATGAACGTAGCTGTGCCGGATGAGGTCGTTGGGGCCGTAGTCTTTGAACTGTGCGTGGAGCACCGCCAATAATTCCTGATCCTGCTTTTTGAGTTGGCTGCTGTATGCCGTTTCGTCCTGCTTGTGCCAATATTGAAAACCATTCAGATTAGATTCGGACAGCATACCGGCCTGCTGCATCACTGCCAAATCCTGGTTGGCCTGAAAAGAATAGCACCCAAACCGGTACGGCACAAAATCGTAGGCCGGCGTCGCTTGCATCCGGGTAAAGAGGAACGCCAGCTTCTGCATTTGGGTACGGGAAAGCGTTCCCCCAAATGCTTCCAATATGCTGAGCAGGATTTTTCTGCGGTAGTACATGATGGGGCGAAGGTACGGGGAAATGGGCGTTGGTGCAAGTGGAAGTGGACATCTTGGAATGAAGAAGTATTCACTATGAGTTAAAGTGTATAGGGTTGTGATAATTTTGATTAAAACCAGATTTCAATAATGAAATAGCAATTTTTTGAAAAATAAAATCTATAAAAAACAACATAAGCCATTTTGGCAGACTATTCCTGACAGATATTTTCGCTTCTTAATGAGGCTTGCCGCTCATTTTCTTAACAAATAATTTACATTTATGACAATTTGACACTTTTTTGATAAAATTTTTTGTTTGGCTAATTTTTTGAAGACTTACAAGGATTATTCAAAATTAGGAGAATATGCAGAATGGTTTTTTTCGATATTTAAATCCCAGAGGTGTAATCGCCTTGATATCCTTTCTATCTGTTGGCTTGTATCTTCTGAATCGTTACTTAGGCACTCACATCGGCATTCACCTTTCGGTTACTGCATTGATTGTGGTAATCTTTGGAATCATAGATCGCTATTTCTGGAAGTATCCTCCTTTCAAATGGCTTTACTGGATTCCTGATATGTCTGGGAGATATGAAGGCATGATTCGGTATTCAGACCCCATCACTGGCGCAGATGATTGCAAACAGTGTGTCGTGGAGGTTTTCCAAACTGGCTCAAAATTGAAAGCCCGGTGTTTTTTTCAGCATGAATGGAAGCAGGAACAAAGCGAATCGAAAAGCTTGGAGGAAAACATTGTAAAGAACGATGACGACACATGGTCTCTCGTTTTTACTTACCAGAATGAGGGTATTCCAGCAACACCCCATCCTCACTATGGAACAAACGTTCTCCGATTTATCCAAAATGGCGAAGGTAAATTTTTGAAAGGCTACTACTACACAAACCGAACTCCGCAAACCAAAGGTAGTATCGAAGTGAAATTCCTATCCAATAACCTCAAAAACGATTTTTAGTATGGCAGTTTTACACAAAGAATTTATTGCGTTCAACAACGTAATCAAACTAACCGATGCCCGGAAAGAAAGCTTGAAGGGTAGCCGGAAGGCTCTCCGAAAGACGATCAGAGCCTGGTTTAAAGAAAATAAGCCGGACGAACTGCCCCCCAAGTTCTGGAGTCAGGGGTCTTTTGAGATGAACACCACAGTAAACCCCATCCCGGAATACGATGAAGAAGGGAATAAACTTCTGAAATACGATTTGGACGATGGAATTTACTTCATCGAGAAGGAAAATGAAAACAACCGGAGAGGAGTTCAGACCTTGCACAATTGGGTCTATGATGCAGTTCAGGATCACACAAAGCAGGACACTGTCCGAAAAACGACCTGCATCCGGGTGGTATTCGCAGATGGGCACCATATTGATCTGCCTATATATTATATGGATGGCGAAATACCAGAATTGGCTCACCGAAGCAAGGAATGGATTGAAAGCGATCCAAGAGCCTTTGCCGATTGGTTTAAAAGTCAATTCAAATCACAAAAGTCTGCACAAGATCAACTTTGTAGGATAGTACGTTACCTCAAGGTATGGAAAAACTATCAGGAGCATACTCGCTCCGATCTAAAACTCCCAAGCGGTTTTCAGCTTACTATTCTCGCCGTTAATCACTTTACGCCGAAGGATAATGATGATGAAGCCTTCCGGCTTTGTGTAGAGGCCATGCACAGGAAGCTGAGCCTGCCCGGCGGTTTTCAGTGCATACGCCCTACGACTCCTGCCGGCGAAGATATTTTTGCAGACTACTCCCAGACGCGAAAAAAGAACTTCCTCGACCGTCTGTCAAGTTTGGTTAAATCATGCAAAATGGCAAACGAGGAAACAAATTTCAAAACTGCCAGCGAATACCTGATCAATGAATTCGGAGACCGATTCCCCAAGGGCGAGGACAAAGATGAGCGCACTAAAAGCCGAGAACTTGGCGGAGCGATAGGAGGCTCCGGCATCACACACAAACCTTATCATGGATGAGCAAAACATTAGCGAAGTACTGAAAGCATATCCAGGTTTGGAGTATGACGCGACCAACAAACAGTTTCGTGGCCAGATTGAGGCGGGCAATAATGACAATTACGAAGTAGAGATAGACATTTCGGTATTCCCAGAGCAATTTCCGTTAGTCTGCGAGACCAGCGAGCGCATCCCTCGCAAGGCAGACCGCCATATTTATGAGGATACCGGTCATTTTTGCTTCACAACAAGCGCTAAGGAAAGCATCTTACTCAAGAATTCGGTCAAAACCTTGCCTGATTTTTTCAGGAAGATATTGATCCCATTCCTTCAGAACAACTCCTACTTCGAGATCAACAAGCGCTACTGCCAGGGAGAATACGCTCACGGCTTGGAGGGCGTCATCCAAGCATACCAGGATATTTTGGGCGTCAAAGATATACAAGTCATCATACATGTATTAGTAGATCGAGTTCGAGGCGGTAAACGGCGACCCAACGACCTTTGCTACTGCGGCAGCAGGCTGAAAATAAAGAAGTGCGGAGATCATTACGATCTGTACAAAGAGTTCAGGTTGGTTGATCGAAGGGTAATTGCGTCTGATTTACGTCAGATCAATGAAATCTTAAAAAGATTAACCCGTGCTCATCCTCCATCTGTACCAGAACACCAACGGACTCTATCTACCTATCGTCGAAGATAGGAATGACGACGAGTCATTTCCAGTCAACAAGCCTAATACATCTTTTCCTTTGATTTTTTTGACTCCACGCGTGATTTTCTGGCCCTTGCTAGCGTATTAGATGTAAAAAAACTATGAGTACAAACAATGGCGCCGGGAGGCTTATCCGCATCTCTTTCAAGAAGACTGTCAATGGAGTCACCGAGGAGAAGGAAATTTTATGGGCAGGCTATCATGGTCTGGTTCTGGTGTTGGTATTGGTCATCATCGCAGGGGTGATGCTGGTTTTGTCGGGCGCAAAAATTTTTTAGAAAAAAACGCATGGACGCGTGATTTTTGCCTGTCGAAAATCGTATTAATGATGTGACTGTTCAAAGAAACAGCTTGTACAATAAGTTTATAATATAGTAATACCTTTTCCATGGGTGGATTTTGGGGATACTCTAAAGCAAAAAAATTCACCGTAAAAATTTAATAATGAAAAAAACAAAAAAAATCAATGACGAAAACGCAATCGTCCCCTGTGGGCATCCAATCCATCAACTCAACAGAAGATAGGGAGATTAAAGACTACTGGTTCGAAAAGTTATACAAACAACTCCTTGCGAAGGCGCGCTTTATCCTCACGAATGACCAATACTCTGAAGACGTAGTACATGATTTTTATCTCAAACTACTTGATTGGCCAGTTGGTCATTTTCAAGGAAAGACTGCAAAAGAACTTTCGGCATACATAGCTGTAGCATTCAAAAATCACTGTAAAGATGTGAATCGCAAAAATAATAAGCTGGTTTATGACCCAGATTCTCTTGAAAAAGAGTTACTCAGTCAGGTACAGACAAAGAGCTTTGAGCAGGAGTTAATTGAACAAGAAGGCTTTAATGACCTCCTCAGTCTACTTACACCTGAACAGCGCAATGTTGTTTTACTGTGGATAGAAGGCCATAGCCATCAGGAAATCGCTGACAAGTTGAAAATTTCGCCAACGGATTCCTCAAGCCGATTGGATAGAGCAAAAAACCGAGCACGAAAAAAATTACCAAAGAAAACCTTTTCAAGTGAGTGACTGGGGGTGTTTCCCCCCCAGACTCCATCAATTTACATCCAATCTAAAATGAATACCAAATATTTGTCCGAAACTTCATCTTTTGACCAAGCCATTGAATTTGTGGAAGCACACTTCAATGACGACGAACAACTCAGAGAGAGGTTGAAGACTATTGTAGATGCTTCCGAAATTGTGGCTTTTCTTGGTCTGATAAAGATCAAGCGGGCAAACAGTGAAATAAACCTTGCAAGTTATTTGGAAGCAAAAAGAGAACAGGCGCTTACGCGCCTGTTCTCTAATCCTTAACCTTTTGGCTGCCGCCCCAACATTCCGGCGTTCACCAATCTAATCTCACCTCAACCACTCCTCAAACCCATACATCGGATACCGCTCTTCGAAGCGTTCGCCGAGGCGTTCTTTTTCCTCGCCGACGAATTGGCGGAACCCTTCCCGAAATTCCGAATAGGTTTTAAACTCAGCCTTCCTGATTTTCAGCCATTGGATGATCAGCTCACCCAGCGCGCCTTTGGCAAGAGGTTTAAAGACTACGCTGAGCAGCGCGCCGGAAAAATCGAGCGTAGAGGCCAGTAGGTCAATGCCCTTGCCGATGAGTTCCTTGACTTCGTCTTTGAGGCCGGCAAAGAGGACATCCGACGGTTTTTGCCGGGCGTAGTGTTGGATGCGGGCGTAGAAATCGAGCATGACTTTTTGCTGTTCCGTGAACAGTTCCTGCAGGTAGAGCGCCGTGGTGAGGGTATGGTAGTGGTCGGGCTTGGAAAGCGCCCACTCCGAGATCATGCCGCCGAGACGCTGCTCCCTGCGTTCTGCGCTCGATTCGCCCACGAGCTTTTCGTAGGCGTCCAGCAGGCGTTCGCTCTCCTGCTGCCGGATGTGATCCTCGGCCTGTTCCGGACTGAACTCCGCCTGTTTGGCCTCCCGTTTGAGTGCCTGTGTGCGGGCACGGAAGATTTTTTCCGTTTCCCGTTGCAGACGGACTTCCCGCGCAAGCTGAAATATGCGCCGGTAGTCCTCTTTTTCGAGCAGCCAGACATCCCAGAAGTTCTTTTGCTCGTCTGACGTGACCATCGGAGCGCCGATGTCAAGGCCCTGCTTTTCAGCTTCATAGACAAACAGGTCTATGCCATCGGATATCTCGACATAATGCGCGAAACGGTTGAAAGGCGTCCAGAAATCATTCCTGTCTAAGTCCAATCTTTGCGGTGGAATGCCACAGGCAAAACCCTGCCCGGCGTTTGCGAGCATTTTTTCCTGTTGGCAGATGTACTTCAGCACATCTTTCGTGCTTTTTTCTTCCTGCTCCTTTATCCGTAAACACATATATGCCGCTGGCAGGAAATCTTCTTTTACCTGCTCAAAGCAGTTCAATGCTTTCGTTTTATCTTCCCGGAGCAGGAATAGCTGGCCGGCGTAGTAGCACTGAATAGCATCCGGTTTTTTATGTTCTACCACTTTTTTTCTGAGGCCGATGGATTCCCAAAAGCCCTGTTTTTTGACAAAGCTCTCAGCAATCCCCAGCGCCTCCTCCATGTATTTCTCTGTCGGCTCGGCGAAGCCGTAGCAGCTTAGTATGAGATAGTACCAGACGCGCAGGTCTTTGGGTTGCTCCGGCAGCGCCTTGTCTTTGAACAACTCAAAGCTTGCCACCGGATCACCCATGAAATAATGAACCAAGCCGCGCCATACCTCCCATTCCCATCCTTTCACCTGCTGCTGCCTGACGGAAAGTTGTAGCCAGGCCGTGTAGGCTTGCAGGTTGCGACATTGCCGAAATGTGGTATCTATGAGTAATTTCCATTCGCTGTATTGATCTGCCGAAAGATGGCCCGTAATTAAGCGGTAGGTGTAAAAAGGAGCAGTGGGATAGCGGGAAAATAGAAATAAATTATTATAACTAATTTGACGATTTTCTTCCAATAGAAACGCCCTTATGAAATTTATTTTTGACGCTTCGTAGTCCTTGCGAGCATCGTACACAATTCCTTTGCCGTTCCATGGGCTAGCCGTTTTATCGTCCCCTCGAATGGCCTGTTCGTAACAAAAAAGCGCCTTCTCGAAATCGTTGAGAGCAGCGTGCGCATGTCCTTTACCAGTCCAAGAATAAGGGAAATTTTTATCTGTTTGAATAGCCTGTTCGTGACAAAAAATAGCCTGTTCGTAGTCATCGAGTTCCACGTACACGTTTCCTTTTCCGTACCAGGGATAAGCCCAATTTTCATCACGTTGTATTGACTGATTGTAACAAAAAATAGCCTGTTCGTAGTCCTTAAACTCAAAGAACACATTCCCTTTGCCATTCCAAGGATTAGCCAAATTTTCATCACATTGAATGGCCTGATCGAAACAATAAAGAGCCTGTTCGTAGTCTCTGAGAATAGCGTACACATTTCCTTTACCATTCCAGGGAGCAGCCAGTTTTTCATCGCGTTGAATAGCCTGCTCATAAGCCTCCAACGCCTCCTCATTCCGCCCCTCTTTATAGAGCATATTACCGCGTTCAAAATATTCCTGGGCTGTCATAGCTATACTTTTTGGTATATGAACGATCACTCCCCCCACACCCCGGCCACCTTCCTTCTTACCTTCTCCGCCATCACCGCCATCAGCTCCCGGCAGCCCGCCACCAATGCCCGCTCCCACTTGATGTACACTGTGGAGTTTCATTTTCCCGCCGTAAAATACAAAACCGCCCTGAAAACCAGTACGCCAAAAATCGTCTCTGACAGAAGCCCCACTCAATCCTCCCCGCTCAATCTCAGTATTTTCACTTCCACCCGCTGATTGCGCCGCCTGCCTTCGGGCGTGGTGTTGGAGGCAATCGGCTGCCGTTTTCCGTAGCCTTTGTGGAATACACGTTTGTCTGAAATGCCTTTGGCGATGAGGTATTCCGCCACGGCTTTGGCGCGAGCGGAAGACAGATTATCACAAACGGCATCCGGCGGAAGGCTGTTGGTATGACCGCCGATTTCCACCACAACGCCCTGATTTTCATCTAAAAAGTCGTACAACTCATCCAACAGGGGATAAAAAGAAGGCTTCAACACCACGCTGTCTGCATCAAACTGCAATTGCTCCATGCGCACGGCCTGTCCGGTCTGGAGCAAGCCTGCCGTCAGTTCGGGCAAGATGCGCACCGGAATTTCTACACTTAACACTTGCGTGCAACCACCTGCATCTGAAATGGTTACACTGCGATTGCCCGCCGAAAGCCGCTCGGCCTGAGCCGTCGTTTCGCCGTTGTCCCAGCGATATGAGTAAGGCGCCTTGCCGCCTTGTACCGTCACAATGGCCCGACCATCGGCAGCCGATTCAGTAGAAGCACCGCGTTTTTTACCCATCGTAGCGATGAATGCCGCCGGTTCGGAAATCGCAATGCTCGCCGTTTTTTCTGCGCCTAAGGCGTCCGTAACGGTGACGATATAATTGCCCGCCGCCAGTCCCGTGGGTTTCTCGCCGCTCAATCCTGCCTGATTCCACTTGAACTGGAAG
>DDUV01000042.1:125563-126013 GCA_002344975.1 Saprospiraceae bacterium UBA2329 | reverse complement strand
AAGGGGCCTTTGCCGCCGCCGATGCGCAGTTCCAGTGCCGCTGTTTTTTCACCTGCACAGGCGATGTCGGCGGTTTGTGCCAGCGCCGCCGTGAGCGGGAGGATGTTTTCCGTGATGTTGATCTGCGCCGTAGCGGAGCAGCCGTTGGCGTCTTTGATGGTGACGCTGCGCGTGCCGGGAGCGAGGCGTTCGGCCTGCTGTGTGGTTTCGCCGTTGTCCCAGAGGTAGGTGTAGGGTGCTTTGCCGCCGGTGATTTGAGCCGCAGCCTTGCCGTCGCTGTTGCCCGTACTGGCAGGAGCGACCGCTGTGGCGGAAACACTCAGTGCTGCCGGGGCTTTCACTTCGATGTTGGCGGAAGCCGAGGCGCCTGCCGCGTCGGTAACGGTGACGGTGTAAGCGCCCGCCGCCAATCCGGTGGGTTTCTCGCCACTCAGACCCGCCTGATTCCAC
>DDUV01000042.1:124853-125304 GCA_002344975.1 Saprospiraceae bacterium UBA2329 | reverse complement strand
GAAGGGGCCTTTGCCGCCGCCGATCCGCAGTTCCAGTGCCGCTGTTTTTTCACCTGCACAGGCGATGTCGGCGGTTTGCGAAAGCGCCGCCGTGAGCGGGAGGATGTTTTCCGTGATGTTGATCTGCGCCGTAGCGGAGCAGCCGTTGGCGTCTTTGATGGTGACGCTGCGCGTGCCGGGAGCGAGGCGTTCGGCCTGTTGTGTGGTTTCGCCGTTGTCCCATTGGTAGGTATAGGGCGCTTTGCCGCCGCTGACTTGTGCCGCAGCCTTGCCGTCGCTGTTGCCCGTACTGGCAGGAGCGACCGCTGTGGCGGAAACACTCAGTGCTGCCGGGGCTTTCACTTCGATGTTGGCGGAAGCCGAGGCGCCTGCCGCATCTGTAACGGTGACGGTGTAAGCGCCCGCCGCCAATCCCGTGGGTTTTTCACCACTCAGACCCGCCTGATTCCAC
>DDUV01000042.1:0-124618 GCA_002344975.1 Saprospiraceae bacterium UBA2329 | reverse complement strand
GAACTGGAAGGGGCCTTTGCCGCCAAAAACTTCCACCACCAAAGCAGCAGAACGATCACCGGGGCAACGAATGGGCTGCGTTTCGGTGAGGTTGGCCCGCAGCGCGGCCGCTTTTTGTTCGATATTGACGGTGGCTGTCGCCTTGCAGCCGTTTTTGTCGGTGATGGTGACGGAATGAGCGCCGGTATTGAGTTTGCGGGCGATGTTGCCGGTTTCGCCGTTGTCCCAAAGGTAGGTAAATTGCGGCGCGCCGCCCACGGCTACGGCCAGTGCCACGGCGTCGGCAGCATTGGGAGCGCTCTCAGGTTCCTGTTGGGTAGCCCGCGCCGTCATGCGCGTATCCTCGATGGTGATTTTGGCCGACTTCGTGCGCCCCTGGCTGTCGGTGACGGTGAGCGAATACAGGCCGGGGCCGAGGTTGGCGGGCGCTTCGCCGTTCAGTCCTTTGTCCCAGCGATAAGTGAAAGGGCCTTTGCCGCCGGTCACTTTCACGCGCAGAGCGGCATCGTTTTGGCCGGGTGTACAGCTCAGTTCTTTTTCCTTTAAAATATTGATCGTCAGGGCAGAAGCCTTATCTATGAGGAACACGCCTTTGTCTTCGGTGCCCACCCAGAGCGCGCCGTCCTGATCGAGTGCGATGCAGGTGGCGTATTGGCTGGTGTAGTATTGGATGGGGCCGAAGCGGTCAATTTTGTCGGTTTCGGAATCCCAGCGCACAATGGATTCGGAAGCCACCCAGAGCTTGCCGTCGGCGCCCACAGCGATGTCTTTCACCTCGCCTTCCGAGACCAGATCGTTGAGCGGCACGGCCAACCAGCGGTCGCGGCTGTCCACCTGCCAGATTTGCCCTTCTCCGGCCACCCAGATGCCGTTGGGGCCTTCGGTGCTGCGATGAATGGCGAAATATTTTTGCTCCAGCGTCCAGCGTCCTTCGCCGCCGATCAGTACGCCCTGTGCGGTGCCCACCCATTTGCGGCCTTTTTTATCAATAAAAATGTGGAGGATTTTATTGGAAGTGAGCTTGGAATTGGAGGTATTGAGCGTCTCTACTTTGCGCAAAGCGGGCTGTGTTTTCAGCAGGTGCAGGCCGGAGTTGGAGGTGCCTATCCAGAGTTCGTCGCGGGCAGAGCTATAAGCGGCGGCGCTGATGGTGTTGGTGTTGTTGAGGATGTTGCCCAGTGCTGCGTTCATGTCGGCAGCCGACCACTTGAGGTCAAAATTCCCGCCCGGAAGGGCGTAGAGCGATTGCTCTCCGGCAGTCAGGGCAAGTGGATTGGCCAGATCGGAGGAGCGCAATTGGAACACGCCCTTGCTGTTGGCCACCCATTTCACATTGTCGTCGTCCACAAAAATGTGCGTGACCGGGCTGCGTTGGTCTATCACGGAGATGCGGGTGACGACGAGGCTTTCTTGTTCCTGAGCGAGGATAGGTATGGAAAAAAGTGCAAAAATGAAGATCAACACTTTGTTCAGCGGGTAGGAAAATTTCATTGTCGGGATGCGTTAAAACTAAAAATGCAATAGATAACGCTTCCTAACGAAAAAGGGTCGGGCGAGAGTATGAAGGACGGCAATGTCTGAACGGGCTTTTGTGGGGATGGCGCCTTACCGGCAAACGCTGAGACAGGCTCGCACCAAAGGCAAAAAAACGTAGCTTTGCCCCCGTAAATGCTGCCTGTGAAGCCATTTCTCTCTTCCGACCGACCATATTACCTCGCCGCGCTGCTGCTGCTGCCGCCGGCATTGCTCATTCATCTGGGGCTGATGACCTTCATTGACGACGAGTCCATTCGCTCGTTGGTAGCCTTAGAAATGAAGCTGTCGGGCAACTATGTGACACCCACGCTCAACGGCGAATATTACTACAACAAGCCCCCGCTGTACAACTGGATTTTGCTCGTTTTTTTCAATCTGGCCGGTCGTTTCGACGAGTTTACGGCCCGCATCCCTACCCTGCTCAGCCTGCTCGGATTTGCCGCCACCGTTTTTGTTGTATTCCGACCCAAATACGGCACGCGCACGGCCTTCGTCAATGCGCTGGTCCTCATCACCTGCGGGCGCATCCTGTTTTGGGATTCCATCCTCGGCCTCATAGACATCTGTTTTTCCTGGGTGATGTTCGGGCTGTTTATGACGGTGTATCACGCGTTTCGCAAGGGGCGGTTTTGGCAGTTATTTTTGCTCACATACCTGCTCACGGCCATCGGTTTTTTGATGAAAGGCTTGCCTGCATTGGTATTTCAGGCATGTACGCTGTCGGCGTATTTTTTGTACAAACGCGAATTTCGGCGGCTGTTTTCGGCGGCGCATTTTGCGGGCATCGGCCTGCTGGCGCTCATCGTGGGCGGCTACTACCTGTTGTATCATCAATACAATGATTTGAGCAATATTTTTGCCACCCTTTTTGACGAATCGCTCAAACGCACGGGGGCTCGTTTCGGCTGGAAAGACACGGTGTTGCACCTGTTCAGCTTTCCGTTGGAGATGGTGTATCACTTTTTACCCTGGTCGCTCATGGTGCTGTATTTCCTGCGCCGGGGCCTGCTGAAACAAGTGCTGCAAGACGATTTCATCACCTTCAATCTGATCGCTTTTTTTGCCAATATCCTCGTATATTGGACCTCGCCGGAGGTGTATCCGCGCTACCTGCTCATGCTGGCACCCCTGCTGTTTTCGGCGTTTTTGTACCTGCACGAAGATCATGCGGCGCGCAAAACCATCGCTTTTCGGGTGGTGGAAGGCGCATTTTTGGCGTTTCTGCTGCTCATTGTGGCGGGCAGCGTGGCGCCGGTATTGTTGGAACGCACGCAGGGAGTTCCGGGGCTGTATTGGAAAACCGGCCTGCTGTTCGCGGGCAGTATTCTGCTGACGGTTTTGTTTTTTAAAAACAAAGATAAACGGCTGTTGATAATGGTGACGGCGCTGCTGTTGATGCGGGTGGGATTCAACTGGTTTGTGCTGCCCGACCGCAACGCCGAAGATTGGGGCAACCTCTGCCGGCAGTCCACCATAGAGGCGGGGCTGCAATTCCGCGACCGCCCGATGTACCTGCTCGGCGATACGGAACTGCAAATGACCAATGCTTTTTACCTCACCCATGCCCGCCAACAGATCGTGCACCGGGTGGCCGAACCAACCGATACCAACGCCATATATATCATCCACCCGGAGGCGGTGCTGCCCTGGCCCCGCGAAAAGGTGGGCGAGTTCAAATACCGGCATGGGAAGGGGGTGCTGGATTTGGTGGTGTTAGGGAAGTGACGGAGTACCTCGTTTATGACGAGCACGACCGCCGGCACATAGTCTTCCCTCATCCCCAAAAACAAAAAAAACACAATCGCTGGTAGCGCGGGACGCTGTAAGGCGTCCCCGCTACCACTATCTCGTTGTCTCCTGAAAACACGATACGGGAAGCAGCCGGCATAGAGCTAACAGGTCTATCCGGCTATTGCATTGCAGACCTGTTAGCTCTGCGGTGCAACCTACAACTTTGCCTCCCGCCGCGTTGTTTTTCGCCTACAATACCGTAACTTTGCCTGATGAAAATCGCCAATCCGCTATACGACCACGCCTTTAAGTACCTGATGTCCAACGACAAACTGGCGCGCAAGGTGCTGTCCGTCATTCTGGAAAAGGAAGTGCTGGAATTGGAACTGTCGCAGCAGGAAGTCGTCGTAGAAGACGAAGACCGGCGATTCACCCTGTATCGCTTGGATTTCAAGGCCGTCATAGAGGATGAAAACGGTAGAAAGGAAACCGTGCTCATCGAACTGCAAAAGTCCAAGCTACCCACCAATGTGCTGCGTTTTCGCAGTTATCTCGGCTTGGCCTACACGCAGAAAATAAGGGCCAAAGACCCCGAAACACAGGTAGAACACGACAGCGCCCTGCCCATCATCTCCATCTACATACTGGGATACAATGTGGAAGACATTCCGCACGTCGCCATCAAGGTGAACCGCAAGATCATGGATATGTCAAGCCAGCAGGAGTTAGACCTCCAGAGCGATTTTATTGACTTGCTCACGCATACTACCTGTATCTTGCAGGTGCGCCGCCTGCCGAAAGAGCGCCGCAGCCGCATCGAGCAATTTCTCACACTGTTCAATCAAGCCTGGGTCATGGAACAAAAATACATCCTCGACTTGCAAGAGGTGCCGGAAGGCTTTGAAGACATAGCGGAGTACCTTCAGCGGCCACTTCAGGAGGAAGAAATACGCGCCAAGTTGCGCGCAGAAGAAGAAGTGGAAGCCATTTTCGCTCAGCAGGAGGCAGATAAGGCGTACTATAAGCGAACGGCAGAAGAAGAACGTCGGCAGAAGGAAGAGGCAAAAGCGCGAGAAAAAGAAGCAAAAGCGCGAGAAGAACAAGCACTTGAGCAAGCGCGTGAAGCCCGAATCAAATTAGCCCGCCTGCTGCTGCGCACGGGTATGTCCGTCAAAGATGCTGTGCTTGAAACAGGGCTGTCGGAGGAGGAACTGAGGGGGTTGGAGTAAGCCATCTCCCGCCTGCTCCACATCAACGACCCCGGCACCTTCGGCTGCAACATCGGGGAAGAAGTCTGCAACTGTCTCTGGAACTCAAACTGCCCAAAACCACCCTCGCCGCAGGGTATTGCCGCCGTTTGTTTGGAAGTCATCAAGGTGGACAACCTGACCTATCCCTGACCAGCTCGCCAAGTTCACACGCTTCGCAGGGGAAAAACAGATCACACACGCTGTACTCGCATCATTACGAAAACATTGAAAATCAAATACATGAATTCGCCGCTTATTTCCGTCGTCGTCACTGTTTATAATGAGGAAGACAACGTTCGGCCCCTGCTGGAACAACTGCACGCCGCCCTCGCCGCCCTCGATTACGAACTGGTGTATGTGGACGACGGCTCCCGCGACAACACCATCGCCGAACTGCGCGCCGCCGCTCATCCGCGCCTGCGGGTGGTGGAACTGCGCAAAAACTACGGCCAAAGTCTGGCCCTCATGGCGGGCATAGACGTGGCGCGCGGCGAGTACATTGCCACCATGGACGGCGACCTCCAAAACGACCCCTCCGACATTCCCGCCATGTTGCAAATGGCCCAAACTGGGGAATGGGACATGGTGGCCGGCAATCGCGCCAAGCGCCAAGACAAGGTGCTGCTGCGCAAAATCCCCAGCGCCATCGCCAACTACCTCATCCGCCAACTCTCCGGCGTACACCTCAAAGACTACGGCTGCGCGCTCAAGGTGTTCCGCGCCGAATTGGCCAAAGAACTGGGCCTGTACGGCGAACTCCACCGCTTCATTCCCGTGCTGGCCAGCCTCGAAGGCGCCCGCATCACGCAGGTGGACGTCAAGCACCACCCGCGCACGGCGGGCCGCTCGAAGTACGGTCTGGGCCGCACTTTCAAGGTGGTGAGCGACCTGTTGCTGATGATTTTTTTCAAACGCTACCTGCAAAAACCCATGCACCTCTTTGGCAATGCCGGGGTGTTTTTGTTCGCTCTGGGCGCCGTCATCAACCTGTATCTGGGCGTACTCAAACTAATGGGCAACGACATTTGGGGCAAACCCCTGCTCATTCTGGGCCTCATGCTGGTGCTGGCCGGCATCCAATTTGTCACCATCGGCATTGTAGTGGAAATACAAATGCGCACCTATTTTGAGGCGCAACAAAAGAAGCCCTACAAGATTCGCCACATCCACCAAACCCCTGAAAAAGAATAAGCTATGCCAAAAATGATCTCCTTCCGGCAGGGTTTCGGCAGCGTGTTGCTGTGGTCGGTCATATCGGCGGCGTTCATCGGGCCGGGTACCGTGACGACGGCAGCGCAGGCGGGCGCATCCTTCGGTTTTCAGTTGATGTGGGCGCTCACGTTTTCCATCGCTGCGGCCATTGTGTTGCAGGAAGCGGCGGCGCGCATCACCATTGCATCGGGCAAGAGCTTAGGCGAAATCATTGCCCTGCGGTATGCGGAGCGCGGCCGCGCGCTGTGCGTGGCGCTGTTTGCAGCGGTGGCGTTTGGTTGCGCGGCTTACGAGGCCGGCAACATAGTGGGCGCTGCTGCGGGACTGCGGTCTTTGGTTCCTGTCGCCAGACCGGTAGCGGCTTTGTGTGTGGCTTTTCCGGCGGCGCTGTTGTTGTGGAGCGGCCGGCATGCGCTCATTGCCCGCATACTGGGCGTAGCGGTGTTTCTGATGGGATTTGCCTTTATTTACTCGGCCATCACCGGTCCGGGTTCGGCGGGCGATTGGCTCAAGGGCGCTGTGGTACCAAGTGTTCCGGCGGGTTCTTTGCTCATCATTACCGGCCTGATAGGCACTACAATTGTGCCGTACAACTTATTTTTGGCAGCGGGCATCGGCAAGGGGCAATCGGTGGCCGAGATGCGGGCAGGACTGGCGCCGGCCATACTCATCGGGGGGCTTATTTCTATGGCGATTGTGGCGGTGGGCGCCGGGGTGGTGGGCGAGTTCAGCTATGCCGCAGTGGCCGATACCTTGCGAAATCGGCTGGGACCTTCGGGTTCGGTGCTGTTCGGATTCGGATTGTTTGCGGCGGGCGCTACCTCGGCCATCACGGCGCCATTGGCGGCAGCCATGACGGCGCAAAGCCTGCTGGGCAATCGCGCGGGCTGGAAACCGGCGCATTTCCGGTGGGTGTGGGTACTCGTTTTGGGCATCGGGCTTGTTTTTGGATTGCTGAATGTGAAGCCCATTCCGGCCATCATTTTGGCGCAAGCCATCAACGGCCTGTTGCTGCCTTTGGTGACGGCGTTTGTGCTGCTGGCAGTAAACGACCGAAAACTACTGCCGGCGGAGTACGCCAACGGACTGACGGCCAATGTGTTGCTGTTGCTGGTGTTTGCAGTGACTTGTTTTCTGGGGCTTCAAAATCTGTGGAAATCGGTATCCGGCGTGCTGCCCAATATCGGGGCGCAAATGCCCTGGTGGGTGCAAACGGGGATCACGGTGGCTTTGACGTTGCTGCTGGGGAGGAGAGTCGGTAGGCGGTAGGCGGTTTAGGAATCTGCTTCGCAGGTTATCGTCGGGGTAGGAACGGGCTGGTAATCTGCTTCGCAGGTTATCGTCGGGGTAGAAACGGGTTAGGAAGCTGCTGCGCGGTTTATCGTCGGGCGAAACCTTGAACCCGAAACGCGGAACCTTGAACCCGCTTTCGCTAAGGCTACGGCGGATGAAACCCGAAACCTTGAACAACTTCTGAATCAACAAAATACTCGAAATATGAAAAACAGATTTTTGACACTGACAATCCTTTTTGTATTCGTGGCAATCAGCGCCTGGTCGCAGCCGGCCGCCTTGGAAAAAGCGCTGTTCAACCTGCCCGATGTATCGTTTAAAAAAATGGAATCGGCCACTGGTTTTGAAGCCGTTTATGAACTCAGTATCCGGCAGCCCATAGACCACGAGCATCCCGAAAAGGGGCATTTTTATCAACGGGCGTTTTTGTCGCACCGCAACTTTGACGCGCCGATGGTGATGGCCACCGAAGGCTACGAGCGGCCCCGCAATCGCATCTACGAACTCACCAACTACCTCACGGCCAATCAGATAAATGTAGAGCACCGCTATTTCGGCGCTTCCGTGCCCGACAGCTTGGACTACCGCTACCTCAACCTCCGCCAGGCCACCGCCGACCTGCACCACATCCGCACGCTGTTGGGCGAACTCTACCGCAAAGCATGGGTGAGCACCGGCATCAGCAAGGGCGGCCAAACCACCATTTTTTACCGCTATTTTTATCCCGACGACGTGGCTGCCTCTGTGCCGTATGTGGCCCCGCTCAACCTCGATCTGGCCGACAAGCGCATCTATTCCTTCCTCGACACCGTTGGGCCGGAGCCTTGCCGCCGCGCCATCCGCGATGTACAAATACGCCTGCTCAAAGAGCGCGACAAAGTGTTGCCCCTGCTGCGCTGGCACGCCAAGGGCGCCGGAGAGAGCTTCACTTACCTTTCTCTGGAAGAGGCTTTTGAATACGCCGTGCTGGAATACTCGTTCTCTTTTTGGCAAATGGGCTTTGATTGCAACCAAATTCCCGTCGCCAAAACCGCCGATCTGGAAGCCCTGCTGGAGCACTTTATTGAGGTTTCCGGCCTGTCGTTTTTTGCCGATGCGTCTATGAAAAACTACGCCTCGCACTATTGGCAGGCCGGCGCTGAAATGGGTTACTACGCCTACCAAACCGCGCCGTTCAAGGGCTTGCTCAAGTCGCTGTCGGGCGAACCCAGCGCCATTTTTATGCCCGGTAAAGCGCCCAAAACCTTTGAACCGACTTTGGTGAAAACCGTGTATGACTGGCTGCAAAACAAGGGGCATCGCTTCATCTACATCTACGGCGGCACCGATACCTGGACGGCTACCGGCGTGCCTCCTTCCGACAAGGTGGACGCGCTGTGGTTTGTGATGCCCGGCAAAAACCACGGCTCGGCGCGCATCGCCAACATGAGCACAGACGAGCGCACCCGGCTGCTGGATCAGTTGAAAAAATGGATGGAATAGGCTTCAAAAAACACAGAAGCATTGTTCGGCAGAGGCGCAAATAGCCCGTCTCCCTAAACTACCGAACGCTTGTCGTTGTTGCTTGGCAATACTTTTACGAATATGCACTCCGAAACTCCCCGGCCAGGCAATGGCCGCATCTTCATCTGGCTGCCTTTTTTGCTGTCGGCGGTATTGGCTGTCGGCATCCTCACAGGTATGCGCCTCCAATCGGCGGCCCCGCCTTTGGTCATCAACGGCGAACCCGGAGCCGACCCTTCCGCTCCCGCAGGCTACGGCAAGTTGGAGGAATTGCTGCGCTATGTAGAAGCCAAATATGTGGACCCGGTGGACCGCGAAAAATTGGTGGACGAAGCCATTGAAAGTATTTTGCAGCAGCTCGACCCGCATTCCAGCTACATCCCCTCCGATCAGGTAGAAATCGTGGAAGAGCACATGGAAGGCAGTTTCAGCGGCATCGGCGTGGAGTTTTTGATGATGGAAGACACCCTCACCGTCATCGCTCCATTGGGCGGAGGCCCGGCTGAAAAGGCAGGCATTATGGCCGGCGACAAAATCATAGGCGTGGGCGATTCCATCATTGCCGGAAAGAAATTAGTCAACAAAGACATCACCTCTTTGCTGCGCGGCGAAATCGGCACCAAAGTGCAACTACTCATCAAACGAGGCTCAGGCAAACCCTTCAAAGTGAGCGTAGTACGCGATAAAATCCCTATGCACAGCATGGATGCAGCCCTGATGCTGACCGAAAAAACGGGCTATATCCGGCTCAACCGTTTCAGCGCCACCACGCACAACGAGTTCATGAAAGCATTGGAAAAACTGCATACCAAGCAAGGTCTGGAGCACTTGGTCATTGACCTGCGCCAGAATCCGGGCGGCTATCTGCAGCAGGCCATCAACATTCTCAGCCAGTTGTTTCCGGCCAAAGGCGTGCCCTTGGTGCATACGCAGGGCCGGGCCGTGAGCCGCTCCGACTATGAGACCGCCGGGCGCGTGCTGTTTCCAGTCAAAGAAATTGTGGTGCTCATTGACGAAGGTTCGGCCTCGGCCAGCGAAATCCTCGCAGGCGCTTTACAGGATCAGGACAGGGCCGCCATCGTGGGGCGTCGTTCGTTTGGAAAAGGCTTGGTACAAGAGCAGTATGAACTCCGCGACGGCTCAGCGCTGCGCCTCACGGTAGCCCGTTACTACACGCCGTCGGGGCGCTCTATTCAGAAGCCTTACGATAATCTTTCCGACTACGACCACGAAACCGAAGACCGCCTCGAATCGGGCGAACTGACTGCTGCAACAGCCGCTTTACCGGAGGATTCCGTCAAATATTACACCAGCAAAGGCCGCGTGGTGTTTGGCGGCGGCGGCATCACGCCTGATTATTATGTGCCTTTAGACACGGCCCTGCTCAATGATTATTACCTCCGGCTGAGGCCGCACTTGCAGTCTTTTGTTTTTAATTATTCTCAAAAAAACAAAACGCAATTCGAGGGTTTAAAACTGAAGGAATTTAAAAACACTTTCACCGTTAAAGACCAGATAATCAATGACTTCATTGCCTATACTGCCGGTAAAGGCGTGGCAAAAGAAGCCCAGCAATTGCCGCTCATCATGCCCGAATTGCGCCGGCAACTGAAGGCCCAATTGGCGCGAACCTTGTTTCAGGACGAAGGTTTTTTCGCCATTATGACCGCAGAAGACCCTATGGTAAAAAAGGCATTGAGCGTTATTGAAGGAAAGCAGGCACAGCGATAAGTATCAGGAAACAATGAAATACCTTATCACCGGATTGGGAAACATAGGCTCTGAATACGCCGACACCCGCCACAACATAGGCTTCATGGTGGTGGACGCACTGGCGCGGGCCGCCGAGGCGAAATGGGAAACCGAGCAATTGGGCGACGTGGCGCGCATCAGGCACAAAGGCCGCATTTTCGTGCTGCTCAAGCCTTCCACTTATATGAATCGCAGCGGGAAATCGGTGCGCTACTGGCTTCAAAAAGAGAAGATTGAGCAAAGCAACCTGCTCGTCGTTCTCGATGATTTGAATCTGCCTTTCGGCAAACAACGCCTCCGAGGGCAGGGCAGCGACGGCGGACACAACGGCCTTAAAGACATTGACGCCATTTTGGGCAACAACAACTACGCCCGGCTTCGCATCGGCATCGGCGATGAGTTTGCCAAAGGGCGCCAGTCTGATTTTGTACTCAGCCCCTGGAGCGATGCGGAAAACGAACAACTGCCGGAAATTTTGAAACTCGCCTCCGACATCGTAAAAAGTTTTGGCGCCATCGGCCTGAACCAGACCATGAACCTGTACAACAAGAAGTAATCCCGGCTGAGCGCGGCACAGGTTTGTGTCATGTACCTGTCAGAACCTTTACCCCTGATGAGGCGTTTTTTGCCAAGATAGATCTCACCGGCAATATTGCTTTGGATCTTCCTCACAATGCCACAGATGATGCCGAAATCTTCTTCCTTCCGTTCGTTTCTGTTTGTATTGGGCATTTTTGCTGCCTTGCCCCTCTTGGCTACGCACAATCGCGCCGGCGAAATTTCGATAGAACAGGTAGGCGATTGCGTCACCAGTCTCACCATCAAAGCGACCATCACTACCTACACCAAAGCCAGCAGCATACAGGCCGACCGCGATACGCTCACCATCTGCTGGGGCGACGGCCAGTGCGAACGCGTGGCGCGCTCCAATGGCGGCGGCGTTCCTCCGAGGGGCGTCGTCATCGAAAACGATACCAAATACAATACATACATAGCGTTCCACACCTACCCGGCCCGCAGCACTTACGTCATTTCCATGACCGACCCCTTGCGCAATGCAGGCATCCTCAATGTCAATTTTCCCAATTCCGATCAAATCAAATTCCACTTAGCCACCACTTATACTTTTCCCAATCCGCAGTTTCAGGGTTGCAACAACACACCGCGTCTGCTCCAGCCGCCGGTGGACATAGGCTGCGTGGGGCGCGCCTTCCGGCACAATCCCAATGCCTACGACGCCGACGGCGACAGTCTTTCCTACCACTTTACCGTGCCCCGGCAAGACATCGGCGAAAACGTACCCAATTATCGCTTTCCCAGCGAAATCAACCCCGGCCCCAACAACCAGCTCACCATCAACGAGCGCACCGGCGATATTCTGTGGCAATCGCCCGCCCGCGCCGGCGAGTACAACTTGGCCATCATCATCGTATCCTACCGCAACGGCGTACCTTTGGACACCATCATCCGCGACATGCAGATTCTCATTCTGGAGTGCGACAACCTGCCGCCCGTGGTAGAAACTACGATAGACGAGATTTGTGTCATTGCCGGTCAGTTGGTTGAAATTCCCGTACGCGCCACCGCGCCCATCGTCGAGTCCAACCAAAGGGTACGCCTCACGGCGCTCGGCGGCCCGTTTGAGGTGGCCGTCAGTTCGGCCGTTTTTGAACCCCTCAACAATACCTTTCAGACGCAGCCCGTACTGAAAACATTCCGTTGGCAAACCACCTGCGAACACATTTCCGGCCAATACTACTCGGTCGTTTTTAAAGCCACCGACAACTTTCTGGGCGACAGTTCAGGCTTGGCCACGCTCAAAACCGTGCGCATCAAAGTAGTGGGGCCGCCGCCCACCGGCATGGCCGTCACTTCGGGACAAGGCAGGGCAGAAGTCACCTGGGACAAGCCCTACGTCTGCGACGCCGCCGCCGACAACTACTTCAGGGGCTTCACAATATGGCGCAGAGAGGGCAGCAATATTTTTCCGATAGACACCTGCACGCCCGGCCTCGAAGGCAAAGGTTATACCAAACTCACCCAGGCGCCCTTTAAAACCGAACAAAACGGGCGGTATTACTTTTTGGATGAAAATGTGGACCGCGGCCGGACCTACTGCTATCGGGTGGTGGCCGAATTTGCCAAAACCACCCCCGCCGGCCAGTATGTTTATAACCGGGTAGAGAGCCTGCCCTCCGATGAAGTATGCGTACAACTCAGCCGCGACATCCCACTCATCACTCATGTGGACGTGCAACGCACCGACGCCGTGACGGGCGAAATACGGGTGTGCTGGTCCAAACCCGTGGCCGGTGACCTTGACACCCTGCTCAATCCCGGGCCCTATCGCTACGAAGTGCTGCGCGCACCGGGCATTACAGCCAATGCGGATGCGTTCAGCGCCACAGGCATCAATTTCATCAGCCCTGATTTTGCCGGCGCCAACGATACTTGTTTTGTGGACACAGGCCTGAACACCACCGCCTCGGCCTACAGCTATCGCGTTCGTTTTTACTCGGCATCCAACCTACTCGGCGCCTCCGAACCAGCTTCTTCCGTACGACTCAGCATCGTACCCACCGACAGGGCCAACCAGTTGTCGTGGACGGAAATGGTGCCCTGGGACAACTACCGCTACACCATTTTTAGAAAAAACACAGCCGGCAGTTTCGACTCTCTGTCCACGGTGATAAAAAGCCCTTACACAGATGGCGGCCTCGTCAATGGCCAGGAGTACTGTTATTTGGTACGCAGCGAGGGCACCTATGGCGTTGGCGGACTTGTTTCTCCTTTATTCAACCGTTCTCAGGAATTGTGCTCCGTTCCTGTTGACAATGTGCCGCCCTGCCCGCCGCAACTCCGCGTGGAAAATCCTTGCGGCAACAATTTCGATTGCGCCGATGAAACAGAACTGCGCAACACTTTGATCTGGGTGAATCCTGCCCAACTCTGCCAGGAAAGCGACGACGTCGCCGGCTACCGTATTTATTATGCGCCCTCGGAAGGGGAAGTGTTTGTGCGCATTGCCGAAATAGACCGTGCCGGCACTACTCGTTGGGAGCACAAACCCGAACGTGGGCTGGCCGGGTGCTACGCTGTATCGGCCTTCGACAGCCTATTCAACGAAAGCACGCTCAGCAATGTGGTGTGCGTGGACAACTGCCCTACCTACCTCTTGCCCAACACCTTCACCCCCAACGGCGACGGTTTTAACGACCTCTTCGTGCCTCGTGCGCTGTGTTTTGTAGAACGCGTCGAGTTTCAGGTATTCAATCGCTGGGGGCAGTTGGTGTTCCAAACTTTTGACCCTGAACTGCGCTGGAATGGCGCCAATACGAAAGGTCAGGAACTGGCTTCCGGAGCCTACTATTACACCTGTCGGGTGTTTGAACAACGCATGGGCGGCATCATTCCCGCATCGGAATTGCTCAGTGGTTGGATCGAATTATTGCGTTAAAAATTACTGTTAAAAAAATATCACTTGACAATGTGAAATAAATATCATTATCTTTGTCCAAAGTTTTCCGAGAAGTTTAGCGGTAGTGTCGCTTGTTTTTTATTGCCTGCCTTTGTTTCTGCTACGCTTTCCGGGTTTTGATGCCGGGTCCTTCCTTTTGCAGGAACATTTATTTTCCTCGCTTTGTGTTTTGGATTTCTGTGCAATCACTCTGTGTGCTTGTTTTTTCACTTTTTTAAATTTTTTTTCTAATGAACATTTTTTGTGCAAAGTTGAACTTCAAAACCGAAAGCGACGACCTCCGCTCTGCCTTCGAAGCCTATGGTGAAGTAAGTTCTGCAAAGGTCATTATGGACCATGCTACCAATCGCTCCAAGGGCTTTGGTTTCGTTGAAATGCCCAACGACGACGAAGCGCGCGCGGCTATCTCCAACCTCAACGAATCTGAGTTGGACGGCAGCACCATTGTCGTAAAAGAAGCAGAAGACCGTCCTCGTTCAGGCGGCGGCGGTGGCTACGGCGGCGGTAATCGCGGCGGTGGCGGCGGCTACGGCGGCGGCAATCGCGGCGGTGGTGGCTATGGCGGCGGTGGTCGCGGTGGCGATCGCTATGATCGCGGTGGTGATCGTTACGATCGCAGCAATCGGTACAGCGACGGCGACAACGGCGGACAGTATTGATATAACCATGAAGTATCCCGGCCCCAATAGCCGGGATACTTCTCTGTATTTTATTTTTTTTATTTTTTTTCTCTTTTTTTTTGGCCCCCTGAAAAAACTATTTACCTTAGCGTCTCCCATGAACGAAGTCAATGAATTGTTTGGTAACAACTTCAAAAACATCGGGTCATGCTTATTATTTACATCGTTTCAGCAGCCTTCCTCGTAGGTGGAGGCATCATCTTTATGAATGAGAACTTTCGTCGTAAGGCAAGTTTTTAATTCATTTGCGTAAAGCCTTTCAGGCACTGGAATTTCTGTTCTCTTAGGAGTTCCTATCCCAAAAACCCATATTTTTCCCACCCGAACATATTGTCGTAGCAGCAACTCTGCCGGATATTTTCCTGCACGATTGTCTCCTTTATCTCAACAACACTTGAGCAAGGTTTTGTTTGCCTTTCCGTATGGAAGTGGCATGATGCTTGTATTCACTAACCGATTAAATACGTTGAGCTATGATGATTCTTTACATTGTTTTGGGTGCATTCACAGTAGGTCTGGGCGTAATCACTGCCGCCAACATGCTCACGCAAAAACCGGGAAGAAGGGTATTGTATTAAATCCATATCCTTCAAAAGACACAGTGGTCTTTCCCCCCGGACCTTTTTAAGATCGCACGAATCGGCGCAATTGGATTGCCCGAAAGAAGAAAAGGCCCGAATACCTTCAATGGCATTCGGGCCTCATTGTTTTTTCAATACAGGCTTATTCCCTCGGTACTTTCAACTCCTCTTTCAAAAATACTCCCGTGAAGCTTTTGGCGCACAGCGCCACTCCCTCCGGCGTGTCCGCGCATACGATATTGCCGCCGCGCCGGCCGCCTTCTGGCCCGATGTCTATCACAAAATCGGCTGTTTTGATGACATCCATGTTGTGTTCGATGACGACGACGGTATTGCCTTTGTCGGTGAGTTTATTCAGCACGTCCAGCAGATGTCGGATGTCTTCGAAGTGCAGGCCGGTGGTGGGTTCGTCGAGGATGTAAATGGTGCTGCCTGTGTCTTTTTTGGATAATTCTTCGGCCAATTTCACCCGCTGCGCCTCGCCCCCCGACAAGGTGGTGGCTTGTTGTCCCAGCGTGATGTAGCCCAGCCCTACTTCGTCGAGGGTGCGCAGTTTGCGATAGATGGCCGGTATGGGTTGGAAGAATTCCACCGCTTCGCTCACGGTCATGTCCAGCACATCGTTGATAGATTTGCCTTTGTACAGCACCTCCAGCGTTTCGCGATTGTAGCGGCGGCCCAGGCAGTTTTCGCAGTGTACATACACGTCGGGCAGGAAGTTCATTTCAATGACGCGCATACCCGAACCCTCGCACACTTCGCAGCGGCCTCCTTTGACGTTGAAGGAGAAACGGCCGGGCTTGTAGCCCCGGATTTTGGACTCCGGCAGCTCTGAAAAAATCTTGCGAATGTCGGTAAAAACGCCGGTGTAAGTAGCCGGATTGGAGCGCGGCGTGCGGCCTATGGGTGATTGGTCAATCTCGATGACCTTGTCCACATGCTCCAGTCCGACAATGTTTGCGTAGGCGAGCGGCCGTTGGAGGCTTTTGTAAAAATGTTGCCGCAGAATGGGGTACAAGGTCTCGTTGATGAGCGAAGATTTGCCGCTTCCCGACACCCCGGTGACACAGGTGAAAGTACCCAGCGGAATGCGGAGCTGTACGTTTTGGAGATTGTTGCCGGTAGCTCCGCTCAATTCCAGAAAATGGCCATTGCCGGTACGACGCTGCGCCGGGACGGGAATGGAGCGCCTGCCGTCCAAATATTCAGAGGTGATGGTGTTTTTTTTCAAAAAAGTTTTGGGCTTGCCCTCTGCCACCACCAAGCCGCCGTGTTTGCCTGCGCCCGGCCCCAGGTCAATGAGATAGTCGGAGGCCATCATGATGTCTTTGTCGTGCTCTACCACCAATACCGTGTTGCCGATGTCGGCCAGTTCGCGGAGGGCCTGTATGAGCTTTTGGTTGTCGCGCTGATGCAGGCCGATGCTGGGTTCGTCGAGGATGTAGGTGATGCCGGTGAGTTGCGAGCCGATCTGGGTAGCGAGGCGAATGCGCTGCGATTCGCCGCCGGAGAGGGTGCGCGAAGGGCGGTTGAGTGTAAGATAATCAAGGCCGACGTGCAGCAAAAAGCCGAGGCGAAAACGGATTTCCTTGAGTACTTCTTTGGCAATGACTTTGCGGCGCTCGTCCATACGGTCTTCCAACTCCGCCATCCAGTTGGACAAGGTGACGATGTCCATATCCGAGAGTTCGGCGATGTTTTTTTCGTCTATTTTAAAGTGCAAGGATTCCTTTTTGAGGCGGGCGCCCTGGCAATCGGGGCATACATCAACGGTCATAAAGTCTTCGGCCCACTGGCGTATTTTTTCTGAAGTCGTGTTTTCGTACCAGCGTTTGAGCATGTTGAGGAGGCCCTCCACGGCAATGTTGTACGAGATGTCGGAATCGCCGTAATTGACCTTCACCGGAAAGGAGTTGTCGCCGCCGTGCAGGATGATCTGCATGGCCTCCTGCGGGATATCTTTGACGGGCGTGGAAAAGCTGAAATTGTATTTTTTGGCAATGCCGCGCAGTTGCTGAAACATAATGTTTTCGCGCACTTCGCCCAGCGGAGCAATGCCGATGTCGTTGATGCTTTTGGTATCATCGGGAATGACGCGGGCCATGTCCACCGCATTGATGGCGCCGAGTCCGTTGCAGGTGGGGCAGGCGCCGTAGGGCGAGTTGAAGGAGAAGGTATTGGGCGAAGGCTCTTCGTAAGACAGGCCGTTGTCGGCATCCATGAGGTGCTTGCTGAAGGCGGAGACTTTTTCGGTATCGGTATCGAGAATAAAGACGAGGCCGTTGCCGGAGCGGAGGGCGGTTTGCAGCGAGGTGGAGATGCGGTCGCGGCGGTCGTCGCCCACTTTGAGGCGGTCCACTACCAATTCGATGTCGTGTACTTTGTAGCGGTCCACCTGCAAATCGGGCACCAGCTCGCGGATTTCGCCGTCAATGCGCACTTTGGTATAGCCCTGTTTGCGCACCTGCTCGAAGAGTTCGCGGTAGTGGCCTTTGCGCCCCCGCACCAAAGGCGCCAGCACAATGATTTTATGGCCGTCAAAGAGTTCCACAATGCGCTCTTTCATCTGGTCTTCGGTGTAGCGCACCATTTTTTCGCCGCTGATGTAAGAGTACGCCTCGCCGGCGCGGGCAAAGAGCAGGCGCAGGAAATCGTATATTTCAGTGACGGTGCCCACCGTGGAGCGCGGATTGCGACCGGTGGTTTTTTGTTCGATGGAAATAACGGGACTGAGGCCGGTAATCTGCTCTACATCAGGGCGTTCCATCTCGCCGATGAACTGGCGGGCATACGCCGAAAGGGTTTCCATGTAGCGGCGTTGCCCCTCGGCATAAATGGTATCGAAGGCCAGCGAGGACTTGCCGCTGCCGCTGATGCCGGTGATGACGACGAGTTGATTACGGGGAATGCTCACGTCCACATTGCGCAGGTTGTGTACCCGCGCGCCGGTTACTTCAATACATTCTTCCTTTGCGCCTTTTTTTTGGTTTTTCATGCGTAGGCAGTGTTTATAGCGGCCATAGTTTGAGTAAACAAAAATAGAGAATGGCGGTTGCGCGGAAGCAAATTTAAACAACTATTTGTTGGTAAAATCTTCTCCGTCCTTACCTCACAAGTCGGTTCGCCCCGTGCAGCCGACTTTTTGTCATTTTACAACAATCGTTTCTGCCACTTTGGCTTTAAAAACAGAAGGCAATCTGACAAAAAGTCCTGAAAACCAGACTGGTACGCGCCTTGCAATAGATGGTTTGAAAACAATAAAAATCATTTGATCAACCATCAAAATTCAAAAAACCATGACATCTGTAGTGTTCAATCCGAGCTTGAAAATGCGCAAACCTGCCTTCACGCCGCCCGTACTTGATAAATTATTCGACGACCTGCTCCGTCAGGACTGGCCGTTTCTGAATGTGCCCGGCACCGATGCAGCCCTGCGTCCTGCCGTCAATATTCTGGAAGGCGAGGCCGATTTCCGCATCGAACTGGCCGCGCCGGGTTTGGAAAAAACCGATTTCAAAGTGGAAGTCAACAAAGACCTCCTCACCATTTCTGCCGGCAAAGAAGCGCAGCCCGTGGAAGGCGTAAAAATCCTACGCCGCGAGTTCAGTTTCCTCAACTTCCAGCGCAGTTTCCGCCTGCCCAATTCAGTGGACGTCAACGGCATTCAGGCCGGCTACCAAAACGGCATCCTCACCGTCACGCTACCCAAACGCGATGAAGCACGCGTAAAACCGCCGGTCAGCATTGAGATCGCATAGCTTGCGGCTTGCAGCCTGTAGCTTGCAGCCGGCACAACGAGACAAAAATGACATTCTCGTGACTGTTATCGCGCAGTAAAAACCGCTCAATCATTGTTTAACTTTTAAAATTCAGGATTATGTCACTCATCAAATATGATCCATTCGCTCCGGTCCGCTCTCTTACGAATGTAGTGGACGAATTTTTCAACAGGGGCATCGGCGAGTTGGTGGGCTACGACCATGCCTTCAGCGTGCCTTCTGTGAACGTAGTAGAGAACCCGCAAAATTTTCTACTCGAAATCGCAGCTCCAGGACTTGAGAAAGGCGACTTCAAAGTGAGTGTTGAAAACGGCAGCCTCAATATCTCTGCCAAGAAAGAAAAGAAAGAAGAAGTGCAGGAAGGTAAATACACGAGGCGCGAATTCAACTACACTTCGTTCAGCCGCTCCTTCAATCTGCCGGAAGGCGTTAAACCCGAAGAAGTACAGGCAGTGTATGAAAACGGCGTGCTGAAAGTGACGCTGCCCAAAAAAGAGGTAGCCAAAATGGAAGACGCCCGCGTCATCTTAATCGAATAAGCCTCAGTTTTGGGGTTAATGAAAATCCTGCCTCCGGGCAGGTGCAAAGGTTAGTTAATAGGGTTTTAGGTGTTTTTGACGGGTCGGTATCCTTTTCGGTACCGACCCTTTTTTATGTGCCGGGCATTGGATTGTCTGCAACCGGAATCCGAATCCGAGCGTTTACGCGTATTCCGGCTATGTAGCCGGTTTGCCAAAGTCAACACAGGCCATGAGCACTACGACCAAACCGGCGCCCGCCGCTGCGCCGCGCATTTCCGACCGCTGGTTGGGATTCATCATACTCGGCATTTTGGCCCTCACCTGGGGCAGTTCTTTCATCCTCATCAAGAAGAGTTTGACGGCCTACAGTGCCACACAAGTAGCTTGTTTGCGGCTGAGTATCACGGCATTGGCTTTATTTCCGGTGGTGTGGGCGCGCCGCCGTGAGGTAGAGTGGCAGCGTTGGCGCATGTTTCTGGCAGTAGGACTGTTGGGTACAGCCATACCCGCGTTTTTGTTCTCTTTTGCCCAACAGCGGGTGAGCAGCTCGGTGGCCGGCATGTTGAACACACTGACGCCTTTGTTTACGCTCGTGCTGGGCATTGTCTTTTTTCAGGCAAAAGTAATCTGGGCCAAAGTGGCCGGCGTCATCCTGGGGCTGGCGGGCGCTACTGTGTTGATTTTGCTGGGGCAAAAAGGCGGGCTGTCGGGCAGCGTGGCCTACAGTATGCTCATCGTGGTAGCTACGGTGTGCTACGGCGCCAACCTGAACATTGTAGCCACTTATTTCGGCAACACCAATTCCCTGACACTGAGCGCCGTATCCTTTACGATGGTCGGTATTCCGGGCCTGATATTCTTGCTGACAGGCACCGACTTTCTACACCGTTTAAGCACGCAGGCCGGAGCGCTCACGGGCTTAGGCTATGTGGCCATTTTATCGCTGGGCGGCACGGTGATTGCCTCCGTGTTGTTTTTTCATTTGGTAAAAAAAACCAGCGCCATTTTTTCGTCCACGGTGGCCTACCTTATGCCCGTCATAGCTTTGGGCTGGGGCGTTTTGGACGGAGAAACCATGACCGTTTTTCACCTGGCAGGCATAGCGCTCATCATGGCGGGAGTATATCTCAGCCGGCGTTAGGAGGGATGGATATTGGTTGAGTGAAGGGGTGACTTGCTCTGTAAACGCGGAGATAGTCACCCCTTCACTACGCATTTGAAACGATCAGCTCAGCCGGCGTTAGGAGCGTCTTCGTCCTTGAACCAACCGGAGTACATGATGTAGGCATTGGCGATGCGCTCGATGCTGTCTTTGAACTGCTCCGGACTGACGGCCTTCACTTTTTTGGCGGGCACGCCGGCATAAATATGCCCCGATTCGAGGCGGCTGTTTTCCAATACCACCGCACCTGCTGCAATCAGTACATTTTCCTCCACCACTGCATTGTCCATGATAATGGCGCCCATGCCCACCAGCACATTGTCGTGCAGGGTGCAGCCGTGAACGATGGCCCGGTGGCCGATGGAGACGTTGTTGCCGATGGTGGTGGCGGCCCGCAGGTAGGTGCCGTGAATGACCGCGCCGTCCTGAATATTGACTTTGTTGCCCATGCGGATGCTGTTGACATCGCCGCGAACAACCGCCTGAAACCAAACGCTGCATTGGTCGCCCATGACCACGTCGCCGATGATGGTGGCATTTTCTGCGAAGTAGCAGTCCTCGCCATTTTGGGGTGTGAAGCCCCGAACTGATTTGATGAGTGCCATGTGGCTAAGATTTATGAGCAAAGTTAGTGTTTTCAACTGGCCGAGGTATTTAAAATATAGATTGAGAGCAAAACAGCGTTAGTTATGCGGCAACCGAGCGCCGGCGTCAACTGTTGACTAAACGCCAGGCTTGCGGCTTGCAAAAGCCTGCCGATATTCATCTAATCATCTGCATCAATATGAAACTTCATCGCTATTACCAAATCGTCGCTGCCGATCTCGCCTCGCCGAAAGAGGAGCTTCTTAATGTCGTCACACACGCTATGGGGCTGCTGCTGGCCATTGGCGGAACCTCCTATTTGTTGGTCAAAATTTTCGTACAAACCCTGCACTGGAGCTTGGTAACGGGCGGTCTGGCATTCGGCGTTTCGCTCATTTTGGTTTATCTCACCTCCACCTTGTACCATGCCGCCAACAGGCCCCGCCTGCGTCGCGTCTTCAATACATTGGATCACATTGCCATTTACTTTCTCATTGCGGGCACCTACACGCCCTTCATTTTGTTGTTCGTTCCCACTTTTTCCGGCTACGGCGTGCTCATCGGGTTGTGGAGCGTGTCGCTGATCGGGTTGGTGTACAAAATATTCGCCACCGGCAAACACAAGTTCATTTCCACCATGCTGTATCTGGCTATGGGCTGGGCTGCCGTACTCATCATCAAGCCTATGATTGCGATGGTACCGGGAGACATTCTGGCCTGGATTCTTGCCGGCGGAGTTTGTTACACACTCGGCGTGGTCTTCTATTTGGCCAAAAAGCTGCCTTACCACCATGCAATCTGGCACTTGCTGGTACTGGCGGGCAGCGTGTGCCATTATTTCGGCGTGCTGGCGGCGGTGTCTCATTCTTAATTTTTTGATACCTTTGCACATCGCAAGTACACCTGAAAACGAAACATGCAGGAAGAGGAAGAAGAATTGGAAGGCTCCGAACAACAGGATGAAGAGTATTCGGACTATAATGAGATTTTGGTGGACCCCAACCAAAGCCCCATCCGCATTGATAAGTTCCTGATAGACAGAATGCAACGTGTGTCTCGCAATCGCCTGCAAAATGCCATTCGAGCCGGTTCTATCCGCGTGGACAATCAGGAAATCAAGCCCAATTTCAAAGTAAAACCAGGCCAGCGCATCACCGTGCTGGTACCCAAACCGCCCGGCAGCGGCGTTCGCATTGTGCCGCAGCGCATGCCCCTCGACATCATCTATGAAGATGACGACCTATTGGTACTGCACAAACCGGCGGGCTTGGTGGTGCATCCGGGCGTAGGGCATTGGCGGGGCACTTTGGTGAACGCATTGGCATGGCATTTCCAGCAAAATAAGGCCCCCGTCATCGGCGACGGGCAAGACAACCGGGTGGGCCTGGTACACCGCATTGACAAAAACACCTCCGGGCTGATGGTGGTGGCCAAAACAGAGTTTGCGCTGTCACACTTGGCCAAACAGTTTTTTTACCACACCGTACAGCGCACTTATTACGCAATGGTTTGGGGCGAACCCAAAGCCGACCAGGGTACTGTGCGCGGGCATGTGGGCCGCGACCGCAAAGACCGGCAGATGTTTACCGTTTTCCCGGAAGGCGATCATGGCAAATGGGCCGTCACGCATTACAAAGTGCTGGAACGACTGTATTTTGTGAGCCTCATACAATGCAATCTCGAAACCGGCCGCACCCACCAGATTCGCGTACACATGAAACACATCGGGCACCCGCTGTTCAGCGATGAGCGCTATGGCGGCGATTACATTGTGAAAGGCACGGTGTTCAGCAAGTACAAAATGTTTGTGCAAAAGGCTTTCAACATCATGCCCCGGCACGCGCTGCACGCCAAATCGCTGGGCTTCATACATCCCACCACCGGCGAGGCTATGTACTTCGACAGCGAACTACCGGCTGATTTTCAGGAAGCCCTTACCGAGTGGCGGCAATATGTGGAGCAGCGCAGGGCCGCCATGGAAAAGAGCGGGCAACCGCTGTGAAAACTTGAGATTGGACGCAGCACATTAGCACATCAGCACATTGTTTGTTATGCACATTTCCGAAAACATCCATCAGGCGCACACGCTGCCAGCCGCTTTCTACCGGGAGGCAGGCACTTTTGAAACCGTCAAAGAGTGCATTTTCGCCTCCACCTGGCAGTGGGTGGCCGAAAGCGAAGTCATTGCATCGCCGCAGCAAGTGTGGCCGTTTGCGCTCTTGCCCGGCGTATTGGACGAGCCGCTGCTCTTCACCCGCGACGCAGAAGGACGGGCGCATTGTCTTTCCAATGTGTGTACACACCGGGGGAAATTGGTGGTAGAACAGCCTGGATCCCAACGCATTCTGTCTTGCGGCTACCACGGGCGCTGTTTCAGGTTGGATGGCCGTTTCCGAAGTATGCCCGAGTTCGATGGCGTGGAGAACTTCCCCTCCCCTGCCGACGACCTCAGCCGGATACCGTTTGCCGAATGGCTGGGGCTGTTGTTTGTGTCGTTGCAGCCCGCCATGCCGTTTGAGGAATTGATACGCCCCATCACAGAGCGCATCGGCTGGATGGCATTGGATACCTTGCGCTATTCACCGGAACACTCGCAAGACTATGAGGTGCAGGCCAACTGGGCTTTGTATTGCGACAATTACTTAGAGGGATTTCACATTCCGTTTGTGCATCCGGCGCTGAATCAGGCCATTGAATTCGGAAAATACGAGTATGAATTGCACCCGTACTGCAACCTGCAAGTGGGTATTGCCAAAGAGGGTGAACCCTGCTTCGACATTCCTGCCGGCGCGCCCGATCATGGCCGCCGGGTGTATGCCTACTACTACTGGGTGTTTCCCAACCTGATGTTCAATTTTTACCCCTGGGGCTTGTCGCTCAACGTCGTAGAACCCCTCTCGCATCAGCGCACCCGCATCCGGTTCAGAACCTATTATTTCGACAATGCAGCCTCTGAGCGTGCACTCAATCAGTTGGATCTCACGGAAATGGAAGATGAAGCGGTGGTGGAAAGCGTGCAGCGGGGCATTCAGTCGCGGTACTACCAAACCGGGCGCTACTCACCCACACAGGAGCAGGGCTTGCATCATTTTCACCGCTTGGTGCAGCAGTTTATGAACGGGGTGGGCTAAGGTAAGGACTTATTCTGTATGGCGTAAAATATTGGTCGGAATTTCAGCTTAGGGAACCTGGTATTCCTTGTGAGAACCTGATTTTTTTTGCGAACTTTGTCCCACATCACAGCTTCAGCAATCATGCAAGACCAACTCTCCCGATTGGCAGGCCAACTCACCGGCGAACTACATACCGGCCGCCTCCTGCGCACGCTCTACGCCACCGACGGCAGCATCTACCGCGAAATACCATTAGCCGTAGCTTATCCTAAAAATGAGGACGACATAAGACTTTTGATCGCCTTCGCCCGCCGGGAAGGCGTCTCCATCATTCCGCGTACAGCGGGCACTTCTTTGGCCGGACAGTGCGTGGGCACGGGCATTGTGGCCGACGTGTCGCGGCACATGACGGGTATTTTGGAACTCAACGTCGCCGAATCCTGGGTGCGCGTGCAGCCCGGCGTCATACGCGATGAACTGAACGCTTTTTTGAAACCCCACGGCCTCTTTTTCGGTCCCAACACCGCCACCGCCTCGCGCTGCATGATCGGCGGCATGACGGGCAACAACTCCTGCGGGAGTACTTCCATCAAATACGGTACCACCCGCGACCATCTGCTGGAAATCCGCGCCGTGCTGAGCGACGGCGATACGGTCACGTTCGGGCCATTGTCGAAAGAAGATTTTGAAAAAAAATCAGCCGCGCCCGGCCTCGAAGGCGATCTCTACCGACAGATTTCACAGGAGTTGTCGCAGCCCGAACGCCAGACCTCCATTCGCGAACAATATCCCAAACCCGGCATACCGCGCCGCAATACCGGCTATGCGGTGGACGTGCTGTTACAATCCAATATTTTCAGTCCCGGCGGCCCGGATTTCAATTTTTGCAAACTCTTAGCCGGCTCGGAAGGCACCCTCGCATTCAGCACCGAAATCAAATTGAATCTGAGTCCCCTCCCGCCACCGCAGGATGCTTTGGTATGCGCCCATTTCGACACGTTGGACGCCGCACTTCGGGCTGCCCAAATCGCCATGCGCCGCGCCCCTTATGCCTGCGAACTGATGGACAAGTTCATCTTGGATTGTACCAAAGCCAACCGCTCGCAACAGAAAAACCGCTTCTTTTTGCAGGGCGATCCCGCCGCCATCCTCATGGTGGAATTCCGGGGACAAACTTTTGAGGAGGCCGAAGCAGAGGCCAATGCCATGATTGCCGATCTCCGCGCTGCCGGTCTGGGCTATGCGTTCCCCATCGTTTCGGGGGCACAGTCGCAGCAGGTGTTTGCCTTGCGGGCTGCGGGTTTCGGCGTGTTGTCGAATGTGACAACCGACGCCAAGCCACTCGAATTTGTGGAAGACGCCGCTGTGGACATCGCCGACCTGCCCGAATACATCGCCGATTTTGCCGATATGATGGCCTCTTTTGGTCAGCAATGCGTGTATTACGCCCATGCCGGCGCCGGCGAACTACACCCGCGCCCCAGCCTCGACCTCAAAACCTCCGAGGGCGTCAGACAATTGCGGGAAATAGCGGAGGCTTCCGCCCGATTGATCAAAAAATACAATGGCTCGCTCAGCGGCGAACACGGCGACGGCAGGGTGCGCGCCGAATTTATTCCGCTCATCATCGGAGAGGACAATTACGCCCTCTTGCGCCGCATCAAACAGCAATGGGACCCCGCCGGCATTTTCAATCCCGGCAAAATCGTGGATGCCCTGCCGATGGACACCTCGCTGCGCTACCTGCAAGACGCGCCGCCCCCAAAAATTGATACTGTTTTCGATTTCTCGGCCACAAAAGGCATCCTCGGACTGGCCGAAAAATGCAGCGGTTCGGGCGATTGCCGCAAGTTGCCCCACGTCACCGGCGGCACCATGTGCCCCTCGTATATGGCCACGCGCAACGAACGCGACACCACCCGCGCCCGCGCCAACGCCCTGCGCGAGTTTCTCACCCGCTCGGAAAACGGAGAGAATCGCTTTGCCCACGAAGAACTGTACGAGGTCATGTCACTGTGCCTGTCCTGCAAAGGTTGCGCCTCGGAATGCCCCTCCAATGTGGACATGGCCACGATGAAAGCCGAGTTTTTGCACCATTATTACCAGGCCAAAGGCGTGCCCCTGCGCGCACGGGTTTTCGGGCACATCGGCAGCATCAACGCGCTGGCGGCGACGGTACCGGGCATCAACAATTTTTTTCTAAAAAACCCGCTCACTTCGGGCCTGCTCAAGCGGGCATTGCACATTGCGCCTCAGCGCTCCATGCCTTTGCTGCAAAAAACCACCCTGCGCAAATGGTGGAATCAAACGGGCCGCCACCTCCAGCCTTCCGGCAATGAAAAAGGCAAGGTGTATCTCTTTTGCGATGAGTTTACCAACTACAACGACACCCATGTCGGCATACAGGCGGTGGAACTACTGACCCGACTGGGCTACCGGGTGGAAATGCCGCCACATCCCGACAGCGGGCGGGCACATTTCTCGAAGGGTTTGTTGATTCCGGCCCGGCGTTTGGCCCGTGAAAATGTGCGCATCTTCCGCGAACTCGTCGGCCCGGAAACGCCCCTGCTCGGCATCGAACCCTCGGCCATACTCGGCTTCCGCGATGAGTATCCAAAATTGGTGGAACCCGCCGACCGCGAGGCCGCCATCACCCTGGGGCAACATGCGCTGCTGATAGAAGAATTTCTGGCTTCGGAAATACAAAAAGGCCGCATCAGTGCCGAAGCCTTTACCGAGGCGCCGGCGCGAGTGCTGCTGCACGGGCATTGCCACCAAAAGGCATTGGCCGGGGTAGAGCCTTCTGCATGGGCACTGTCATTGCCAAAAAACTACACGGTGGAGGTCATCCCATCCGGTTGTTGCGGCATGGCCGGCTCTTTTGGGTATGAAGCCGAGCGCTACGAAGTGAGCATGCAAGTGGGTGAATTGGTACTGTTCCCAGCCGTACGCAAAGCCGGCGAGGAGGTCATCATTGCCGCGCCGGGCACCAGTTGCCGCCACCAGATAGCCGACGGAACGGGCCGCAAAGCACTGCACCCGGTGGAGGTACTGCGAGCGGCGTTGAGTTGATTTTTCGATATTTATGTTGCATCACAATAAAAAACATCGTATATTTGTTCTCCTTGCAATACTATCTACGAATACTCTTTAAGCAAACCTTACACAAGCCCGATTCACTATATTGGCACAAGACGACCTGATTTTGCCGTGAAAGCACTTCGCGGGTCTTGCTTTTTATGATTCTGTGGAACCATAAATTTCAGGTACCTTTTTTGGTGCGAACTGCTATGACCGGTAACATTTGTCCGTCTCTATCTATTTAGTTTTGAGAGTATTGTTACACCAACCCATTCAATCAATATGAAACCTCAAATTATTCTTCCTGTTTTGCTTTTTGCAACGGTATCCGTAGGCATGCTAATTTTCATTTTGTTGCGGCAACGCAAAGCCATGCGAAAATTGCGCAGCAGCATTGCCTGCGACCTGCACGACGAATTGGGGGCCTCGCTGAGCAATATCTCCATGCTGGCCGGATTGGTGTCCATGGAGTTGTTGAATGGAGATAAAGAACTGGCCCAGAAATATTTAGACCGCATCAGTGAAGAGGCCGATCAGGTACACAACTCCATCAGCGACACGGTAGCGGTGCTTGGCAGCTCCAGTCGCCAATTGGGGCATTTGGCCGCTCTCATCAACCGGCACGGACATGAACTACTGGAGCCCAAAGGCATCCGTTTCTCTCTGTCGGTAGCCCCGCCGCTCAAGGCCATACGAATCCCTGCGATACAAAGGCGGCACCTTTACCTCATCATCAAAGAGACCCTGCACAACGCGATGCGGCACTCCGACGCCGGCGAAGTGAATGTGCGGTTCAGCCTTGATGGCCGGCGTTTGTATTGCAGCATTCAGGACAATGGGAAAGGCTTCAACACCGAAAAAACATACTTCGGAGCAGGTCTCGGTAGCATGAAAATGCGAATGATCGGCATGAAAGGCCAACTCAACATCCAATCTTCGCCGGGCAACGGTTGCCATATTCAATTCAGTATGCCCGTACTCCCGTGGTGGCGCCCGGCTTGGGGGTGGAGTCATCCTCAAGAAAAAGAAAAACTGGCTCCGCTGGCAGCAAAAACCGTACTACAGCACCTTCCCGCCGAAGTGTGAGTTACACCAAAGCGTACTTGCTTCGCTCCGGTTTTGCACCGATATTGTCACTCAAAACATCGCCTGATGCCGCCTTTCAAAATCCTCATCTGCGAAGACAGCGCCGACAAGCGCGAATACCTGCGCATCCTGCTGGGAGGATGCCGGGATTTTGAACTGTCAGGCGTTTTTGTGACCGGCGAAGAAGCCGTGGCGGCAGCAGCGCAATTGGCGCCCGATGTGGTCATTATGGACATAGAATTGCCCGACATATCGGGCATAGAAAGCACCCGGCTCATCAAAAAAATCCTGCCTCACACGCACATCATCATGTACACGGTGTATGAGGACGATGAAAAATTGTTCGATTCGCTGTGCGCCGGCGCGAGTGGCTACCTGCTCAAAAAGACGCCGCCCGACCAGTTGACCAAAGCCATATCGGAGGTCATGGAGGGAGGTTCACCCATGTCGCCAGGCATTGCGCAAAAAGTGGTGCAATATTTTCACAAGTTGCCGAAAAAATCAGACCACCACCTCTGCGAGCGGGAACTGAACATCCTGCGGCAATTGGTGGACGGGCTGCCCATCAAAATCATAGCCGGCGAGGTGCATCTTTCGGAAGACGGCGTGAAGAAAAACTTGGCCAATATTTACAAAAAGCTGCATGTGAGTTGCGGCAAAGAGGCAGTGGCGAAGGCCGTGCGGGAGGGGATCGTATGAGGAGGGTTACACTTTGGTGTAAAGATGCCGTTTTGATTTTTTTTAAAATATTATTATACCTACATTTGTTGAATCAAAACAATTAAGCCTATTCCGAAGAATGGCCTTCTTTTTGTTGCCGGGCAAAGTCACTATGTGACTCAGCCGGGCGAAGCCGTAGCCCAAAACACCTTACCACCCAATCTTTATTTTCCACATCATGCAACATCAACCAAGCAGCGCCGCCGAAATCAGTTGGTATGCTCTTTTGGTAAAGCCGCGCACAGAGAAAAAAGTGGGCCAACGCCTCGGCGAATTAGGCTTTGAAGCCTGCGTACCCACCCAGATGCAACTGCGGCAATGGAGTGACCGCCGGAAAAAGGTGGAAGTCGTGCTGTTCAACAATTACGTCTTTGTAGCCACCGACAACAAGCGCCGCAACGAGGTTTTCCAGGCGGGGCACGTTCTCAAATATGTGCAGTTTGGAGGCCGCATCGCTACACTGAGTGAAAAGGAGGTGGCGATGATCAAAAGGCTGGCCCGGCTGGAAGCCCCGGTGGAGATCACTTACGAGCGTTTCCGCGTGGGCGAAACCGTAGAGGTGTTGACCGGTCCGCTGGCGGGCTACTGCGGCACGGTCATGTCTGTTAGCGGCCATGCCCGGCTTCAATTGGCGCTGCCGAGCTTGCAGTGTTTTGCGCGGGTGGAGGTGAAGGGGGAGGAGGTGAAGAGGGTGGTTAATGACATGAGCTATACGCTATGATACACCAGGCATTAAATCTGCTCCATCACGAATTAGAAGAATACCTGCAAAACAGGTTAGGCCCAAACACTGAAAATTATGCGGAATTGAGTAATGTAGGGCAAATAGAAAATGAAAATGCAACCGGCTTGGATGGTAAAGTAGTCGTTAGCTTAGTAAATATTGAGGAAGAGAGTACACTGAAAAATAATCCTCATTTTAAAAAAACAATTAATGGAGGAGTTCGATATGAAAACCCCCCGGTTTATTTGAATCTCTACCTGCTTTTTACGGCTTTTTTTCCACCTACCCCGGATGGCTACCGGGAATCTTTAGGACGGTTATCATCTGTGATTGAGTTCTTTCAGGGAAAACATGTATTTAATTTGAGAAATGCTCCTGGTTTTCTCATCAATGAACCGGACTTGGCCGATATACAACTGATACTCAATCTTTACACTATGACCTTCGAACAAATCAATCATCTATGGGGGTCATTGGGCGGAAAACAAATACCGTTTGTGATGTACAAAGCCCGTCTGGTACGCATGTTGGATCGCCGCCAAACAGGGTCCGGGATGCTTATAGAGGAAATTGAGAACAATATCGGAAGCACACAAGCTCCCGGGAGATAAAATTCAAGCCGAAATAAAAAACACTTAACCCGCCAACCATATATGGCTGATATTATATTCAGGCGCTTATTTGAAATCCGCATTTTACACGGATATTATCTTGATTATTGGTTTCCTGACTCAAGTAATAATCCAGGGGTATTTCATGAATTTCGAGATGAGCCTCAAAGCAGCAGGTTGGCCAAACAAGCCTCTGTATTAGAATACAAGTATGACCTTCGAAAAATTGTAAACATAGAACCAACGAAGGAAACACAGCAATGGCTCAGCCGCAATAAAATCATTTTGCGCCAGACTCCTTTAGGCATCTTTGCAGGTATCCAAGCCAGACGAGAAGGCACCGGGGCTTCAGCGCGTTTTTACCCTATTGGAGAGTTGGAACAGGGGAATTGCAGATTTGTACTCACCATGCGCGACCCCCAATGGCTGAATGCCGCCAATCATGCCTTGATGCCCACAATACCGGGGTCTTATTATTTCACCAACTTGCGGGCAACCGAGGATGGAAAGATTTATCCTTCATTATCGGCTCAGCCACCTGAATTTGAAAGCGGCCGTACTTGGGAAATGGGGGGATTGATTAGGGAGGGAAATCAAATAAAAGCGGCCCAAAGAACCACGGAAACCATTGTTGACTTTCAAGCAATTGGAGATACAGCCGCCGGCACTTGGCACTCTTATGCACATGCCGGCGAAAGAGTGGCTTTACCCAAAACATTCAGATACCGCTTTGATCCTTCCATACCAATTGTATCAAATGCAGAATTTATCATCCGGGATTTATATAACAATGAGATAAAACGCATTGCTATTTCTAATCCATCAAGTTCGTCGGTTTCCCTCGATTTCAGGTATTTGCCGGTTTCACCTTCTACTCCGGAAAATGATCGTATTCGCGCCCGCCCTATACACGACGGAGTGTATGTGCTGGACGCGTTCATCAATGGCACCTTATTTGAACAACGGCAAATTGTGTTGAGCGACGACCTCAGGGGCAGCGATAAGAACGTGTGGGGCTTGGTAGATATCTCCACTGAAAACACGGCTCCCGACTTTCGTCTTTTCAACGCTGATGGTTCGCTAAATGCAGGGCTTACAACCCCAGCGCCGGCGATGCGCTGGAGGGGGCCTGTTTTTGAAATCCGCCTTATGAGCCGCTTCACTTTCTGGCGATACCATATAGAACGGCTGTCTTCTTCTATTCCCGGCGATCCCGATTTTTCCTATAATTGGCCGGAGCAACAATTTACTACTGCTCATCCGCGAAGATTGTCGCAAATCCGCGTACCCCTCAGCATCAATCTTCCGTCCGGCGCCCACCTTTTGCCGAATCCTTCATCGGCTTCCATACGCTATGATGAAGCTCAGAAACAATACTATTCTGACATATTTTTACTCACCTTTTAAAAACCGAAAAAATTATGAATTATAAAACACCGGGGGTTTATATTGAGGAAATATCCAAACTCCCGCCTTCCATTGCGCAGGTAGAGACTGCCATACCTGCGTTCATAGGCTACACGGAAAGAGCGGAAGATGCCAGGGGCCTTCCCCTACTGAACGAACCCAAGCGCATTACTTCCCTACTGGAATATGAGACTTTTTTCGGTGGGGCACAAGCAGAGACGAGTATTACCGTCACGATCAGTGAAAGCCCCGGCCGGCCCATTCAGGTGAACGCAGCAATCGGCGCTGACCGGTCCAAGTATTTAATGTACTACTCCATGCAATTGTATTTTGCCAATGGAGGTGGTCCTTGTTGGATAGTATCCGTTGGAGATTACTCCACCGGCATCGTCGGCGCCGCCGAACTCAGGGCCGGCCTCAATACAACCGAGAAAATTGACGAGATCACCTTGGTCGTCTTTCCCGACGCGCAAAATCTCACCACATCCAGCGACTATTACACCCTGTATGGCGAAGCCATGGACCTGTGTGAAAAAATGCAGGATCGCTTTACCGTAATGGATGTTTGGAATGACCCGACGCTTCCAGTGTCTGATTGGAGGACAAATATTGAAACGCTGCGCAATGAGACTCCTGGCGAAATCAACACCCTCAAGTACGGCGCAGTCTATTTCCCTAATGTAGAAACCATACTCGACTACTACTATGGAGGCGAAGGACCGGGCGATGGCAATGTTCAAATAGTGCATACCGGAGGAGATGGAAGCTATAATGGCACTCTGGCTGAACTGAGGAGTAAAAACAATGCGCTATACTTTACCGCACGCAGTAAGGTACGCGATTTACCCATGGAGCTTCCGCCCTCGCCGGGGATGGTTGGCATATACGCCAATGTGGACACACAGCGCGGTGTTTGGAAAGCGCCGGCCAACGTCAATATGGACTTTGTCATCCGCCCGGTTATTAAAATAACGGATGAGGAGCAAAGAGACCTCAACGTTGACACCAACGCCGGGAAATCCGTAAATGTAATCAGGAGCTTTACCGGGCGCGGCCCAAGCATTGTGTGGGGATCGCGTACTTTGGCCGGCAACGACAACGAATGGCGGTACATCCCGGTGCGCAGGTACTTCAACATGGTAGAGGAATCGGTCAAAAAGGCCACAATACAATTTGTATTTGAACCGAACGATGCCAATACTTGGACACGCGTCAAGTCAATGATCGAGAATTTCCTGTCCTTACAATGGCGGGGCGGGGCATTGATGGGCGCGTCCACAGAGGAAGCCTATTTCGTAAAAGTAGGCCTGAATGAGACTATGACGGAACTGGATATTTGGGAGGGGCGCATGATCGTAGAGATAGGCATGGCAGTGGTGCGCCCGGCAGAATTCATCATTCTAAAGTTCAGCCATAAGATGCTCTCCGAATCCTGATTTGACCTGAATCCTAATTCGATAACCAATTAATCAACAAAAAAAATCATGGGAACCACCATACAAAACGGGGGTACGAAAACCGGCGATCCCGCCGACTGCCTCAAAAAGAAAGATATTTTGCATGATTACAAAAAACATCTGCAAAATAACAAAACCGAAAAAAATGGCATTGCCGAAGCGGCGAAAGAGACTACTAAAGGCTACCTACAGGATCGTAACGGGAAGGTTTGTTTCGTTTTAAAAGCAGAGGAGGCTGTCAGATTTTATCGGAATATTGACCTCTACGTCGGTATTCAGTCCACCTGTGTTGCCGAAGCAGCACAAAAAAACGTGGACGAGCAAATTAAAAAAAGCGATGACCTGGCTAAAGCGCTTCAGGAAGTGAGTAAAAGCCTCAAAACGCTCAAAGACAAGGCCGCCGAACTCAAAGCCAAAGCCTGTGAGCTTGACACCCAGCTTAAAGACGACTGCAACAGGGAACAACTCCGTATCCTCAATTGCAACTTCGAACAAACTTGCGGCTATCCCAAATCGGGAACCACTGAAGCATTCACCGCTCTTGCCGAACAACTGATTGACATTTCCAAAGCAGTATGCTCTCAGGCATCCAAAACATTCAACGACTCTGCTCAAATTGCCGGCATTCAGACTTTCTCCAACGTAAAAAGTCTGAAGGATATGAGTAAAATGATTGGAGATGCAGTGAAATCCTTCAAAACAGATGTAGATACTAATATAAAAGACCGAAGTGCCGATGAAACCAAAGACAGGGAAGAATTGGCAAAAGCGGTGAAGGAGCTCACTGTAAAAAAATTGGAGCAAAACAAAGCCACTACCTGCTTTGAGGGCATCGCTTTTACAGTTGATTTCCTCTGTAGCGAGGATAATTGCCTCATTGACGACACCATACCAGGCATTTGCGCAGAGGTGATGTCTTGTTTCTGTGAAACACCTGACGGCGGGGGCGGTTCCAGATCCAAGCCCGAATATGAGCCTAATCTCTGCGATTAATTTTCATCCTTAATCCAAACACAACAAAATATCATGGCACGTTCAAAAATAAGAGAAAGAGATACGGTGCACATTGACTGCGAATGGCAGGACAATGCTAATTGCCCTCCCGGCGAAGACTGCATCGAAAAATGGATAAACGAAAAAGCGGCCCGAAAAAAAGACTTGGATGTCGCTATTGCCCGATTAGAAAATGCCAAAAAGAACCTTGCATACATTGAAGCCTGGGAACGAAGGCTGAAATTATACTTCGACGGCATTGAAAAAACAGCAGACTTAGCCGACAAGGTATGCAGAGAGGCCAAAACAACCATCAGGCAATTTGAGAAAATTTGCCAAAACGCCGATAAGTCCGTCACCGCCATCCAGATTTTATATTGCGAAGTAGAAAAGGTCTTCCGCAATGAAAACAACGTGGATGTGGAAACACTGACCTCCATGATGGAAGGCATCATGAAGTGTCTCCGCTGCATCACAGACCCAGGCCTGATCAGGGACCGGGGTATCGTAAAAGCACTGGAGGCGTTCGACGCCAAGCTGAAGGAACTGGCCGCTCTACAGTTGGACGCGATGAAGAAGATCATAGAAGCGCTGAAATGTGCCAACCTGCTATACCATGCGCTTTGCGATATTCCATGCCGGGATGAAAACGATAGCCCCATACCGGTCACAGATTGCCAAGATTACGGCTGCGACAGCCTGATGAGCGAATTGAGGGAATTGCAAGCCTGTTTTGGAACATGCAACGAACCGGAGGACTGCAACGGAGGAGCCGGCACTGATGATTCAGGCCCCGGCGCCAATGCAGGCAATACGCAGGAAGAATACCCTTGGGCAGATTGCTGCCCTAAAGATGACAAGGTATGGGAATGTCAACTGGGATGCGATCAACAACCGCATACGGCTGCGCTTGCCCCACGCCCGATTTTCCCTTTAACCTCCAGCGACTACTATACTCAAACAGAAGCACAATGGACATGCGCAAAAGTTGAAAAAGAAAAGAAAAAATGCGAATTAGACAAAGCGAAAGAGGAAAAAGACCGTCTGCAAGCCTGCTATGACAGTTTGGTTGAAGCGATCAAAGCAGCCGAACAGGCCAAAGGCGTCAAATAGTCATTGAGGTGGTAAAAGGCGCGAAATGTTCTTTTTCACCTGTTTGTGAACCTGATTTATTCATCATCAGAAAAACATTTTCATCATGGCAAGAGAAGGGGGATATCCACTTCCCAAATTCCATTATCAAGTAAATTATTTCGGCTTTGAGTTCGGTTTTACCGAAGTAAGCGGTTTGGACTTTGAAACCGAGGTAATCGAATACCGGGAGGGCAATGCGCCCTTATATCACAAAACCAAGCAGCCGGGTCTTACCAAGTACAGCAACATCACCCTCAAACGCGGCATGTTCAAAGGAGATAACAAGGAATTCGACCACTGGAAAAAAACCTTTTACTTTCAGGAGGGAAAGGCAGAATTTAGGGGCGATTGCACCATTTCCATGCTCGACGAAGAACACAACCCCGTTTTTGTTTGGAAGGCAGTAAAAGCATGGCCCTCAAAAGTTCAGTCCACCGACCTGAAAGCAGATGGCAACGAAGTAGCTATTGAAACCATGGAGTTGGTTCACGAGGGGTTGAGTTTGGAGGCAAAGTAAGCTAAGGCTGATAGGGAGAGTACGCTGCATCCGGCCACAAGATAGGGTTCCTGCTTAACTTTCTCTTCCTTTTACAAATTGACCGCAAATGGCAGAATACCGTTGGCAACATGTAAATTTTCATTTCGTCGTCTCCTTCAACGGACTTGACTCCAAACACATAGACGCGGGTTTTCAATCTGTGACCGGCCTGGATGTGCAAATAGAATCGGAAACCATTAAAGAAGGCGGTGAAAACGGCTTCGAACACTCCGTTCCCGTCCGTAGAAAGTACTCTGCCCTCACCTTGAAAAGGGGGATTCTGACCGGCAGGGAAAAATCGGTGATCTACGACTGGTGTAAAGACGCTTTTGAAAAAGGTATCGTCAGGCCGGCCAATTTGGATGTATTACTCCTGGATGAAAATCACAAACCGCTGATGAAGTGGAAAGTAGAGCATGCCTGGCCGAAAAGCTGGAAAACCGGTGAGCTGAACGCAGAGCGTGGAGAAGTTCTCGTTGAAACGCTGGAGTTGTCCTACAATCGCTTTGAATTCAGCAATGTCTGATTTTGTAAAACCAAATGTATCATGCCGCTCGAAATCAGGGAATTGATAATTAAAGCAGGTGTAGGTACGGGCGACGGCGCGAATGCCGGAGCGGTATCAAGTGCCGGCGAAGGTGCCAATAGCACGAATGCCGAGGAGCAGCTCGTTCAGCAATGCGTAGAAAAAGTGCTTGAAATCATCAAGGAAAAGTTGGAGCGTTGATGGAAAAGTTGAAGATCAAAGCATTCAAAAACAGGGATTTCACAGGGGAAGCAGGTACGATTTCTCTGCCGGTCAACCCGGAGTCTTACTCCAAAAATTACAAAGTGGAGTACGACAATCGGCGCCCTCATGGAAGCCAGGGCAACTCCGGGCGATTCAATTCAACAGCACCGGAACAGCTCAAGCTGGATTTTTATTTTGACGGCACCGACACCATTCAGGGCTATGACTACGATGGCTTGGCCAAAAACCGCACCGAAAGTGACGCAACCGTAACCAACAGGACTGTGCCAAGAGATGATCTCGTATCTCAGCAAATAGAGCGTTTTCTCAATACTGTTTACGATATGGCGGGCGAAATTCACCGGCCCCATTTCCTGAAAATCGTGTGGGGGGAGCACTTGTTCCAGGGTATCCTAAGCAATTTGGACATCAACTACACGCTGTTCCACCCCAACGGGAAACCCCTGAGAGCCAAGATCAGCGCTACCTTTTTGGATTATGTCGCACAAGAACAAAGAGAACAGGAGGCACGGCGTCAATCCCCTGACCTTACCCGTATCCGCAGGATAAAAGCGGGAGACCGCTTGGATAAAATGGTCGGCGAATTCTACAACGACCCCAAATTCACACAGCAGGTGGCCCGTGCCAACAACCTGACCACATTCAGGTTGATTAAGCCTGGGATCGAACTTTCTTTTCCACCACTTGACAAAACGGAGGATGCCTGAGGTATGAGCAACACAACTTCAATTCCCAACCCCTCTCGTCATGATGTAGTTACATTTGACATCCTCTCGGAGGGTAGTGTGATTGACCCCGCCTATGAGGTGATGTCCATTTCCATTGTCAAGGAGATCAATCGCATTCCCAGCGCCAAAATAGTCATCCGGGATGGAGATGCCTCCCAGCGCACCTTTCACGTCAGCGAGCAAGATGATTTTGTGCCAGGCAAAAAGATCGCCATCAAAATCGGATTGGACAGGCAGAACAAAACGCTTTTCAAAGGCATCGTTGTACGCAACAGCATCAAGATAAGGGAAACAGGACAGGCCGACCTCTTGATCGAATGTAGAGATGAGAGCGTTAAAATGACCATTGGCCGCCATAGCCGGTACTTTGAGGAAAAAAAGGACAGCGAGATCATGGAGGAGATCATCGGGCGGTACCGCTTGGGTAATGATGTGGAAACCACCTCCTTGAAACACCGGGAAATGGTGCAACACCATTGTACAGACTGGGACTTCGTGCTTTCCAGAGCGGAGGTCAACGGCCGGCTTATCATGGTAGACGACGGGCTAATCACTATCAAAAAACCTGACACACGCGCAGGCTCCACGCTCAATCTGGAATACGGCACTTCCCTTTTGGAATTCGAGGCAGAAATGGACGCCCGCACTCAGTGGCAGTCGGTTGAAGCCAAATCCTGGGACTATGCCGCCCAGCAATTGTTTGAGTCCACTGCCGATTCAGCACCGATAAGCGAGCCAGGAAATGTGCCCGGCAGCACCCTGTCGGAGGCTATCAATCTGAACCGCTACGAGTTGCGTCATGGAGGACATGCCCTTGAAGAAGAGATAAAGACCTGGGCCGATGCCGTAATGCTGAAGAGCCGGTTAGCCAAAATATGCGGCAGGGCAAAATTTACAGGTTTTCCAGATTTAAAACCAGGGCAAACGGTAACGCTACAGGGGCTTGGCGCCCGATTCAACGGCAAGGCTTTCGTAAGCGGGGTGCGCCACGATGTTGGCGCAGGCAGTTGGGATACTCAAGTCCAATTCGGATTGCCGCCCAATTGGTTTGCCGCCTCGCAAAAGGATATCATAGATGTACCGGCCTCCGGTTTGCTGCCGGGTATCAATGGCCTCCAGGTCGGTAAAGTAGTTCAATTGGAAAGCGACCCGGAGGGCGAGGGCCGTATTTTGGTCAAACTCCCCATTATTGACCCGAATGCCCAGGGCCTCTGGGCCAGAGTGGCCAGCCTTGATGCCGGAGCAGACAGAGGCGCATTTTTCCGTCCGGAAATTGATGACGAAGTGATTGTTGGATTCATCAACGATGACCCCCGCGATGCTGTGGTACTCGGCATGTTGCACAGCAGCGCCAAACCCGCCCCCATCACCGCACAGGATGTGAACCACGAGAAGGGATTTACTACGCGCAGCCAGATGCGCATTCATTTCCACGATCAGACCAAAACCATTACCATAGACACGCCGGCGGGCAACAGCATCAAACTGGATGAAGCGGGAATGTCTATTACTATTCAGGATCAAAACGGCAACAAGATAAACCTCAGTCCATCAGGCATTGATATAGAAAGCCCAAAAAACGTCAATATCAAAGCCGGTATCAACCTCTCTCTTAGTGCGGGCGCCACCTTGTCAATTGGCGGCGCACAAATTTCCGCATCGGCTCAGGGGCCTGTGTCTCTTAGCGGCGCCACGGCCAAGCTGGCTGGATCGGGAATTACCGAAATATCCGGGGGATTGGTAAAGATCAATTAATTTGCAAAAATCATGCCCCCTGCAGCCCGCATAACCGACCTCCATACGTGCCCGATACCTACTCACGGTGGAGGCCCGATTACCGGCCCCTCGGTACCCAATGTGCTTATCGGCGGGCTTCCGGCCGCTGTCGTTGGAGACCTTTGCACCTGTGCAGGCCCGCCGGATGTAATCACCAAAGGCTCCGGAACAGTCTTGATAGGCGGCAGACCCGCCGCTCGAATCGGAGACCTTACCGCACATGGAGGAATCATTATTGCAGGGGCGCCCAACGTCTTGATCGGAGGGTAGTATTCCTTCGAAGCAGATATGCCCAAGCCCATCCACAAATACCAACACAGCTATGACACAAGAGCAATCATTCCTCGGAACAGGCTGGTCATTTCCTCCGTGGTTTTCTCCCGATACCGGCACAGTGGAAATGGTAAGCGCAGAGACGGACATCAATCAAAGCATTCAAATCCTATTATCCACCAGTTTGGGAGAGCGGGTCATGCAGCCCAAATACGGCTGCAACCTGTCTGACTACCAGTTTGAGCCAGTGAACAGCAATCTGCTGGCTTTTTTAAAAGACATGGTGGAAAATGCCTTGCTTTACCACGAGCCGCGCATCGTTGTGGAAGAGGTGACCATCACACAACCGGGGTCTTTCGACCTCATTGAGGGACGCCTCACCATTGAGGTAGATTACAGGATTATAGAGACGAATTCCCGCTACAATTATGTGTATGATTTCTACCTGCGCGAAGCCGACAGGAATATCTGACCACGGCAACATTTCTCCCAAATCTTCACCGCATCATAATGAACCTCTGCGAACTTAAACATCCGCTAAGGGAAGAACCGGGGTCGAGCCAACTCAAGCGCGCCAACGACGTGCTGCAAGCGGCTACCGTACCCATAGATGGGCGCACCTGGGCCGATATTCTGGATTATCTCTACCGGTACTCCCGGCAGATAAACTTCACCGACGTTGCGCAAAGCGAGGAATCTGGTGCATTTACGCGATCGGGAGACTGGCGCGTATTTCTGGAAAACAGCCTCCCTTTCCTGTTGGCGCGCATCAGTAAATTCGATGGAGAGGCCATTGACAAAAAGTATGCCCGTCTGCAATCCGATTTCGAGCGCATGCCCGGCCCGGATACGTTCAGTTCTCTGCTGGACTTTTGCTTTGAAGAACTCATTGAGCCTGCTTTCAACTGGTATGAAACCCTGAGCAGAGAAGAGCGCCTCCAAAAAGAGGCCGCAGGTACGCTCCCAGAGGCGGCCATTTCTGAGTTCAGGTTTAAACGCTTGCTGGCCAATACAATCGGCGCCGACTTGAAACTTCCGCTGCTCGATTTTATTAAAATTTATCAAAAAGCGCAAAGGGCTCAGGCGGTGACACAGCGAAATTTTTTTCCCTTTGTCAACCAGCAAATATGGGGATTAAAGGTGACCGACCTATTGAAGCCGGTGGATCCCACCTCCGCTTTCGACCGGACAGAATCCGCCAGACTACTGGCGGACGAGGTCTTCGGGAAGTTTCTCAATATTTTGCGCCAAATCAGCCGTTCAGCGCCTGACTATATTGCCGAGAGCCTGAAGCCCTTGCAGGAAGATTTTCGCAAACGGCACGACCCGCACCTGGCACTGCTGTTTACTTTTCTGGAGTTATTTCAGTATGTGCAGGGCGACATGAACCGCCTGAGTGAAAAACATCTCGATTTTTTCTACCGGCAGGTGTTGCGCATTCAGCCCAAACCGCACCGCCCGGACCACGCGCACCTGGTCTTTGAAGTAGCTAAACACCTGGAACAGTACCTGCTAAAAAAGGACACTGTATTCAAAGACGGCAAGGACAACAACAAGGCCGACGTACTCTTCTCCCTTGACAAGGAGATCGTACTCGACAAAGCAGCCATAGGCAGCCTGCGCACCCTGTACCTTAATCAGGTAAAGTTGCCCGCAAAACCCAAAAGCGCAACAACAGTAAACGATTGCGTATCCCAAGAGGTCATCGCGCTGGAGGGGGTGTATATGGCGCCGGTGGCCAACTCGGCCGACGGGCTTGGGCAGGCTTTCCCGGAGAACCAAATTCCCAATTGGGCTACCTTGGGCGCCAAAGAATCCAAAACGCTCGCACCCGGTAAAGACAAACTCGATCATCATCCCAACGCCAGAATAGGGCTTATGCTGGCTTCTCCGGTGCTGTTGCTGCAGGAGGGTAAGCGGGAAATTCACATCGTGCTGAACTGTGCCAACGTCCTGAATTTGGACGATGATACGTTGAATGCCTATATTAATAGTGTAAACAAGGCACTGCGAAAACCTTACTATGTCCTCACCGAAAGGGTTTTGCAACAATTGGCCAATGCATTCTCCTTCAATGCCCTGGCCTTGTTGAAATGTCATCTGCAGGATGATGAGGTTATTGACTTTGACAGCCTGTGCAGAAAATACAGCGGACAATATTCGGAGAAGGAGAAGCTGATCCTGAAATGTTACTTAGACGATACTGCCTCTGATGGCAAATCTAAAATTGAAGTATTGAAAGGTGTTCTTCTTGAATACGGAAACTGGGAAACTGCCTCCCAACAATCTCCTGTTTTGAAAAATACCAATGACCGACTCCAGAACCCTCTTTCCGATGAAGGGCGAGCCTTCCTTACCGGCCTGCTTTCTGGAAAAAACCCTTACCCGCTCGGTTACGACTTGCTCAATTGCCTGAACGTCAAGAATGAGCCCTCCTGCGAATGGCTGTTTTCCTGTTGCGAGATCAAGTTGTTGGAATGTTTTCTGGAGCGGGAAGAAAGGGTGATGTGCTGTCTGACGGAGGAACAATGTGAGTGTTTGGATGGCGAAATTGTCTGTAAATTAGAACAGTATTACAAGAAGGTATTTTACCGAAACGATCTGAAAGAATGCCTGCCTATATTCATTGACACGGATGAACTGGCCACTTTTGTCGGCGAAAATAGTGAACTGCTTTTTTCCGAAGCCGATTTGGAGACGTTGAAAAAACACCTTGCGTGCAACAACATTTTCAAAATTGCCCTGACAGGTGAAAAGGGCTGGTATGTACCCAAGAGGATCAAAACGAAAATATCACCGTTGGAGGGCTTGGATATAAAAGACTGCGAAGGAAATACAACCTCTAAACTTCAAAACATCCAGTTCGACATTAAAATAGTCCTTGACGAAACAGAACCGGCTATTATCTGCTACGACTTGGAAAAACACAAGGAGGACTACCAATTTGAAAAAAACTTTCCGGTAGCAAAAATAGAACTGAACAGCGAGCTGAAGCTCGAAGTGCCGGACGACAGCCACAACCCTTGTGATCCGCTCGATATAGAAGAAGCCTGCAAAAAATCGAGAACAAAGCCATTAATCACACCTGGTGATTGTTGCTGCTTAGAGCGAAGAGGCGAATCCGCCGGTAAGTCCTACGATCTTTACCAATTCCTGCGCCGTCTGCAGGTGGCGGATGCCGGTATTGATGTGAAAGTTTGCGGTATCAAAAAGAACATTGTCATCCAAAATGATGAAAACCTGCTCGACCCCAACAGCCCGTTTCAGCCTTTCGGGGTGAGGCCGGTGGTGGTGGACGCAGATAAGAAGAAGGACGGAGATACAACTCCTGCACCTACCCCCCCTGTTGGTGGTTGCCCAAGCCCCCCCATAATACCTAATGCCAATCTTTCAGGCCCATGTTTTTATATCGGCAGCAACGAGATTCTTAAAAAATGTTGGAAGGACTTGTGTATCCACATCAACTGGAAAGACAAGCCCGGCAACTTGGAGGAGTACTACGCCGCCTATGATCCCGAGTTGAAAACATCAGACTTCGAGGTAAATATCTCTGTTCTTGATGGTGGGCACTGGCATGGAGAAGGCACTTCAGCACGGCCAAAAGAAAAGACCTGCTGCCCAGAGGAGGGTTCTAATACACCTGATAACCCGGAGTTAAAAGGACAAAACCCATGTACGCTTCACTACAACCGGAAGTTGTTTGAAAGTAAAGGCGATGGCTGCGCCTGCAAATGCCCCAAAGATTTGCCGCCCTACCCTTCTCCTTTCCCCTTTGAACAGACCATAAAGATAGATAGCCGGTATTTTCCTTTAGACAAGAATAAAGGAAAAGATGTCTGTAGGCCGGCAAGCCCATACCAAGCAGATACCAAAGACGGCTTTATCAGGTTTTGCTTAGAAAACCGGGATTTTTTCCATAACCAGTATGCCATCACGTTAGCGAAGCAAATGATGGCCTTAAATACGGTAGTTCCCAAGGCAGTCTTTCAGATACCGGGCCTTGCCGCGCTGTTGGGTGATGACCAATTTACTTTTGAAGAACTGCTTGTCGCTATTAAAACTTATGTTTTGGATTGTACCACAGAGATATTAGGAGAAAGCAATTCGACGAATGCCAATGAAATTTGTGGTTTATTCAATACCTTCATGTCAGGCATTTCCTATTGGAATTTTTTTACTGGCCCAGGACAAGATGATGCTGATATTACAACTATTGGAGAGGTCAGGGGTGATTTAATCAATCTTGAAAATGCAGTAAAAAACCTTATTGACCCAAAACTTTTAGATAAAATCAAGGTCTTTTTCAAAGATATTCAAGATGCCTTTGACAAGGGGAATGCCATTCTCATCCCCAACGAACCCTGGACCCCCACCATCAAAAACATCTGCTTAGACTACTCCGCCTGTGCCGGAAAAGACGACATTGACATTGTACACCTCTATCCCTTCGAGGGCACATATAAGCATGAAGACCTGGAAGCCAACCCCACACTGCTGCCTGTTTTTGAAGACGAAGGCACGCTGTATATCGGCTTGAGCAACTTACGGCCGGGCAGCAGTCTCAATTTACTTTTCCAATTGGCAGAGGCCACCGCAGACAGCGAGCGCGACCGGGCTTTGGTCAGGTGGTACCACTTGGCCAACAACCAATGGCAGGAATTGAGGCCGGGCTTCGACATCATTTCCGATGAAACCAAGGGGCTTACCGTTTCAGGTATCGTAAAAATTGCCCTGCCAAAGGGCATTACCCGCACCGGGAACACGGTGATGCCCCCCGACCTGTTTTGGATTAAAGCTTCGGTAAGCGAAGTGGACGATGCCGAGCAATGCGAAATCCCCGGCGACGCCGTTTCTCTACAGCCCATACAAAAAGTAAAAGCCATAAGTGAAGCCATTGCCGTACATACGCAAGCCGCAAGGGTCACTTTCAAACCGGAATCGGCCAACGACCTGCAGCGCCTCGCGCGGGAACTCCCGGCGGGAAGCATTACAAAAATGGCCGAGCCGGAAGCCGGCGTAAAAAAAACCGCTCAGCCGTACGCCTCCTTCCACGGCTTACCGCCCGAATCCGGGAACAGTTTTTACAAGAGGGTAAGCGAACACTTGCGGCACAAAGGGCGTGCCATCTCGCCTTTCGATTACGAAACACTGGTGCTGGAGGCCTTCCCGCAGATATTCAAAGTAAAATGTCTCAATCACGTCTTCGGGCTTTCAGCCGACGATTATTCCCGCGACTTGGACTGGGCGCCCGGCTTCGTTTCCATCGCGGTAGTACCCGATCTCACCAAGCTGAAACCTGGCCAAGACCTCGAACCACGCGCACCTGTCAGCCTGCTCGAAGAAATAAAAGCCTACCTCAAAACAAAGATTTCGCCCTTTGTCAGGCTTAAAATAATGAACCCCCGCTATGAAAAAGTGAACCTCAACGTGCGGGTGCGGCTGCGCAAAGGAAAAGACAAAACCTTCTACGCTGCTCGTTTGAAGGAAGACCTGACCAATCTTTTGGCGCCTTGGTATATTACCCGCGACTCCGACAAGCTGGTCTTTGGGCAAGCTGTCAGCGAATCGGAAGTGATCCGATACATCGAAAGCCTGGACTATGTGGACTTCATCACTTGCCTATCGCTGTCAGGCGATGAAGATGCCCCCAGCCTGCTCAGGGCAATCGGCCCGGTGACTGCCCGCTCCATCCTCACTGCCGGGGAGATATGCGTTGTCGTGGATGAGGATGATTGCGCCAGGTATTCGGATACGCAACCCGATTGCTTTGCTGAAGCCGGCAATGAGTTTCCTTTTCACCAGATTTGTAAAACGCCTGCTCCCCCACCAGAAGAGGAGTACGGCCCCTGAAAAATGCCTCCCTGGGCAATGTGTCTCAATACCGAATGACTACATTCCATCATTAAACCATGTCAACAAACACGCTCCATAGCAAGGTAATTCGTCAAGTGGACGAATCCTGGCCGGCCCATTTGGATTTCGCCCGGCTCCGGGAAGAAGGTCTGCGGCATATCGGCGACCTGGCCGGCCGTATCTGGACGGACCACAACACCCACGATCCCGGCATCACCACCCTGGAAGTGCTTTGTTATGCCCTGCTGGACCTGGGGTACCGCACCCAACTGCCCATAGAAGACCTGCTGGCTCAAAAAGACGGCGCTGCCGAAGACAATTTCTTCACGCCCGCCCAGATACTCTCTTGCAATCCCCTCACCATCACGGATTACCGCAAACTCCTCATGGAATTAGAGGGCGTGCGCAATGCCTGGCTCGAACCGGTGGAGAAAAGAAACCCCCGCTTGTATCTGGATGGAAGCGGTAAATTGTGCTGCTGTGAGTGCGAAGCGCATGACGATAGAACCGGACAGAGCGATACCCCCGGCAGTACTCCTTCCCACCCCGAAAATGATTGCGGGTGTAAAGGAAGCAGCACCGCGCCCGGCAAGAATTTTATTGACTTGAACGGCCTATACCATATCTACCTCGAAATGGAGCAGGAGTGGTTTCAAAAAATAGAGGAAGAAGATACTCCAGAAAAAAAGGAAGAAGTAAGGGAGGAATTTCTCGACCAGGTTCGCTGCCTGCTGTCGGCCCATCGAAACCTCGGCGAAGATTTCGAAAGCATCACCATACTGTGTCCTCAAAACGTAGGGCTTTGTGCCAACGTGGAGATACTCCCCGGTACTGACGCCGAAAAAACCTACTTTGAAATTCTCCGCAGGATTATTGACTTCATCTCGCCGACGGCTCGCTTTCACTCCCTGCAAAGCCTGCTGGAGAAGGGCCGGCCAATAGAGGAAATTTTTGCAGGGAGGCCCTACTCCCTTAAGACTATTCTGGAAAAGACCATTGGAGAGGATGGGCCGCCTGATTTTTGCAAAGGCACAGGAGCGGAGGAATTGGAAGAACAGTTCAGGAGTTTCGGGTTCCTCGATACAGAAGAATTGGAAGGTATTGAGCGAACCAAAGAAATTCACCTGTCAGACCTATACTCTGTCATTCATAGCGTGCCAGGGGTACGTTCTGTAAAAAACCTCTGCCTGAACACGGATGTCACTCATGTACCTTTGCCGCATCTGGATTGCGGAGACGAAAAACCTTGGCCTCAGGCCGAATGGCGTTTCAGGTTGCTTCAAAATGCAGCGCCGATATTCCTCTTTGACAATACTTCCCTGACCAATATTTCCCTATCTACTGCTACCGGCGCCATCCCGGTCAACAAAAGAAAGGCACACGCAGAGCTGACCCGGTACCAGAAGAGCTACCTTTCCGATTCGTTTCTGGATATGCTTGTACCCAAGGGCGCCTTCAGGGAGGATTTGCCGGATTACATCTCCATCCAGAACGAATTTCCCAGGGTCTATGGCATAGGCGAAACGGGCCTGCCCGAATCTGCATCGCTGCTACGGCGCGTTCAGGCTCGCCAGTTCCAGGGCTATTTGTTGTTTTTCGATCAACTGCTGGCCGATTATCTCCAACAGCTAAGCCGGTTGAGGGATTTGTTTTCGCTCAAGCAGGAATCCCAAAGACCGGAGGATGCCCGGCACACCCTGTTCTCGGCAGTTTTGAACCAGGACAACACCCCCGGTTTTCAGAAACTCAACCGCTTCTTTGCAGCAAAAGACCAAGGTATTGTGGAAGGCTCTGTGCTGGCACTGCCGGTGCGAGACGATCAGGCGCTGACCCACGCCCTCAGCGAACTGGAGGCAACATTGAACGGCCATCTCGTCATTAAAGCCCCCGGCGCCTGCTTGGAATACGAAAAAGGCAACTGTGACGAGGAGGTTTGTTCTTCCACTTATGGGTATGTCATTCGACGGGATTCAGACCTGAACCTCGTTCGCCGCTCTTTGGAAGAAAAAAACTACACCATTGACCTCCGGAGAGACCGCGCAGGCTGGTTTTTTATACTTCGCTTTCCATCCATCAGCGGCTTGGTACTGGTCGGCGTCGGCCGTTACGAACGGGCGCAGGAGGCTGAAAACGCCGCTCAATTAGCCGCTTTCCTCGGTATGTGGGAGAACAACCTTTCCACATCCGGATACGACCCTGCCGCAGGAGGTGATCGCCGGCACACCTTCTCCTTGGTATCCCGTGAGATGGATTATGTACACATCTTGCAGGAAATGCTGGAAAACCAAAGCGCATACATACACAGGCGAGAGGGTTTTCTGGATCATTTGCTGGCCAGGTTTTCAGAAAAATTTACCGATTATGCAGTCATGTTGGCCGGCATGGTGCAGGACGAGCAAATGCGTCGGCGCACAAGCGTGGAAGACAAGTCGCGGTTTTTATCCAAGTATGACGACATCAGTCGGAACAGAGGGCGGGCTTTCGACTACCTGCAACCAGCATGGGGAACCGACAATATCTCCGGCTATGAGCGGCGGGCTATGCTCCTTTCCGGCTTTACCGACGACCGGCGCCAGTCTTTGTGCAATATTGAGGTTTTTGAAAAAGGCTCTTCTTACAGGGTGGTACTCGACGATTGGCACAACAGCCCGCTTTTAGCATCGCTTGACACTATTACTTCCGATTTCGCTGCCGAGAGTGTGGCCGCAGCGCTCCACGAGACGCTTTTGTCCGACCGTCCTTTTCAGGTTGGATACGACCCCCTCACACAAAAATACACGCTTTCCATTAGAGCCGGGTATGTCTCGTTTGCGTATCCCAATCCCATTGATTCCGAGTTTGAGGCTTTGGAAAAAGCCAAGCAGATCAAAGCATTATTTGCCGTTCAGTCTGTATCCGACAATGTGCAGGTAAGCCGGTATGCTTATGTACAGGAACTGCACGATGCTCAGGGCAGCCTTGTTCATGCCTCTGAACGCCAATTTGCAACCAACGAGGATGCACAGGCGCAAAAACAATTGAAGGCATTTATCTCCGACATACCCGGCGATGCGAATGGCCGAAGCCGGAAACTGTCGCCCATGCCCGTATCTGCCGGCAGGTATCTCGATATGGCTGCCTTCAACCGCCAAATTTTGCCATGCCCGACCCGTTGGAAGTGGCATCGCTTCGAGCAGAATACCCGCTCCTACCTGAGTTCGGAGGCAGCCTTTTTGTCGGAGAGCGAGGCATGGGCTGATATTGCGAAAAATATGCCGGAGGGCGGCGCCGTGTACGCTGCCGGCAATGGCCGCACCTGGGAAATAGCCGCAGAAGACGGTACAGTCTTACAAAGCGAAAGGATATTTTCCGACATCGCAAGGGCTAATACCGCATGGAGGCAGGCCAAAGAATGGGGGCAAAAAACAGCATATTACATCCCAGTCTTTTCTTCCGACGGCAAAGCGTTTCACATCGAATTGCGCAGCGACACGGATGCAGTCTTGGCCTCCACTCAGCCCGCAGATGCCGGTAATAGTAAGCCGGAGATACTTATTGAAGCCTTCGCAGCTATTTTTGGCAATAAAAAAGCCAAGCCCAGAACGCCTGCAAAACCCGACTGCTGGGGGTTCAGACTGAATAACGATAAAGGCGAGCCGCTGCTCTTGAGTTATGCGCTATACCCCTCTGCATCAGAAGCGCTGCGCACCGGTATGGAAACGCATAAGGATGCGACCGAAACCGGCCGCTATGTGAAATCCGGCGATGAGACCAACCTCCATTACATCTACCTACTCAAAGACGCCCATAATCAATTCATTGCAGAGTCGCCTCAACCTTTCGACTCCGCTGCGGAGAGGGACAAAGTCCTTCAGGCAACAGTGAAAATCCTCAAGAAGAGCGAAGCGCCCCTGCAAGTACGCCGGGAAGCGCCCTCTTGGGCTTTTGCCCTGGCCGACGAAAAGGAAAGGCTCATCCTGCAATCGGTAGAAGAGTACGAAAGCGAAACTGCCACAGGTAAGGCATTTGAAGATTTTTTGTGCGATCTGGCAGATATGAGCCAAGTGAAAGCCAAAGGCAACCTGATACAAACCGAAACGGCAAGTGCGCGGGTTCATTCCGGGGATGCCACCCGCGCAGCCAAGAGCCTTTCAGATGCCGTTACTGCCCAAGTGTTTGCTTTTGATGTGCGGAAAACTCCTGCCGGTTACCGTTTTTACTACTATTGGGACGGGCCGGACGGCAGCTATGAGCCGCTTTTTGAAAGTATGCACGAGTTTACACGCCATGAAGAGGCGGAGCAAGCCTTCGGCGCATTTGCCAAAAACCTGCACCTCGCCACTTTGGAGAAAACCGGCAAGGGCAAAACCACCGCCCTCACCCTCAAAATGGGGGAAGAGCCGGTAGCCAAGGCAACGGCCGCCGCCGGCGGCGATCCTGCACGAGTTGAATCCTTCCTCGATTATCGCGTTACGCATCCCGCCGGCCTGATGGAGTCCTATTCCAAATGGGTGCAGCCACCCCAGGGTAGGCCGGAATACGCTTACCGCTTGGTGAAAAAAGGCCACCCCTTTGCTGTGTGGGCTTGCAATCCCCACTTGAATCCGCCTGATGATTGCTATCCGGATTGTAAAGAAGATACCCTTGAAGGCGGCTGCTACGAACCGAAGCCAGTTTTGCAATACGACGGCTACAGGCCGAAAAGAGCTTGCTGGCCGGATAAGGCGGCGGCGGCAAATGAAGTGTCCAAAATTTGTCTGAAAAAACCGCATGATTTCACCTGGCTCGATATTTGTTTCGGCGCTGCGGATGTGATACAGAAACGCACAGGCGAGAACTGTATCTGCAAATACCACTTCATCATAAAAGGCGCCATCGGCGACGGGCCGGAATTGGTACTGTTTCAAAGTATTACAGGATACGATACCGAGGCTTTGGCGGTAGCTGCCTATCAGGAAAAATTCCTCGAAATTTTGCAGGCCGCTTCCTGCGAGGACAACTATGGCCAAGACCGCCTGATATGTACGCAGGGCTGCTTTGAGCTACAACCGGATTCTTGCGGGAAGATCGGCAATTATATTGCCGCTGTCGCCGACAACTACGACAACGCAACCCCCGCTCAGATCGAACAGTTGGTCAAATGGGCTAAGAGCTTTCCTGTCCGGTTCTTTGAAGTGTGGGAAAACGGCATCAAACGAAAAAAATACTACTTCCGCTTATTCAACATACCCTCCGGAAGCTTCGAGTGGCAAAGCTGGGAATGCTACGATAGCTTCAACGAAGCTTGGCAGGGATTCAAAAAGCTGATGCAGTTGCTGGCTTGTGGAGATCACTGCCGCGCCGGGCAAATGGAGCCGAGCTGTGACCATGCCGGGGAAGGGGTGAAATACCAGATAGAGATACGCGAGGTATTGGCCACCGGCCAATGGTGTTACGAAACAGAAGATGAAGCTTGGGGCCGCGACCTCTGCGATCAAATAGCGCCTTTTTGCCCTTGCGAAGAACCGGAGCAAGAAGACCACGATGATGGTTATGACTCCATAGCCCGATCCGAACAACCCGGCAGTGCGCTTTTCGCTGCGGCATTTATCAATCTGGAGATTCCTCCCAAAGATGTCCCCCACCTTCCCGACTTGCCCATAACGGATCACTGCTGCAAACTGGCGGTACATCCTTGCCGGCACACTGAGGAGGAGCTATCGCACTTGCCCACGTGGAATAATACATCGCAAACACCACAGGAGAAATTCCTAAACGCGATTACGGCGGTACTACTTGGGGTGCTGCAAAGTGCCTATGCCATGGAAAATGGGTTGTATGCTCCAATAGTAAATTACCAGCCGACGCAAAATTTGGAATTTCTTCGTTGCGACTATTTTCTGAAAGGCGAATTGCTCTATAATACAAGGGAGGAGGCGCTCTCTGCCGCTGCGCAAATCATCGCCCGGATAAAAAGCGGAAATTATCACATCAAGATAAACTTTGATCCGGAACGCTTCACTTACGGCTTTGAATTGTACGATGCCTGTTGTCATTACGGCGCCGAACGATTCCTGGCGGCTGCCCAGAACGATGCGGCCTGTTATTCGTTTGAAGAAACCGATCCGGAAAGTGGAAAAACCCGGTTTGGTTACTACATAGTGGACGAATGTTACCGCGTAGCAGTTCATCCTTGCGCTTATGACTCGGAGGCCAAAGCCCAAGCCGCCTTGGACCAACTGATGGCTGAATTGAATGATCTGATTGCAACGTCGGAAGCCAAGCGTTTCATTATTAACAAAACGGAAGGCAGGCACTTCCTGAAAATAACCCGACAACGAACCCGCCCTGATACCATTATCCCGGCTGTTCATACGGATAAAGCAGCGCCCCCCATTGCGGAGTCCCCCATTACCATCCTCGATCCATGCGATGAAGATGCGGCTCCCCCCTTTGAATGTGATACGCTCCTGGCCGGTGTAAAAGGATTCAAGACCGAATCCGGCGCTTTGAGCCACGCCCATACGCTCTTGCGCATACACAGCATGACCGGCACACCGGAAAGCCGGTACCAGTATATCATCGTGCCGGAGACGGAGTGCGGCCCTTGGACCATTCAATTGGTGGACACCTGCTGCGTACTGGCCAAGTCTCCCTGCCTCTTCAACGACAAATACACGCGCGACAGCAGTATGGCGGCGGTGAAGGCGTGTACGGCGGTGGAAGGCATGCACCTGCTGGAACACATCCTGCTGAGGCCCTGCGTTGAAGATTGCAAAGACAGCTATGTGCCCAATCAGCCATGCACCGACTCCGATGATAACTTGTTGAAACCCTGCAACCCCTGCCTGCTGCAAGGATGCCCTGACATGCAGTGTACATTGTGCTGGGTGGATAATCCTTTCGAAAAAGACCCCTGCGAGAAAGAGCAAAACCCGCCGCTCAGCTACCTCCCGTTTGCCGATTTGTACTCCTTCTGGGCTACCCTGGTGTTGCCGTCCTGGATGAAGCGCTTCCACGACGCCGATGCGCGCTCCTTTTTCCAGCATGTGCTGTATAAGGAAGCGCCGGCGCATATAGCCCTCAATATAGTTTGGCTCAGCCCCCGGCAAATGTGTCGTTTCGAGGATACCTACCGACTTTGGTTGACCTGGATGCGCTGCCCCGACAACGACATGGACTGCTCCGAACTGCCTGATTGCTGCGGAGACACCGTCCGCTTGGCTCAATATGAAGGTCAGAACCCATCCAGACAAAAATGCAATCTCCGCTGCTGCATGGTAAAATGCCTGACTGCCCTGATACCTTACCACTGGTGCGAACCCGGCATCGGCGACAAGGAGCCATGTGATTGCGCAGAAAAAATCAAAAGCAAAGTTCAGGATGACAGAATCGTGAAGCAGAGCAGTTCCAACTACCTGCAAGCGGAAAACGGACACTTCCTCCACCTCTTCCGTTGCCATCCTGCTCCGGCGAAGGCCCAGGATAAGCAGCCGGAAATCACACACCGCTCCATACTTTCCAGCCAGTTAGAGACGATCACTGCTATCCCTTTAACCGAGGCGCCTAAATCCACTACTGAGGCGCGCAGCATTGCAGTAGAGTCTTCGGCTCCGGCGCTGGAAAAGAAAAAAGAAGAACCTCCTGCACCTGCCAATGGCGCAGCCGCCGAGCGGCGCAGTTTCAACAGCCGGATACAGGAGCGCAAAGCAGAGGTGATGCACTTGGAAAGTAAGATATCCGACCCCGAAATCTTCCACCGCATAGCCGACAGCTTCCTGAACAGCGAGGCGCGTTTCTCCGAATTTAAAAAACACGCCACTTACCTGCTCGACCAAACGGATGACCTTTCCTCCGCCGAACTGCCGGAAACCATCCTGCTGAAAAACGCAGTATGGCACCTCCTGGACAAAGCCGTAGAACAGGACAAAGAAGGCGCCCCCTTCGCTCACGAAAAAGAATTCAAAGCCTTGCTTGCGCAAATGAAGGTCAAAGGTTTCAAGCTCAGGGAACTGGCCCAAAACTGGGACCAGGCCGGCAAGGTAAGCGGGGTTTTCGGCAAAAGCGCCGTCAACCGGTATTTAAAGTGGCTGAAATGACCCTGAAATAACTCCTCATGCAGCACATCATTGCACGGCAGGTATTCGAACTCAGCTTGCGCAACAGCGGGGAGGCTTTCGCCGTGCAACAAGCCGTGAGCCGCGCTTTTCGCGATCATGCCGTTCCCGCTATGGAGCGCCTGTTCGATCAATACAGCACAGAGGAAGAGTGGATCACCATAGACCGCCTGGAAATCCACCTGGGGCGGATAAGCGAGGCTGAATGGGCTTCTTCGGCCTGGTTGGACCGCATGATCGAAAGCATCAAGGATGCGCTGAAGCAGATGCTGAAGAATGGCGCTGCAGGTGTGGAGAAAAAACCGCTTCGGGTAGCCCGGTTTGAACAGTGGCTCTATTTTTTGCGCCACGGAAGGCTTCCCCGGCACGTCGTCCCCGCTCCTGAAGAGGAATGGCGCCGGCTCATCCTCGCCGCATTGGGTACCGAAATGCGGATTTTGGAACAATTGGCCCGTTTGCTGCGCAGCAATCCCGAAGCGCTCCGCCGATTGGTCATGCAACACCCACCGCAGTTTTTGGAGCACTTGGTAGAACTATTCACCGGTCGCAAAGCAACCGGACTTTTTGCTGTGCTCTCAGAAACCGGCAAAGCTGCACAGGCAATTGCCGAAATGCTGACGACCGGCAAGCCGCGCAGAAAACTGCCGCCCGGCGTCGGCGCCGCATTCACTGAGTTGATGGAAGCGCTGATTGCTTATGAGGAAACCAGTGCTGATCCGGGAATGCACGACAAGGGCGCTGCCGATTTGTGGCCTTCCCGGTCCACCCTGGATGCGGTGCGATCTGCCCGGCTGTTAGAGATACACTGCCGGCAAGCGGTCTTCCGAACCCTGTCGCAATCGCGATCTCCTTACACTGCCGACGATCTGCTTCAATTGGTTTTCCGTTCCGGGTCGCTCCGGGATATGCTCCCCCTTTTGGTCATGGCGGCCAATGGAAAGAGGAATCCCTATCCTGAACTCAAGGCGTTTTTCAAACGGGCAGGCTTCCTGCCGCCCGCCGCATCCGCCCGCAAACCATTGGATGTAAAAGATACCGCCGCTGCCGACAAAAAAACCGGCACCAAAAAGCGCGCGCCCGATGCCGACCCTGAAACGCCCGCCCCAAAACCCGGCACAGAACGCCGCGCTCTTACCGACCAGCCTGCAAATATCGGGCAGGACAGGACGGGCATACTGCGAGAAAAATTGCCGGAGGTCTCCTCCGGCCCGGCAACCGATCCACATTCAAGCCGGGGCACTGCCGGCCCGGCGGATACTGCTGTCGAATCAGAAGCCCTGCACACTCCCGTGGCCGGTTTGGTATTGCTCCACCCATTCCTCGCCATGTTTTTTGAGACCGTCGGCCTCTTGGAAAAACGCCGGTTCAAGGATGAATGGCGCCGCCAAAAAGCAGCGGCTTTACTCTACTACTTGGCCACCGGCGAGACCGGCGCCCCGGAGTACGACCTGGTCCTGCCCAAGCTCTTGTGCGGCATTCCCTTGCACACGCCCTTGTACCGGGAAATAGAACTGAGCGAGGAGGAAAAAGCAGAAGCGGAAGACATGCTGAAAGCCGCCATTGACAACTGGGGCGCGCTGGGCAGCACTTCGCCCGACGGCCTGCGGGGCAATTTCTTAGTGCGCGACGGCAAACTGACCCGCACCGATTTGGGCCGGCTGCTCCAGGTCGAAGCCCAATCCTACGACCTCCTGCTCGACCGCCTGCCCTGGGGCATCAACATGGTGAAACTGCCCTGGATGGAGGACATGCTGTTCGTGGAGTGGAGGTAGTCTGTCCCAAAGAATAACCATCGAAAACCTAAGCATTATGAAGGCCCAAAATAATGATTGTCCGCCCATCAGGGAAGCGCTGAGGCAACAAGCAAAAAATTCCGTAGAGGAAACAATCCTGTTTCGGCTGTTCGAACAAATCAGGATACCCGAAACGAACATCCTGATGGCCGGCATGATGTTGACGGCCAAAGACATGCTGGAATATCTGGTAGCCAAAAGCTATGACGACAATCAGGCCATCCGCACATTTCGCTCAGCATGGATTGCCGCCGTGGATTCCGACCGTTTCTATTGGGAGGCGTTTTTCCCCGGAGTATTTGTCTCCTTGGATGACGCCAATATGCCGAGCGGAATGACACAGCGGGTTGCCGGGGGAGAAACCGAGGAAATAGGCGGCTACTTTGAAGCGCCTGATTTGGACCGCGAATGGAGCCGTTACATCGGCTGGAGTTTTTTCAAAGCATACTCTGTTGCATTGAAGGATTCTGTAAGAGCGGCCTTTAGCCTGCCGGGCTGGCAACAAGCCACCGATTCGGATTCCAAAATCCTGTTCATGGCCAGGCATCTGCTTGAAAGCGTGGGAGGCAAACGCCTGTATTGGGCACTGCTCATGCTTATTGTTTCTATTCTTCTGGTCGTAACCCATTTTTCCACCCTGCCGGAAAGCGAACCCTAAACCTTGAAAACCGTACAAAAACAGAGCACGGCTACCACCGCCGCGCAACCCAAGACGGGGCGCCCTTTCTTCCAGAAGTCGGGAGAAGAAGCGATGGCCATGCCCGAACGGGAGACTTTTTTCACCGCAGGCAAAAATGCACCCGGCAACGCCTCACGCCCACTTATTCAAACCAAACTCACCATCGGCCAACCGGGAGATAAGTACGAACAGGAGGCGGATCAAGTGGCGGATCAGGTGGTGCAGCGGCTGGCACAGCCAGAGGCAATCACCCCAAATCCAACGGCAGAAAAGCCGATTGCACCCAAACTACAATTAAAAGCAGCCCCTGCCCCGGCAGCGAGCCAATCCTCCGCAACCCCCAGTGTGCAAACCAAGTGCGCCGAATGTGAGAAAGAGGAAAAAGAGCAATTGGAAGGAGCTGAGGCTTTGCCGGCCGTGCAGAAGAAGCCGATATTCGAGAGCGAGGCGAATAACGGCGCCCTACAAATGAAATGTGCCGCCTGCGAAGCCGAAGAAGAAACCCTGCAACCCAAGTCGGACGGCGTCGAAGCCCCTGCCGCCTCGTCCAGCTTGGAATCCCGCCTGCAATCCTCCAAAGGCGGCGGCTCGCCCCTGCCGGAAAACACCCGCTCGCAGATGGAAGGCGCCATAGGGGCGGATTTCTCCGGGGTACGGGTGCATACGAATAGCTCTGCGGTGCAGATGAATAAGGAGCTGGGCGCGCAAGCCTTCACCCATGGCAGCGATGTGTATTTTAATGCGGGGAAATATGATACGGGGAGTACGGAGGGGCAGCGGTTGCTGGGGCATGAGTTGACGCATGTGGTGCAGCAGGGGGGAGAGAGCCGGCAAAAACAAATTTCAAATGAAGAAAAGAAAGAGATTCCACAGTTAAAAACTGATAAAGAATATATTCAACAATATTCTTGGAGTGAATTTGTTGATGATGTTACTTCTCCCGTTGAATCTACATGGGATAGAGCTACAGAATTGGGTAGAAGTGCATACGATACTGCGATTGACGTGGCAGATACTGCAATTGATACAGCGGTTGGAATCGGCGAAAGAGCGATCTATACCGCCCGTAATATTGGAGGTTCCATTTATGACACTGCGATAAGTGCAGTAAATATTGCAACAGAAACAGTTAGTGGTGTTTTGGATTGGCTGGCTACCGAGGCAGGGCAGAGGATTCAAGCATTCGTGGATAGGTTTGGAGGAGTTATCTCAATTACTTCAAGTGGACTTGTTATTACCCTTCCAAGATTTTGCCCGATACCAGCATTAGCTCACCAGGTTGATATTGAACCAATTTCTGGTGACAAGACGGTTCCCCTATTTGCCATTCCGATAGGGCCAGATTTATTTATATCGGGAGAAGTGGGTGTTACTGGGACAATAGCTCCAGAATTTCAAGCGCAAATAGGACCAATTTGTTTAGAGGGAGTGAGAATGGTCATCAACCCATTTTCTCATCACTATGGAATTAGTGGAAGCGTAAGTGCTACTGTTGCTGGTTCTTTAGGAGCAGAAGCAAGGGGAGGGCTTATTGGGCAATTATCATTAATGGCTATTGTGCCGGTGGGACCAGTACCTGTTCCAATTTCGGTGCCGCTCACAAGTATAGAGGGAGGTGTAGCGGTAATGCTGAGGGGAATTGGCACAACAAAATGGACAATTGGAGGAGGGTTGGAATATGGGGGAGGGGCAATTAATGTAGGTGGATTCAGCACGCTTGAATTGGGATTGGCAGGTGATGCCTTTTTGGGGGCATACGGCCAAATCAGTCTTTTAGGAGAAAATTTGTGTAGAATATATTGGCAGCCATTTGAATGGCATAATCAAATAGCTGCCACCTTAGGGATTGGGTCAAATCTAACCATTGTGCCCGGAGGAAGTAGCCCCGGTGTTGGATTGAGCATTGGGGGATATTTAGGACTCTCACCCTTCGAAAACTTTGACTTAGCAATCAGCAGGGAAGGGTTTAAGGATGATTGTCCGCTAATCGAAACCATCTGCGACATTCTAAGGGTTTTTCATAAACTGCCTTCACAAAACAATGGGACATGGGCGAATTATGGTGCTGGTAATCGCTTGGAAGGTCCCTTAGAAGTTTATGAAAGAAGACCTCAAAGAGCTAGTGGCTCAATGTGTAGAGGAGCATGTGGCCCTGATTGTGACACTTGTAAATCTTCCCCATTTTTTGTTTACACAGATCCACTTAGTGGAGAGGTTTGGCGATACACCCATTTCAGAATATGTGATACACATGAGGGGTGTCGTGAACACGATGCTGCATTTGACTGGGCCGCCGATGCGCATGGTGAAACTGGGCCATTAGCTATCATAATGCCAGCACACATGGCGGGAAATATTGAATGCGCATGTAACTTTCCTGCCTTGAATTGTGCTGGTTGGATCAAAGGAATGCGACCCCACGATGGGGTGATGCTATTTGCCGACATGGCGGAAAGGGCGAGTAGCGGGATATCTTCCCAGCCAGGCAGGGGTGGGCAACCTCCGTTTGGAGAACAAGGAGAAGATTTTTATCATTACAGTAAAAATCCGCCCGCTGGAGATTTCAGAAGAGGAGGCGAAAGGTGGACAACGTATCATACCAATTGTGCAGCAGAGGCAAGTGCTGCCACAGGGGTGCCTCTTCCATTGAATTATATTTCATCAATTGGTTTTGGACGTGCAATTAACTACATTAATGTAAATGATTTCCAAACAAGATGGTTTAATTCAATTATCACAGGTATTTATACGCCAGCTAATCATTATCGCAATCATCAATCAATACCAGAAAACGACTACACTACTCAAAGATTAACTATTTTTTCAAGAGATTGCGATGCGTCTTCAAATGGTAATTTTCCAACCAATAACAATCAATTGCCACCAGGACAAGGGGGGGAAACACCAAGTCAACAAAACCTTCCAAATCAAGGTGGAGGAACTGGTGACAGATTTAATTCCAATTCATCTGGACAAGGAGTAACAAATCCAACTGGAACAAATATTGACTTGGATAGAGTGGCTGACTTTTCGAGATTTCAACGCTATGGCGAGGTTCTTCCTTCGAGTGGCTGGCTATTTGGAGAGGAAGGGATACAAACCACAACAGCATCCAACCTGATTGAATTAGGAAGAGCTTCGTTACTTAATTATGATATCGTATATCTTGTTGGGAACTTATTAAGTCAAATAAGAAGAGACCCTCGTATGGTTGCAACAGAGGAAGCGATATTGAGAAGGTTGAGAAGTGACGATAGATTTGGCTCACAACTTTTTTATGCAACAGGTACTGAACTTGTTGGCTTCGGAGGTGATAGGTGGACTTCTCCAAATGAAGATTGGGGGAGTATTGGCGAGGATAATCCGTTGACGCATGTTGAAACGTGGCAAGTAGCTGGTAATGAGCTTACTTGGGCTTTAAGAAATGCTACTGTAAGATATTGGGCAGAAGTTGACGCAATGGGAAATATTACCATCACTTATCGCTTAAATGACAGGCTGGATTTAAGCCCCTCGCCTGGCAGAAGAGAAGCATATAATAATATTTCTCGTGTTTTGGGCTTTTTTTACCACGATTTAGCAGGTGGAAACATTAACTTACAAACAAGAGCAGAATGGGTGTCTCGGAGATAATAAATAGCCGCCACCATACCCGCTCGCGCCGAGATTCCATCTCGTGCGAATTATCCCGCGGGTTCTACCCGCATATCAAACATTTCACACTTTGCATCCCCTCGCGCCTTCCCCGACACGCGTATCAAGTCCATCTCGTCCAAACTATCACGCGAGTCCCGCCTGCATATCCAACATTTTCCATCACCAATAAGCACATACAATGCACTATAAGCCAGTATTTTAAACACCACAGGCTGTAAAATCCACCACTCCAAGCACCGCCACTACCAGAAAACCCTCCAACCAACCTCTGAGCGCGACAACATCAACTGAACATACCATACCCATTTTCTCATCTTTAAAACCTTCCACCACCATGTCCAAACCATATGCACCCCCTCCCGCCCTGCGCTGGAACCAATTGGCCTGCGAGGCCCTCTACCTCACCAACACGGGGCCGACCGTAGCCGCCCGTGCGCTGTGCATCATCCACACGGCCATGTACGATGCCTGGTCTATTTTTTCGCCCGGCAAGGAGCGCAGCACCACTACCGGCGATATGTACCAACGCATCGGCGATCCCAAGTGGAACACGGCGGCCAACCGCAGGGTCGCCTACAGCTTTGCTGCCTACCGCACCATCACCTGCGATGCCATCTACGCCAATCCGCTGCCGGATGCCTTCAAGGAGAAGGTGCGGAATTATATGGTCAAAGACTTGGTCCTCGACCCGGACGACACCTCTCAAAAGCCCGATAATCCGGCAGGGCTTGGCAACCTGTCCGCCCGCTTGGTGCTGGAATGCCGCGAAGGCGACAAGTCCAACCAGGCCAATCGCTTCGAAGACTGGACCGGCTATCAGCCCATCAATCAACCTCCTCCGGTGCGCACCAAGGACATCAACCACTGGCAACCTCAATTGGTGGCCAAAAAACCGCAAAAATTCCTCACTCCGCATTGGTGTCAGGTGACGCCGTTCGCCCTGAGCAAAGCGGACCAATTTCGCCCGCCGGCGCCTGTAACGAAGGAGAAATTTGCGGAGTTCAAGGCGCTCGGTGATACCGTGTCCGAGTACAGCGCCAAACTCACGGAGACGCAAAAACTTGTGGCCGAATACTGGGCCGGCATCCACGAAGACCGCCATCCCGGCATGGAGTATGACCCCTCCGGCGGGTACTGGACCACCCCCTCCGGGCAATGCTGCCGCATAGCAGGCGAAATAGCAGTGAAGCGGGAATACGGCGCCAATGCGGTTGTGCCCCTGTTTTTCGCCCTCACCAATGCTTTGCTCGATGCCTCCATCGCCGCCTGGGATGCCAAACGATACTATGACTATGTACGCCCCGTAACGATGATCGCCGAACTGCGCGATGACGAGCATTTCCCATCCTGGGGCGGGCCATGTCGCGGTGCCGTGGAAATGCAGGGCGAGGGCTGGTGCCCCTATTTACTTGGTACTCCGCCATTTGCGGAGTATGTGTCCGGCCATAGTTGCTTTTCGGCTGCTACGGCCGAGATTTTGCGTTGTTTCACCGGCAGCAATGAATACGGCGGCTCCGTGACCATTCCTACCAAAGGTTCCCGCATAGAGCCGGATTGTACGCCCTCCTGCGACATTACGCTTTCCTGGCCCACCCTCGACGACTTGGCTAAAGGCCCCAATGGAGTAGGCATGTCGCGCATTTATGGCGGCATCCATTTTATGCCGGGTAATGTGGAAGGAGCTAAGCTGGGTGAAAATGTAGCTAAGTGCGTGTGGGAACGCACCTGCCGCTACCTCAACGGCACGATATAGGCGAAATGAAAATCATCGCCATTGCGATACAGAAGGGCGGCTCCGGCAAAACCACCACCGCTCTGAATCTGGCCGCTGCCCTGCGCGAACTGGGCAAACGTGTATTGCTGTTGGACCTGGATCCACAGGCCAACCTTACCCAGGCGCTGGGTGTGTCGGAGGAGATCGAACCCAACATTTACCACGCGCTGCGCCAGGAAGCATTCGAACAGGCCGCGTCCATGGAGGCTTTGTTGGTCACCCGTCACGGCCTCGATCTGGCGCCTGCATCCATTGAACTGGCAGCGGTGGAGATCGAATTGGTGAGCATATATGGGCGGGAACAAATCCTGAAACCGCTGCTGCACCGCCTGAAGGCGCCTTACGATTTTGTGCTGATAGACTGCCCGCCCTCCATGGGCATGCTCACGGTCAACGCCTTGGTGGCAAGCGATCTGATCATCATGCCGTTGCAAGCCGAGTTTTTGCCGCTCAAAGGCGTACGCAGTTTCATGTTACATCTGGAGAAGATCAAAAAGCTGTTGAATCCGGGCATTGATTTGCTCGGATTCGTATTGACCAAGTATGACCGGCGCAAGACCATGAACCGGAATGTACTGGAAAAGCTGAAGGAGGAATACGGGGAAGAGAAGATTTTCAGTACCTTTATCCGCACCAATATAGCTTTGGTGAATGCCCAGGAAAAGGGGGTAGATATTTTTACATTCGACAAAAACGCCAACGGCGCCAAAGACTACCTGCAACTGGCGCAAGAAATGTTGGCCAAAATGTAACAGCCATGAAAAGCATATTCCGATCGGGGCGCCGCCGGCCGCACCAGCACCACGAAGAGGCCCAGCAGGACAATGCGACGCCTTTCTTCGATAAAAAGGGCGACAGGCCCCGAAGCAGCCCGTTTTTTTCGCAGGGGGGAGCCACTGTACAAGCCAAGCTCGCCATAGGCCAACCGGGCGACCGGTATGAGCAGGAGGCCGATGCCGTAGCCGACAGCGTGGTGCAAAATCAGGGCAGAGGCGCTGCGCCGGCCATCCAGGGTAAAGGCATCAGCCGTATCCAACGGGTTTTGACCGCCGCCGACAGCGACGCAGCTACCGCCGATGAGCGCATGGAGGAGGATAAGATGGTGCAGGAAAAACCGGAAGTACAGCGGGAGGCCGCCGTCGCTGAAGCTATGGCGGGCGAGGAGGAAGAGCCTGTGCAGATGCAACATGACCCGCTTTCGCCAAGGCTACAGCGGGCGATGGAGGAAGATGTTCAAATGAAAGCTGAAGCTGGAGGCAGCACGGCGGGGCCGCAACTTAGCAACCGCATAAAGAACTCCGCTGGTAAGGGCAGGCCGCTGCCCGGCAAGGCTCGCGCGGAAATGGAGCAGTCGTTCGGCACGGATTTCAGCGGGGTCAACATCCATACCGATACCGAAGCGATGCAGATGAACAAGGAACTCGGCGCTCAGGCTTTTACTCACGGGCAGGATGTGTATTTCAATGCGGGCAAGTTCAGCCCGGAGCATACGGAGGGGAAGAGGTTGCTGGCGCATGAGCTGACGCATGTGGTGCAGCAGGGGGGAGGAATACGGAAAAAGAGCAATGAGACAGAAAAAAATGCTTCGAAGCCCAAATATCCTAATGATTTCATTTTCTATACTGGAGGTTTCAACGGATTTTTAGGGATAGTGCAAAATGGACAAATTGTTTATCAAACCACGGCTATCTCAGGTCATCCAGGATTCTCAGAACATGAAAAAAATGTAGGCCCAATACCACAAGGTAAGTATTGGGTCAGTCCTAATATTAAACGGCCTGAAGTTAAACGGCCTCAAAATGGAGTCGGCGGGGTCAGTGGTATTGGAAGTGGTTATCAAGAGATTTCTAGTTTCGATCTTGTTGAATGTGACACTCATAGCCATTACTGTACCGAAACTTGCGGTTCTCAATCTGGTACTTGTTTCACTCCTGTTGGTGTGTGGGGATCGAAAAGGTTGGCAATTGAGGGGCGGATCCAGGTAATTTCTCCTGATGGGAAGAAAATATACAGAGACGGATTCTATTTTCACGGTGGGCATCATTCTGTCAATGTAACTAGTGGATGTATTAAAGTATCCGATTCTGCTTTCTTTGATCAGGTAAGGATTCACTTTAAATCCAGAACGCCTCTATTTGTTGATAGCCAGTTGACAAGTAGAGCTATACTCCATTATTTCCCCAAGGTAATTAATCAATTTTTCGGATATACTGAGTATTGACGAATTATTAACTCTTTCATGCACCCCCAACTCCTCCTCCTCTCACTCCAATACCTGACGCAGGCCATCCTCGCCCGCTTGGATCAATATTTCGGGGCCGATTCGGCAGCCGGCGCCATGCGCTTTCCGCCTGAGCCGGACTGGGCGCAGTATGATGCTGCAATGACGCAGTTTATACAAAAGGAGCGGCTCGACCGAGACGAGGTATTACTATTGTTGCTGGCTTTGGCGCCGCACATCCAGGCCAACTATTATGAGGCCGTGCTGTTGGAGCGCTTGCCGCAAAGCGGCGATTTCCCGGATTTCGGAGGCGTCAAAGGCAAACAGTACCGGGGCATGTTGCCCACCGGCGAGACCGCCCTCTTCGTACTTGCCGGCAATGATCTGCTCCAACGCATGAAAGTGCAGGAGTACTTCAGCGCTGCGCATCCGTTTGTCAGGAGAGGTATTCTATGGCTGGAAGACCCGCATGATGGCGAACCCCGCATGAGCGGGCGCATCATCCTTTCACAAGAATATGTGGACCTGCTCACCACCGGTAAAGTGCAAAAACCCCGGTTCAGCGGCTCCTTCCCCGCGGAGTTGGTAGAAATTAAAATGGATTGGAATGACCTCGTGCTCAATGCGCAAACGCTTTCGGAAGTCAAGGGGCTGCTCACCTGGCTGAAACACGGACAGGTACTGCTCGACGACCACGGCATGGGCAAACGGCTCAAGCCCGGCTTCCGTGCCTTGTTTCACGGCCCCCCAGGTACCGGCAAAACCCTGACTGCCGGCTTGTTGGGTAAGCATACCGGGCGCGATGTATATAAAGTGGATCTTTCCATGGTGGTTTCCAAATTCATCGGCGAAACCGAAAAAAACTTAGCCAACCTTTTCGATCGCGCTGAAAACAAAGACTGGATTCTATTCTTCGACGAAGCAGACGCCCTCTTCGGCAAGCGCACCAACGTGCGCGACGCCCACGACAAATACGCCAACCAGGAGGTGTCCTTTCTGCTGCAAAGAGTCGAATCCTATGCCGGCTTAGTCATCCTGGCTTCCAACTTCCGCAGCAATATAGACGAAGCATTCAGTCGCCGCTTTCAAAGCATCATTCACTTCCCCATGCCCAAAAGCAACGAGCGGCTCATCCTGTGGGAAAAATCATTCCCTGAAAAATTCAATCGCAATGGGATTTCGCTTGAAGCGCTCGCTCAGAAATACGAACTCAGCGGAGCCTCCATTCTCAATATCGTTCAGTATGCCTCCCTCATGGCCTTGGAACGGGGCGACCGGAATATCCTCCCCCATGACATCCGCGAGGGTGTGGTGAGGGAATATGCTAAAGACGGAAAAACGGCGCCGTGAATAAATCTCGAAATTGATCCCCATGCAAAACTACCTCCTACAACTCCTCCAAGACATTGCCGCCACCATCTACCCCACTTCCTCTGCCCGCCGGGCCAACCCGACATTTTCACCTTCGTAAAAGAACAGGGCCTCGCTTATCAGAACATCACAATGGCCTCAACAGATATACCCCTGGAAGATAACGATTTGCCTTTTTGAAATTAACTCCACCCCACTCACACACTCACCCCTCTCAACTCCTCCCTCACCCTCTCCTCCACCTCCTGGGCAGCCGCCCTGTCCAAAAACTGCAGCCGCAGCCGGCGAGCCAGCACATCCTCCACCGTCAGAGCCATTTCGTGGCGAATGGCGTGGCGCACATCCGCTATGGTGTAAGGATAAGCGGGATGCAGCCGCAGCGCATATTCCGGACTGGGTTCTTTGGCCGGGCGACTCACCGCAATGCGACGGGTAGGGCATTTTTTAAAGGGTAAAGCGGCGATGGCAGCGGCTTTGTTGACGGCGTCTTGGGCCATTTTCCGGTAGGTCGTCCACTTGCCGCCGGTGATGGTAATGAGGCTCGATTCGGAAACGATCAGGGCGTGATCGCGCAGGAGATGGGCCGTAGAGCGGAGGTCTTGCATGCGCACCAAAGGCCGCAGTCCGGCGAAGACCGACAACACTTCGGAGCGGCGGAGTTGCGTGCGACAGTATTGGTTGAAATTTTGCAAAATAAAGTCCACCTCCTCTTCTCCGGCAAGGGGTTCCGCCGTTGCTTCCTCCACTGGCACATCGGTGGTGCCGATGACGACTTTGCCCATCCAGGGAACGGCAAACAACACCCGCCCGTCGGTGGTGCGCGGAATGAGCAGGGCGTGGTTGCCCTCGAAAAAGGAGGTATCCACCACCAAATGAGTACCCCTCGACGGCTTCACCACGGGCTTGTGCTCCGGGTTGTCGGCACCCATGAGCACATCGGCAAAAACGCCGGTAGCATTGATGACGGCCCCTGCCGAGACCTCATACCGTTGCCCGGTGTGGCGGTCCAATAGCCGCAAGCCGCTGATCTTGCCTTCGGAAGAGTAGAGAAAAGATTGGGCCTCCACATAATTCAAAACGGTGGCGCCGTAAGTCGCGGCCGTATGCGCCAAGGCAATGCACATGCCGCTGTCGTCAAACTGCCCGTCGTAATACATCACCCCGCCGCGCAGCCCCTGCGTTTCCACAGAAGGCATCAGTTCCGCCACTCGCCGGGCCGAAAGCAGGCGCGTGCTGCCGACGCTGAGTTTGCCCGACAGCAGGTCGTACAGCTTGAGTCCTATCCAAAAATAAATCAGTTTCCAAACCTGATACACCGGCAGAATGAAAGGCACGGTTCGGGTCAGTTCGGGGGCGTTTTTTAAGAAAAAAAAGCGTTCGCGAAGGGCGCCTTTGACTAAGTTGATATTGCCCTGCTCCAAATATCGCACCCCGCCGTGAATGAGTTTGGTGGAACGGCTCGAAGTGCCCTGAGCAAAATCGAACCGCTCCACCAATAAGGTTTTATAGCCGCGTGCGGCGGCGTCCAATGCTGCGCCCAAGCCCGTAGCGCCCCCGCCGATGATGACCATATCCCAGCGGGCGGTTTGCTGAAGTTGCGCTATGTGCTCGGAGCGTCGCATGGCTTAGAATTCCATCGTGTGCGTCTTCGTCTCTGTACCGTTATCGTTCTCCGCTCGAATGACAATGGTATTCGTTCCGCGCACGAGGTTGACAGTGCTTTGGAACATGCCGGACTTGCTGTTGAACGTAAAATCAGTCACTTTTTCACCATTGACGGTGAAGGTGATCTGCTCTGCGCTGCCAATGCCCTCAATTTTGGCAATCACCGTGCTGCGGCCCTGCGCCGGGTTCATCGGGTTGATGGTCGGTTCGGACACCGATTCTATGGTGATGACCGGCCCTTGCTGTTGTACCACATCGGGGCGCAGAACGGTGACGGTGGCGGTGTCGCTGCCCACTTTGTTGGTAGCAATGACGCGAATGGTATTGGTTCCGCCCTCCAAGGGAATGGTGGCGGTCAGTTCTTTGGCTTTGGCATCGTAGTTGAAATCGCCGAAAGGCTTGCCGTTGCGGGTCAGCAAGATGTCGTCTCTGGAGGCCACATGCAGCACCGATGCTTTCACCTGCTGCTCGACGCCTCTGGCCGGCAGGCCCGATCTGGCCGGAACGATGAATTTCACCACAGGCGCGGGATCGGCCGGGCGCGGCGTGTATTTCACCGTTACGGAGGCTTCCGCCGAACCGTCTGTGTTGGAGGCCGATACGACCATCGCGTTATCGCCTTCGCGCAGGTTTTCTACCGTGGCGGTAAACTGGCCGTTTTCAAAACTGAACTGCGACTGTGCATTGCCGTTGACCGTAAATCTCACCGAGCGAGCGGCAGTCACGTTTTCAATCGTCGCTTTCACCGTCACTGTGTTGGTTTCCAAATTGGCATTGTTGGTCGGCGAGGTAATTCTGACCGTCGGCGGCGCGACTTTGCGATACGTCACATTCACCGATTTTTCATCCTGACCATCGTTCGTGGCGGCCCGCACGCGCAGGGTGTTGTTGCCTTCAATGAGCGTTACCTCGGCGCTGAGTTCGCCGGTGGAGGTATTGAAGGTGTAATTGCTCAGCGCATTCCCATTATGAGATACGGTGATTTGGTTGCGGTTGTTGGCATTTTGTACCCTGGCCCGCAGCGTGGTGGTGGCGGAGGTCGTGGTGCTGTTGTTGTCCGGCGCGGTGATGTTCACGGTGGGCGGCGCGACTTTGCGATACGTCACATTCACCGATTTTTCATCCTGACCATCGTTGGTGGCGGCCCGCACGCGCAGGGTGTTGTTGCCTTCAATGAGCGTTACCTCGGCGCTGAGTTCGCCGGTGGAGGTATTGAAGGTGTAATTGCTCAGCGCATTCCCGTTCTGCGATACCGTGATTTGGTTGCGGTTGTTGGCATTTTGTACCCTGGCCCGCAGCGTGGTGGTGGCGGAGGTCGTGGTGCTGTTGTTGTCCGGCGCGGTGATGTTCACGGTGGGCGGCGCGACTTTGCGATACGTCACGTTCACCGATTTTTCATCCTGACCATCGTTGGTGGCGGCCCGCACGCGCAGGGTGTTGTTGCCTTCAGTGAGCGTTACCTCGGCGCTGAGTTCGCCGGTGGAGGTGTTGAAGGTGTAGTTGCTCAACGTATTCCCGTTGTGCGATACGGTGATCTGATTGCGGTTGTTGGCATTTTGCACCCTGGCCCGCAGCGTGGTGGTGGCGGAGGTCGTGGTGCTGTTGTTGTCCGGCGCGGTGATGTTCACGATGGGCGGCGCGACTTTGCGATACGTCACGTTCACCGATTTTTCATCCTGACCATCGTTGGTGGCGGCCCGCACGCGCAGGGTGTTGTTGCCTTCAGTGAGTGTTACCTCGGCGCTTAGTTCGCCGGTGGAGGTGTTGTAGTTGAAATTGCTCAGTGTGGCGCCGTTGTTCGACACGGTGATCTGCCGACGGTCGTTCACGTTTTGCAATCTGGCCCGCAATGTCGCGCCGGGGTTGCTAACGGTGCTGTTGTCGTCGGGCGCGGTGATCGTCACGACCGGCGGCACGGCTTTTTGGAAACGCACATTTACCTCGTCGTTGGCATTGCCGTCGCGGTTGGTCGCTTCCACGCGGATGCTGTTGTTGCCCTCGATGAGTGTGACGGTGGCAATCAGTTCGCGGGTATTGGTACTAAAATTGAAATTGGCAAACCTCGAACCATTGACCAACAGACTGATGGCGTTGCGGTCGGTAATATTATCAATGGTAGCGCGCACTTCTACCGTGTTGCGAGCTACAACGGCCTGATTGGCAGGGGTGGTGATGCGCACTCGGGGCGGCTGTGGCGCTTCTATCGGTTTTTCGGTGCGCCGAATGCTCACGGCGGCCTGATCGCTGCCGTCGGTGTTGGCTACCCGAATGGCGATGTCGTTGTTACCCACCACCAAATTCACCGTTGCGCTGAATCTGCCGGTACCTGCATTGAAAGTGAAATTGTCGCTGCGGGCGCCGTTCACAAAGAAGGACACATCCTCGCGGCGCGTCACTTCGCGCACGGTGGCCTCAACATTGGCCGTAACTTCGGTGGTAGAACTGCCCGATGCCGGCGAGGTGATGCGCACGGTCGGCGGATTGCTTTGCACCACCGGGCGACGGTAAGTGACGGAGATGCCGTCGCGGGCCTCGCCGGTGCTGTTGCGGGCGGTCAGTTCTATGGTGTTCGAGCCTTCGTTGAGCGGCACGGTGGCCCGGAATGTTTCTCTGGCAGCGTCAAATTCAAAAGTGCTGATGCTGCGACCATTGACGTACAGACTGATGCCGTCGCGGGCTTCTACATAACGCACTTCGGCCTGCACAGTGGCGGAGTTGACGGTGGTTTCGCTGCGGTTTTCGGGCGAGGTAATGCGCACAACGGGCTGGAAACGACGCGGTTCGTAGCGAATTTCGGCATCGGCGGCATCGGAGCCGAAGTTGTTGCGGGCGCTCACCCGAACGCGGTTAACACCCTCGCGCAGATTGAGTTGGGTAGAAACGGCGCCCGTGCGGGAATCGTAAGTGAAGTCGCGGCGCACTCCGTCCACCGTCAGTTCGATGTCGTTTTTGCTCAATACGTCGCTCACCGTTGCGCGGAAAGCGAATACCGCTTCGCTCACGGTAGCCTGCCCGCCCGACGGATTGCTGATGGACACGCGCGGCGCATAGCCCACCGGCGGCGGAGGCGGAGGCGGCAATACCACGCCTTCCAAAATAATGAGCACATCGGCATTGGTAGAACCGGCGGTGTTTTTGGCGGTGATGACCACCTCGTTGCGGCCTTCCTGCAACCGGAAGTTGAGGGTAAACTGCTCCCCACTGAAACTGAATGGCGTCTCGCGGCCGTTCACGCGACAATACACATCGCCGGCGCTGCGCACATTGGTAATGCGGGCGCGCACCAAGCCGTTGGGGTCGTTGGTGTAGTGCGTGCGGGTGGAGGGAGAAGTAATGTCAATGACGGGCGGCAGCAGTTTGGGCTTGGCCGGCGGACGGAAACGGTAGGTAATGCCGAAGTTGGTATAGTGGTACATGTCTTTGTCGGAGGAAGACCACTGGTGCCCGTCCAACAAATCGGTGCCGGAAAACGTGAGGCGGTGCCCGGCGTGCAAACTCAGAGAGGGCGTGAGGTGAAAGCCGAGTTCTACGCCAAGTGAAGGCATGGCGCGAAATTTGGGGAGATCGTCGAACCCATCGGCGTTGGTTTCATAAGTGCCGTCCAAGACGCTGCCTTTGAGATCGCGGAGGATGGCGGCGATGGGGCGGTTGTCGTTCAGGTTGGCATAAGCGCTGAAGTACTCGTTGCCCTGAGCGTCGGCCTGGTCTATTTTGCTGTGAAAGCCGTCGAGGCCAATGCCGCCGTACACAGAGGCGATGATGCCCGTTTTGCGGCGCAGTTCTTCGAGGGTAAAAACGAGTTCAGCCGACATCTCGCCGATGGTGGTGCGGTAGTTTTGGAAAACAAAACCCTGGGGTTCGTCCAAATTGGCCGGGTAGCTCAGGTAGTTCAATCCCTGCGTGCCGTTCAGCGCTTTGTTGTTCTGAATCTGAAAGGAACGCAGCGGGTCTAAGCCGAACGTGCGCGCATAGAGCAGGCGCCCGCGCAAGTCCACAGAAATCGGAGAGTAGGCCCCTGCTAACAGGGTACGACCTGCCGTGAGGCCGAAGCCGCCGCCGTTGCCGGCACTGCGCACGTCGCTCGATTGGAAGGCATAACCGGCGTTGATGCCGAAGGTGTAATCGCCGCGCTTGGCGCCCATGCTCATTTGGGCAGATGCAAATGGCGCCCACAAAAGCAGGCACATCGCACTGAGTAGTTGAATAGCGGTTTTCATAAGGTAACTGTTGTGATAAATTCAGGACGAAGTTATTGATTTTACGCAGCAGTGCAAAATCTGTCATATTTTAGTTTTAACAGATATGACTACAAGAGCGCCCATGTAGGTTTCTCAAGGCTTTTGTGTTAAACATTTGCTTTTCAGTCGAATGATGAAGATTGCTAAAGGCCGCGCTTTTGAACAGGCGGCGTTAATAGTGTTCGCCCGCAGGAAATATGTTTAACCCGAAAATAACAAGAAACCCGGACAGCGCTTTATTTTTGACCCCGACTCTCATCCAAAAGCCATGCAATTCCGACCCATACTCCTCTTCTTCCTGCTGCTTTTTTCCTGCACAGACCAGCATCGCACCGTCTATCTGCGCACAGATCAGGCAGATGGACTGACGAAGCGTTCGGTAGTGGCCGTCAAAGGTTTCCCCATCGGACAGGTGAGGCATATTGGTTTGGATGAAAAAGGGTTGTTCATCATCCGGTTGGAATTGGATAAAGAACCGGTCATCCCGGCGGATTCAAAATTCCGAATAGAACAGCAGAGCTTTCTGGGCGCTTCCGGCATTGCCGTTGACCTCGGCATCCAAAGTACGCCCCTATCTGATGGCGACACCATATTATTAGTACACCCGCCAAAATCCTCCATCGCCGACTCGCTCTCCAACACATTGCTGAACATTTTTGAATCGCTGACTGGCTCGAAACAGCGCGATTCTATCCTGATGGAACTCCGACGGCTGAATGAAAATCTGGAAGATTTGAAAAAAGGGCAGCAATGAGCGTCCCGCCGGGTGTGGTAAAGATGAAGATGGAATCTCGCGCGAGCGGGGCATGTGCGAAATTTCGACTCCATCCGCTCACAGCCATCAAAACCCCAGCGTCAGCCCCAGCAGCACGTTCCGGCCCGCCTGCGGAAAGAAACCCTGATCGAGCGACAGCGCGCCCTCGGCCCGATACCGGTACGACCAGGCATTGGAGGCAAACTGCGCATTCCACAGGTTCTGCACCAACAAACTCAGCCCCAGATTCCGCGCAAACGAAGGCCGCACCTGAAATTCCAACCTCAGATCGCTGTAAAAATAAGCCGGCAGCGCATTGGCCACATCCGAGGAGTTGTCTATAAACTGACGGCCCACATATTTATTCATCAGCGTGGCGCTCAGTCGGCGCTGCTCGGAGGCGTCTGTCCACAGATTCCACTCCATTTCTGCGTTGGCAATGTGCGAAGGCGAAAAAGCTAGGTGTGTTTGGCGGCGCTCCACGGCAAGCTGCCCGATCCAGTTGAAATCTGCATCGTATTCGTCCACATACTCGGTGAAGGCAGCCACCCGGTTGCGGCTCAGTGTGTAATTGGCGGCCAACCGCAGCGATTTTACAGGGCGATACTCGGCCATCATTTCCAATCCCAGACGGTAGCTACGGGCCACATTCACGCGCATGTATTCGCCCACGTCATTAATTTGACCATTGAGCACCAACTGATTGTGATAAAACATATAGTACCCGTTGATGCTCAGCGCGCCGCGTTGACCGCTGTGCCGGTAGCCGGTTTCTACATTGTAGAGGCGTTCGGGCAGCGGGCGAGTATCGGGCGTATTTTCGGTGTAATCGTTGCGATTGGGTTCGCGGCTGCCCACGGCGAGGGAGGCGTAGGCTTGGCTGCGGGCATTGACCTGGTATTGCGCGCCGATTTTGGGATTAAAAAACGAAAGCGCCACATTTTGGCCCACCTGCTCCAAGTTTCTGTTGTACCCCAGAAAATCATAACCCACCCGGCGGAACTGCACATCCAAATAAGCATCCCAGCGCGACCCGATGCGGCGATTCCATTTCTGATAAATATTGAAATCCGTTTTCCGGGCCTCGTTTTCGTAATAGCGGTGACGGCCTGTCATGGAGCCGGCAAACTGCGCCCACACGATCTCGCCGAAGTGCAAACCATCGTAAATGCTGTAAGCGCCGCCCGTCGTCACCTCGGTGCGTTCGTCTTCGCTGCGCCAGATGAGGCTGTAAACGCCGCCGTAAAAATGATTGTCCAACCAGAGTTGGCGCACAAGGTCGGTACGACGAATGGTGTCATTATCCGTAGTCACGTTGTCGAGGCCGTATTTGGCGAAAGCCTGCTGCGCCTTATACTGCTCGTAATAACCGGCGCCGCGCGTGTAGTGCAAAGCGAGGTTGAGATTCCAGCGCGGATGCCATTGAGTGTTGTAAATCAGGTGGTAATGCGTTTGGCGGTAGTTATCGGTTTCATTTTCGTAAGGCTCGCCGGGGCGTTCGGTTCCGGCGGGGTTGAATCGGCGCAGCACCGGGTCTTTGAGGTAGTCTTTGGGAATGCCATACCAAGCCTGATAGGTGCGCTCCTGCCCGGTGATGACGTTGAATTTGAGCAAGCTGCGGTCGCCCGTCCAGCCGGCAGTGAGGAACCCGGAGCGCAAATCGGAGGCCGCGCGGTCCACATACCCGTCGGAGCTGATGTGCGAATACCGCCCCTCGATGCTGAAACCGTTGCCCAATCTGCCGCTGCCGAACCGGACATTGCGCCGCCAGGTGTTGAACGAACCCGCGCCGAGGCTCAGGTCTGCAAAGGCTTCATTGGATAAGGGCTTGGTTTGCAGGTTGATGCTGGCCCCGAACGCGCCCGGCCCGTTGGTAGAAGCGCCCACGCCGCGCTGAATCTGCACGTTTTCTACGGAACTGAGGAAATCGGGCATGTTCACCCAATACACACTTTGCGATTCCGAGTCATTGAGCGGAATACCGTTGATGGTCACGTTGATGCGGGTGGCGTCGCTGCCTCTGATGCGAATGCCCGTGTAACCCACGCCTGCGCCGGCATCGGAGGTTTCTACGGCAGAGGGCGTCCAGCGGAAAAGGTAGGGCGCATCCAAGCCGGTGTTGTTTCGCGCGATGGCGGTTTTGTCCAATTCCGTAAAAGTCATGGGCGTGCGTTCGGTGGCTCGGGTGGCCCGCACAATCAGCGGCTCCATAGACAGGCTGAGTTCTTGCAGGCGAAAATCGAGGCGCAGTTCGGGAGTACCCGCCGCTACGACCACCTTGCGCTCCAGCGTTTCATAACCCACAAAAGAAACGCGCAGCCGCAATGTGCCGGGTTCCAGTCCGGCAATGCGATAATTTCCGGCGGCATCGGCGGCATCGCCCAGCGAGCGCTCCAATACCAGCACATTGGCGCCCGGCAAGGCTTGTCCGGCGGCATCGGTCACCCGGCCACTGAGCAGGGTTTGAGCGCCGGCTGTGGCCAAAAACATGATACAAAAGAAGACGAACAATGCTGCGCTGCGCAGCATCGCGGAGGAAGAAAAAATGATAAAATTCATGTGCAAACAAAGCAAAACGGTGATAGAATCCACCGTTTCAGGGGCAAAACGGCGCGTTGCAACGACCCCCTGTCGCGCAGTTTCCCTTCCCGGCATTACCCGGGCAGGTTCCTGTCTCGCCTGCGAAGCGAAACAAAGGGTATGATCTCAGCCGCACCCATAGCGCGGCACCCCTGAAGAGATTGAGCGGCAAAGATAGAAAAAAAAGAGGCCGCGTGCTTGCAGGTTTTACAAACATCCCTATTTTTGGAGCCGTTTCCGAACTGCTTTACAAAACGAAGAAAAATCATGGTATTTCCCGCAGATTTAAAATACACCGAAGATCACGAATGGCTCCGGCTCTCCGACGGCAACACCGCATACATCGGCATTACTGATTTTGCTCAGCGCGAATTGGACGAGTTGGTGTATATCGAGGTGGATTCCGTTGGCGAAAGCCTCAACAAGGGCGATGTTTTCGGCACCGTAGAGGCTGTAAAAACCACCTCCGAACTGTTCATGCCCGTTTCCGGAACAATTCTGGAATTCAATCCGGCTTTGGACGAGAAGCAGGGCGACGACCCCACCACCGTGAACCGCGACCCGTATGGCGAAGGCTGGATTGTAAAAATCGAACTCAGCGATCCTTCCGAAGTGGAGGCACTGATGGACGCCGCCGCCTACGAAGCTACCGTTGGATAAAAAAAATTGGGCCAGCATACGCCAAAAACGAATGCAGCCTCATCTTACCCGTTGTAAGTACTTTTTCTCACAAAATAAACAGTCAAAAGTATGGAAGTCAACAGCATGCAATTAGGCTTGGCGTTCCTCGGTATGGCTGCCGTCGTTGTTGGACTTATTCTTTACTTCCGCAATTCTTTAGCTCAGAAATCAGCTCGGGGAATGGGAGACAAGTATAAGTCTTCGATGAATGCCGCCGATCTCGAAGTGCGCAACAAGTACCCCGAAGCGGATGTGTTCCGTCTCAGCCCGACGTTCTTCAACCTCGGCCTGGCGCTCTCCGTCGGTATTACCGTGCTGGCACTCGGTTGGACACAATACGAAAAGACCGTGGACGTATCCTCTTATATGGATACCCTCGAAGAAGAAATCGAGGTAGAGCCGCCGCGTACCGCCGAGCCGCCGCCACCCCCACCGCCGCCGCCACCGCCGGTGATTCAGGAAGTACCCAACGAAACGGTACTGGAAGATGACACACCGTTTACGGATCCGGATATTGAAGAGGATAATGCTCCACCACCGCCTAAAGCAGATGAAAACAAGCCCACGCCACCACCACCACCGCCACCGCCGCCGCCGGCTGAAGACAATGACGTGGAAATCTTCAAAGTGGTAGAAGAAATGCCGCGCTTCCCCGGCTGCGAAAATGAAGCTACTACCGAAGCCAAAAAGGCCTGCGCCGACAAAAAGATGCTTGAGTTCATCTACAAGAACATCAAGTATCCGGCCATCGCCCGCGAAAACGGCGTAGAAGGTACTGCGGTTATCACCTTTGTGGTAGAAAAAGACGGTACAGTGAAAGATGCCCGCATCGTGCGCGACATCGGCGCCCAGTGCGGTCAGGAAGCTCTCCGCGTAGTGAATATGATGAATGAAAGCAACATTAAGTGGACTCCCGGCAAACAGCGGGGCCGCTCCGTACGCGTGCAGTTCAACCTGCCGGTGCGCTTCAAATTGGAGTGATCGTTTTCTGTTCTAAAAAATAAAATTTTCCACAGCCTCCGGGACTCAGTTTCCGGGGGCTGTGGTGCTTTATAGCTCTATCTCACATCGCAAGTCAGCACATGCTCGAAGCGCTCCTGTAAAAACAGGAAACCCTCCAATTTATCGCCTATCTGCACCGGCCCAACGCCCGCAGGAGTACCCGTATAAATATAATCGCCCACCTGAAGTTTGAAAAACTTCGAGACATGCACGATGATGGAATCGAAAGAAAACAAGGTGTCGGAAGTGTTGCCGTGCTGCACCACCTCGCCGTTTTTGCGCAGTTTGAACTCTACGCCCTTTTCGCGCTGAGCTGTTTCTATCGAAAAAAACGAACTGATGACCGCCGAGCCGTCAAATCCTTTGGCAATTTCCCAGGGGTGGCCTTTCTTTTTCAGTTCGTCCTGCAAATCGCGGGCTGTGAAATCAATGCCGAAAGCAATCTGATCGTAATACTCGGAAGCAAACTCCGGCTGCACGTGCCGTCCGTTTTTACAAATCCGCAACACCACCTCGGCCTCGTAGTGGAGGTCTTTGGTGAATTCCGGGTAATAAAAAGGCTTATCGTTGACCAACAGCGCAGAGGGCGGCTTCATAAAAACCACCGGGCGCTCCGGTATGGGGTTGTTCAATTCTTTGGCGTGCTCCACATAATTGCGGCCGATGCAAATGATTTTCATAACAGTGAAATTTTACGGTACGCCTGCAAATGTAGTACTTTTGCGCGGTTCCGAAGCGATTCGGGCCGTTTCAAAACACATCAATTTACGGCATTATGCTTTCCGTTTACAGCGACGACTACTTCATGCAGCAGGCCATCAAAGAGGCCGAAACCGCCCTGCTGAAAGGCGAAATTCCGGTAGGCGCCGTCGTGGTGTGCGACAACAAAATCATAGCGCGGGGCCACAACCAAACCGAGCAACTACACGACGTCACCGCCCATGCCGAGATGATTGCCGTCACCGCCGCCGCCAACAATATGGGCGCCAAGTACCTGCCGGACTGCACGCTCTACGTCACCCTGGAGCCTTGCGCGATGTGCGCCGGCGCTTTGTTTTGGTCGCAAATCGGCAGGGTGGTATATGGCGCTGCCGACGACAAACGGGGCTTCATGCGTTTCGGGAAGGCGCTGCTGCATCCCAAAACGACGGTGGAATACGGCGTCCGGGAGGAGACCTGCGCGGAATTGCTCACGCGTTTTTTTAAAGCCAAACGATAAGAACATGAACCTGCTCGCCCGTGCGAGGTTCTACCTTTCGCCCATGCGAGGTTCCACCGTGCGGGCTATCCCGCGGGTTCTACCCGCCCATAAAACTCAAAAAGAATGTCCGACTTCCTCACCCGCCTCCTCCGCCCCAACATCGCCCGACTGCGGCCCTACTCCTCCGCCCGCAGCGAGTTCAAGGGACAGGCTTCCATCTTTCTGGATGCCAATGAAAACCCCTTCGACAACGGCCTCAATCGCTACCCCGACCCACTGCAATGGCCTCTCAAACAGCAAATTGCAACATGGAAAGATGTACTACCTGAACAGATTTTTCTCGGCAACGGCAGCGACGAAGCCATTGACCTCTTAGTGCGCATGTTTTGCAATCCCGGCCAGGACCGCATCATCACCCTGCCGCCCACCTACGGCATGTACGAGGTGAGCGCCGACATTGCAGGCGTAGAAGTACTGCACATTCCGCTTTCGCGGGATTTCCAACCCGACGTGGACGCCATCCTCAATGCCGCCGACGAGCGCACCAAACTGCTCTTTTTGTGCAGCCCCAACAATCCCACCGGCAATGCTTTCGACATAGATAAAATAACGGCGCTTATCCGTCATTTTCCCGGCATCGTGGTGGTGGACGAAGCCTACTCCGACTTCTCCCGGCAAGAAAGCATCTTGAGCCGCATCAAGCAACATGAAAACCTCGTCGTACTCCAAACCTTCTCCAAAGCCTGCGGCATGGCCGGTATCCGTCTCGGCATGGCTTTCGCCCAAGCGCCCATGATCGGGTGGTTCAACAAAATAAAACCGCCCTACAACATCAACATCCTCACCCAGCAGGCTGCCATGAACGCCCTCCGGCAACCCGAAATCTGGGAGGAGCAACTGAGCACCATTCTCCGGGAGCGCGATCATCTCATACACGCGCTTTCCCAAATGCCCATCACCGAACATATTTTTCCCACGGCTGCCAATTTTGTGCTCGTCCGCGTCGGCGACCCCGACGGACTGTATCGGTTTTTGGTGCAAACCGGCATCATCGTGCGCAACCGCTCCAGCGTCATCCTCTGCGAAGGCTGCCTGCGCATCACCATCGGCACACCCGACGAAAACAGCCAACTCATACAATCACTCCAACAATACGCTGCACTGTGAAAAAAGTACTCTTCATTGATCGCGACGGCACATTGGCCCTCGAACCGCATGATTATCAATTGGATAGCTTAGAGAAATTAGAATTCTATCCCGGCGTTTTTTACTGGCTCTCCCGCATTTGCCGGGAATTGGACTACGAATTGGTCATGGTCACCAATCAGGACGGACTCGGTACAGATTCCTTTCCGGAAGAAAATTTCTGGCCGGCACACCACAAAATCATGCAGGCTTTCGCCAATGAAGGCATCCACTTCAGCGAGGTGTGCATAGACCGCAGCTTCCCCCACGACAAGCTGCCCACCCGCAAACCGGGTACCGCCATGCTGACTCACTACATGGACGGCAGCTATGATCTGGCCGGCTCTTTCGTCATCGGCGACCGCCTCACCGACATACAATTGGCCAAAAACCTCGGCTGCCGGGGCATCTGGTTCAACGGATCCCCACAACTCGGCGCTACCGAACTACCCCACGGCGCCGAAACCCTGCAAGAGGTCATTGCATTGGCTACTACCGACTGGGCCGACATCTGGCGCTTATTGCACCTGCCGGCCCGAAGCGCTCAGGTGCGCCGCACCACCAACGAAACCGATATTTCCATCCGCCTGCTGCTCGACGGGCAAGGCCGCAGCCAAATTCACACCGGCCTGGGCTTTTTCGATCATATACTCGAGCAATTGGCCCGCCATTCCGGCTGCGATCTGGACATAGAGGTAAAAGGCGACCTCCACATTGACGAACATCATACCATCGAAGATACGGCCCTGGCGCTCGGCGAGGCTTTTCACTCGGCACTCGGCAGCAAATTGGGCATGGAGCGCTATGGCTTTTGCCTGCCGATGGACGATTGTCTGGCGCAGGTGGCCATTGATTTCGGCGGGCGGCCCTGGTTGGTTTGGGAGGCCTCGTTCCAACGCGAAAAAATAGGAGATGTGCCCACCGAGATGTTTTTTCATTTTTTCAAATCCTTCAGTGATGCGGCCCGCTGCAACCTCTTCATCAGCGTTCAGGGCGACAACGAACACCATAAAATAGAGGCCATCTTCAAAGCGCTGGCCCGGAGTGTAAAAATGGCGCTGCGCCGCGACCCCGAACGCATGGTATTGCCCAGCACGAAGGGAATGCTTTGAATCTAAAGACATAGCTTCACTTGCACGCCTCTTAGCTACCAGCCCAATTCCATTTTGTAATAAAACAGCGGCAGGAAGCCCAATTGGTACGTCTCGCGGATGGAATTGCCGGAAGGATGATCGGGCACATAAGTGAGCAGCAGCAGGTTTTTGCGGTTCGTCAGGTTCACGATGTCAATGCTGAATTCGTGGGTGGCTTTGGGCCTGTTCCAGCGGTAAGAGAGCTTGAGGTCGGCACGCAGGTAGTCTTTGAATTGCAGCGTGTTCACTGTGGCGTCTATATAAATGATTTCTTGCACGGCATCTGAGGCGGCCTTGTCCACCTGTCCGTAGCGTCGTCCGCCGGCCATCGTCAGTTTGCCGCCGATGTTGAGCGCCGAGCCTTTAGAAAAGGTGAATTCTTTGGCAATCAAGGCATTGAAAGCATATCGGCCATTAAAGGAGGTATGCCGCAACACGTTGTCGCTGCCCCGGTACTTGCTGTCGAACAAAGACCCCGTGAACAGAAAATAATACCCCTTGGTAAAATAGCGCTCTACCGTTGCCTCCAGGCCGAAATTACGGGCTGTGCCGGCGTTCGTGAGCGTATCGGGGAAAAGCCGGTCGAAGCCGGAACCTGCATTGATGATGCTGAAGGAAGAGGGCGTTGTTCGCACCGGAATGTTGAATAAATACTGGTAGTACGTCTCCACTTTGAGGCGGGTGGAAGCGCCCACAAAACGTTCATAACCTGCCACCAAGTGATGGCTTTTGATGAGGCCGAGGTCAAGGTTGTGTTCCTGCGGGTCGCCGTTGCGCATCTCTTTGCCGTAGAAATAGAGGTAGGGCGGCAGGGTTTGGGAGTGCAGCCCGTAGCCGAAACTAAGGCGTTGTCGGGCGGGCATTTCGTAGCTGAGTCCCAGGCGGGGTTCTATTGGCGAGAAGCTGTTCTTGTTCAGTCCGAACCAAAGACTACTGATGCCCGCGCTGAGGGAGAGCCGTTCATTGAGGCGGTGCTGCATTTGTACAAAAGGCTGGAGCATGAGTGCGCCTTGGTTGCGGGTGTCCCAACGCAAGCGCCAGGGGTGAACCTGCACATCGGGGCCGAAGAGGAGGATGCTGCGGGCGCTGTCCAAATAATTAAAAATCCAGTAGTCGGAATTAAGGCCGGCCACCATATTGGTCTTTTTGTTGAACTTGTGATGGTAGCCGAAATTGGCCGAAATTTTGCTTTCCCCCAGACGGGCATCCATGACGCGGGGCAAGCTGTCGAGCACATAGCGCTCATTTTCTATGTGGCGAATGATTTTTTCGTGCTCAAACGAAACCCGCTGATTCGATACGGCCAGCGATGCTTTGAAAAACGAGGAAACGCCCGCAGGCTGTGAAAAAGTAAGCCCGACCACGCCCATGCGCGAGGTAGTGACTTGATCGCGGTCGCTTTCGGCATACAAGTCAATGTTTTCAGCAGGCGCCTCCAATTCGCTGTTCACCACCACAATCCTGCTGGCGCCGCCGATGCCCCAGAGTGCGAGCTGGCCGCCGTTTTTGAATGGCCACGAAAACCTGAATGCGCCGTCCTGATACTGCGGCACGGCGTCGGTGCCGAGCCGGATGCCGAGAAAATCGAAGAGCCGCAGGGTGGAATAGCGATAGGAGAGCAAGTACGAGGATTTGGCTTCCCGCGAAAGCGGTCCCTCTGCGCTGAGTTCGGTGCCGAGAATGCCGAATTGCGCCGACAGTTCGTGGCGGCGGTTGTTGCCGTTGCGCATACGGAGGTCGAAAACGCCGGCAATGCCGTTGCCGTACTGTGCCGGGAACGCGCCGGTGAAGAAGTCTGAATTGTCCAAATACTTATTGTTGATGATACTCAGCGGGCCGCCGGTGGTGCCGGGAATGGCGAAGTGGTTGGGGTTGGGAATATTGATGCCCTCGAAACGCCACACGACGCCCTGTGGGCTGTTGCCCCGAATCACGATGTCGTTGCGGCTGTCGTCGGCGCCTTGCACGCCTGCAAAATTGGAAGCCATGCGGGCCGGGTCGCCGCGGCTGCCTGCATAGCGGTCGGTTTCCTCCACGCTGAACTGCCGGGCGCTCACCGGGGCCATTTCATTGCGGGTATCGCCGGAACGACGGGCGGCCACCTCCACAGTTTTTAGTTCGGTGACAGATTCCTCCATTTCCACATTGAGGACGACCTCCCTGCCGGAACTTACCACGATGTTGTCGAGCGATATTTTATTGTAGCCGATGTAGCTGAATTCGATGGAGCGGCGGCCCATGGGCACTTTTTCCAGCAGATAGGAGCCGTCGTAATCCGTGACGGTTCCATTCAGTTCGTCTCCGGTGTTGAGCAGCAGTACATTGACGCCGATAAGGGGCGTTTTGGTGATTTTATCGGTAACGATACCGCGAATGGTTTGGGTGTGAGGTGTTTGAGCCGGCAGCAGGGTGGAACTCAGCAGTGCTGCCAGTAAGATATAAAGGTATCTCATGGCTGCGTGGCGTTGGTTAGGAATGGAGGTAAGGTACACCTTTAGCGCGCTGCCGGACAATGATTTTTGTCAGAGATAAAGAGAGACGTTTGTACATAGCAAAGGGGTGATTCCGGCAAGACCACGGCCCCGGAGTCACCCCTTTATGATACATAAAATTTAACCCTTTCCCCTAAGCGTCAATGCCCGCCTGCCGGAACCGCATCTGCATCTGCCTCGTCGTTGACGCGCTCCTTAATCAGGAAATTGGAGGCGCCTGCCAGCAGCAAACAGATACCCGCCAGTACCAGAGCGTTGCGCGGGTCGTTGCCCAGCAGCGTTTTATAGTACAGCGGCACAGTGGCCATATTGATGAATTGCGGGATGCAAATGAAGCCGTTGAAAATACCCATGTACACGCCCATCCGCTCTTTCGACACGGCGTTGGCCAGCATCAGGTACGGCATAGACATGATGGAACCCCAAGCCAAACCCACCAAGCTCATGCCCGCCAGATAGATGTATTTGTCGTTGGATGTCAGCGTGAGGAAAAAGCCCATAGCGCCGATGCTCAAAAACAGGGCGTGTGTGGCCCGGCGGCTGCCGATGGCTTTGGAAATGCGAGGCATGAAGATGGAGATAACAAAGCAAGTGATGCTGAACATGGCAAAACAGAGGTTGCCCCAGTTCTTGCCCTCTTCGAAACCGGGCGAATCGGCATTGGGCGCGTCAAAGGCGTATTTGGCGGCAGCCAGCGTGAGGTATTGCCACATCAGCGGCAGACCATACCAGGTAAAGAACTTCACCCACCACAATTGCTTCATCACATCGGGCATTTCGGAAAGCGGGGCAAGGATTTCTTTAAAAACAGGCAACAGCAGCAGTGCGTAAGATGCTGCAAAAATACCGGACGCCCAAAGTAATCCGTATAAAACGCCGGAGGCCTGCCATGCAAAAATGCCCCCGAGAACAGCGAACCCCGCCGACATGGCCAGCCGCCACTTGAGGATGCTCTTGTTCTGCTCGGCAGTGAAGACGTGCCTTTTCTTGTAGTCGTCGTTTTCCGGCGGGTACTCTTTGGTGGTGTACATAGTCCACAGCACCGTAAGAATAATGGCGGCAGCGCCTATATAGAACGGATAGCGCACCGAGTTGGGGATACCGTTGGCCGTGTCCGTCTGATCTTGTGTGAGGGCCATAGAAATACCCACCAAAGGCAAAATGAACGGCATGAGGTTGGCCAAGGTTTGCCCGAATCCCACCATAAACGACTGCACCGAGAAGCCTGTCGGGCGCTGTTTGGTATTGAGAATGTCGCCCACAAAAGCGCGGAACGGCTCCATCGAAGAGTTTAGGCCCGCATCCAAGAGCCACATCAGGCAGGCCGCCATGAACACCGAGGTGGAATTGGGCATCATAATCATGGCAATACTGCCGGCTATGGCGCCAAAGAAAACATAAGGCTTGCGGCGGCCCCAGCGCGGCGACCAGCTCTTGTCGGACATAGCGCCGATGATGGGTTGCAGCAACAAACCTGTGAGCGGCCCGGCCAGCCAAAGCCCCGGAATATCAGCCTCTTCGGCGCCCAGATAGCGATAAATGGGACTCATGTTGGCTTGCTGAAGGCCAAAGCCGTATTGGATGCCGAGGAATCCGAAACTCATGTTCCAGATTTGCCAAAAGCTCAGATTAGGTTTCTCTTTCACAGATAGTTGGTTTTGATGCAGCGAAAATATAAAAGCCTGCAACAAACCGGGGCAAAATAAACTATCAATTTTCCGGGAATGTACAATTTGTTTCTACAACACCCTACTCACCCCTCACCTACTCACCCCTATCCACCTCACCCCTGCACATACACCACATACTTCTCTTCAAAAAACGGCTCTTTGAAAAAATCGGCAATGCGCCAGGTTTCCACATACTCATTGCGATGCAGCGTGTCGAATTCGGGGCGCAGATCGCCGCCTTTGAGGGCAATCAGTCCATTGGGGATCGCGTGCAGGTGCTTTTTTTTGAGCAAAGGCCGGCTCCAGATCAGGAGCTTGTCCAATGGCGCCACGCCGCGCGTGATGACAAAATCGAAGCGCTCTTTCACCTCTTCGGCGCGGGTATGCCGGGCCGTCACGTTGGAAAGCCCCAGCGTTTCCGCAATTTCCTGCACTACTTTTATCTTTTTGCCGATGCTGTCGGCCAGCAGGAACTTGGTCTCTGGAAACATAATGGCCAGCGGAATGCCGGGAATACCGCCGCCGGTACCCAGATCGAGTACAGCAGAGCCGGGCAGAAAGCGCAGCACTTTGGCAATGGCCAAGCTGTGCAGGATGTGGCGCTCGTAAAGTTCGGCAATGTCTTTCCTGGAAATGACATTGATCTTCTCGTTCCACTCTGTGTACAGGGGCTGCAATTGCGCGAAAGCGGCCTGTTGGCGCTCGTCTAAGTCGGGGAAATATGGAAGGAGGAGGCTGCTCATTCTGCCGGTTTTAAAGCATCCCACACCGGGTCATCCGTCGGAATGGGCGCAGTAATGGTAACCGCTTCGTTCGATACAGGGTGCCGAAACGACAATTTCCAGGCGTGCAGGTGGATGCCGCCGCCGGGATTGCTTCGGCGAAAGCCGTATTTCACATCGCCTTTGATGGGGCAGCCGATGGCGGCCAATTGTGCGCGAATCTGGTGGTGGCGGCCCGTGTGCAACTTGATTTCGAGCAGGTGGTAGCGCTCGCTGCTGCCCAACAGGCGGTAGTCCAACACCGATTCCTGTGCCCCCGGAACGGCAGTCTCGGTGAGGGAACTGCGATTGGTGCGCCCGTTTTTGACGAGGTAGTGGCGCAGTTGGCCGCTTGGCTCCGGCGGCAGTTGTTGCACCACGGCGAGGTAGGTTTTTTCCACCTCGCGGAGGCGAAACTGCTCGTGCAGGGCAGCCAATGCGGTCGTATTTTTGGCAAACAACACCACTCCGCCGGCGGGCCGGTCTATGCGGTGTACCAAATGCAGTTTGGAGTGCGCGTACATTTCCGCCAGTTCCAGCAATGACTTATCGCCGGTTTTGTCGGGTTGCACGGGCAGCATCACCGGCTTGTTGAAGGCGATGAGCTGGTTGTTTTTGTACAATACCTGATCGCCGATGCGAAAGTCTTGTACCTTGGATTCTTCCTGATTCATATCAATCAACCTCTTCGTAATCAATGTATTCGTCGTCTCTTTTTTTTCGAGTAGCGGCAGGTGGCGGGTCAGACCGCAAAGTATCCCGATAGCGCTTGGCCGCCGCCGCGATGGCCGGCCGCACGACGAAAAACCGGTAAGCCAAATACAGCAGTGCCAGAGTGAATAAAAATTTCATACTGAAAACTTTGGTACAAAGGTAGCGAATGTGGGCTGAATGGACAAATGGAGCGCCTCCCCTTACTCCGCGCCTGAAAGAATGTCTTCCATCTTGCTGTTGTAGATATCGTAGAACAGCAGATTGTTGTGGCTGCCGCCGGGTATAGTGTGAAATTGGTCGCCTGGTTTGAGTACTTTTTTCAGACGTTCCGAACTTCGGTAAGGCACCACCAAATCTTCTGTGCCGTGAAAAACGACCACCGGAATCTGTACCTGTCGCAACGAACGCGCATTCGAAAAACGATAACGCAGGTAAAAAGCTTTGGGCAGGAAAGGGTAATAGGTATAAAACAAATCGGTCATACTGTAAAACGGCGTCTCCAATACGAGTATGCGGGCGGATTGCTCAGCGGCCACTCGCGACGCGAACACGGAACCCAGGGAACGCCCATACAGCAAAATCTGATCGGGCGCATAGTGCTTGCGGGCAAAGCGATACACTTCCAAGGCATCGGCATACATCATTTTTTGATTGCGGCGGCCGGTGCTTTTGCCGTAGCCTCGATAATCGTACACCAAAAAGTCATACCCGTGACGGGCAAAAAAATGGTGCAAATGCCCCCAACGCTCCAAGCTCCCCGCATTGCCATGATAATAGAGTACCAGACCTTTGGCTGGCTCGTTGCCCGCAGCTTTGAACCACAAGGCATTGAGCCTGCCGCCGCGCGGCGTTTCGATGAACATTTCCTCGAAGGGCGCCTCAAATTGATACTTGTGATTTTGGGGTAGTTTTTTGGGCCTGAAAATAAACCAATGCTGCAATGGCCCGGTAAAGATATTGCCGAGTATCCACAGGAAGGTCAGAATCACCACCGAGTAGGTTATCCATTTCATGGCGGAAGCCGAAACCATAGGCATTATTAGGCTGCTAAAACGGCAGAGGCCTTGCGTTCATTGCCGCAAAGCCTCTGCCTGAGTATGAAAAACCGCTCCCGGAAATCAAAACATCCGATACCAGCCGTCCTCGCTGCCAGGCAACATACCCTGCTGCTTAGGCTTGGCGGTTTGCTCTGCCGGCGCTTTGTCTTTTTCGCGCACCCATTCACGGCGCGCACCCCAAGAGCCGCCTTCCTGCAAGAATGCAATAATGGCCCACACCAACAGCAGCGTCGGCAGCAATACCGACATGGCCAGACCGCGCACCTCGTACTTCATGTGCATGAAGTCACCGATGATGTAGTACGCCTTATAAATAGAGAGTACAATGATGAGCAAGCCGGTGACAAGCAAGGTTACCTTAGGCGCTGCCGCCGATAAACCAGACAACAAATCGCCCTTGCCGATCAATGAAAGAAACACTTCAATCAAAGTGATGACGGCCAATAGGATCAAACCTTTGACAACGTGCTTTTTGGATTCTTCGTAGCTGAGATGCATCGTATGATGTATTTTTCAGAGTGTTCAAAAATGAATTAAAGCAGGTAGAAAACCAAGAATACAAATACCCACACCAAGTCCACAAAGTGCCAGTACAAGCCGATTTTTTCTACCATTTCATAGCCGTTTTTACGGGCTACATACAAACCGGAGGCTGCATTGATCGCAATGATGAGCAAAAATGCAACGCCGGAAAAAACGTGGAATCCGTGGAATCCGGTGATAAAGAAGAACAAAGCGCCAAATGCCTTCGGGCCAAATTCTTCCGTCATCACTTTGCCGGCGTTGTCGCCTTCCGTCACTTTGAATTTTTTGTGAATATAGCCGCGCTCATCAATGTATTGGCCTGCCTCATCTAAAGGCAACTGGCTTTCATAAACGAATACCTCGTGATGGTGGCCGCCTGCCTCATCGCCATGGCCTCCAGCTTCGTGAGATGCCTGCCCGCGCGGGTCGCCGTCTTTCAATATCGTAGCCCGGTGAATGAGGTAGCCATCTCCGGATTCAAATTTATCAGGCGAGCCATCTTCCTTTTTAGCTTCCGAACCGTCCGCGTTCAAATACACTCCACCCGCATTGTGTACACTGAAGGGATTCGTCGTTACCGACATGTTTTCCTTCACAATGAGGTTGGTCCATTCCCACGCCTGACAACCCAAGAAGGAAGCCCCTCCCAATACCGTCATCAAGAGCCAGAAAACAACGCCGTTTTTGTTTTCGCGTTTACCCTCCTGCACGGCGCGCACCATCGTAACAGAGCTGATGATGAGCACAAATGACATAATGGTAACGAAAATAAGCGGCAAATGCGAGCCTTCCTTTCCAAAAGGATAGGTAGAGAATACGAAGTCGGGGCTGGGCCAGCTTGGGCTGCTGAATCGCAGAGCGCCATACGCTATGAGCAGGCCGGCGAAAGTAAAAGCATCCGACAACAGGAAGTACCACATCATCAGCTTGCCATAGCTGACATTCATAGGTTCCTTGCCACCCGACCAGTCTTCCTTGCCGTCGTGAACTTCGTGTTCCCGTTCGAGATGATCCGTTTTTGAAGCCATCGGTTATCCGATTTTTGCGTGTTTACGATTGTGAAATAAAAAAGAAAAACAAATATACCCAGAGGAAATCAACAAAATGCCAATAGGTGAGCGTCATTTCAAAACGCAGTTTGCGTTGTTGCGTCACTTTGTAAGGCAGGCTCCAGGCATGCAGCAATGCCACCAACAGAGCGCCGATTCCTCCCAATATATGAGCGGCATGAATGCCGGAAATAACATATACAAATGATCCCGAAGGATTGGTATTAATGGCTACCCCCATTTCTTTCAGGGCTACCCAACCCTGATATTGGAGCGCCAAAAAAGCGAACCCCAACACAAAAGCCGCACTCAACAACCAGCGATAAGCCTGTTCGCGGCCGTTTTTGAAAGAAGTGTAAGCAAAATGCAAAGCCACACTACTGGCCACAATGACAACCGTGCTGTACCAAAACACCACCGGAAGCGGAAACTCCAGCCAGTTGCCCGCTGCCCGACGAACTAAATAGGAACTCGTCAAAGAGGCAAACATCATGGTAATACCGGCACAAGCTACCCAAAGTGCAAATTTCTTGGGATGAATCTTGTTTTTGCTGCCGTATTCCATAGGTGCGGTTCCTGCGTTCATAAAAAAATTAAATTTTATCGGCGAATAACGCAATGAGCGTCAACGGAATGTACACAAAAGAATAAAACATCACACTCAGCGCCGACTTGCGGTCGTGCAGGCGCATAAACCGCCAACTCAAAGCTGCATATCCTGTGCCCAACAATACCATCACCACTGCCGAAATCATTCCTGTAGCGCCCAACCAATATGGTATCAAGCCTGCCGGAATCAGCAGTACGGCATACACGAATGCTTGTCGGGATGCGCTTCGGTCAGGCTCATTATGGCCCGGCATGAAGCGGAATCCTGCTTTCCTGTAGTCCTCAAAGCCCAGCCAGCCAATAGACCAGAAGTGAGGGAACTGCCACAAAAATTGTATGGCAAAAAGCGTCCAGGCCAATGGCGTGATCTCTCCTTGTGCCGCCACACAACCTATCATCGTGGGCAATGCTCCAGGAATGGCGCCTACTGTAACGGCTGTCGGCGACAAGCGCTTGAGCGGCGTGTAAACAAACGCGTAACTCACCATGGCAGCCATGCCCAGAAACGCCGTCCAGGGATTGAACAAAGCCAGCAGGGTAATACCGAACAAGCACATAAAACCTGCTGCCAGTACAGCTTCCGATATTTTCATGCGCCCGGCTGCCAGCGGACGGTCGGCTGTGCGTTTCATCAGCCGGTCATAATCTTTTTCCAATACCTGATTCAAGGCATTGGCAGCGGCAGTAACGAAAAAACCGCCCAGCGCCAAAATCCCTACCGACAGCCAGTCTATCGGCCCTGTACTACCTATCAGGAAAGCCATCACCGAGGAGAAAACCACCGTGAACGACAGCCTGAACTTTACCAGGAGCTTGTAATCCTGTGCTTTTTGGATTACCAACCCCGCCACACTGTAACTTGCCGCTTTTACTGTCACTTTTATTATTCATTACCGGGCAAAGACGAACTCCCTACCCTGCTTTAAATTAATGCCCACCGTCTTTTTCACCTTCTGCCAGCGGCTCAATTTGCGGAATGAACTCACGGCCATTCTTACCATAATCATACGGCCAGCGCTGTACAGCAGGGATGTTGCCTTCCCAGTTGCCATGCCCCGGATGGATCGGCGTGGTCCACTCCAGCGTAGAAGCCCCCCAAGGGTTCTTCGTTGTCATTTTTTTGCCTTTCCAAATGCTGTAGAAGAAGTTGATGATAAAAACTACCTGAAACAAGAAGGTAATAATAGCCGCAATGGTAATGAACTGGTTGAGCTCAGTGAAGTGGCGGAATGTTTCAAAGGTATCGAACGCATAGTAGCGACGCGGTACGCCGGCCATACCTGTGTAGTGCATGGGCCAGAAAATAGCATACGCGCCTACCATCGTGCCCCAGAAGTGGATGCGCCCCATCGTTTCATTCATAAAACGGGAGTACATTTTGGGGAACCAATGATAAATACCTGCGAACATGCCGAAGAATGCGGCTACCCCCATCACAATATGGAAGTGGGCAACTACAAAGTATGTGTCGTGCAACTGGATGTCAATAGCGGAGTTGCCGAGAAAGATACCCGTCAAACCGCCGGATATGAACATCGAAACAAAGCCGATGGCAAACAAACTGGCCGCATTGAAGCGGACATTGCCTTTGTACAAAGTGGAAATCCAGTTGAACACCTTCACTGCCGAAGGTACGGCAATGATGAGCGTAAACACCACGAAGAAGTTGGAAATGAATGGGTTAACGCCTGACATAAACATGTGGTGCGCCCATACAATGAACGAAAGGAAGGCAATGGCGATAATAGAAAACACCATCGCTTTGTAACCAAATATCGGCTTGCGCGAATGCACCGAAAGTACTTCCGATACCAAGCCCATCGCAGGCAAAATGATGATATATACCTCCGGGTGCCCCAGGAACCAGAACAAGTGCTGGAACAAGATCGGGCTGCCACCCACATGTTCCAATGCCTGACCGCCAATGTAGATTTCACTCAGGAAGAAGCTCGTACCGAAAGTGCGGTCAAAAATGACCAACAAGAAAGCAGAAACCAATACCGGGAAAGAAAGCAAGCCAATAATGGCGGTGATGAAAAACGCCCAAATAGTGAGCGGCATACGCCACAAGCTCATTCCCTTAGTACGCATATTGAGTACAGTGGTGATATAATTCACCCCGCCCAACAACACCGACACCACAAAAAGTACCAAGCTCAATGCCCACAAAGTCATACCCGCGCCGGAACCGGTAGATGCCTGCGGCAGAATACTCAAGGGCGGATAGGCCGTCCAGCCGCCGGAGAAAGGACCGGTGCTGAGAAACAGCGACAAAAACATCACTACACCTGCCGTAAAAAAGAACCAATACGACAACATATTGAGAAACGGCGAAGCCATATCGCGTGCACCTATCTGCAACGGAATCAGCAAGTTACTGAAAGTTCCGCTCAAACCTGCCGTCAATACAAAGAACACCAATATGGTGCCGTGCATGGTAACCAGCGCATAGTAAAACTCAGGAGCCAATGAGCCGACGCCATTGTTTACCACAATCCATTTGCCTAGTAAAGGCTTCAACCACAGCAGGCTCTCTTCAGGGAAACCCAACTGGAGACGAAACACCAAAGACATCAAGCTGCCGACAACCGCCCAAAACATACCTGTGATCAGGAACTGCTTGGCAATCATCTTGTGATCCATGCTGAAGATGTAAGTCGTAATGAAATTCGACTTGAACTTATCTCCGTGATGGTGATCATGGAAGTGGTCATCGTAGCCCAATTCCTGAATCAGCACATCTTCTTCGTGCATGCTTGAGTTTGATACGGTACTTGTAGCCATTTGCTAAAGATTTATGTATTGGTCTGGATGTTAAATTATTGCGTAATGATTCGGAATTCCGTGCGGCGGTTTTTAGCGCGACCGTCTTCTGTGTCGTTGTCGCCTACCGGGCGAGTATCGCCATAACCGGCAGCACGCATTCTGGAAGCAGGAATTCCTTTTTCTACCAAAAAGTCAAAAACGGATTTAGCACGGCCTTCAGACAAGGTCTGGTTACCAGCCGGATCACCCACGTTGTCTGTGTGACCTGCCACTTCGATGCTCATATTGGGGTACTTCTGCATGGCATCCACCAAGAAGCCCAATTCATATTGGGAAGCCGGCGTCAATTTGGCCGAACCGGTCTCGAAGTTCACATATTCAAAGCGCAATATCTTTTTGTCTGCGCTCGAGGCAATGCGGGCCGAATCCAGATTGGCCTCGAAAGTAGCCTTGCGCTCTGTGATTTCCTGCGGGAACCACATATCGGAGTTCGGGTCATTGGAAGTTCCCCGAACCTGACTGAAGTAGAACGATTGCTGCTTTTCTGCCCAAGCTTTGTATTCCTCTTCCGGAACGATTTTCACAATTTTCTTCATACTGAAGTGTCCCTTGCCGCAAAGTTCGGCGCAAGCCAATTCGTATTCAAAGCGCTGCCAGAGCTGCTCGCCATTTGGATCGGCGGGATCGGCAGGAGCCTGATAAATAGCGTATTTGCTGAGTTCGTTTCTGTATTCTTCCGTCGTTTTCTTGGGCGTGAATACAAAATAAGTAGGCATACCCGGCACAGCATCCATTTTTACACGGAAGTGAGGCAGGTAGAAATTGTGCAATACGTCCTTAGAAGTAACGCGCACCCGGATTCTTTTGCCTACCGGCAGTACGATTTCGCTGGCGTGGAAGTCGTCAATATTTTTCTGGTCTTTCCAATTTTGGCCCACCGGGTTGTCGCCGGAAATCAATTTGTAATTGCGCTCGCCCAGTGCGTTGTCTTGCCCCGGATAGCGGATGGTCCAGCCAAACTGCTCAGCCACCGCCTCAATTTCCATGTAGTCGTCGCCTGGCTTGATGTCGGCCATCACTTCATTCCAAGTATCCAAGCCGCCAATCACCAAGAAGGCCATTACAATAGCCGGGATCGCCGTCCATACCATCTCCAGCTTATTGTCGTGAGAAACAAAGGCTGCTTTCCGATGGCGGCTGCCGCTGAAGCGATAAGCGAACACGAACAGCAAAATCTGAGTGATGATGAACACGAAGCCTGTAGCAAATAGCGTCCATTTAAACAGGCTGTCTATTGAACCGCCATGCTCAGATGCTGCCGCATGCGGCCCAAAGCCCAGATACCAATCTTTGTAATAGATGCCGGAAACCGTAACCGCCAACAGAAACACAACCATGAAAATGAGCGACCAGAAGCCCTGACGCTTATTCACAATATCCTGCATTTCTTCTTCGCCCCGGATTTTGGTAGCCAATTCGGAAACTTTACCGATCTGTACCACTACTACGGCAAGGAGAACTACGATGAGAAGACCGAGTAAGACCGTCATTATTTTGAAAATTGAATGTTGTAAAACTAATTGAAATCTTCCTGTGGCTTAAATACCGCAACAGGCAAATTGTTTATACTTTACACCACTTCGTGATGCAGACTTTCTTCCAGATAAGGATCATTTTTCGGCGTGAGCGAAGCCTGTGTCAATCGCGTGAAAACGATGTACAGGAACAAGCACAAAAAGCCGATCATGGTACCCAATTCCAAGATGCCGGGGAATGAAAACCCGATGGCAAAAGGCGTGGCATGCTCAACATGATGTGCGGCCTCGCCGGCGTGGTGTGCAGCAGCTTCCATTGCCGTGATGCGGGCGCCCGGTTTAATCATCAGGAAGAAGTCGAGCCAGTGACCAAGGAATACCGCCACAGAAACAAAGACCATCGTACCGATTTTGCGCTTGGTATCGTTGCGCAAAAGCACAAAGAAGGGCAGCACAAAATTGATGATCAGGTTGAGGAAGAACAACGGCTTGTAGTTGTCCAAACGCTCGCGGAAATAAATCGTTTCTTCACCCACGTTGGCATACCAGATCAACATATACTGAGAGAACCACAGGTAGGTCCAGAATACGCTGATACCAAAGAGGTACTTGCCCAAATCGTGCAGGTGATCGGCAGTGACTTTGGGCAGGTAGCCCTGGCTTTTTAGATAAATGACCGTGAGAATCGTCAGGGCCATAGCTGCCAAAAACCAACTGGCCGCAGAGTACCATGCAAACAACGTGCTGTACCAGTGTGCATCCAAGGACATCACCCACTGCCAGATCATGGCCGCGCTGGAAAAGCCCGCTATCGGAAGGAAAATGACCGAAAGGGTGCGAATCCGGCGGTGATAGCTGAAATCTTCGCCGGGGCCATTGCTGTCTTCGGCCACAGAGGTCTTGCGAATTTGCATCGCAAAGTAAATCCAGGCGCCCACAATGATGAGCGTGCCGAAGGTGTACCAATACTTATTGAGGAAGCCCGATTTTCCAAACAAAACCTGATCTTCCTTCACGGCTGCCGTGTCGGCCCAATGATACAAATGATGCCAGTGCCCCCACACGCCGGCCACAATGACCAGCATAAGGATGAGGCCGGGAATCATAAACAGCGAGTAGGCTTCCCAAATCCGCTTGATCAGTGTACTCCACCCGGCCAAAGCCGTAGTAAAAGCAGCAATGATAAACAAGGATATGAATGCGATCCCCGTGAAGAATACCGAATTGTGCAGGTAGTTGGTCCAGAAACGGGTGTGAAACTGGTCATCCACAAAGAAGGTGATGATGAGGCACAGCAGGCCCAGTATCATACCACCGCCCAATACCCATCGTTTTTTTGCGTCGAATACGAATTGATCCATTGTTCGAATCGTATTAAAGTGTCTTTTGAATAAAATTTACATCAATGGCTCGCCGGACCTGCCGGTGCAGCGCTATCTGTTACAGGAGCCGGCGCAGCAGCAGCCGTAACTTTTTTGGCAACCAATTTCATCGGAGTACCGAAAGCCGGATTCAGCGTGTTGGCGCTTTCATCATACTTGGCGCCGTTTTTCACAGCCTGCAAAGAGCGAATGTAGTGAACCACCTGCCAGCGCTCTTCATAAGAGAGTTTATCGGCATACGATCCCATCACATTCAAACCGTACATAATGGCGTGGTAAAAACGGCCGTTGGATGCCACCGAAAAGTCTTCGTTCACCAAGTTGGCAGGAGCAGCCGGATACTTTCCTCCCGGATCACCTTTGGCAGGGTCGGCATCGCGCACCAGATAGCCCAAGCCGTCGCCCTTCTCTCCGTGGCAAAGACCACAGTATATATTGTACAACTCTTTGCCGCTCTCCAAACCCGATTTCGTGATCGGGAAAGGATTGGCAATGATCTCTGCCGTAGCGCGCAGGCGTTCCTCCGGCGTATTGCCGTAGTAGTAGGGCACTTTGCCGTTTACCGGAATAGCTTGGGCGTTGTTGCTCCCTACGCCGTGCATGTTGTCCATCACCGCTTGTTGAGCTTCATCGCCGGAAGCGAAATAGACGCCGGCATAACCGCGCGGAATCGTTCCTTTCACAGGGTGCATCCTGCCTGTGAGTTCCTTGCGGGTCATCACACTTTGCTCGTCCCATGTATGATACTTATAGGCATCGTAAGCATTGGCCTCATAAGATATCGGGTGCGCCATGTCGGGCATGTATTCGCTGCCGGGAAACTCGCCGCCGGCAGGTTGGCAGGCCTGCATCACAGCGGCAATGACCAGCACAAAAACTATTTGCTTAATGGTTTTCATCTAAGCTCTCTTTTTATGGCGAATTAAATCGTCTTCATGTTTACTTCAGAAGCTCCGGTTCCACTCAGGAAACTGCGCAGGCGGTCGCGCTCTTCCTCTTCCGCTCCTGCCGCATTGAAAGCAATGCAAAACTTATCGTCGGTAATGCGGTCGTCCAAAGTGGGATTGACCCGGCCGGGCGCCATACCGCACACGGTGAAGAAAGAGACCACCATGCCGATAGCGGCGAACAATACCGTCACCTCAAAAGTGATGGGAATAAAGGAAGGCACCGACCAATACGGTTTACCGCCGAAAATGATGGGCCAGTCGCGGGTGAACACCCAGGTCATAAACAAGAACGCCGTGAGCGTGCCCGTCAGGCCATAAGCAAAACCAGCGATGTGCAAACGGCTCTCCTCCAATCCCATAGCTTTGTCTAAGCCGTGTACCGGAAACGGGGTGAACACATCCATGATTTCGATGTGGTCGGCCTGTGCTTTTTTCACGGCGCGGAGGAGGATTTCCTCATCATCGTACAAACCGTAAATTACCTCTTTTTGATGTTTCATTGTATGCTCGGTTGTAGCTTGTTCAAAGTTGATATTAGTGATGTGCTTCGGTGCTTACTTCATCGTGGCCGTGGTGGTGGTGCGGCTTGGCATTCGGCCCCACATATTGGTCGCCACCGGCTTTGAGAATGGCTTTTACTTCTGCTACTGCTACCACCGGCGCTACGCGGGTGAACGTGAGGAACAGGGTGAAGAACAAGCCCAAAGTGCCGAGGAAAATACCGATTTCTACCCAAGTAGGCACATAGTAGCTCCAGGAAGAGGGGATGTAATCGCGGGCCAGCGTGGTGGCGATAATCACAAAGCGCTCAAACCACATACCGATATTGACGAATATAGACATCACGAACGTCCACCAGATACTGCGGCGGATTTTGCGGCTCCAGAACACCTGAGGAGACAACACGTTACACGCCATCATGCCTACATACGACCACCAGTAAGGGCCGAGTACGCGATTGTAAAAAGCGTATTGCTCGTAAATATAGCCGGAGTACCAGGAGATAAAAAGCTCCGTCAGGTAAGCTACGCCCACAATGGTACCCGTCACCAAGATCACCTTGTTCATACTGTCTATATGCTGCAAAGTGATGTACTCTTCCAATTTCAGCACCTTGCGCGCAATGAGCATCAGCGTTTGTACCATCGCAAAGCCGGAGAAGATGGCGCCCGCTACGAAATACGGAGGGAAGATGGTGGTGTGCCAACCGGGAATCACCGAGGTGGCAAAGTCGAAGGATACGATGGTGTGTACCGACAATACGAGCGGCGTGGACAAACCGGCGAGAATCAACGCGAGGCTTTCAAAACGCTGCCAGTGCTTGGCAGAACCGGTCCAGCCGAAAGAGACTGCATTGTAAATCTTACGGCGCAAGCCCTGCGAACGGTCGCGCAAAGTAGCGAAGTCAGGTACTAAGCCCGAATACCAGAACAGCAAGGATACCGTAAGATAGGTGGAGATGGCGAACACGTCCCACAACAGCGGAGAGTTGAAGTTTACCCACAAAGGGCCGCGCGTGTTGGGATACGGAAAGATGAAGATGCCCAGCCAAAGACGGCCCATGTGAATGAGCGGAAACTGACCCGCACACATCACCGCAAAGATGGTCATGGCTTCAGCAGCCCGGTTCACCCCTGTGCGCCAACGCTGCCGGAACAGCAACAAGATGGCCGAGATAAGCGTACCGGCGTGACCGATACCAACCCACCACACGAAGTTGGTGATGTCCCAGCCCCAGCCGATGGTGCGGTTGAGGTTCCAGGTGCCGATACCGAACCAGATCGTCCAGGCTACGGTAAAAATGTACAGCCCCAGAAAAGCTGAACTCAGGCCGAAGGCAATCATCCAGGCCAGATTAGGTGCTTTCTCGGTGGGAGAGCAAATATCTTCGGTGATCTGATGGTAGGTTTTACCGCCTTCTATCAGAGGTTCCCGAATTGGAGATACTACAACGCTCATTTTGTTCTCTATTTTAAAGAAGTACGCCGGGCGTACCGGATTGATCAATTAGGCGTCCAAATTTTCATTGCGGTTGTTGATGCGCGCCGCATAGTTGACGGAAGACAACACGTTGATTTCTTCAAGCGCGATGTAATTCAACGGGCTGTCCATCTTTTGCGCTACCAGACTCTCTTTGTTGTTGCGGTCGCCGAAGGTAATGGCGCCCGTCGGGCAGGCGGTCTGGCAAGCCGTTTTCACATCGTGGTCTCGGAGGGCGCGGCCTTCTTTCTTGGCGGTGAGCTTACCCTCCTGGATGCGCTGCACACAGAAGCTGCACTTTTCGATCACGCCACGAGAGCGAACCGTCACATCCGGATTGAGCACCATGCGCACGAGGTTGTCCGCATAGAATGGAATTTCTTCCCCATTGACGCGATATTCGTTGGCCACAAAAATATCTGCCGTAGTGTAATCTAACCAGTTGAAACGGCGCACTTTGTACGGGCAGTTGTTGGCGCAGTAGCGCGTACCGATACAGCGGTTGTAGGTCATCTGGTTCAGACCTTCGCTGCTGTGGTTGGTAGCGGCCACCGGACACACGTTTTCGCAAGGCGCGTTGTCGCAATGCTGGCACATCATCGGCTGATAAACCACATTGGGATTTTCATAATCGCCATAGTAGTAGCGGTCTATGCGGAGCCAGGTCATTTCGTGGTGACGGGCTACTTCTGTTTTGCCTACCACCGGCACGTTGTTCTCAGCTACGCAGGCTACCTGACAAGCACCGCAACCAATGCAGGCATTCAGGTCAACGTGCATGGCCCACCAGTGCCCCTGCGAGTAGATGTCCTTCACATATTTCTGTGTAGGATAGATGGTCTGCTCGTTGAGGTGCTGGGCTTCCTCCCGCTTGTGGTGGATTTTCTCCGTCAGTTCGGGAAGCTCTTTCAGATTGCCTTTATAAATAATGGTACGCTCGGTGATGCCGCCCTGGAAACCGTGCTCGTTGAAGGGGTCCTTCAGGCGGGAAGATACCTTCTCATCCAAATTCACATCCTTCTGCTCGCCGGTGCGCTTGTCTTTATAGGTCAACTTGCCTTTTTTCTCAGTTACCCCCATCGTGTGGTGGTACTGCACGCAGGCAAAGTCGTTTTCGGTACCGATCTTATCAGACACCGTTGGATTCACAGCATAGTATTGCGTATTGCCGTCGGCATCAATGCTGAGCCAGGGGTAAACGTTGATCCCCACTTTGTTGCCCAATGCACGGCCTACCTCGCCGGTCACTTCGCGGCCGTAGCCGATGGCCAAGCCCAAGGTATTTTGCATCTGACCAAACTGGCGAACGGCGGTGATGGGCTGCTTTTTGCCTTTCACATCCACTTCCACAATGTCGGCCTGACCGTAAATCTCGCGGTTGTTCAGGTTTTTGAACGACTTGAAATCACTGCCGTCCCAGCTTACCGGAATGGCCAGATAGTTGCCCCATGCGGTACGCGTGATGGGATCGGGCATTTCCAGTAGCCAGGGATTGCTGGCAAACTGTCCGCCACCCATGTTGACGGTTTCAAAGAAGGATATCTCCAATTCCGATGAACCCGGCTTGCGCACTTTGGCGGCAGCCTCGTTCACATCGGCAGAGAAAGGCTTGGTTTCAGCGCCGGCGCCGGCTACTTCGAAGATGCCGTCGTGCAGGGTGCTGTCCCAGAATGCCTGGAAGGTAGAGAAGTTGTTTTGTTTCGGGAACATGGCCTGCTGCCAGTGCTCCTTGAGGTATTCAAAGGCGGGTTGTTCGGCGGCGGCGTTCAGGTTTTCGGAAGCGGCCCAGGTCAGCAGGCTGATTTCCGCCTGACGGGTGTTGAACAGCGGCGCGATGACCGGCTGAATCAGGCTGTAATGGCCGCGCTTGGGTTCTGCATCGCCCCAGCTTTCGAGGAAGTGGTTGGCGGGAGCCGCATAGTCGCAAGCCAACAGCGTTTCATTGGGTACGCCTGAAAGCGAAACTTTGACTTTCACTTTGCCCATACCTTCCACAAACTTGTCGGAGTTGGGCAGGTCATAAGCGGGATTGGCGCCGTCCATAACAAAGAGGGCATCTACTGCTCCGGCGCCCATCTCCTTAATCAGTGCCTGCATTTTGGCGTCGTTGCCCTGGCGCTGAAGAGAAGCGGCTTCAAAGCTGATGGTAGCGCCGTAGTTGCCCAACATATCGTTGATGGCGTTGACGAGCACCTGTTCGCCGGTATTGTTGGAGCCGCTCACTACCAAACTCGCACCGCGGGCGGCAGCGAGTTCTTTCGCGGCTTCTTTGATTTTGGAAACTTTGGCCGGATCAAGAGCCGGACCGCTGACGCGCGCCTTGCCGCTGAGCGTGGCGAGTTCATTGTACAATGCTACGATGGCCGCGCCCTGCTCGGAGGGTTTCACCATGATGCGGTTGTCTGCATTGGAACCCGTGAGCGTCATGTGGTTTTCCACCTGAATGTGGCGGGAAAGCTTCGGATTTTTCGGGTCCACCTTGCGATTCTGGGCGTATTGGCCTGCAAATTCTATCGGAGAAATCCAGGTACCCAGGAAGTCGGCGTCAAAAGAGACAATCACCTGTGCCTTATCGAAGTGATAAGACGGAATGACCGCCTGGCCGAAGCTCTTTTCGTTGGCCTGCAACATGGCCGAAGAAGACACCGGATCGTACATGACTACCTCGGTGTTCGGAAATTTGGCCGTGAAGTCGGCAATGGCCTTTTTTGTAGTCGGGCTGAGGATGGTATGCGCTACGATGCGGACGCGGGATTCGGGCTTGAGTTTGCCCATGACCTCCTTGTCCATATCCGCCCAGGAAAGACCGGCATCCGATTTTTTGAGCGGCTTCTGCATTTTGCCGTTCTGGATGCGGTGCGGCCCGTTGATGCGGCTGGTGTCGTACAGACTGAGCACAGCGGCCTGAGCGCGGGCGCTGGTGGCGCCTTTGGTTACTTTGGAAAGGGTGTTGCCTTCAATTTTGATAGGACGCCCTTCGCGGCTTTTTACTAAGATGGAACAGTAGTCGCCGCCATACACATAAGAAGATGCGTAATAAACGGCGATGCCCGGCACAATTTCGTCCGGTTTGACGACATACGGAATGGCGCGGCGTACCGGAATATCGCAGCCGGCAGCTACCGTAGCGGCGCCCAAACCAAAACCGAGATACTTGAGAAAATCGCGGCGATTGGTTTGCAGTGCCGGAGCATTTTCCTGAGCCAACTGCTCTACGATGGGCATATCGTTGAACTCCTTCTCTACGAGTTCCTGATAAGCAGCGTCATTGGTGAGTTGTTCAACTCCTATCCAGACCTCTTGCTGTTTTTTCTTCATTGTATGATGAGATTCTTAGATACTTGAGAAAAAGGATTTCAGGATCAATAGTGGCACTTTTGGCACTCCAAACCGCCGATTTCTTCCACCGTCACCGCCTTGCGTTCGCCTTTCTTGATCTCCTCGTGGTAGCGTTGGTAAGATTTGTAATACTCATTGTCGGCAAATTTCACTTCCGTCTGGCGGTGGCAGTTTACGCACCAGCCCATCGAAAGCGGAGAATGCTGCTGCACCACTTCCATCGCTTCTACCGGGCCGTGGCAGGTTTGGCAGGCTACTTTGCCTACGGAAACGTGCTGTGCATGGTTGAAGTAAGCGTGGTCGGGCAGGCTGTGGATGCGCACCCATTCGATGGGGCCTTGAATTTTGCTCTTGTTTTCGTTGGTAAGCGATGCCTTGATGGCTCTCCACTGCTCGTTCACCGTTTTTTCCAGGCGGTCCATTTTGGGGTCCTTGTCTTTCATGTCGCGGGTATAAACATCGGCAATCCACTTGCGATAGACTTTTTCGATATCGGCCTCGCTCATTTTGTCGTAATTCTCCATGTACTGCTTTTCGCTGGGATTCCAGCCGATGGAAGCGTATATTTTGGTGATCTCGGCCGTGCCGTACTGAGACCCCACATCCACAGCGGCATGGCAGTTCATACAAGTATTGGCAGCCGGAATAACGGAGTGCTTCGAGCGGCGAGCGCCGTCGTGGCAATACTGGCAGTCAATTTTGTGCAAACCAGCGTGCGTAGCGTGCGAGAACTTAATGGGCTGCTCCGGCGCGTAGCCTTGCTGACGGCCCAGCGCCACGGCGTTGTTCACCGTTGTATATCCGCCGAGTACGATGAGTGCAAAGATCACAAATCCTACTACGCCGCGGCTCGTCAGGATTTCTACCAAGGACTTCCGGCGGGCTTCCTGGCCTTCCTGCAACTTCGACATGTAGTTGAGGTTGGCAATGATGCCGGCAAACACGATGGCCAGAATGCCCAGTATCAGCGCCGTGATGAGCAACTGGAAGGTGTAGTCCTTCTTCTTGGGAGCAACTTCTACCACCGTCTTATTCATATCTACCGCGCCCGGGCAGGAATTGGTAAACGTACAGTTGATGTACGCAATGATATTCGTAATTTCCGGGTCGGTGAGGCTGGTGAAGGGCGTCATCGGCACCTGCTTCCACTGGTTATACACTTCTACGGCGCGGGGATGGCCTGCTTTGACCAAAGCCTGCGAGTTGCGAATCCAACTGTAGAGGTCTTCTTTCGGGAAGGCTGCCCAGCGGTCTTCTAAGCCGCCGAGGGCCGGACCAGTGAGATCGCTTTTCATGTCTTTGTTGTGGCAAGCGGCACACAAGTTCCTGAACATCGTTTTACCTGCCTCAATATCAGCTTCTTGTGCAGAAGCGATAAAAGAAGATAGCGCAAAGACGAGAACCAAAGTCAGACGGCTGAATGCAAATCTGGATATCATCGTTTCGGTTGTTTGTAAGTCTTTCGTTTTTGGCTGAAATCCGCTCCAGCCTGAAAAGTGGCGCAAATATATAATCTGTTAAATGCTTTAACAAAATTTATACAAAAACGAAAATTATTTAGATCACTTCTAAACAGGGGCGGACTAAAAACGGGATGTGCGCAGTGGTGAAAACAGGTTCATGTTTTCATGTTTGAGACGGAAGAGGTCCCTAAAAATGAGCGTTTTACAAGCCACGCCATGCGTGGTAAACTTAGGTGGAACCCATGATAGTCCGCATCCCTCTCTGCGGGGTAAACATGAAGATGGAATCTCGGCGCGAGTGATAAATTCCAGTCTGCTTCTCGTTACTTGTAGGGAAATTGTTGATATTTGCCCAACCGGCAGCGCATCGGTGTGGGTTGAGGTAATGCACCCTGCCCAACGCTTATACCAACGAACGAATGAATCTTAAACCTACATCATCGTGCAAAACAACACAGCAAAAGAAAAACTTCAACAAGGCGCCGTAGTGTATGGCATTCTATCGCCCACTACCGATCCGGTCGTCTGTGAGTACATCGGCTATACCGGCTTCGATCTGTATATGATGGATGCCGAACACGGGGCCATCACGCTTACCGAGGCCACCCATATCATTCGCGCCTGCGAAACGGCCGGCATCCCTGTATGGGCGCGCATCCGCAGCGTGGACGAGAAACTCATCCTGCAATTCCTCGATGCGGGCATCAGCGGGGTAATGATGCCCGGTATCCGCACGGCCGAGGATGTGAGGCGCTTGGTAGCTGCTGTGAAGTATCCGCCATTAGGCCAGCGCGGCCTGGGTCCTGTGCGTGCTGCCGATTACCTCATGGGGCGGCTCCCTCAAGGCCAGTATGTGCAATGGGCGAATGACCAGATCGTCATCCTGCCGCAGATCGAAACCCTGAAATGTATAGAGAACTTGGACGAAATCCTTCAGGTGGAGGGCGTGGACGGGTTCATCATCGGCCCGCGCGATCTGGCCATGTCCATGGGATACTACGATGGTCCTGCCAATGACGAAGTGAAGCATACCATCAACGGGATCATGGCCAAGGTGCGCGCCGCCGGCAAGTGGGTGGGAACCGTGGCAGGTACGGCAGAACAGGCCAATGCCCTCACTGAAAATGGTGCAAATATCATCCTCAACTCCGTGCAAGGGCTTATTCAAAGTGCAGGAAAAGCGTTTTTGAACGAGGTAAGGAAGGGGAAATGACCGGAGGTCAGCGCCTCACGCCGGTCACACTACGTTTGCCCTCTACGTTTGTCGTTCCCTGCCGGCAGGCAGCTACTGTTTGTACACATCTTTTTTCCCTAATGTTGCCCTCTAAGCTCGTTCTCAAGCAGCCGATCAGGCCAAGAGCAACGCGGGACCGGCATTACAGATTTTAGGAGATGGGCGACAGAAAAACCGGAAAGAACCGCGCCACGGCGCGGCGTGATTTTTGGTTCTTTTTATCTAGAAAAAGAACGATGATACGATTGCATAAAATAAAGATTTACAGTTGATTAAATGGATTATGTAAATTTTTTTCTGGTACTTTTTTCCGGCAAAAAAGTACCCAAAAAGCCCCCCGCCCTAAGGTCCCCCGCCAACGGCGGGGCACCGCACAAAGCCTCAGCTTCGTCAAAACCGGGCTTCGCCGTTCTGCGGCAACTTGGTCGGAAGTCTTTGACTTTATTGCGGTAAGTTCAGCTTTTGGGACGGCACTCACTTTTGAAGCCATAACCACGCCGTTGGCGGGGCCGAAGCCGCCACGGTTTTGACTACGCCGCGCGACTGTCGGGCGGGCACGCGACAGCTAAGCGCGAAGGGCAGACGCGAGGAGTTGTGTACAAACAGTAGCTGCCGGCAGGCAAGGCGTAGGAACCTGTACCACCGCGCATGACACCCGCGTCTGGCTGCCTGCGGAGATGGTACAGATTCCTCCGCTACGCTACGGAATGACAAATGGAGAGGGGACCGTAGAGGAAAACGTAGCGCGAGATTGCCCTGAAATTGGGCGTTTTACAAGCGGGTAGAACCCGCGTAATACTCGCGCCCCGCCCTGCGGCGTAAACTTGAAGATGGAATCTCGGCACTAGTGGTGCGTGTTTTGCAACAAGAAGTCTGATTAAACCGCTATATCTTATGTTTTTTCAAAATGTCTTTATAGCTTTGTGTAGATATTTCATCTTCATAGAAAAAGAAGCCATCATAGCGACCATCAGAGATTACATGTCACATCAGCCGGTGATTTGGGTGGGAATAGCAGGATCTTTAGCACGGAATGAAATGACCGGTAATAGCGATGTGGACATCGTTGTGCAGTTCGACCCTGCTGCGCAAATCAGTTTATTCGACTATGTGCGCTACAAGCAAGACCTGGAGGAAATCCTGGAAAGAAAAGTTGACATTTTAACATATAAATACCTGAGCGAGCGGCTTAAACCCTATATCGAACGAGATATCCAAATCATCTACCAAGCCGCATGAAGAAAGACCCCGTCATCTACCTGTCGCATATCCATGAGGCTATCACGGCCATCTTAAACTTTACCCGGGACGTCACCGAGGAGGAATTCTACCATAGCGATCTCATTATCAGCGCCGTTGTGCGAAAATTTGAAATTATGAGAGAAGCTGCAAAACGCATCCCTGACGAAATACGCCTTGCCAGCCCCGAAATACCATGAAAACAAATGGCCGGCTTCAGGGATGTTCTCATCCACGATTATGATGGGCTGAACCTGAATACCATCTGGGTTACTATTGCGCTTTACTTGCCGGCGCTGGAAAAGCAGATTCAATCCATTTTGGATAAATCCTTACCCCCAAGTGAGGAGCTGACCGGAAGTTAGCGCCTCACGCCGTGGAATCCCGGCGCGAGCGGTTCAGTTCCTCATTCATGCTGTCGCTGTACGCTACCGGCACGCTGATTACTTTTATTAGCATTTAAAAAAAAATCGGGGCTTACGCCCCATCAATGCCAACATTACTTAGCTCCATGCACCTTCTCCATTCCGCCGGAGGGATCGTCCCTCCCCCCTCCTTGCTCCATTCCGTAGGTGCATTTCGCTTCCTCTTTTGCTCATAGTTAGGCCAGGAAAGCAAACCTCCTTTACCCCGTGAAATAATTCTTTAGACGATTCTTCAAATACCTTTTCCCATAGGTAGTTTTTAAATACTGCTCCCTGTGAGTAGCATCTTGCTGATTAAGACATCCTTCAAAATAAACAAGTACCAACGGACGACGGGCCTTTGTTGATTTCACCTCTCCATTATTGTGACTCTCCAACCTCTTTCGTAAGTCAGCAGTATAACCGGTATATAACTTACCGTCAACCTCACTGCGTAAGACATAAACATAAAAATACATGGCATTAATCATTTATTTCACGGGGTGAACTGCGGACGAGGCGGAAGCCGACGTAGCTGACGCGATTCGACGGAGTCCAGTAGTTGCGATACGCGGCGCGGCAGAGCACGGCATCGAAAGCCCAGCTGCCGCCGCGGTACACGCGGTAGTCGCCCCTACTACTACCCACCCAGGCCCGCCCATCCGTCGGCGCACCATTGTAATTATCGTGCCAGTCATCCTCGCACCACTCCCATACATTGCCGCTCATGTCGTACAAGCCTAATTCGTTGGGCCGCTTCTGACCTACCGGATGCGTTCGGCACTTGTTTTTGTTGATTTTGTCAATACCCCATTCACCGGAAAGCCGCTCATCTCCCGAATTTTCCCAATACCAGCCTACTTCATCCAAATTATCACTGCCGGCGTACTGGCAGCCTTTCGAGAGCCTGCCCCCACGGGCAGCGTATTCCCATTCAGCCTCGGTAGGCAACCGGTAATGTCTGCTCCTTTTTGTGGAAATCCATCGGCAAAACTCAGCGGCATCTTCCCAACTGACGTTGATGAGCGGGCGATTGGCGCGCCCCCAATCTTCATCATGCGGCACTTTGAAACCCGTTTCAAGGCAAAAAATGCCGAATTGCTGCCAGGTCGTCGGGGTTTGGGCGATCGCAAAACCGGATAGGGTGACCTCATGTGGCGGTTGCTCATTTTTGTATTCATTGCTGCCCATGGTAAAAGTACCGCCCTGCACCGGTATCATGGTGGGGAAGTAAGTATGCTCCAGGTGCATGAACAGGTCGGGGTCGCAAGCGGCGAGGTAGTCGCGAAGCCGGGCCGGGTCGGAGCTTTCCGGCAGGGGCGCAAAGAGGATGCCTCGTTGTTTTTGGATGTCCCAAAAGATGCGGAGTAGTGCTGCGCCTTCGGTGCCTTTGTCTGCCCATAGAAATACATAAGCCAACTCATAAGCCAGGGGGGCGAGGTCGTAGGCTTTGGGGTAAAACTGGAGTTGGGCGGCCTCGCTGAGGGCTTGCCGGGCAGCCTCGTAATCCAGCGTTTCCAAACCTCTTTGGATGTTTTGCCACAGCAAGTCGAAGGTTTGAGCGGTGCGGCTGTCGTATTTGCTGCGGTCCAACTCCTCGCGTCGTCGCCGGACGACCGGCGCAAGCACATCGTGCGCCAGGCGGATGGCTTGTTTGGCCCGCAGCTCGGTGAGCAGGTTCACATGGAGCAGGGTTTGGACAAGCGGGCTTTCGAGGTTTTCGATGTCGGTCTTGGATTTGGCGCCGGCTGTTTCTTTGTTGATGACAAATTGGTCGAGGGTTTCGATGATGGTATGGAGCTCGGCATCGGAGCACTCCTGCTGCACTTTTTCGATGGCGCGGTCGAGGAGTTCGGACTCTGCGTGCGCGTTTTTGGCCAACACTTCGTAGTCCTCCCAGCGCAGGCGCACTTTGGGTTCGCTGGGCGCCCGCCTCTCCTGTGCAGCGAGGTAGAGCTTCTGCATACGGCTCTGCAGGATGGTGCTGACCTGCGCGGTTTCTTTGGCAATGAGGTCGGCAGCCGCTTTCCGGGCGAAATCATCGTCAAAATCGAGGTGGTACTGAAAAATTCGATTTTTTTCTTCGCTTCTTTTCACACCTTCAATGGCTTCCACAATGGCGCTGCGGTCGAGGGGTTCCAGGTGGACGGCCTCGCTGCCCGTGCGGATTTCGGCCAGCAGGCTTTGCACATCGGTCAGGTAATCGCTTCGAAAGCCGAGCACAAACTGGTCGGCGGGGTTGTTTTGCAGCGCCGCCTCGAGTATGTCCACCATACGGCTGCGTTCGTTTTTCACCGGGTCGGTGAACATTTCCTCCACCTGATCGAGGATGAAAATACGTTTTTGGGCTGCCTCGCGGGGTTTTTCAAGGAGTTGCTGCAATTGGTTGCCCAGTTGGATGGTTTTGTCGCGGCGTTCGTAGTGTATGTTTTGGTCGCCTACTTTGTGTTCGAGCCGGGGCAGCACCCCTGCTGCAAGGAACGAGGATTTGCCAACGCCGCTGTGTCCATACACTAAGATGAGCCGTGTTTCGGGGCGTTCGATGAGGCTGAAAAAGGCGTTGAGTTCGCGGGTGCGGCCAAAAAACAGCGGCGCTGCGTCATGGTCGAAGTACCGCATGCCGATGTACGGTTCTTTGTATTTTTTGAAAGGATTGATGCCGGCGGGAAGGGGGTAGTCGTCGAGCAGGGTGACGGGGTTTTCTCCGCCGGTTTTCTGAGGCCGGATGCCTTTCCCCTCCAATAATTTGATGAGCGCGGCGACGCCGTCGTCCCATTTGTTTTCGGTTTCAATGGGTTTGTCTTGTTGGGTGCATAAAAAGTGCAGCGCTTCGGGTAAAACGCTCTTTGCGGGAAACTTCGCCTTATCAAGAAAAACGGGGAGAATTTCCTTGTCCGACTGGTTTGATGTCTCAATTTCACGCCGCACCCAGTCTTTCGGGTCATTGATCCGGTACTCTCCATTGTCCTCATTAAGCCCCGCCCAGATCACCCCTTTTCGCACAAGGATGAGCAAAACCTGGCAGCCGGCGACCTTGGTTTCCAGTTCTGTCGGCCAGTCCATGCCGGGTTCGATGCGTTTTTTATCCAAAAACACGGCATTCCTGCCAAAGTGGTTGGCTAATTCTACATACAAAAGCCGGGCTTCGATCTGGGTATCCTTTACCCTGTAACTGATGAAAATTGGCGGTACGGACATAATCTATTTATTACAAATCCAAACCTGTTCTTCGAATTTGATTTTCAGGGGGCAAGATAAGGGAAAAGGGGGAAATGTTGCTCTCCAAGTGAGGAGCTAACCCGAAGTGAGCGCCTCGCGCTGCCCGGGGGTCAGGTGGTAACTTCCGGTTACCTCCTGAATTCGCACTGCCTGCCTGCCCGCCAAGCGAGGAGCTGACCCGAAGTGAGCGCCTCACTTCCACTCAATTCAGCGAAAATTCGCTAAAATTTTCGCTCTCCTCTTTACAATTCAAAAAAACGGGTATATCTTTGTAGCGAATTTTCGCTATTTACTCATATCCAAAAATAATATCAGCCATGTCCGACGTATTGGTTCAAAAGTCGCAGGTGCTCAAAGGCGGCGAGTTCTTGGTCAAGTCTTCCCTGCCCGAAGACACGTTTATTCCTGAAGAAATCAACGAAGATCAGCGCATGATCTATCATATGGTGCGCGATTTTCTGCACCAGGAGATTTTCCCCAATTACCACCGCATCGAAAAACAGGAACCGGGCTTCAGCGCCTCCCTGCTCGAAAAAATGGGCGAACTGGGACTGTTGTCGGCGCATATCCCGGAAGCTTACGGCGGCATGGGCTTGGACACCAACACCAATACCTTCATTGGCGACGCGCTGGGGCCGGCCGGTTCTTTCACCGTATCTTTTGCGGCACACATCGGCATCGGCATGTTGCCCATTTTCTACTTCGGCACCGAAGCACAGAAGCTACACTACCTCCCGCGCCTCGGCAGCGGCGAGCTGAAAGCCTCGTATTGCCTCACCGAGCCGGGTTCGGGTTCGGACGCATTGGCCGCCAAAACCCGCGCCGATCTCAGCCCCGACGGCAAGCACTATATCCTCAACGGACAAAAAATGTGGATTTCCAACGCGGGCTTTGCAGATATTTTCATCGTGTTTGCTCAGGTGGACGGGGACAAGTTCACCGGCTTCATCGTGGAGCGCGATACGCCGGGTTTCTCGCTGGGCGCCGAGGAAGACAAAATGGGCATCAAGGGTTCTTCCACCCGTCAGGTGTTTTTTGAAAACTGCCCCGTGCCCGCCGAAAACGTGCTGGGCGAAATCGGCAAAGGCCACCTCATTGCGTTCAACGCGCTCAATATCGGTCGTTTCAAGCTGTGCTCGCTGAGTCTGGGCGGCGCTAAAATGTGCAACACCCGCTCCATCGAGTATGCCAAAGAGCGCGTGCAGTTCAAACAGCCGATCGCCAACTTCGGGGCCATACAGTACAAATTAGCCGAACAGGCCATCCGCACCTTCGCCGGCGAAAGCGCGCTGTATCGCGTGTCGGACTTGCTGGAAGATATGAAAAATCACTTCTTGGAGCAGGGCGACGACTACGCGCAGGCACAGCTCAAAGCGGCTGAGGAATACGCTATGGAATGCGCCATCCTGAAGGTAGTAGGTTCGGAAGTTTTGGACTATGTGGTGGACGAAAACGTGCAGGTACACGGCGGCATGGGCTACTCGGAGGAGGGCACGGCAGCCCGCGCTTACCGCGACGCCCGCATCAACCGGATCTACGAGGGCACCAACGAGATCAACCGCCTGCTGCTGGTGGACATGCTGTTCCGCCGGGCGCTCAAAGGCGCGATTGATATCGTAGGACCGGCCTGGGAAGTGCAAAAAGAATTGGCCTCCATGCCTTCGATGGAAAAAGTGGAAGGCCCTTACGGCGAAGAAGAACGCGCACTGCGGGATTTCAAAAAAATCATCCTGATGACGGCGGGCGCTGCGGCCAAAATGCAGATGGACGGCAAACTGAATCTGAAAGAAGAGCAGGAAATCGTGATGAATGTGGCCGATATGATGATTGACACCTTTGTGGCGGAATCACTGCTGCTGCGGGTGCAGAAATTGTCGGGCATGTCTTCGCTGCCGGTATCACAGGAGGTGTACGACGCCATGTTGCGCACCGTATTCCACGATACCACGGCAAAAATGAATAAAAACGCTACGGATGCCATCTCTTCCTTTGCGGAGGGCGATCTGTTGCGCACTTTCCTCATGGGCCTCAAACGCTATACGAAGTATCCGCCGGTGAACGTCAGAAATACGCGCCGCTTGGTGGCGTCGAAGTTGATTGAAGCGGGAGGGTATTGTTTTTAGGGGGGAGTAGGTGAGGGGTGAGGGGTGAGTGTGCGAGGACACCAAGGCTCCGCCGGATGGATAGAGAGGTGAGGAGGTTGGCTTCAGGGCCGGCCTCCTCATTTTTTTTGGTGGGAATCTCACTTCCCATCCCCCACCCTTCTCAGCAGCGGGCTGCATCTATAGCGGTCTTCCCTGTATTCGTCGTACAGGCCGTCCAAAATTTGCACGCATTCAGCCGCGCCCCACTCGTCGGCCCAGCGCAGCAAACCCTTGGGATAGTTGACGCCCAGGGTCATGGCCAAATCTATGTCCTCGCGGGAAGCGATGCCCCAAAACAGCGCATCGGCGGCTTCGTTGATGAGCATGACCACGATGCGGCGAACGATCTGCCGGCCCAGTTCTTCGGTATAAGGCGTGGCGGTTTCGTAACGGCTGTCAGGCTCGGCGGCGCCATCCTTATATATGTAGAACCCGCGGCCCGACTTGCGCCCCAGCCGCCCGGCCTCTACCAAGCGCTTTTGTGTGAACGAGGGGCGATAGCGCGGGTCGTAAAAAAACGACTGGAACACCGTTTCCGTCACCGTGTAATTTACGTCGTGGCCGATGAGGTCCATCAGCGCAAACGGCCCCATGCGAAAGCCCGCCAGTTCGGTCATGGCCCGGTCTATGGCCGTTATGCCCGCCATGCCTTCGTCCAAAATGCGCAGCGCCTCGCCGTAAAATGGCCGCGCCACGCGGTTGACGATGAAGCCCGGCGTATCTTTCACCCGCACCGGCGTTTTGCCCCATTGGCGCATCAGGGTTTCGGCCTGTTCCATCACCGCCTCGCTTGTTTGCAATGCAGGCGCAAGCTCCACCAAGCGCATGATGGGCGCCGGATTGAAAAAATGCAGCCCGATGCACCTTTCCGGGCGCTCACAAACGGCTGCCAGGGCCGTCACCGACAAAGAAGAGGTGTTGGTAGCCAATATGCAATGCGGCGACACCAACGGTTCCAATGCTCTGAACAGGCTTTTTTTGATCTCTAAGTTTTCCACGATGGCCTCAATGACGCACTCCGCCGCCTGCAATCCCGACAATTCCTGCGCCGGTTCTATCCGACTCAGGATGGCGGCGGCCCCTCCGGCGGGGAGTTTACCCTTGGTTTCCAATTGGCCCAGTGTCTTTTCCATACCGGCCAGCGCTTTTGCAACAGCCTCAGCAGCAGCATCGTACAACACAACCCGATGCCCGGCCGTAGCCGCTACTTGCGCAATGCCGCTGCCCATAGAACCGGCGCCGATGATGCCTATTGTCATAATGAGTAATTTTGAGGAGCAAAGGTAAGTGCCGGGGGCGGGAATGTAAAACGGGAAAAAATACATGAAACTTTCTTCATATTAAACCACGCAGCCACTGCCGGCGTTTTGCTGTTTTTTCATTCATAAAAAAATCAGACCATGATAAAGAGCATACTGCCCGTACTGACGGCTTTTCTGTTTTTTACTTTCGCTCAATCCTGCGAATCTCAGGCCCAATCTGCCAAAGGTGGCGGCGCAAGCGCTGCGACTCCTGTATCCGCTTACAAAAACGTTGACGTGGCTACGTTCAAGAAGCTGATGTCCGGTTCCAATGTAGTAGTGTTGGACGTGCGCACGCCGGGCGAGATTGCCCAGGGGAAAATTGCCGGCGCTATGGAGTTGAACTTCAACAGCCCGGATTTTGCACAACAAACTGCCAAATTGGACAAGTCGAAAACCTACCTGATCTACTGCCGCAGCGGCAATCGCAGCGGACAGGCCTGCGGCATCATGCAGCAACAGGGATTCGGCAAACTCTATAATTTACAGGGCGGCATGATCGCCTGGGGGCAGCAGTAAGTCCTTCTGGGCGGCAAGTCAGGCGGTCGCTTTGGGGTGACGGCCTGACTTCGCGCTGCCAAGACGCAAAACCCCACAGTTTTTTTACCACAAACATGCCCCGGAACCCCGCACAAGCCGTACTTTTGCCGCAAATCCATTTGCCATGACAGCAATTAAATTCGGAACAGACGGCTGGCGGGCCATCATCGCACAAGAATATACCGTTGACAATGTGAAGCGCGTAGCCGAGGGCACTGCACGCTGGATGCTCCAACAGGGCATGAAGCAAGTGGCTATTGGCCATGACACGCGTTTTGCCGGGCAGCTTTTTGCCGAAACCTCCGCTCGCGTTTTCGGCGCATTGGGTATCAAAGTAGTAATAGCCAAGGGCTACGTCTCCACTCCGATGGTGTCTTTGGCAACAGCCAGAACAGGCTCCGGCCTCGGCGTGGTCATCACGGCCAGTCACAACCCGCCTTCCTACAACGGGTTCAAACTCAAATCGCATCTCGGCGGCCCGCTCGCGCCCGCTCAAATCGGCGAGGTGGAAGACCTGATTCCCGATCATTGCGCATTAGAACTGCCCGAATTGGACGAACTCCAAAGTCAGGGTCTGCTCGAATATCTGAACATGGAGCAGATGTACCTCGACCATGTGTATGCCAATTTCGACCTTGACGCCATTCGCAAGGCCAATATTCCCATGGCCTTCGATGCCATGTACGGCGCCGGCCAGAACGTGATGCGCACGCTCTTCCCCGATGCGCACCTGCTGCATTGCGAGTACAATCCTTCCTTCATGGGGCAGGCGCCGGAACCCATTCACCGCAACCTCGGCGAGCTTTCCCAACTCATCGCCAACTCGCCGGACATCGCGCTGGGCTTGGCCAATGACGGCGATGCAGACCGCATCGGTATGTACGATCAGGACGGCCGCTTCGTGGATTCTCACCATATTTTGCTGCTGCTGTTGCTGTATTTGTATCGCTACAAAGGCGAGCGCGGCAAGGTGGTGGTCACTTTTTCGGTGACCGACAAGATGAAAAAAATGGCACAGGTTTTCGGCTTGGATTGCGAAGTGACCAAAATCGGATTCAAATACATCGCCGAAATCATGTCGCAAGAAGACGTCATTGTGGGCGGCGAAGAATCGGGTGGTTTGGCGGTAAAAGGCCATATTCCCGAACGCGACGGCGTCTGGATCGGCTTGATGATCCTCGAATTTATGGCCAAAACCGGCAAATCGCTCCAGCAACTCATCGAAGAAGTGTATGAAGTGGTGGGGCCGTTTGCTTCCGACCGCGACGACCTGCACCTCCGCGAATCGCAAAAGCAGGACATCATCGCAGCCTGCAAAAGCAATGCCTATAAGGCTTTCGGGGCTTACACGGTAGAATCCACTGAAGATTTGGACGGTTTCAAATTCAACCTCGGCGAAGAGCGTTGGGTGATGATTCGTCCTTCGGGTACCGAACCGGTGCTGCGGGTGTATGCCCAGGCTGCCGACCAAGCCGCCGTGCGCCATATATTGGATGCGGCCCGGCAAACCCTGCTGGGGTGATTTTGATCTCACAAAAAACCATGAAAAAGAAAACACATCTGGGCGCCTGGCTGAAACCCGGCATTTCCGTCCTTATACCCTTGCTGATTGCGTTCATGCCTGCCGAATGGCTGCACATTCCCGGCATCACGCCCGTAGAGCAGCGAGTGCTGGCGCTGTTTGTGCTGGCCGCCCTGTTCTGGATTCTGGAGCCGATTCCCATTTTTGCCACCTCGGTGCTCATCATTGTTTTGGAATTGATTCTCATTTCCAACGCAGGCCTCCAACCCATGCGGCAAGACGCGACCGGAGCAGCATTGCCCAATCTGATAGACTACCGCGAGATCATGGGTACCTTTGCCTCGCCTGTTATTTTGCTGTTTCTGGGGGGCTTCTTTCTGGCCATGTCGGCAGTCAAATTTCGTTTAGACCAAAGTCTGGCGGCGGTTTTGTTGCGGCCTTTCGGCCAAAAACCCAAGCGATTGCTGCTGGGCATCATGGCCATAACGGCAGTGTTTTCTATGTTTATGAGCAATACCGCCACCACCGCCATGATGCTGGCAGTGTTGGCGCCGGTGCTGCCGCTGTTTGAACCCGGCGACCGGGGGCGGGTGGCATTTGTGCTGGGGGTGCCCTTTGCGGCCAATATCGGGGGCATCGGTACGCCCATCGGTACGCCGCCCAATGCCATTGCGCTCAAGTACCTCACCGGAGAGAATACCATCGGTTTCGGGCAGTGGATGAGCTTCGGGGTGCCGTTGGTATTGGTGCTGTTGTTGGGGATATGGCTGTTGCTCACTACCCTGTATCCTGCCCGCACGCCTGCGTTGGAGCTGAAATTCAAAACCCGCTTCCTCCGCACGCCCAAAGCCTACATTGTTTATGCCACTTTCGTGGTAACGGTGCTGCTGTGGCTCACCGATTTCTGGCATGGCATGAACTCGTATGTGGTGTCTATGATTCCGGTGGCTGTATTTCTCAGCTTCGGCATCATCGGCAAAGAAGATTTGAAAAACATCAGTTGGGATGTACTCTGGCTCGTGGCCGGCGGTATTGCGCTGGGTCTGGCTTTGGAAAAAAGCGGTTTGGCCACCCGGCTCGTGACGCTCATTCCCTTTTCGGGGCTTTCCGCCATGACGGTACTAGCTGTGGCCGCATTAGTGGGCTTGGTAATGGCCAACTTCATGTCCAACACCGGTACTGCCAACCTCCTGCTGCCCATTGTGGCGGCACTGGGTACATCGGGGCTGGCGCTCGAATCCACCGGCGGCATAGCGGGCATCATATTGGGAGTTACTTTGAGCATTTCTCTGGGTATGTCGCTGCCCATCAGTACGCCGCCCAACGCCCTGGCCCATGCCGGCGGCGATATTCAGACCTCCGACATGGCACGCGCAGGCGTCATCATAGGTCTGGCGGGGCTGGGCATTGTTTTTGCTTTAATCATGATATTGAGCGGCACTGGCTTTTTCAACTGAAAAAAATGAAAGACTCGCTCGTCAAGATAAATACCGAATGGCTGAAAAGTACTTATTTTTCAGACACCCAGAAGCGCATCCAACTGAAAGCCGGCGAAGTTTTGCTGCGTCAGAACCAGCACAATGAGCGCCTTTTTTTGGTCATTGAGGGGCAATTGAGAGGCTTTTTGAACTACGATTCCGAAGAGCCGTTCGAGGCATTCCGTTCGGCCCCCAATCACTTTGTAGGCGTTTACAGCTACTTTTCGCACACCCACCAGAGCTACTCCACCGTCATTGCAGAAACCGATTGCGAGGTGGCCTACATTGAAGGCGACCAGGCCGATGTGGATGGATTTGGCTTTGCCGAGCATTTCCTGCCGGTGGTAGTGGAGGAAATTTATATGCGCCAGTTGCTGACTCAAAAAATGACCATTCAAAACCAAAAGACCACGCGCAAACTCTTCCATTCTGAAAAAATGGCCATGCTGGGACAATTGGCAGCCGGGCTGGCGCACGAACTCAACAACGCGGTGGGCGTCATCAAACGGCAGGGCGAACATCTGGCCGACTGGGCGCAAACGCTGGTGCAACAGGGGGGCGATCCAAGCGCGCAGTACCTCTTCCGCAAAGGTTTGGAGCAGGGCAGCAGCACCTCTACCGCCGATGCCCGGCAGCGCCGCCGCGAATTGGAAGAGCGATTCGACCTGCCCTCCTCGGTGGCCCGGCAGGCCGCCGCCGCAGGTTTGGACGATGCCGATATGCAATCATTGGGCAAAGATGCCGCCGAAAAACTCGAACAGTTTTTGCCTTATTTCGACGCCGGATTGGCCTTCCACGATCTCAACCACGCCGCCGACCATGCCTCTCAGGTAGTGCGCTCCGTCAAAGAATTGGGTGTGGCCAACCACTCCCGGCGCATTCCTGTGGACATTGCCGACACCCTCCGCCAGGCGACCATGCTGCTCAAAGAAGAACTCAAAGGCATCGCATTGGATTTGAAAACCACACCCGCCATGATGATAGAGGCCAATCCGGGCGAGGTGGTGCAGATTTGGGTCAACCTCATCAAAAATGCCTGCGAAGCCCTCCGCGAATCAGGCCGCCGCAAACCGACCATTGCCGTTGAGGCCGTTCTGAAAGAAGGCGACAAAGCAGAAGTGACCATCACCGATAACGGCCCCGGCATTCCGCCCGACCTGATGCCGCGCATTTTTCAACCGGATGTGACCACCAAAGTGGAGGGGCTGTCTTTCGGGCTGGGATTGGGCCTGTCCATCGTTCAAAAAATAGTGGACAACCTGCGGGGCAAAATTGCCGTTGAAAGTGAACCGGGCCGCACGGTCTTTACCATCCGATTGCCCGTCGCAGCAAAGAGTCCGCAATCTTGAATCCGAAATCCGGAATCCGAAATCTTGAATAAAAACGCTATGGAAAAAACATACATCATCTGCGTAGAGGACCAACGCGAAGTACTCAATACAGTACTGAAAGACCTCGAAATATTTGAAGGCCCGTTCTTCCTCGAAGGCTGCGAGAGTGCCGACGAAGCGGAAGAGCTGTTGGATGAGCTGGACGCTCAGGGCGACTATGTGGGCCTCATGGTATGCGACCACGTCATGCCCGGCAAAAGCGGGGTGCAATTGCTCATAGACGTGAACAAAGACGGGCGCTTTCGGCACACCAAAAAACTGCTGCTCACCGGCCTGGCTACCCATCAGGACACGATAGAAGCCATCAATCAGGCGGCCATTGACCGCTACATCGAAAAACCCTGGAACGTGGAAATCCTCCAAAAACAGGCCCGCATCCTGCTCACCCGCTTCCTGTTTGATCAGGGCCTGAACTACGAACCGTTTCTGCCGGTATTGGATAAGGAAACTGTATTGGAGCGGCTGCGACGGATGGGGTGAGAGGTGATTCATCGCCTGCTCAGTCGCTCCGGCAAAAAATACCAAACCGGAATACCGATAAAGATAATGAAAGACAGATACACAGAAACGAAGGCCAGCAGCACCGATGACAAATAGAGCAAAGTGGATACCACATTGCTCCTGTGAACCACGGCACTGTAAGGAATGAGTTGGCCTTCTATTGCCGCATACCGCCTCAGCAATAAAAAGCCAAATGCATTCAAAAACATCACCAAGCCATAAAACATGACCGCCTGCGGTAAAAACGGATGAGCCGCCAGAAAGTGCGTGGGCATGGGGATCAAAGACATGGCAAACAGCAAAAACATATTGTACCATACCAAGCGGGGCGTGGAATGGGGTATTCTTTCAAATAAAACATGATGGTTGAGCCACATAATGGCCAGTACCATAAAACTCAAAATGTAAGACAACACCTTGGGTACCACCATACGGAGCGCATTCCACACGTCTTGATCAGAAAAACCGGGACTCAGCTCGGTTATTTTCAGATCAAATGCCATGATGGTGATGATAATGGCAATGACGCCGTCGCTGAATGCCTCGATTCTGTTTTTGGACAACATATTCTAAAAAATAAACCCTTCCTTCGGCTCCAGCTTGTCCGGCAAATCCGTTTCACCCAGCATTTCCCGCAAATCCCGCTCTATCGTATTGCACAGGGCCGTGAGCGGCACGTCTGTAATCCGGTTTTCAAAGGGGTCTTCGTTCACCTCGCCGACTTTGCCCATCACGCCAAAGACAAACGACACCAGAATACTGACAGGAATCATCAGTGCCGGCGCGCCCATTTTGCTGAAATCGGCGATGAGCGAAAACGGCAGCAGGGCCATAAAAACGATTAAAAACAACTTGGTAAAGAAGTGATATTGCCGCAGCAGCGGCGTGTTTTTGATGCGTTCGCAGGCGCCCTGGTAGTTGGCTAAGGCCAATAGCTGTCCCTCCATTTGGAAACTGTCAAAACCGCCCAGCGTACCGTCGGCCATAGCCTCGTAAATCCGCCGCCCTGTCAGCAATTGCAGGGCATTGGGCTGGTTTTTGGATGCAGCCACCGAACGGAAAGCGGCTTCCGAAAGCAAGGGCCGCAGCGCTTCCCAGTCGTCCTGCCTGCGCAAATGCAGGCGCAGGGCGTGCCCCCAGGCAATGAGCAAATACACCATTTCTTTTTTGAAGGCTTCGCTCCGCTCTTTTACATACTGGGGCTGGTGCGAATGGCTGTCGGCAAAGGTGATGATGAGGCGCGCCAGCACCCGGCTGGAGTTGACGATGCCGCCCCACACCGTGCGGGCCTCCCACCAACGGCTGTAGGAGTTGTTGTTGCGAAATGCCAGAAAAATGGCCAAGGCACTACCCAGAATAGCCGCAATGGAAAACGGCAGGCTTACTTTTTCCAAATGCCGGTTGTGGTACAGAAAAAATACGGCTGCCGACAATATCGTGGATGCGATCAATTCGACGCGCATGTAGCGCGCCACAGACAGCGGATTGAATATTTTTTTGACGATCATTGTTTTTCCAATGGCTTTAAGTCATAAATATGCCGGATCGAACCGAATTCTTTTTCCATGTTCAGTTTCAGATCAATGAGCTTGCCGGTGCGTACATCAAACACCCAGCCATGAATTTTGGGGTATCCGGTTTTGTACCAGGCCCGCTGTACATGATCTATTTTTATGATGTTGGTACATTGTTCCAACACATTGAGTTCTACTAAGCGATCGAACAGTTTCGTCTTATCGTCGATGGCTTCCAGTTCTTGCCTGTGTAAACGGCGCACATCCCGCAGCGTTTGCAGCCAGCTGTTTAATTGCCCCATGTCGCTGGGGTGCAGGGCTGCCTTCACGCCGCCGCACTCGTAGTGCCCACACACAATGATATGCTTGACTTTCAGATGCTCCACCGCATACTGAATGACGGCATTGACGTTGTTGTCGGTAGGAACGACTTGATTGGCAATATTCCGGTGAATAAACACTTCGCCCGGCTGCAAGCCCATCAGATCTTCTGCTGTTACCCGGCTGTCGGAGCATCCGATGTACAGGAATTCCGGCGTTTGCCCTTTGGCTAAGGTCTCGAAATAGTGGGGGTCGGCTGCGAGTTTCTCGGCAATCCAAAGTTGGTTGTTTTGAAATATCTTATTGAAATCCATATCGGTATTTTTAAGCAAAAATGCACATTAAAAGTCATGACGTAGAAATGCGCCCAAATTATTTGTTTGAATAAAATCTATTTTGCCCGCCTGATTGAAATCCGCCATCAGGCCCGCCTCCCAGGTGCGATCTTTGACACCCGCCCTTACACGCTGGGTGATGCTCCAAATATCGTTGTCGGGATGATAAACCGGGAACAACTCCAACTGCGAGAACAGCCGCAGGTTGCCTTTACCCAGCTTCGGCTGCCAGCGAAACATGCCGAACAAATCGAGGTTTCCTTCCCGCTTCAGGTCGGCCACGAGCCAGCCGAAAAACAGAAAATCGCCCTTCATTTTTACGAATTGCACTCCGGCTTTGGGCCTGAAACCTGCATTCAGATAGGAGCCAACCGCCACTAAGCCCCAACCGCTTTTGAAATTGTACGACACGGCATTGGTAGAGCCGAAAGCCGTCGGCGAGTGGTCGTAATTGGTGCTTGCTCGGTTGCGGCTGAAAAACAAAAAGGGGCTGCGCTCACCTTGGGCGTCTTTGAAATTGCTGAACCACATCAGGTCCACGCCTGCCCGTTGATGGCCGAAGTAGGCTTCCACCGATTGGGCCGCGGCCATACCCCCGTACAGGAGCATGGCCGCCAAAACCGCACATTTTGTAACAACAAGCATCATTGTTGGAGTGCTTTTACCACCAACTCCGCCGCCGCCGCGCCCGAATTTTGCTGCTGTCCGGTAATCAGGTTGCCGTCCTGGATAGCGTAAGACGAAAACGGCGCCGCTACTTTGAACGTGGTACCGGCTATTTTTCTCGCTTCCGTTTCGATGCGGTACGGCTGGATTTTCATGCCCACCGCCTGATCGGCAAATTCCTCCTCTGCATCGGCAAAGCCCGTCCAGGTTTTGCCCTTCACGAGCAGCTCGCCGTTCGATGTTTTGGCTTCGAGCAGCAAAGTGGTAGAATGACATACCGCTGCCGAGGGCTTTCCGCTTTCGTAAAAGTGCGCGAATACCTTTTCCAGCTCCTGATTGCCCCGGAAAGTGTACATCGGCCCCTGACCGCCTACGAGGAAGACGGCCACATAGTCGGCGGGGTTCACATCGCTGAGTTTTTTGGTATTATCCAGCATGTCGTTGAACCACTGCTGTTGCAGGTAGCCCCGCGAAATAACGTCGTGCGCCGAGTAGCCGCTGGGATCGGCAGGATCGGAATAGCCATCCATCATCAGTTTTCCGCCCTCGGTGCTCACGAGTTCCACTTCATAGCCGGCCTCCTGAAATACGCGCAAAGGGTGCGTCAATTCGGCAGCCCAGAAGCCAATGGGCCAACCTGTTTGCTGAGAAGTAGCGGGCGAACTGGCCACCATCAATATTTTGCCTTTGGAAGGCGCTCCATGAAAATGGACATAAGACTGAACTTCGGTTATCTGACTCATCGTTTGGTAATGTGATTGAGTGAAAAATGATGGCGCAAAGTTGGGGGCATATACCTACCTTTGCCAAGAGTATTACTTAAAAGTGCGATACATACTTTTAAGTTAGTATTTGAAAACCAAACAATTAACAATGCCGGATTTTATATACAAGGGAAAAGTGTATTACAATCCCGTCCAATTGGTGATGGAGCAAATCGGCGGCATCTGGAAAATGCCCATTCTGTGGCGCCTCAAAGACCAGACGATGCGATACAGCGAATTGCGCCGAATACCGCATATTTCAGACAAAATGCTGACGGCTCAACTCCGGGAATTGGAAGCAGACGGCTACATTCACCGGGAAGTGTATCCGGTAGTGCCGCCCAAAACGGAGTACTCCCTCACGGAAAAAGGCCGGGAAGTAATCCCGCTGATCCATCAGATAAGGGATTATGGGAATCAGTTGATAGAGCGGGAGGGGGGAGCGTCCTAAAATCAATCCATTTTTTGAGGCTGATGAACCCCGCTCGAAGGTGTACCCCGCAATACAAAAACGCCATCCCGCGTACCTCGCAGAATGGCGTTTTTCAACTCCCTGATATTGAGAAAAGTAGCCCCTACCCTCTCCTCCTTTCCAACAAAATCATCATCATCAGGCCCAGCAAGATGCGCACTTCTTCGCCCTGCTCAAAGGGGCCGAATTGCGTGACCACAAAGCGGCGACCGAAGAAAGACGGCTGTTTTTGCAAACGCACCACCTGCGTGCCGTCGGGGCGGGATACGATGTAAGAAGGATTGAACAAATACCCGGTGAACAAACCCAGAATCGGTATTTCTCCCAGCAGGTGATCGGCCACTTTGATCCAAGCATTTTCTTCGCGCACGATGAGGTCGGGAGCTTTGTTTTCGTCAAAAATCTCGTAGTGCGCCTTCCAGATAGAAGCCCAGCCCTTGCGGGCAATGCGGCCTACTTCCTGTCCCAATGGATTGGTAAAAGTGTAGGTGGCCGAAAAGTCAATCCACTGGTTGGCTTTGATGCGGTAGAGCTCCTGGCTGCGGGTTTCGTCGCTGAAGACAACCACTTCATCCACAAGTTTGAGGAGCTTCTGACGCACATAAGCCAGGGTTCTGCCGGAAGCGTCTGTGGCGGTAAAATCGTTGGACAGCGTCGCGATTTTGAACTGAAATTCGAGCGGAAATTGGAGGTTTTGCATGATGAATAAGGTTTTGGTTATGAAGAAACGGGTTCAAAAAGTGAGGCGGCGCTTTGTTCAAGCAACCGCCTCATTTTCAGTTGGAGGCTTTATAGAGACAAAGGTAAAACATGGATATCAAACAAAGTATCTTACCCCCGCTCTATTTTCCTCGCGGCTCGCAGCTAAGAAATCACTTCTCCACCTCATACCCGAAGATGTCCTTCAGGCTCAGTTCCACCACTTTGCCATAAGGCTTGAGGGCGTCCATATCAAGGCGCTTTTTGGAACCAATGAGGCGCACCGTCCAGTTTTTGCCGGCGAAGCGATCTGCGTGAAACTGCTTGATGTCGTTCAGCGTGATCTTATCCACAGCGTTGTAGATGTCGCGGCGGGTATCGTAGTCGAGGCCGAGGCGCAGGGCGCTTTGGTAGTTGAACAGGATACCGGTTTTGGTGATGCGGCGGGTTTCAATGCCCTGCTTGATGGAACGCTGCCCCACTTCCCACAGCTTGGCCGATTCGGGCATATTGGTCATCAGGTTTTTCATGGCAGCCATGGCGTCGGGCAGTTTGTCTGCTTGTGTGCCAATGTAAAACAGCGCGCTGAAGGGGTCTTCCTTCTTGCCGGGACGTGCAAAGCTGGAGAAGGCAGAGTACGCCAGCGCCTTAGATTCGCGGATGTCCTGGAAGACCACCGAACCCATGCCGCCGCCGTAGTACTCGTTGAAAGCGCTCACCATAGGCAACAGTTTGGCGTTGAACGACTCGTCCCAGCGCTGCATGGCCACTTCGGCCTGCACCATGTCGTAGTCCACAAAATAGATGGTATTTCCTGCCTGCATCTGGCGCTGATATTGCTTTTCGGCCGGGTAGTCGTTGAGTTTGGCCGGCGTTTTGTGCAGCGTCTTGAGTTGGGCGGCCATTTCCGTCACCGTTTTGGGACCGTAGTAATAAACGCGGTGCTTGTACTTGGGCAGCGACTTGATGATGTCGGTCAGTTCGGCGGCTTTGATGGCGCGCATGTCGGCGTTGCTGAGCACGTCGTTGAACGGGTTGACGGGGCCGTAACCCACATAGGCGTCGAGGCCCTGCCAGAAAATGGCGCGTTTATTGAGGGTGGCGTCGTTGCGCTCTTTGATTTTGGCGGCAATCATTTTGTCCAAAGCATCCTGATCGGGCTTGGGGTCGTTGAGCAGCGATTCGAGGAGCTTCACAGCGGGAACGAGGTTTTCCTGAAGGCCGGAGAGGGAGACATACACTTGGTCGCGGCTGGCAAATATACTGAAGTCAACGGCGAGCTTGTAAAACTCCTTGTTGATCTGCTCATTGCTCATTTTGGAAGTGCCGATGAGCTGGAGGTAGTTGACGGCCAAGGGCAGTTTTTTGTTGTGATTCTCACCCATGTCCAATACATAATACAGCGAAAAGAGGTTGTTGATGTTGTTTTTAACACCCCAAACCGGAATCGTCTTTTTCAACTGTGTTTTCTGGATGTCTTTGTTGTAATCGAGAAAAACAGGCGAAAGCGGCTGTGCGGGCGTCTCCACGATGGAGCGCAGGAAGTCGGACTGCGATTCGCGGTTCACCTCTACCGGGTTGATGGAGGGTTTTTCTACTTTTTGGGCGGATTCGTCTTCGCCGGAGAGTTTATAAACCACCGTGTAGTTGTTGCCGAACCATTTGTTGGCAAAATTCACCACGTCTTGCTTGGTGATGCGGCTCATGGCGTCTATGCCTGCCATATAATCGGCCCAGGGCTTGCCGGTAACGAACTGATCGTGCAGCACAAAGGCCATGTTCATAGCGCTCTCCTGCTCTTGTATGCGGCTCACTTTCAGGTTGTTGACGGTAGCGGCGATGAGGTCTTCCTCAAAATTGCCCTTTTTCAGATTTTCCACTTCCATCAGGATGAGGTCGCGGAGTTCCTGCAAGCTCTGGCCCTCCAAAGGACGACCGCCGAAGTAAAAAATGCCGTAGTCTTTGAGGAGGTAATTGAACCCATAAGCTTCCAGTACTTTTTGCTGCTTCACCAAGTTTTTGTCCACCAAGCCGCTCTTGCCGTTGTACAGAATGGAACTGACCAAATCAGCCACCACCGCTTCCTTCGAGAGCGCGCTGGGCATTACATACCCAATGGCCACGCTTTCTTCGTCGGGGCTTGTCACGGTGATTTCCTCTACGGTGTTGCGGGGCGCTTCCGGCTCAAATTTGAACGGAGGCACGGCTTTGTTCTGCCAGTCGCCGAAGTACTTGTCCACTAAAGCAATGGTCTGATCGGGGTCTAAATCGCCGGCCAGAATGAGGGCCATGTTGTTGGGCACATAGTAGGCATTGTAGTAGTCGCGGATGGCCTTCAATGAGGGGTTTTTGAGGTGTTCTATGGTGCCGATGGTGGTTTGGGTACCGTAGGGGTGTTTTTTGAAAAGGCTGGCAAACATGGCCTCAAAAACCTTGTTGCTGCCGTCATCCAAGCTGATGTTTTTTTCTTCATAAACAGCTTCCAACTCGGTGTGGAACAAGCGCAGCACCGGATTGCGGAAACGCTCGTCCTGCACTTTCAGAAAACGCTCCAAATTGTTGGAGGGGATGTTTTCCATGTAGGTCGTGTTCTCAAACGAAGTGAAAGCATTGGTCATGTTTGACCCCAGCGCCGACATCATTTTGTCGTATTCGTTGGCAATAGCGTACTTGGCGGCCACGCTTGAAACAGAGTCAATCTGGCGATAAATGGCCTTGCGCGCCTCCGCGTCAATGGTTTTGTTGTAGCGTTCGTACAGCGCTTCGATGCGGTCGAGTTCTACTTTTTCTTTGGCATAATCTAAAGAGCCGAAACGGTCGGTACCCTTAAAAAGCATGTGTTCGAGGTAGTGTGCCAGGCCCGTGTTGGTGGCCGGGTCGTTTTTGCTGCCGGCTTTGGTGGCAAACAAAGTCATGATGCGCGGCTCCAATTTGTTTTCAGCCAAAATGACGGTGAGGCCGTTTTTGAGCGTGTAAAAACGAGAGCGGGTAGGGTCGTTTTCCACTTCCTGCCAGGTGTATTTGCCGTCGGCAGAAGTTTTGGTGACGGTTTTGTAGGCGGTTTGCGCCCAGGATGTTGCACTGAACATAACCAGCGCAACAAGGAATGTAATGGTTCTTCCAAGCATGATTGAAGAGTTGTGAGATAAAGAAAGTTAAAACAACTGCAACAACGCCGAAGTGCGGTTCTTATTCCATCTTTTGGCGAAGAAAAGCGGGCGCTGGTCGAAATGTGCCCCTAAAATCGAGTAGGGAGAGGCGACC
>DDUV01000064.1 GCA_002344975.1 Saprospiraceae bacterium UBA2329 | reverse complement strand
GGTAGCCATTGGCCGTGTAGCCCAACAACTGAAACTCCACATACTCGCCCGGATTGGATTTGTGTTCAACCAGAAGGCTGAGGAAGGAGGATTCTTCTGTACCACGCATTTTCAGTTTGAAAACAATGTCGGAAAAATACTGCTTCAGTTCGTCGGTCAGAAAGGTGGTATTGGCCAATTCCAGACTTTGCAAATCCAGTATCTCCTTCACTTCATTAGGCAAAAATTCCTCCAAAAAAGCAATCGCCGTCTCCCGATTGTGCATCAGGGACTTGAAGAAGCGGTCGTGCGGATTGTGTACGCTGGTGTTCTCGTCGGCCATAGTGTGGCAAAGGTATGAAAAAGTAAGCGATGCCTCCTCATAAAGTAGCTATCTTGCGCGTCAATTGATTGAACACAAGTCACACCACATGCGCCTGATTGCTCCCCTGTTTGCTTTCTGTTGCCTTTCGGCAATGATGTCCGCCCAACCTGTTGAATTTCAACCGCCGATCCTTTTGAAAAAAACATCCGAACGCCCGAAAATAGACGGCGATGTAACGGAAGCCGCCTGGTTTACCGGCCAACCGGCGCGGCAGTTTTGGCAACTTTTCCCCACTGACTCCGTCAGAGCGCCCTGGGATACGGAAATATTTATGACCTACGACGACCAATTCCTCTATGTGGCCGCCAAGTGTTATTCCAAAGATTCCAACTTTGTCATCCCTTCTCTGCGCCGCGACTATCGGGCCGGAGGCAACGACAACATCACTTTCGTATTCGATACCTTCCGCGACCGCACCAACGCCATCGTATTTGGTATGAACCCGCTCGGCGTCACTCGCGAAGCGCTCATTTCCAACGGCGGCGTGGATCCGGGGCGAGACTTCGACGAGTTCTGGGACAACAAATGGCAGGGCGCCTCCAACATTCACGAGGGCTATTGGAGTTGCGAATTGGCCATTCCCTTCAGTTCGCTCCGATTCCGCGAAGGCGATACAGAATGGTTTTTCAACAGCTACCGCTTTGATATGCAGGCCAATGTGCAGTCCACCTGGAACCGCATTCCACAAAACCAGCCCATTATGAGTTTGGGGTATATGGGCAAAATAATCTGGGACGCGCCCTTGCGCAAGCCCGGCGCCAATGCCTCCATCATTCCTTATGTCAATACCGGCTACGCGCACCGCTTCGTGGAGGACGGCGTCCGTATTCCCGATTCCCGCCCGGAATACAATTTCAACCTCGGCGCAGATGCCAAAATACAGATCAGTTCCGGCCTCAACCTCGACCTTACCGTCAACCCCGATTTTTCGCAAGTAGAAGTAGATCAACAGGTCATCAACTTAGATCGGTTTGAGATATTTTTCCCAGAGCGGCGCCAGTTTTTTTTAGAAAATGCCGACCTGTTCAGTTCTTTCGGCAATGGGCGCATCAATCCTTTTTTTTCGAGGCGCATCGGCGTCACGCAAGACCCCTCCACAGGCCAGAACATCCAGAATCCGATCTACGGCGGCGCCCGCCTGAGCGGTAAATTGGACAACAACTGGCGCATCGGGCTGCTGAGCATGCAAACAGCCCCGAACAAAAACCTCGACCAGCCCAGCACCAACTATACCGTAGCCGCCATGCAACGCAAGATTTTCAGTCGCTCGAATATAGCCGCCATGTTTGTCAACAAACAATCCTTTGCCCGTTCCGACAGTTCCGGCTCCGCTCCTGCATTCAACAGGGTGGCTGGGTTAGACTACAACATGGCCTCCTCTGACAACAAACTCACAGGCAAGATTTTTTACCACCGGTCTTTTTCGCCGGGTTCCAACGAGGGCGCTTTCGCGCATGGCGCCAATATGGAGTACAGGGTGAAGCGCTGGTCCGCAGCCTGGGAACACCAATGGATCGGCAATGGCTACAACGCCGAGGTGGGCTTCGTGCCACGCAAGAATTTTTTCCGCATCAGCCCCAATATGCAATATTTTTTCTACCCCGGCAAAGGCGCATTCAACCAACACAGCATCGGTGCGGAGGTATCTCTGCTTTGGATGCCCGAACTGGGCCGCACCGACCATGAGTACAATCTTTGGTGGGAGGGCAGTATGCGCAATACGGGAGAAATGAGCGCGGGTATAAGCAATCAGTACATCTATTTATTCGAGGATTTTGATCCCTCCGGAACAGGTGGACGGCCCTTGCCGGCAGGAACAGCCTACAACTTCACGGGCGTGGGAGGCTCCTTTCAGTCAGACCGCAGGCCCAAACTCAACTACCGCATCGAGCCTGCTTTCGGACAGTATTTCAACGGTTACGCCTTTAATCTGGAAGGCTCGGTCAGCTACCGTTATCAGCCCTACGGGGCCATTGCGATCAATATTAACTATACAGCCATTGATCTTCCGGAACCATATTCCGATGCGTCGGTAGTGCTCATCGGGCCGCGCATTGACCTCACTTTCAGCAAAAGCGTGTTCCTCACCACGTTCATTCAGTACAATCAGCAAATTGACAACATCAACATCAATGCCCGCCTGCAATGGCGGTATGCGCCGGTATCCGACTTTTTCTTAGTTTATACCGACAATTACAACGCACTCAATATCAGCACCAAAAACAGGGCATTGGTAGCCAAATGGACATATTGGCTGAATGTGTGATGTTTCTTTAACATGCTTAGCTCTCCATAGTCAGGCCAGGGTAAAATGTATTAAGGACTGTCTTAAAAAGCGATGAGCCGCTTCCGCACAAGAGGGAAGCGACTCATCGCAAAAATTTGGTTGATTGGGGGTGGGCGTAAACTGTCTGTCAGATCAACGCAATTTCCACTGCATCCCTACATTGAACAGGGAGATGCCGTAGCCGACTTCACCAAAGAAGCCGAGGTTGCGGCCTGTCAGATAAGACGCGCCAATAAATCCGCTGTAAGTGAGTTTGTTCGTTGCCGGACGGCTGAAAGAAGGCGTCAGACCACCGGGAAGCGGCGTTTCCGTTTTGGGGCCGCTCACTTGAGTAATGTCTGTATTGGGCATGTTGTAGCCCAACATAAAACCGCCATATACATCAAAACGCTCGGCGCGAATGGCATGAACTGCACCGCGTAAACCCAGCGTAAGATCTTGATTTTTAATATTTTCAATAGATTCGTCGGGGCGAACTACATTGTTTTTTTCAGAAGCAGAGTAGGCTGCAAAAGCAGACATGCTGAAATTGTTGCTGATGCGATAGCCCAAACGGACATTCACAGGCAGCATATTGATGTGTGCGCCGTCGGCAACATAAGTAGGAACAAGACCTACACCGGCAGCAAAGTCAACAGAACCTTTTTTAAGGATGGGCTGAGCTTGAGCGGCAGCCAAGGCAAGAGTCAGAACAGCGAGGGAAAGAAGCACCTTTTTCATGGGTAACAAATTTGTTAGTTAGTTAATAAAGCAATTATTCGGCTTGTTTGGAACTATCAATATGACGCTGCAAAGTTACGTCGGTTACTTCGATTTGTCAAGTTTTTAACAAAATTTTATTCCGTTTTAACGAAATAAAAACAATTGTTAAAGAATTTAATTCCAAATAAGGTGTAGAAACTTTAAATCATAGTTGCTTTTTTAACTTTTGTAAAATTTTATTCCCAACCCAATCAGGGCTTCCCAATGAAAAAAAATACTGAAAATCTTTCAATTTCCTTCAAAACGTATGGCCGGGTCGAAAAATTGAGCCGGCTGGCCAGAATTATTGTCGGCTGAATGTCATTTAACGTGCGAGATGGTAAGAACCGGAGTCATGGCAAGAATAGCCGGCAGCTTGCCGGGCTGGGGCCGCAGGCGTAATTACCTTCCGGGAAAGGGCAAAAACCACTGCGCGATAAAACTATCCGCACGGAAATTTGTACTTCTTTTCCAAAATATCTGCACGGAATGAGCAAGCACGGCAAAGTATTGGTAGCCATGAGCGGCGGTATAGACAGCACCGTCACCGCCATGATGATGCACGAAGAGGGCTACGAGGTGGTGGGCATCACCATGAAAACATGGGATTATGCCAATTCGGGCGGAAGCCGGAAAGAAACAGGCTGTTGCAGCTTGGACTCCATCAACGATGCGCGCCAGGTAGCCGTAACTATGGGGTTCCATCATTTTATTGTGGACATCCGGGAGGAGTTCGGCGATTATGTGATAGACAATTTCGTAGATGAATATTTGGCCGGACGAACCCCCAATCCCTGTGTGTTGTGCAATACGCATATCAAGTGGAGCGCGCTGCTCAAACGGGCCGATGCACTTGATTGTCAGTTTATTGCCACCGGCCATTATGCCATTATCAAAGAGCATGAGGGGCGAAAATTCATCTCCAAAGCCGTGGACGACAACAAAGACCAGTCGTATGTACTGTGGGGACTTAGCCAGGAATGTTTACAGCGCAGCCAGTTCCCTCTGGGTGGTTTCACCAAGCCGCAGGTGCGCCAGATGGCTGCCGATATGGGTTTTTTGGAACTGTCGAAAAAAGCCGAGAGCTATGAAATCTGCTTTGTGCCCGACAACGACTACCGGAGTTTCCTCAAACGGAAGGTAGAAGGCCTGGAAGAGCGGGTAGCCGGAGGTCATTTTGTCAACACGGAAGGTAAAATCCTGGGCGTACACGAGGGCTATCCTTTTTACACCATCGGGCAACGCAAGGGCTTGGGCATGGCCTTCGGCGAACCGATGTTCGTCACAGAGATCAGGCCGGAAACCAATACCGTTGTGTTGGGGCGATTGGAAGAACTGATCAGGAACGGTATGACGGTGGGCCAGGTGAACCCGATGAAATACGCACAGATTCCGGAGGGTATTGAAGCCGTGACCCGCATTCGCTACAAAGACCGCGGCACGCTGAGCCGACTGAGTAACATCGGAGATGATAAGGTGTTTGTGGATTTTTTTGCCAACGTGAGCGGCGTAGCGCCCGGCCAATCGGCGGTCTTTTACGAAGGCGACGACGTGATTGGGGGCGGAGTTATTTATGGGAACGGGAAATAGCGCTCAGGGCAACAGTCCATTTTGTTTTAATACCTGCAATACTTCCTCCTCAGTTAGGCCTGTGATGTTGGCAATTATAGGAATTGAAATATTTTCATACTAATTCTATCGGATTTTAAACTATTCTTTCATCAAGGGGTTTATTGAGGGATTTTATACAAAAAAACCTTCATACATCATGACGACTCAGGCCATTGCCATCCATTCAGATGAAGCCGCCAAATTGGAACGCGTTGCTAATATTCTGAAAACCATAGCGCACCCCATGCGCCTGAGTATCGTGCATTTGTTGGAAAAGCACCCCCGCCTGACTGTCACGGAAATATGCGACACGCTGAACAGCGAACAGTCGCTCACCTCACATCACCTGCAAACCATGCGCCTCAACGGGGTACTCAGCGTACAACGCGAGGGCCGTTGCATGTACTACTCCCTCAAACGCATCGAAGTATCGCGGCTCATTGAGTGCATCGAAAAATGTCCACAAGGGCTGTAATCTTAGCCAACTTCCTCCAATAATACGATATCGAAGCCGGCTTCCTCTACGGCAGCTATTACTGTTTCCGCATCTGAACCGCTCACCGTCAGTATCTTATCCGGGTGGGCTGTGTCCACTTCCCAGTGTTCTACCCCTTGTGCCTCGTTGAGAAAGCCGCTGACCGACCGCACACAATTGCTGCAATGGATATTGGTTTTGAATTTCATGGCTTTAAAATTTGATTCTTTGACAAATAGTGTGCTTAAAGGAACAGATTTAGCGAAAATCATGCCTCCTTACAGTCGTCCTGCCTTCCGCTAAATCTGTTCCCACACTATTGTCAAAGAAGGTAAAATTTAAGCGCCGGCGCGCAGGGTTGCCCCCGGCGCCGACACTCTGAAAATTACTTTTTCCCGTTTCTCACCTGTGCATCCACACAAGCAATAGCGGTAATATTGACAATATTGTTGAGTTCTGTATCGCGCGTGACCAAGTGAATCGGCTTGTCTAAGCCCACCATAATGGGGCCGATGTTTTGGGCCGAGCTGAGTTTGCGCAGCAGCTTCATGCCGATGTTGGCCGAGTCTAAGTTAGGGAAAATCAGCACATTGGGGCGCTTCTGCAATTGGGTGAATGGAAAATGTTCTTGCAATAAGTCCATATCTAAGGCTGTATCGGCCTGAATGGGGCCGTCGGCCATGAGGTCGGGGCGCAGGCGGTTGATGATTCTGACGGCTTCGGCCACTTTATCCGTTTCCGGGGCGCGTACCGAACCGAAGTTGGAAAACGAAAGCATGGCAATGCGCGGCTCGAACTGCATTTTCTGCACCTGATCGGCAGTCATAATGGCAATTTCGGCCAGTTCTTCTGCATTGGGCGTGATGTTGACGGCGCAGTCAGAGAGGAAATACAGTTGATTTTGATATTGAATCAGATACATGCCTGCCACCAACTTGCCGCCTGGACGCGTACCTACCACCCGCAGCGCAGGCCGCAGCACTTCCGGGTAGTTGACGGTAGCCCCTGCCACCATACCATCGGCGTAGCCTTGCTGCACCATCATGGAGCCAAAGTAGAAGTGGTTGCGCAGGTCGTTTTCAGCGCTGATACGGGTGATGCCTTTGCGCTCCCGCAAATGGTGATATGCCTCGATAAATTCCTGACGATGAGGATAATGCCTCGGCACGATAATCTCAATGCCGCTTGGATCATGGCGCAGCTCTTCAAACAAAGCCAGCGTTTCTTCTTTGTTTCGGGAGAGGAGAATGGGCTTGGCAATGCCCTCGCGCACGGCCTCGCTGGCGGCCCAGATGATTTTGTGGTCGTTGCCTTCGGGGAATACGATGCGGCGCGGATCTTTGCGGGCCGAGATGTAAATTTTGCGCATCAGCTCGCGCGACCAGTCCACCTTGCCCAGCAATTGCTCGCGGTAGGCGTTCATTTTTATGGTTTTGCGCGCCACGCCGGTTTTTATGGCGGCCTCGGCTACTGCCGAAGATACCCAAACCAAGACACGCGGATCGAAGGGTTTGGGAATGATGTAATCCGGCCCGAAAGTGAGGTCGTAGTCTCCATAAGCCTTCTTCACCTCTTCCGGCACTTCTTCTTTAGCAAGGCGGGCCAATGCCTGGGCAGCGGCCATTTTCATGGTTTCGTTGATGGTGACGGCCTCCACATCAAGGGCGCCGCGAAAGATAAAGGGGAAGCCCAGCACATTGTTTACCTGATTGGGATAGTCGCTGCGACCGGTGGCGATGACGGCATCCGGGCGGGCTTCTTTGGCATCAGGGTAGGCAATTTCCGGATCGGGATTGGCCATGGCAAAAATAATGGGATTCGGCGCCATGGTTTTTACCATTTCCGTAGTGAGCAGGTCTTTAAGCGACACACCGCAGAAAGCATCGGCGTCGCGCATGGCATCGGCTAAGGTGCGGGCCTCGGTTTCGCGGTAGAAGTAATCTTTGTATTTGTTTTTGCCTTCGTCGCCGCGGCCTTTCCACAGTACGCCTTTGCTGTCGGTCATCAGCACGTTTTCGGGGCGCACACCCAATGCAATATAAAACTTGGCGCAGGCAATGCCCGCTGCCCCGGCGCCGGAAAAGACCACGCGGATATTTTCAATTTTTTTGCCTGTCAACTCTATGGCATTCAGCAGCGCTGCTCCTGAAATGATGGCCGTGCCGTGCTGATCGTCGTGAAAAACGGGAATGCCCATCGTTTCCTTCAGTTTTTCTTCGATGTAGAAGCACTCCGGCGCTTTGATGTCTTCCAGATTGATGCCGCCGAAAGTAGGCTCCAGCAGTTGCACGGTGCGAATGATCTCGTCGGGATCGTGGGTGCCGAGTTCTATATCAAACACGTCCACATCTGCAAAACGCTTGAACAGGATGGCTTTGCCTTCCATCACGGGCTTGCCGGCCATAGGGCCGATGTCGCCGAGGCCGAGTACGGCGGTGCCATTGGTAACTACGGCCACCAAATTACCTTTGGCGGTATAGCGCCGCACGGCGGAGGGGTCTTCGTGAATGGCCATACAGGGCGCGGCTACTCCGGGCGTATAAGCCAGACTGAGATCGTGCTGGGTGAGAAAGGGCTTGGTGGCCGTCACTTCCAATTTACCTTTGCGGCCTTGTTCGTGGTAACGCAGGGCTGCTTCCCGCAGGGCTTCCTGCTTTTTGATGTCTTCTGCCATGGTGATTGTTTGGTTGTTATTTGGTAGTGCGCCTGGCTGTGGTCTTTTCGGTTGTCATTGCTGAGAACAACTATAAAAATCGACCATAGACATGCGGCAAATTTCGTCGCTCAAAGTTAGCGCTATCCTGCGGCAAATTTTATTTTTTCAACGATATATCGTCAAGTCAGGCGCATGTTTTTTCTTTCGCTTCAATTCGTGCTCATAAATGGCCCGCCCCAGATTGGCTAAAAAAGGATACCCGATTTGATCGTACTCATATACCCCATCGTTGAAAATCTGGTTTTCGTTGATGTGTATGGTGGCGGCCAGTAAAAACTCCACACCATTATTAAAATCTACAAAATAAGCAGCGTCGGTAAGGTAGCCGTAAGCATTGCCCACTTTGTTAAAAATGCGAATGTGATCGGGAATGCGCTCTTTGGAGTTGCCGAACATCAGGAATTTGACATAGCCGTCGGGGTAATCCTTTTCGGGATATTTTGGATAATCACTCTCGCGAGGCAGCTCCGACATGCACTTCCACACAAACTTTTGATCATCGGCACTGAGGCGAAACCGGCGCTCGGCAGCCACGTCCTCTGGAAACATTACCGCCTGCACGATGTCGTGCAAATGGCGCAGCGAAATATAATTGCGCCCGCTGAAATCAAACGGCTCATTCACCTGCTCGCCGGCGGAGTTGATGTAGCCTTTGCCTTGCTGTTCGTCGCGCAATTTCAGCGTTGATTTTACCCTGCTGTAAACCTCGCCCTGATGAAAGAGGAGCTTGCTCTGTTCCCAGCTTTGGCCCGACTTCGGCGGCTCATAAAAACTGACCGGATTGGTATAACGATTGGTTTCGGCATCGAAACCGGGAGCAGAAAGCCGGTGCAAAATCCGGGCATCGGTGTAGCCTTTTTCCCAAAGCCGGCGGGTGAGATATTCCTGCCCCAGGTACTCATAAAGGCGATTGAATGCATCATTATCACTGACAATGAACAATTTACGAATATAATGCGCCATAGAGGGCAACCCGGTAGCCGAAGTCTCATCTTGGGTGACTGGCGTTTGGGGCGGCGTGCCGGCGCCGGAAATCATCACGCAGTTGCGGTCCAATCCCAGCACTTGTACTTTGTTCATTTTTTCTAAGGCCAGCAGCGCAGCAGGCATTTTGACCGTGCTGGCCGGGTAAAAATACCGGTCGGCGGCCATGCCGTAGGTATAGGTAGAAAATGCAGGGCGATTGGCAGCGTCGCGGTCTATTTGTGTATAAACGATTTGCACGCGGTATTTTTCCTGCTCGCGCAAAACAGGTGCTATAGTGGCGCTGCGGTCGAGGATTTTGGAAAGGGTATTTTTTTGCGCCGATACAAACATCGGCAGCAGGCAGAGCAGAAAGAGCAGTGGTTTCATCGGCAGGTACGATCTATATTTCTTTAAGAGAGCTGATATTTTTCATCGGTGCGGACGATATGGAGCTGCAATTCCACTACATATTCCTCCTATACTGCCCGCCCACCTCGTACAGTGCATTCGTGATCTGGCCCAATGAGCAAAACTTCACCGCCTCCATGAGCGCCTCGAAGGTATTGCCGTTTTGGATGGCGGTTTGTTGCAAATTGCGCAGAATGGAGCCTTTTTTGTCTGCATGAGCCTGATGCAGTGCGCGCAGGGTGGCTATCTGGTCCTCCTTTTCTTCGTCGGTAGCGCGGATGACCTCTCCGGGCAGGATGGTGGGCGAGCCGTCTTTGCCTAAGAAAGTATTGACCCCGATGATAGGGTATTGGCCGTTGTGTTTCAGCGTTTCGTAATAAAGGCTTTCCTCCTGTATTTTGCTGCGCTGATACATGGTTTCCATAGCGCCCAGCACGCCGCCGCGCTCGGTGATGCGGTCGAATTCGGCCAGCACGGCTTCTTCTACCAGGTCGGTCAGCTCTTCGATGATGAAAGCGCCCTGCAGCGGGTTTTCGTTTTTAGCCAAACCCAGTTCGTGGTTGATGATGAGCTGGATGGCCATGGCACGGCGCACGCTTTCCTCTGTGGGCGTGGTGATGGCCTCATCGTAGGCATTGGTATGCAGGCTGTTGCAGTTGTCGTAGATGGCGTAGAGCGCCTGCAGGGTGGTGCGGATGTCGTTGAACGAAATCTCCTGAGCGTGCAGCGAGCGACCGCTGGTCTGGATGTGGTACTTGAGCATTTGGCTGCGCTCGTTGGCGCCGTACTTGTGCTTCATGGCCTTGGCCCAGAGGCGGCGCGCCACCCGACCGATGACGGCATATTCGGGGTCAACGCCGTTGGAGAAAAAGAAGGAGAGATTGGGTGCAAAATCATCAATCTTCATGCCCCGGCTGAGGTAGTATTCCACGAAAGTGAAGCCGTTGGCTAAGGTGAAGGCCAATTGCGAAATGGGATTGGCGCCTGCCTCGGCAATGTGATAACCGGAGATGGAGACGGAGTAAAAATTGCGGACTTTGTGTTGGATGAAATACTCCTGCACGTCGCCCATGAGGCGCAGCGAGAACTCGGTGCTGAAAATACAGGTGTTCTGAGCCTGATCTTCTTTGAGAATATCAGCCTGAACCGTGCCGCGCACCGCCTGGAGAGCGCGGGCTTTGCACTGCTCGTACACATCGGGAGGCAATACCTGATCGCCGGTGAGGCCCAGCAGGAGCAGACCGAGGCCGTCGTTGCCTTTGGGCAGTTCGCCCCGATAGGCAGGCCGGGACAGACCGCGGTCGTCGTAGCATTCTTTCAGGCGGGTTTCCACCAAATGTTCGAGGCCGTTTTCGCGGATGTAGCGCTCGCACTGCTGGTCAATGGCGGCGTTCATAAAAAAGGCGCAGATGGTAGCTGCCGGCCCGTTGATGGTCATGGACACCGAGGTGCGCGGATCGCAGAGATCGAAGCCGGAGTAAAGCTTTTTGGCATCGTCGAGACAGCAAATGCTCACGCCGGAGTTGCCCACCTTGCCATAGATGTCGGGCCGATGGTCGGGGTCTTCGCCGTAGAGCGTCACCGAGTCGAAGGCCGTGCTGAGGCGGTTGGCGGGCATGTCGAGTGATACATAGTGGAAGCGGCGGTTGGTGCGTTCGGGGCCGCCCTCGCCGGCAAACATGCGCGTGGGGTCTTCCTCCTTGCGCTTGAAGGGGAACACGCCCGCGGTGTAGGGAAACTCGCCCGGCACGTTTTCCTGCAAAGTCCAGCGCAGGATTTCGCCCCAGTCTTTGAACTTCGGCAGGGCTACGCGGGGAATGCGGGTATGCGATAGCGAGGTGGTGAAGGTTTTGCTGCGGATTTCTCGGCCCCGCACCTGAAAAACGTACTCATCGGCAGCGTAGGCGGCTTTTTTGTCCTCCCAGCCTTCGAGGCCCCGGAGGCAATTGCCGTCCAAGTCTTTTTCCAGATCGGAATATGCTTTTCGAAGCCCCGCCAAGATGACTTCTTTGTTATCAATCGCTTGGCTTTCAATCGCTTCGATAGATTGTCGGATGCCGAAAAGTCTGCGCGCAATGGCGGCCTGATGTTCGGCCCAACTGTCGTAGCGGCGATTGTTTTCGGCTATTTCGGCCAGATAGCGGGTGCGGGCCGGCGGTATGATGTAAATTTTTTCGCTCAGTTCCTTGCTCTCCGGCGTGGCCGAACGCAGCGGCGCGCCGGTAGCGTGGGCCAACTGCTGCATCACCTTGCGGTAGAGGGCGTTCATGCCGGGATCGTTGAACTGCGAGGCGATTGTGCCGAACACGGGCATGTCCTCGGAGGGCATTTCCCAAAGCTGATGGTTGCGCTGGTACTGCTTTTTCACATCGCGGAGGGCATCGAGGGCGCCGCGCTTGTCGAACTTGTTGATGGCGATGATGTCGGCAAAATCGAGCATGTCAATTTTTTCCAACTGCGTGGCGGCCCCGTATTCGGGCGTCATCACATAGAGCGACACATCGGAGTGATCCACGATTTCGGTGTCGGACTGGCCGATGCCGGAGGTTTCGAGGATGATGAGGTCGAAGCGGGCGGCTTTGAGGATGTGGAGCGCGTCCTGCACATGGCGCGACAGGGCGAGGTTGGACTGCCGGGTGGCCATGCTGCGCATATATACGCGGGGGTGCGAGGCAGTGTTCATGCGGATGCGGTCGCCGAGCAATGCGCCGCCGGTTTTGCGTTTGGAGGGGTCCACCGAAAGCACGGCGATGCGTTTGTCTTCAAATTCCAAAAGGAACCGCCGCACCAATTCATCCACCAAGCTTGACTTGCCCGCGCCGCCGGTGCCGGTGATGCCCAACACGGGCACAGTGGCCAATTCGGCCTGCTCTTGAACGGGCCGGAGCCACTCGGATGCGGCATCGGGGAAGTTCTCTACGGCAGTGATGAGGCGCGCGATGGAGAGCGGCCGGGCGGCGTCAAAGTTTTTGACCTCGCCGTTGAGGTGTTCGCCGAGTACAAAATCGCACTGGCGCAGCACGTCGTCAATCATGCCCTGAAGGCCCATGCGGCGGCCGTCGTCAGGCGAGTAAATGCGGTTGATGCCGTAGCGGTGCAGGTCTTCGATTTCGGAGGGCAGTATGGTGCCGCCGCCGCCGCCGAAGATTTTGATGTGGCCGGCGCCGCGCTCGCGCAGCAGGTCGTACATGTATTTGAAAAACTCGTTGTGGCCGCCCTGGTAGGAAGTGATGGCGATGCCTTGCGCATCTTCCTGAATGGCGGTGTTGACGATTTCTTCCACCGAGCGGTTGTGGCCGAGGTGAATGATTTCGGCGCCTCCGGCCTGCATGATGCGGCGCATGATGTTGATGGCGGCATCGTGGCCGTCGAAGAGAGAGGCGGCGGTGACGATGCGGATTTTGTGGGCTGGTTGGTAGGCAATGGTCTTTTCCATGGCGGTAATACTAGGTTTTAAACTTGGTTAACACGCAGGCGCCGGCCCGGGCCTGGCGCAACGATGGCGGGACAAAGGTAGGGAGTTTGGGGGAGATGGGATGATTATGTATTTTTGTAAAAATACCGTTTCGTCCATTATAGAATCGTACAAATCGGCCGTGACCAGACACGCCCGGCGTTTGGGGTTTGAATTTGCCTGGCAAGCCCGTTTCCATGATCATATCTTCCGAAATGACCCCGAATATCAACGCATCAACGATTACATAGAATCCAACCCGGAAAATTGGGATAAGGACAGGTTTTATAAATAATCCCCGTCAGTTCCAACCGGGCATCCCTAATGGTACGTCTATGCGGCTGAAACAATCTTTATATTATGACACGCTCACAATTCCTCCTCCTGACCGGCATTATCCTGCTCAGCCTGCAATGCCGCAAAAACGACGGCCTCGTGCCCGAATGCACGGACTGCAACCTGACCTGCATCGCTGAAGGCGAACAAGACGTTTTTTCCAATACCTGTAGAAACAATTACACATGTACATTCAAATGGCAGGAAAACGCGCAATTGGATTACAGCGCCAATACGTCTGTTCAAATCAATCCGGGTGATAAATTGGTGTTTACGGTTCGGATAGAAACGGATGGCCAAGAAGGGATTGCGGATGATGAATTTACCGATTTATTCTATTTTGAAATTGATCCTTCCATGGATAGCTTCTCTGTGGAAAGTGGAGAACTGAACCTGATCAGCGCCCGGTATCGCCAGGTTTGCTTTTGTGGCGACACGGGATTGAAAATCCCTGAAGGCTGCATTCAGGGGCAGCGCATAGATGCCGATCACTGGCAAATACAGGCCAATTTGACGATTGAATATCCCTCATGGACCAAAGCGCTGAAGATAGATGCGGTATTTGTTGAATAAGGTTGAGAGCCGCTACTTCTACTTCTTATCCCAGCCCAGCCCCTCTTTATAGTCGTCGGGGGGCAGGTGATGCGGATATGGAGGTAGCGCACTTTATCACGATCGCCGATGATATCTATTTCGTCTATCTGGTCGGGGTCTGTTTATGCTTTGCTTTTGCCGCCGAAGAGTTTGCGCCATGCCACCTGCGTGACCAAGCGGAGCGGTACCCGCACGAAATTGGCCATAGACATGTCCAGATTTTGCCGGCCCGATACCTCCATGAAGCCGAGGGAGGAGTTGATGAGCATACTGGGGTTTGGGTATAGTTATCGGACAACAACTCCAAGTTGCCCGATAACTAACTCTACTTTATGCCTGCTTTCTGCCGGCGCCGTACCACTTTCTTCTCTGCTGGTTTTTCTGAGCGGGCTGTTGCCCCTGAGGCGCGGGCCTGGAACTGCGCTGTGCAGGTTGAGGCTGCGGGCGCGAGGCGGCTGCTGCGGGCGCCGTCACGGGTACTTCAGATACAAACGGGTGGTCGTGAACGACGGGAATCTGTATGGCTGTGAGCTTGTGGATGTCGCGGATGTAGGCGCGCTCTTCGGTATCGCAGAAAGAGAATGCGACGCCGTCGGCGCCTGCCCGGCCTGTGCGCCCGATGCGGTGGACGTAGGTTTCGGGGATGTTGGGAATCTCGTAGTTGATGACGTGCGAGAGCTTCTCCACATCTATACCTCTGGCGGCAATATCGGTGGCTACGAGGATGCGGGTGGCGCCCGATTTGAAATTGCTCAACGCGCGCTGACGGGCGTTTTGCGACTTGTTGCCGTGTATGGCTTCGGCCTTGATGCCTGCGCGAACGAGGTCTTTGGCCACGCGATCTGCGCCGTGTTTGGTGCGCGTGAAGACGAGCGCGGAGGGAATGTTGTGCTCGCGAATGAGGTGCAGGAGCAGCGAGCGCTTGTCGTTTTTCTCTACATAAAAGAGCGACTGGTCAATGGCCTCGGCGGTGGTGGAGGGCGGCGTGACGGCTACTTTTTGCGGCTTGGTGAGGATGGTGTCGGCCAATTGCATGATTTCGGGCGGCATGGTCGCCGAGAAGAAGAGCGATTGGCGGCGGGCAGGGAGCTTGGCAATGACCTTGCGCACGTCGTGGATGAAGCCCATGTCGAGCATGCGGTCGGCTTCATCGAGGACGAAAATTTCGATGTGGGCCAGGGTGATGAAGCCTTGCTGCATGAGGTCGAGCAGGCGGCCGGGCGTGGCTACGAGGATGTCAATGCCTTTAGCCAGCGCGTCGGTTTGTGCTTTCTGCGATACGCCGCCGAAGATGACGGTGTGGCGCAGGCGGGTGTGACGGCCGTAGGCGGCAATGCTTTCGTCAATCTGTATGGCCAGCTCGCGGGTGGGCGTGAGGATGAGGCAACGAATGGCTTTTGCATCGCGTACGGTGCGGGGGCGCTGGTGGAGCAATTGCAAAATGGGCACAGAAAAAGCAGCGGTTTTGCCGGTGCCGGTTTGCGCGCAGCCCAGGAGGTCGCCCTCTTGCAATACGATGGGTATGGCTTGTTCCTGGATGGGGGTGGGTTGGGTGTATCCTTCTTCGCGGAGTGCGTCGAGGAGAGGGGCAATCAAATTCAGTTGTTCAAAATTCATGTTTAAAAAAATTTATTCAGACCATTGGTTGTCAATGGAAATGATATTGTCGGCTTGTCACAACGCGACAGGGCGACGGGTGAAAAAATGAGTTGAAAATGAGGTAAAATAAATCGGAAAATTTTGCGTCAGCCCCGCCGGTGCGCCGGCAACGATGACCTGTGGATAAATACCAAGAGCGGGGTTCCGGAACTTGAACCGGAGGAAAACGCCAGAGGAAATCTTATTTCGGGACGCAAGGTACGATATTTTTACAAACCTGGCAAGGTTTGTACACGTCAAAGTACGCCAAAACTCCGCAGCGCCGCATCTTACATCAAAAAATGCTATGAAAACTTCCCTCACTACTTCCCGACGCCGCGGTTCCGGCGCCATAGGAGCAGGCTCGATGGCCGACATTGCGTTCCTGCTCCTTATTTTTTTCCTTGTGGCCACCACCATCATCAGCGATCAGGGCATCATGGTGCGATTGCCGCCCATCACTCCGGGCGAACCGGCTCCGATTGCGGAGCGAAATGTCTTTTCGGTGAAAATCAATGCCTCAGATGAACTCTTGGCCGAGGGCAAACGGGTACGGGCCGGCGAACTTCGCAATATGGTGCGGCTGTTTGCCCTCAACCCTGAGCGGCGGCCCGACCTGGCCGATGCGCCGACCAAAGCCGTCATATCGCTGCAACACGACCGGGCAACGCACTACGAGCGCTATATCGAGGTGTACAACGAGTTGGTGGGCGCCTACCGCGAAATGTGGCAGGAAAAAGCGCTGCAAGTATATGACACACCTTATGAGCGCTTGTCGGACGCGGCGCGCAAGGCCATCAGGAAACAGATTCCGATGGTGATCTCGGAGGCGGAATACGAATACTGATTGTTTCGACTGCCGTTATCCTCTACAAAGTCTGCCATGCTCAAAAAAGCTGCGACCACGCCACAGGCGTGGTACGGGCTACGAGTTTGATTTCCCAAAATGAAATAGGGCCTTTTTTCAAGACGAGATTTTGAAATTCCCCAAATGGAAAATCTAATTTTTCATCGAATAAACAGACTCATAGCTCGTGACTCATAGCTCGTAGCTTTGGGATACCCGCTGAATAGTCACAAAAAACATCGCTACCGACGCAATAGCCTGATTGCCAGCAACCCGGATAGTACGACGGAGCAGCACAACACCAAAACCGCCGGAACCGACCAGGCCGACAATGTGAGGCGGGTATTCGACACTAAGAGGAGTGTCAGCGAGAGCAGGAGCGCAGACAAAACAACGGCCATCACCAGATTGGCCAGCCCTTTCTCTACCGTTGCGTTGAGTTGGCGGGTTTCATCGTTTTTGACCTGAACACTCAGATTTCCATCATGTAATTTTTTCAAAATTTGTCGCACTTCAACCGGCACATTTTGCAAATCGTCGCCCAATTCGCTCAGTTTCGCAATGCCCTGCCGGTACAAATAATCCGGGCTGAATCGCTTTTGAAGAACGCCCGCGATATAGGGTTCCATACTTTTTACAATATTGATATCGGGATTCAACGTGCGCCCAACGCTTTCTATGAGTATGATGCCCCGCACCAACAGCATAAAATAATCGGGCATAATGATTTTATTTTCAAAAAGAATTTCCTTGAATTTATCCAGCAATACCGTGATTTTTAAGTCCTCCAGCGAGCTTGTATTGACCATGTTCAAAACATCGGCAATATCGTTGTGCAGTTTTCTTTCGTCAGGAACATCCATGCGCAGGGCCATTCTTTTTAATATTTCAACCAATTTTGCCGGATTTTGAGCGGCCAAATGCAAAATCAAATCTTCCAGAATGACCCGATCCGACTGATAAATTTCACCCATTGCGCCCAGGTCTATAAAAGCAATGCGCCCGTCGCTCAGCGTCATAATATTGCCCGCATGAGGATCGGCATGAAAAAAGCCGTGCTCCAAAATTTGTTTTAAATAAATGTCCAAACCATTTTGGGCAAGCTGTCGAACATCCAGTCCATGCCGGTCGTGATACCCGTTGTCTGTAATTTTAGCGCCGTCAATAAACTCCATGCACAGCACTTCGTTGTTCGATAAATGAGGATAAACTTTTGGCACATAAGCATTTGCATCGCCCTTAAAATTCTGGGCCAACCGTTCTATATTTTTCCGCTCATTGACAAACGACAACTCGGCAAGGAGCGATTTTTCAAAGGCGCTGAACGCCTGCATCAAATTTATTTTTTCTGCAAATTCAAAATATTGGGTCAATACCCGTGCCACATCTTTCATCAGCAGCAAGTCCGTCTCAATGGTATGCTCTACGCTTGGGTGTTTCACCTTTAAAACCACTTGCTCGCCGCCGGACAAAACAGCCCGGTATATTTGGGCAATAGATGCAGCCGCCAGGGCTTCGGTATGGATGTGCTGAAACGAGTCTTTATAATCAGGGCCGAAATTATCCTCCAGCACCTCATGTATGTTCATGGGGAGGACCTCAACCCTGTCCTGCAGGCGTTGCAATTCCTCAATCAATGCTTTCGGCAATAAATCATCTCTGTTGCTCAATGTTTGCCCCAGCTTGATAAAAGTAGGCCCCAATTCTTCCAAAACTTTCCGGATTCTACTGTATTCAGAATCGGCCACAAGCGGCTCAGCGGCAGCAGGGGCGCCGATATTCATCCGGGCCAAAATGTCTTTAAATCCGTACTTTGAAAGAATGGCTACGAACTCGCTGATTCTTTTAATCTTGCGCTGTTGTTTGCTGAACATGGCAGAATTGGATTGATTTGGGTTGGTAAATGGTGCGCCGGGCTTGGGAGCGGGGACGATTAGTTAACGAGATAGAGCAACAGGCGGTTCAGCGGGCGGCGGCGGAATGGCTCATGAAGATGGAGTCTTGGAGCGAGCGGGTAGTATTTATCTCCATTGGCCATTGTATTTATCGTATTTTCTCAGATTCCCAAACATCATAGTTGCTTCTAATTCGTAATCGTTGCCGATAGATTTATATTCAATTTGATCAGCAAAAAAACGTTCTAAAAAATTGAATTCCAAGTTTCGAGTAAGGGATTTTATCTCTTTCGGGTAAGTTGAGTTTAGGCTGTGAAATTCTTCAATTTCTATCGCTAATTGTTCTCCCACGTTTTCAGTTACGTTGTCATAAATTTTAATCGCTCCCAATACTAAAACCATATTTACAAGTCCAAGCCAAGTCCCAATCCACGCATACTTTCTAATAGTCAAATTATCTGGTTTCCATCGTGCCGTAATTGCTGAAAATCCCATTATGCCCATTACAATCCAAAATACCACATAGCTTGAAAGTGTCAAAACTAAAAGCGCAACAGAGAGGAAGATATAAAGAAAGATTTTCTGTAAGTCTGAATATGTGAAACGGGTTTCTTTAATCTTAAAATTCTTAATTGACCTTCTTCGCTCTTCTATTGTCTCTTTGGTGATTTGATTGATGAAATTGGTCAATCCAATTTCGTCAATATTGATTTGTCCTAAACGAAGGTTTAATTTTTGTGCTCCAATAAATTGATTGATTGCCGCAGCCCGCCTGGAAGTTTTCTTCTTGAAAACAAAGGTGTTGTCTGTTACTAATGAAATAAACTTTTGTCCGTGAATATCAATCGGATAGGCTTCAATTATTTGTTCCCATTTTATTTCGTCCTGATGTGTTGTCCTGTCCCAAATGCCGTTTTCCGTGATAACAATCTGAGGTCTTTTGTCAAATGTCTGAAAAAGTCCAATTGGAATCCCAAGCCCAAAAAAACAAGTACTAACCCAGCCCATCATATATTCGGTACTTCCATAAGGATTGTCCGTTATCATCCATAGACCAATTGCTGCGAATGGTAAACACATACCAATAATTTTCAGTCCTTTTATGGTTGTTTTATATAGTTTTATTTCTGCCATTAACTGTTATTTTGTTGTTGCAGTCAGGTGGTGATGTTTTTTGCAACGTTACGCTTCCCGAATGCACGACGCTTAGGAGCGATTTTCGGGAAGTGATTGTTGGGCGATTTATTTATTCAAGCCAAGCCTATCAGCAATGCTCCTAACTTCCTCGATAGAAAGTCCTGTGATTTTAACAACAAAATCGGCAGATGCACCTTCGGTTAGGGCACTTTCAGCAATTTCTTCTTCTCTGCTCTTCACCGCCGATGTAATTTCCAGTTTTACAGTCTCCACAAAACTCGCATCGCTCCGCTGTGCCTCCATGTACCTATCATATTCCTTGCGGTCAGCAGGCTCTAATTTAAGGATGTCAAGTTTTTGGCTGGCCGCTTTCAACCCTTTGGCTGTGAATTCATCCTTGATTTCTGCCGTTTTCAGAAAGTATATCCATTCGTCCAAAGTGTCCTTGGCGACTTCGTTGAACCGATTGGTTTTTATCACATAGTGCTCCGGGTACAAGTCCGATACCGATGTTTTTTTGAAAAGTTCCTTCTGTTTTTCCGACAGTTCCAGTTCATGGTTGCTATGGATGCCGATAAATGTAGTCGTTCCGTGATAGACATAGTCGTCTCCCTGACCGAGGTCAAAGTACACGATGTTCACGGAGTACACTTTTTTGACTTGGGAATATGGCTGTCCCTCGGCGATATGTTCGACAATAACTTTGGCCGTTCCATATAACATCCGCTGGAAATAGTCCGCTTCACGGGTGTTCTGAATTTCAACGATGACCAACTCGCCCTTGTTATTTTCCACGAGAATATCTACCCGGTTGAACTTGTCGTCCTCGGTTTCCTTGTTGCCTTCGCTTTCAATGATTTGCTTGATTTTAAAATCCTCGTGAAGCAACTCGGAGAGGAAGCCTTCCAGGATGTCGAAGTTCGCCTTATTGCGAAGCAGCCGCTTTATCGCCCAATCGAACCGAACTAATTTCTTTGCCATTTTTTTTAAAATTTCAGGCAAAATTACGAGAAAATTTCGACAAGCCGGTTCGGTTTAGACTGAGGTACTTGCAATCTCCTTTTACGAATTCGAGTTCAATTTCTGTCCACTCGCTTCCATTTCTGCCTCTTGCACGAAATCTATGATTCCCGGGTGTGGTTGAAACTGTGAGCGCTCCCGGGGCAAAGCAATCAAGTGCAGAGGAAAATGATTTCCGAATATTGCCTTGAAGTGCACCGTCAATATAAATTTCAACTGGTAAATAATTTGAATGCTTGGTCCAAAAAACATAATTAGCGGCGGCGACATTGTCGAGGTTCAAGGTTACCACACTTGAATGACTTCCTTTGCCGTTCGTGGCAGTTAGTTTAACATCATACTTACCGTTCGCACTGAATTTGTGAGTTGGGTTAGAGGCAACATCAAATGTCCCATCTCCAAATTCCCATTGAAAAGACTTTGAGTTTTCTGACGAATTTACGAAAACTACTTCGCCATCTTCTTTTACTTCAAAGGTAAAACTTGCTACGGGGTTATGATTGCAACCCAACAAAACCAAAAGAGAAAACAGACCGAAAAGGAAATTTTTCTTTGCCATGTGTATTTATCTATTTTTTGATGATGATTTCGCCCAACGCTCTTATTACCGCACCCCCCTCCAAGTAAAAACATGAACCTTAGCTCGCCTTTTACTTATCCTTTGGTGTGGGTATTTCCGCTTTATCATCCGGCCTTATTCTTAAAGCGCCCATCGGCGCCCGGAGGGCACACAAGCACTCAATAAACCGCTGAGCATCAGCAAAGATGCTCCCTCCATCCCGAAAAAGCAATACACGGCTGAAAAAAAACTGCCCGGCGCGGGCAGCGTGGGCGGTGGTACACTTTTGGTGCAAACGGGTGGTACCTTTTTCGTAATTAGCGACAATTGCCCGACTGGGAAGATGGAGTGGATATGCTTCTCAAAGACCTCCAGGAGTTATTACTCTGATTCAAGGCTATCAACGATTCGAGGACTTTTTTGAGGGATGGAGGCTCTACGATGTGTACAAACAGTAGCTACCGGTCAAGCAGGCTCATGGCTCGTGACTCATAGCTCGTAGCTTTTGAAGCCCCGCTGAATAGTAACCATTTATCTTTAGCTATCCCCATCTCGTTGCCTCATACGACCCACTGAAAAAGTATCCCGCTCTCTCACTCCATACACACCATACCCGCCCAATAATACGGCTGGTATGCCTTTTGCGAGCGGAGGTATGCGCGTTTCGCATCGGCCAAGGCTTGTGCGCCAGACAGGGAGGCCGGGGCTGCATAAAACGAGCCGAGGATGTGCGCATTGTGGCAGTTTTCCACCTTCCAGATCGTGGCCATTACGCTGCACGCGCCCGCCTGAAAAAAACTCCGTGCCATAGAATACACGCCTTCTCCTGTAGCCCAGGCGCCGTCGGCAGTTTCGCAGGCCGACAAAATGACCTCCTCGGCATAGCCCGGCGTGTGGGCTATCTCAAAACCGTACATGACGTCGGTAGCGCCCGGGCCAAACCATATCTTAGCGCCCAGAAGATCGGCGGCATCGGCCTGGCCATGCAGCGATAAATGCACGGTATGGCGCCGCCGGGCTTGCCAGTCCTGAATAAACGCCTGCTTGGAGCATCGGCTGCCCATGTATTTTCGGGCGCGCCGGTCGCGACCGGATAAGGCCAGCCATTCTTTTTCGGAACACACCAGGCCGTCGTTGTTGTCTGGGCCGTAATTGTAAAACGAGGCGCCGGCGGCGGGCTTGCCGCCCTTTTTTCGCTCCAGATTCATCTGCCTGATTTTCAGCGCCGGAGAGTATGTGACGGCCAAATCTTTGAACTCGGTGACGACAAATGCAGGCGGCCCGCCCGAAGCCCGCGTGATGAGCGCCTCAAAAGGCAGACGGTACAAAACGCCATCGGGGACAATGGCCCAACGCCGGTGACGCCGGAGTTCCGACTCGAAGGGCCGGAGCAGGAAATCGTACAGAGCTGTCGCATGTCGCTCATAATCAGGAATATGGAATGTTTTCCCGTTGTTTAAAAAAAGCGCGAGCGAATCCGTCAGTTGCCGAAGCTCGTTTGCCGAAATACCGATCCGGTGCAGCCGGCTCTGTTGTTGGTCGGTATAGAGCAGCCAGGTCTCATCGGCGCAGATTTTGTATTCCAGCACGGCGGTTTCGGCGTCTAAGCTGTTTTGCAGGGCGGGCACATCGGCAAACCGATAGGCAGCTTGTTTTTGGTTGAAAGTGAAGTTTTCAATGGCGTCCAGGTCGTAGGCCAACTGGCGATTGTCGAGCGGCGTGCGCTGTGGCGCGGCCGAGAGGCGGTCAATGCGGCTTTTCAGCACTCGCAGGCTGTCGGAGGAGAGATTGCCGGGCAGGAAGCGGAACAACACATCGCTTTTGCTGCGGTCTATGAAGTGGGCGGCAAGGTGGCGGTATTTTGTTTCGGCAGGATGGAGGCTGTCTAAGGCGTACAGGGCTTTGAGTGCGCCGCTGTACAGGTCGCCGCTGATTTCCCGGTGAAAAGCGAGGATGACAGTTTCGTCATAAGCAGGGTTTTGTGCAAACAACAGGCTGTCGCTCAGTACAAAAGCCCGGAGCGCCTGATGCAGGGAGCGTTCCTTGCGGTGCAGTTCGTACTCGGCGAGGAGGATACCACCCAACCTGTTCAGGCCCCAAAAAGGATAAGGACTCAGCATGTATTTATCGGGCTGCAGCAGTTGTTCGGCGCGCAGCAGTTGCCCTTCCCAGGGCGTATCGTGTACAAAAATCTGCCCCAGCCAAAACAAGGCCGAATCTATCTGCGGCCTTCGCCCGTCCAAGCCTTGCAGATGCAAAAAACTCAGGATGGCGTAGGCTTCATCCACTATTTCCTCGCTGACGATGGAGTCGCGGCCGTGTTGCTGCAAGAAGCGCGCATAGCTTTGTTTTGCGGCAGCCTGGTTTCCGTTCATGAGGGCTGTCCTGCCCAAAATTCTATCGGTGTAAGCCCTGTATTCCGGCATGCGTTGCTCCATGCGCTGAATGGTATCGAGCAAGGCATTGAACTGCGCCGTGTCGGATATCTGGTAGAAGATGTAGGAGGAGATCAGGTCCAACTGGTGCGGGCCTTCCACGGCTGCAGCCAGAATCTGGGCGGTATCCAACATGCGGATCGCGGCGGCGGCGTTTTCCTCGTTGCCTTTAGCTAAATAATACCTCACGCGCCCTTGCAGCGACGTAGCTCTTGCTAATGCCACCGTGTCGGGGTATGGCTGGGAGGCGCTCAGGAATTTGACATTTTCGGCGTGTGCTTCCAATGCCTTGAAATTGCGTTTCCAAAAGCTGACATAGCATTTGGCCAACTCCGTTTCCACGCTGTACGGCCACAACAGGCTGTCGGAGCGAACGATGTCGTAGGCAGTTTCGACGTGTTGGTAAAAAGGTCGGTTGTCTTTTTCAAAGGCGTAATGACAAAGTCCGAGGAAGGTATGAGCGAGGGCTTTTTTCAGGTGTGTTTTGCCGGGATAGGCCGCTTCGTACAAATCCAGAGAACGGGTAAGTGCATCTAAGGCTTCCTTCGGATGTCGCAATCTGAACGCCAGCCGCCCTTTGTTGATCCAGTAATCGGCCTGTACGGCAGCGGAAACGCCCTGACTCATTTTGGACATAATGTCCTGTACAACAGACAAATGCCATTCCGAACTATCCAATTTGTATTGCAACAGGTACAAATCGGCCAATTGATTGTGGAGGTAACACGCATCTTCTTCCGACAAGGCTGCATCTGCTGCCAAGGCCAAAAACGCATGGGTGGCCCCAGTGTACTGCCGGGCGTATTTCAGGCTGTCTGCATGGGCAAACACGCCCTCCAATCGGCCGGATGCATACCTGGCATCAAGCACTGAGGCAGGAAAGTCAGGCGGCGACTGCCGGTTGCAGGAGAGCAGCAGACATACCGCTGCGCAAAAAGAAAAAATGACGTTTGTTGGTTTCAAAATATGCTGTTTTTGAAGGGATGTCCTCTCAAGGCCGCAGCACCCGCAGCCTCCGCTCGTCGAGGGAGATGCGCACGGGGCCCTGTCCCAAAAACTCTCCGTCGGCCTCTACCAGCACCGGCGTGCCGTCGCCGCTTTCCACCGAGATGTGCCGCACCTGATGCAGTTCCACTTTGGGGTGCCGCCCGATGGAAGCATTGTAAAAACGCCAGGTGTTTAGCAAAACGCCCCCTTTGCTGAGCTTTCCGGCCAGCGTGAGGGCCAGCAGCCCGTCCTGCGGGTCGGCGTGCGGAACCACCTGCATACCGCCGCCCGAATACCTGCACACTCCCGCATTGATGGTGTAATACAAGCCGCTGCGTTCCTGCCCGTCGAAACGGACGCGCATGTTCGAGAGCCGGTATTTGAACAGGCAAAACAGGATGAGCGCCAGATACATCAGCGAGCCTCCTACCCTGCTTTTGTTTTGTTCGGAATACTGCACCACAAAGGCGTCATAGGCTAATCCGGCCACATTGACGAAATAACGGCGCTGCTCCCGGCCCTCGTCCTGCATAAAATCAACGATGCCCACCTCCTGCTCGATGACGGTGCCGCCGGAAGCCATTTGCAGCCAAAGCCGGAGCTTGCGGGGAATGCCGTGCGTGCGAATCCAGTCGTTGCCGGTACCGACCGGCAGCAGGGTGTAGAGGATATCGGAGAGCGGAACGAGGTTTTGTCTCATCAGTCCGTTGACGGCCTCGTTGTTGGTGCCGTCGCCGCCCACGGCAGCAATGCAGCGGAAGCCGTTTTGGAGGGCATTTTCGGCCAAATCGGCGGCATGGCCCCGGTGGGTGGTGAATGCAAATTGGTATCCGGGGAGGTGTTGGTCGAGTTGCGCGGCTATTTCGGGCCAGTGCCTGCCCGCCCAGCCATGACCGGCAGCAGGATTGACGATGAAAAACCAGTGGCGGGCGGTGCTGTCCATATTGATTGCATCAGGAGTGCAATGATACGGCAAGCGGGGGAAATGTGCATTAAAAAAACCTTTCAGGCCTTCTCAAACAAAACGTCAAGCGAAAACGCCGCATGGACCACGCCGATGCTATGCGTGTTCGGTTGCAAGCCCTGCGTAGTCAGCATATTGAGAAAAACCTGTTTCCGGGTGCCGGTCAACGCTTTGAAAGAGGCTATTTTCTGCAATAAATCGTGCGCATAAGATTGGGTCAGGGTATAGGGTTCGGCAGAAAATTTGATTTCAAAAAGATTGATAACACTGTCTTTTCTATCAATCAGAAGGTCAATTTGTACGCCTTTTTGATCAGAATTGCCTTTGTGGTAATAACTGCCCGACGTGGAAAAAATGCCCGAAATGCCCAGTGCTTTCTTGATTTGCTCAATGTGTTTAAGGCAAATATTCTCAAAAGCATAGCCGCTCCAACTTTTGAAATGCGAGGTTTGACTCATGTTTTGCCAGGTGTCCCGCTCATAGGTATTTTGATGGAGTGGCTGTATAAAGTGCAGGTAAAACAAGGAGTATTCATCGGTGAGGCGGTACAGGGCATCCTTTTGTTTTTTGCCGAATGTATTGAATGCGGATATAAAACCCGAGTGTACCAGCTCTTCCAAATATCGTGAAAAATTGCCCCCGTCGGGCAGCCCCGTAGCATCAATAATTTCCTGACGAGTCAGCCCCTTCCATTTCCCGCCCAATGCCTTAATAATCTCAATGTGGTGTGTGGCATCGTCGAACAAGGAGGGGTAAAGTTTTAGAAATTCGTCATGGAGCAGTCCTGTGCCGGAAAAACAAATCTGCTCAATATTTTGAATGGCGCTTTTGCTGCCGTCCACCTCCTTCAGGTAATGCGGGATGCCACCCATTGCCATGTACAACTGCACCACTTGAAAGGGGTTGAGCGCCACATTGCGGCTGCGGAGATAAGCGTCGGTCTCATACAGGTTGAAGGGCATCAGGTGAATACGCCGCGTTATGCGATTGTGCAGCCCTCCTTTGTTATAGACTACATGCCGAATCATCCAGGAAGCTGCCGAACCGCAAACGACCACCACCACATTTTTTTTCACGGCCCAACTGTTCCAGAAGTAACTCAACCCATCCAAAAAACCCGATTTCCGGCCTGCCAGCCACGGCAACTCGTCTAAAAAAACCACCGATTTTACAGCAGGGTCGAGCGTTTTGTCTAAGCACTCCGTGAGGAATTGAAAGGCATCCAACCAGTCTTCGGGCGTTTCTTTGGGGCTGATTTCGCCAAAGGCGCTGCGAAGATGTACAGCAAAGTTTTTCAACTGCTTCTTCGTCGTTGCATTTTGCAGCCCCGTAATGTCAAAGCGTATGAGCGCCCCGTAAACCGACCGCACCAGAAAGGTCTTACCGACACGCCGCCGCCCCAAAACAGCCACGAATTCCGCTTCGGGAGTGTCCAAAACCTTGCGAAGAATTTCCTGTTCTTTTTCCCGGCCTACTAATTTGATGCTCATAAAAGTGGTATAAGTGGCTGAAACTATGCAAATATAGATAGTTTCAGCCATTTATCTTGTTTATTTTTGAAAATTTCATACCTTGCTCCACCCCTAACCACCACATTTGAACAGCCATGATACAAATCGAAAAATCAGAAGTTTTGTCGCCTCTTTTTGCCCTGTTGGAACACCTCCACATTTCGGAGGAGGTTCGGCAGCGCATAGCCGACAACATCGAGGTCCGGCAACTGAAATCCAACACCGTTTTGCTGATGCCGGGCAAGACCTGCACCCATATTCATTTCATCGTCAGCGGCGGGTTTGTGTGCCGGTATTTCAACGAAAACCTCGAAACGCCGAAGACCATCAATTTTTATTTGGACAATCTGCACCCCTTCATGGCCAGTGTGGACAGCTATTTCACCCAGCGACCCGGCCATTGCGAACTGCGGGCTGTACGCGATTCGGTGGTGCTGTCCATGTCTAAGAAAAATCTGGATGTGCTGCTTATGTCTCACCCCATCCTCCGGCAGTTTTACGACAACTTAGTCATACAGGCATTGGTAGAGGAAAATGAATTGAAACTAAAAATCATCTCCCACAACGCCGAGCAACTCTACCAATACCTGCTGGATGAACTGCCCGCCGTGGTGCAAAGGGTACCCTCCAAATACATCGCCGAGTTTATGGGCATTTCGGCAGAATGGCTGAGTAAACTGAAAAAAAGAAAAAAGTGACTATTCAGTCGCTCTGTAAAAAGCTGCGACCACGCCACAGGCGTGGTTCGAGTCACGAGTTTGATTTTCCAAAATTAAAAAGGGCCTTTTTTCAAGATGAGATTTTGAAATTTCCCCAAATGGGAAATCTAATTTTTCATCGAATAAACAAACTCATAGCTCGTGCCACGCCCCGGCGTGGTCGTAGCTTTGGGGGACCGGCTGTATAGATACGAAAAAATATATCCCCACGCATTTCTTGAATTAATTCAACATCGTTGTCTGTCCCTTGCCGGCATTTTTGCATCAATTTTTAAAAGCAAAAAAATATGCCGAAACAGTATCTGGGTTACAACGATCAAGACAGGCGCTCCGATTACGCCGCATTTTACCATGAAACATTGGCCGACCTGCCGGCAGCCGTGAGCGCCGCCCTCAGCACAGGCGCGCTGCCCTGGGGGGCATTGCCCGATGTCGGCGATTTGCCCTCATTGGAAAAAACGGGCTACGCTGAGGTCGAAAATGGCTATGCCGTCAACAAAGACGGGAGCGTGGCCGTAGCGGTAAGAACTGAAATGCCCGATGTGACACCCGCTATGTGGGACTGGTGGTTTGGCTGGCACGGATCGCAAGACCTCCGCTATAAACTGTGGCATCCGGGCGCACACCTCAGCGCCCGCTGGGAAGACGGCAAAAATGACGCCTGCTATGTGGGGCGCAATTCCATCATCAGAGAGTACATCGGCAAAGAGCCGCTGGATGCCGTCATTCAGTTCAAATCGCCCCTGGATTTCGGCTTTTCTTACGAAGCTGTGAACCGAAAGGACCAGGCCGTTTATATCTGTGCCAAACTGGGGCATCCCGATTTGCCGGTGGACTATGGCTACCTCGTGCATCAGGTGCGGGCTACCGCAAACGGCGCTGAAATGCGCTCCCGTTTTTTCATCGGCGGCCGGTACGCAGGCGTTCGCAAAAGGGGCAAACTGGCCGCAATGGTCACGGATATTGTTCGAAGATTCAAAAGCCTGCCCGAAAACTTCGGCGCCGACCTGCTGCGGCACTGCGCGGAAGAGATGAACCACCTCGCAGGGTTTTTGCCCGCTTTGTACCGGCAGTATCATTCCGACACTCAATTGGCGGTCAACGGAGAGGTGTATCATCGCGCCCAGGAGGATTTTAATAAAATCATTCTCAGTAATTTATACAACAAAATGGACACCGGCCGCATACCCGACATGCTGACCGAACCGCGCACAGTGGAAGACATCATCCACATCGTGCGATACGCCAAAAAAACGGGCAAACGGGTGACGGTGCTTTCCGGCGGACGCAGTTTCAGCGCCAATTCCATTCGCCCCGACTGCATCGTCATTTCCATGAAACATTTCGACCAGTATAAGGTAAACAAAGAAGCGATGAGCGCCGAGGCAGGGCCGGCGGTCGGCGGTTCGGTACTGCTGAAAGCGCTGTTCAAAATGGGTTTGTTTTTTCCGGCAGGGCACTGTACCGGCGTGTGCATCGGAGGTTTTTTGTTGCAAGGCGGCTACGGCTGGAATGGTCGCAAAACGGGCATTGCCTGCCAAAGCATTCTCGGTATGGACATCATTACCGCCGACGGCGAATTAGTACACGCCAACGAAACCGAAAATGCCGATTTGTTTTGGGCGGCGCGAGGCTCCGGTCCTGGCTTCTTCGGGGTGGTGGTCAAATTTTATTTAAAACTATACCCACTGCCGCCGTACCGGGCCATCATTGCCCACGATTTTTCCATTCAGCACCTGGAGGACGTTTACCGCTGGGCGTACGACGTGGGGCCGGATATTCCCAAAGCCGTTGAGTTTCAGATGTTGATGAGCAAAAATATGATGAACGTCATGGGGCCGGGCATCGAGGCATTTGCTCCCATTTTCGCCGACACCGAGGACGAGTTTGAAGCGGCCAAAGCCTTCATGCACAACAGTCCGATCAAAAAGAAAGCCATCGTTGCCACCCCGGCCTTCAATCCCGGCATTGATGTTTTTTACCGGGCCACCATGACCCACTACCCCGCCAACTACCACTATGGCGTGGACAATATGTGGACGCACGCCCCCATTGACGAACTGCTGCCTTTTATCAAAAAAATAGCCGAGACCCTGCCGCCGCCGCCATCGCATTTTCTCTGGCTCAACTGGTACCCCGACCCGCTGAGCGTGGACATGGCGTACAGCGTGGAAGACAATATTTATCTCGCGCTGTACAGCAGTTGGAAAAATGCCCGCGATACCGAAAAGTACAATTTCTGGGCGGCCGATATGATTCGGGAAATGCAGCACCTTTCATCGGGCATCCAATTGGCCGACGAGGGCCTGCACAAGCGCACCGATCACTTTTTGAAACCGGAACACCTGAAACGGGTGCAGGAAATACGGGCAAAACGCGATCCGCAGGGCGTGTTTTTTGAGTGGCACAGCAAGCCGGGAGCCTGAGTGTGTATGTGGCCGAAACCTTGAAACTCAGAAGGATTTGAATGCGAATGGCGCGGCGGTTCCCGCGTTGCTCTTGGGTTTTGCAGTGTTTTGAGGCACGGGCGCGGAGTAGATATTAGGCTTAGTAGTGGGGCAAATTCCGTAGTGCGGTTTTCTACACAGAGGAACAGCCTACGGCCCGCCGCATCAACTCGTCTTCCGATAATTCCACACCGCCCACACGTTGAAAAACAGCGCCATGCCGGTGATGACGAGAAAATGCCCTCGGATATCGTAAAAACTGCTCCCTTTGAGCACCACCAAGCGCACCACCTCGATGAAATACGCCACCGGATTGGCGCGGGCTATCCACTGCGCCCACTCCGGCATGCTGTCCACCGGCGTAAACAAACCGCCCATGAGTATAAAAATCATCATGAAGAAAAATGCCAGCGACATAGACTGCTGCTGCGTAGCCGAATAGGTGGATATAATAAGCCCCACGCCCAGCATGGCCACGAGATATACCGCCAGAAATGCGTACAGCGTGAGCAATGAGCCGACCGGTACAATGCCATATACCAAGCGGGCCACGCCCAGCAATCCCAGCGTAAAGACAAACATGCCGATGACCCAAAACGGGATGAGCTTGGCCAATATGAAGTGGTACTTTCGGATGGGCGTCACGTTGATCTGCTCGATGGTGCCCCCTTCTTTTTCTTTCACAATGTTGAGCGCGCACATGAAAGAGGCCATGGCGGTGACCAGCATGACCAAAATACCCGGCACCATGAACACCCGGTATTTCATGAGCGGGTTGTACCAAAATTGCGGGACCACCTCTATGGCGGCCACTGCCGGATAACGCGGCTGGGGCAGGTCGCGGAAGCGAATATCGGCATTGAAGGCGCCGATGATGCGGCTCAGGTAGGTACTGCCCACCGATGCCTTGACGCCGTTGATGGCATTGAGCGCAATGAGGACTTCCGAGCCTTTTTGGTTGGCAATATCCGCCTCGAAACGGGCCGGGATTTCCAAAATCAGATCGGAATGGTCTTTTTGAAATTCCTCAAACGACTGCTCAAAAGCGGCGCTGTAATCGTTGATGCTGAAATAGCCCGAAGCCACGATGTTGTTGATGAGTTGCCGCGAATAGGCCGAACGGTCGTGGTCAACGATGGAAATGCGGATGTTTTTGATTTCGTAATCGGCGGCCAAGGGCAAAATGAGCAGTTGCATGACCGGCAATACTACGATGATGCGCAGGATGATCTTGTTGCGGAATATTTGCAAAAACTCCTTTTGTAATAAAAATCTCAAGGTTCTCATGCCAATCGGTTTTTAAAAGTGCGCGCGCTCATGGTCAGCAGCAGCACGGTAATGAAAACCAGAATCAGGGTTTCTTTCCACACCGCCGCCAAGCCTAAACCCTTGATCATGACGGACTTGACAATGATGTAGTACCACTTGGAAATCACGATGTTCGATATCACCTGCAAGGGCAGCGGCATGTTTTCGATGGGAAACATGAAGCCTGTAAAAAGCAATGTGGGAATGAGCATACCCAGCAGTGAAATCAGCATGGCCGCCTCCTGTGAATGCGTCACATTGGAAATGAACAGGCCCAGCGACAGCGCCGCCATGATGAATATGGAACTGACCCCGTACAGCAGCCACAAACTGCCGGCAATGGGCATCCCCATCAGGGTGACGCTGAGGATGAGGATCACCGTCAGGTTGATGAGCGAGAGGAAAAAGTACGGCACGGCTTTGGAAATAATGACCAACAAGGGATGAAACGGCGACACCAACAGTACCTCCATCGTGCCCAATTCTTTCTCTTTCACAATGGAAACGGAGGTCATCAGCACACAGATCAGCAGCAAAATGAGCGCCATCACGCCAGGCACAAAATTGGTCACGCTCTTCAGTTCGGGGTTGTAAATCATGCGCACCTCGGTACTCACCGGCACGGGTATGGCGGCGGCCTGCATGCGCTCGCGCTGATAATCCATGATGATGGCCGAGGCGTAGTTCACCAGCGTATTGGCCGTATTGGGGTCGGAGGCGTCGGCGATGAGTTGCACCTGCGCGTGGTTGAGGTGCGAGAGATCGTCGTCGAAGCCCGCCGGAAACACCACCGCCATTTTTACCTTGCCTTCGCGGAAAGCCTGCTCGACGCCCTCGCGGTTCCAGGCTTTTCGCTCCATTTCAAATTTTCCGCCGCCCTCCATTTTTTCTATGATGCGGCGCGATGCGGCGTCGTTGGCCAGATCATACACGGCCACGCGGGCATTTTTGATTTCGTTGCTGAGGGCAAAGCCGAACAGCACAATCTGCATCACCGGCATACCAAACAACAGGAGCAGCGTTTTCCGGTCGCGAAAAACGTGGTAAAACTCCTTCCTTACAAATGTCAGAAACTGTTTCATAACTCAATCCGCTTTTCGTTGCGCGCCCCTGGCCATTTCATAAAACACCTCGTCCATAGAGGCCGCGCGGTACTGTTCTTTCAAATTCGCCGGCGAATCCAATGCCTTGATGGCGCCGTCCACCATCATCGAGAGGCGGTTGCAATACTCGGCCTCGTCCATATAGTGCGTGGTGACAAACACGGTGATGCCCCGGTCGGCAGCCTCGTAGATCAAATCCCAGAACTGCCGCCGCGTGATGGGGTCCACGCCGCCGGTGGGTTCGTCGAGGAATACGATTTTGGGATCGTGAAAAATGGCGGAGGAGAAGGCTATTTTCTGTTTCCAGCCCAAAGGCAGGGCGCCAACCAATTTTTTGGTTTCGTTTTCCATGCCGAGTTTTTCCACTAAGGCATCCGATTTGGCTTTGATCTGCCGGCTGCTCATGCCGTAAATGCCGCCGAAAAAGCGAATGTTTTCCTCCAATGTCAGGTCTTCGTACAGCGAGAATTTCTGGCTCATGTAGCCAATGTTTTTTTTGATGTCCTCGGTGTTTTTGTAAACATCGTAGCCTGCAATGCGGGCCTGGCCGGAAGTGGGAATGGAAAGGCCGCAGAGCATGCGCATGGCGGTGGTTTTGCCTGCTCCGTTGGCGCCCAGAAAACCAAATATCTCGCCGGCATACACCTCGAAACTGATCTCGTTGACCGCCACAAAGTCGCCGAAATGCTTGCTCAGGCGCTCTGTTTGTATGACTATTTCTCTGTTCATGCCGGCATTTGTTGAATGAAACAATCTTCAATCGTGGGTCTGATGGGTTGCAAACTCAACTCCCGATGCCCCGCCTCCCGCAAGCGCTGCAACAAGTTTTGCTGCACAGCCTCTTCCCCGCCTGCCCGGAAGGTGATGTGGTGGTGATCTCCGAAGGAATGACTGGAGGCTACCTCTCCGGCTCGGCGCAGATCGTGCAGCAGCGCGTTCATGTTTTCGGAGCGGATGGCATACAGCGCATGCGGGTAGGAGGCAATGATGTTGTCGGGTGTTTCTACCGACATGATGCGCCCGTTTTGAATCAAGGCGATGCGCTCGCACAGGGTGGCCTCGTCCATGTACGGCGTTGAGACCAAAATGGTGATGCCCTGCTCTTTGAGGCGCCGCAACATGCCCCAGAACTCCTTGCGGGAAACGGCATCTACGCCGGTGGTAGGTTCGTCCAAAAACAGCACTTCGGGCCGGTGGATGAGCGCGCAACACAGGGCTAATTTTTGCTTCATGCCGCCCGACAGCTTGCCGGCCCGCCGCTTTTTGAAGGGTTCTATGTGTTCGTAGATGTCTTTAATGAGATCGTAGTTTTCCTGAATACTGGTATTAAAAACGGTAGCAAAAAAGCTCAGATTTTCCTCCACGGTGAGGTCCTGGTACAATGAGAACCGGCCAGGCATGTACCCCACCCGGCTCCGGATGGCCCTAAAATCTTTCACCACATCGAAACCATGCACGGCAGCCGAGCCGGAATCTGCCAACAGCAGGGTGGTCAGTATGCGGAAAATGCTGGTTTTGCCTGCGCCGTCCGGCCCGATGAGACCGAACAGTTCGCCCTTATCCACCTCCAGCGACACGTCTTCTACGGCCCGCACAGCCCCCTTGTTGTAGGATTTTGTGATGTGTTCCAGCACTACGTCTTTCATAATAAACCTGAGTTGTGAATGGCTATAATTTGCGCGCTCGCGCGAGGTTCTACCTCGCGTGTACTATCATGCGGGTTCTACCCGCGCTATTGCTGAACCATTACGTTTACGAATCCTTGAAGGCTTCGCAAACGCTGCTCGCCGCTCGCGCGAGGCTCTACCTCGTGCGGACTATCCGGCGGGTTCTACCCGCCTTGCGCTCCCCACTTCAGCCCGCCGTACATGCCTATCTTATACCTTCCGTCCTCATTTTTCACTTTCACCTTGATGGCGTACACCATATTGGCCCTTTCCGCTTTGGTCTGTATCGTTTTGGGTGTGAACTCCGCCCGGTCGCTGATCCAGGTGATCGTGCCGCTCGTCTCGTGGTAGCCGCCCTGCCCGTCATCGGTGAGTACTTTTACCTCCTGGCCCAGTTTCACTTGAGGCAGTTGGTCGCCGGTGATGTACGCCCGCAGATAGACTTCCGAAAGGTCGGCGATTTTATACAGCGGTTTTCCAATGGCCGTAAACTCCCCTTCGCGGGCATATTGGGCCAGCACCGTGCCGGCATATTGGTTGAGTACTGCGCCGTCGCGGATTTGTTTTTCAATGATTTCCAGCCTTTTCTGCGCGGGCAGTTCTTCGCTCAGGATGCCGGTATTCTGTGTTTGCACCCCCGCTTTGGCCGCCCGTATCTGCGCCTTGATGACCTCCGCCTGACTCTCGGCGGCGCTGAATTGTTTTTCCAGTACAGCCCGCTGCCCCGTCAGATCGTCCAACTGCTTTTGCGTGGCAGCGTCCGAAGCAACCAATGTTTTGAACCGGGCTACTTCTTTGTCCACCACTTCCAATTGTTTCGACAAAGAAGCCATCTGCCGGCTGTGCGCGGCCAACTGAGCCTCCAACACGGCCACCTGCGGACCCGCGTCATTGGTTTTTTTGTGCAAAGCCTCCATCGAAGCGCTCACCTGCCCGGCCTGCAATTTCAGGTTGTCCACATCAATTTGCCCAACGGCGGCGCCGGCCTGAAGCAACTGCCCCTCTTCAATGTCCAAACGCAGGATTTTGCCCGTGGCTTCCGCGCTGATGACGCGCTCTTCGGCCTCAAAAGAGCCGTTGGCATCCATTTTTTCTTCTCCTCCGGCGCATCCGGCCAGACTGATGGCGGCCACAGCGGCCCAAACGAAATATCTGATCTTTTCCATGTTGGTACTTAATTTCCGGTTGTCAAAAGGTGATTGTATTGTGCCAGCAGCAGTTGCATCCGGTGCAGAATCAGTTGCTGCCGCGCCAGGTCTTCCGCGTTCACATAGTTCAGGTAGTCGGTGGTGGTTACGGTGCCGTTGCTGAGTTGTTGTTGGGCTGTATTTTTTACGCTTTCGCGCAACAGGATGATCTCCCCGTCGGAAACGATGAGTTCCTGCCATTTGGCTATTTCCGCCTGCTGTTGTTGCACGGCCAAGCGCGTATTCAGGAGGAAGGTTTCGCGTTGCAGGGCGATGGCCGATTGCTGGGTGGAGAGCAGTTGGCGCTCGTTGCCGGAGGTGTAAAAACTGCTGATGTTCCAGTTCAGCCTCAGCCCGGTGATGAAGTAAGGGTCAAAGTCGTTGCTCAGCACGTTGAGTGCCGGCCGGCCGTATCCGCCCTGAAAAAAGGCGCTCAGGCGAGGCAAGGTTTTGTTGTTGATCAGGCGGCTTTGCTGTACCAGCGATTGTTGTTGCGCGCCGAACATGGCCAATTCCGGTCGTCTGATTTCGGTGGCGGGAAGCGGTGCGGCGGGCGTTTCCAATACCGTTTTTTCGTCCATGTTTTGTCGGGTAAGCAAACCCAGCGCTTCCGCGTAAGCCCGTCGCCCGGATTTCAATTCGGCTATTTGCTGCCGGGCTTTGAGCAGTTCGGCGCGCAACTGATCGGCCTGACTTTTCAGCGCTACCCCGCCCGCTACGGCTGCCTGCACTTTAGCCAAACCGGCCTCCAAGTCTTTGATGAGCAATTGGGCCTGCTCCAAACGGGCGTCCATGTACAATACGCCGAAATAAAGCTGATACACCCGCTCGCGGAGTTTGTGCAGTTCCACCTCTGTTTTTTGGGTTTCCAGCGCTGCATTGGCCCGAATCAGGTCTTGTTGTTCTTTGACAAAAAACAAATCGGTGAGTGGCTGATTGACCTCTCCGAACAGCCGATATTGGTCTTTGCTCAGTTCGGGTACGTTCAGCCCCGGAAACGAAATCGGCAGGCGGGTCACTTCCGATTGGTAGGTGGCCTGCCCATTGACGGCCAATTGCGGCAGGTAGCCTTTGGCGGCGTTTTCCAACGACAGCGCTTTCGACTTCTCAATCAGATCAAACTGCTGCACTAAGGGGTAATTGCGCCGCGCCATAGCGTAGCAAGAGTCCAGACTCAGGCTTTGGCCCGTCAACCCCAGCGCCCACAAACTTGCGAGGCACAAAACGAAAATGCGCCTTACCCTCCGGGCGTATAAGATTCGTATATCCATCAGATTAGATATTTTGATTTAATCATTTGTTTAAAATAGCAACAAAAAAAATCATCCCGCACTCAGGATGGCCTCTATCCAGACAGGAACGAGCTTTTTGCGTTCTTTCATCATCGTTACAAATTTCTCATCGTTCAGGTCGCCGATGATTTTAAGCATGGGCCGCCCCATGAAAGGAAATACCAACAGCCCCATCAGACTCATCACAAACTGCATGATGTGCAGCGGTTCGCCGCCGCGCCGGTTCATTACCTCCTGATATTGCCGGGCAAAAACGGAGTTCAAAAGAACGGATTTGATGTTGAGCTTCCCCGCCAGACCCTCCGGGTTGCGCTGCAATTCATTCATGATAAAAAGCGGTATCTGAGGCTCTTTGATAAATAAATCAATGTATGAAGAAACCGTTTTTTCTACCTTCTCTTCAAAACTCGACCCCTCATCGTTGAAAACAAACATCATGGCGCCCATAAAGCCCATCATCGTTTCCAGCATGATGATGTCGAAGAGTTTCTCTTTGCTGCGGAAGTAGTAGTTGAGCAATGCCAGATTCAGGCCGGCCTCCTCCGCAATGTCGCGGGTGCGCGTGGCGGCAAACCCTTTTTTGTGAAATACGACGCGGGCGGCATCTTTGATCTTCTCCTCCGTACTCCTGTCTTTTTCGCTGTCGCTCATGCCTTTTGTATTTTATACCTCGCACCGTCAGGTGCGAAGCCGCTTTTGTCATACCGTGCGCTGCTAATCAACAAACAGCGCCGAAGGCTATGCCCAAAACCTGGCGGCGCAAGGTATAATGATGGCGCAAAGGTAAGTACTTTTGCTGTTTAAGTCAAGTGATTTAATCAAATGATTAAAAAATATTTCAAAAAACGCCCTTCCAACCGCGATGCGACCGGAAAGGCGCCCCCTACTTAATTACTTCAGCCTGATAAACAAAGTATTTCGTATCGCCCTGCCAGGGGAAGGTACGGAAATGCTCCTTGTAGTACAGTTTTACCTGCTTGCCTTCGAGCTTTTGAATTTGCTCATATACCTGTTTATTCTTCACCGAAAACTCCCAGATATTGCCGGGCGCCATAGCGGGTTGGCTCGGCGTATAAACACCCAGAAAAAGCTGACCTTCGTGCGTTTTGAAAACGTACCCCTTTCGGGAGAGTTTCATCAGTTGGCCGGAACGAGTACCGGAACTGTAGGTCATGTTGCCCCAGCCGTAGTAGCCGCCTGCGCCGACAAGGCCGAGCAGCAACAACAGGATAAGGACTTTTTTGGTAATACGAAGCGTTTTGCGCCCTACCTCGCGGGCACCTTCTGCAACAACTTCTTTAAATTCGCTCATGGCTTTTGGTTTATTTTGAATAAAAACAAAATGTCCCGGCTTTCCGGTTGTAAGGTTTCAAAAAAAAAGAGGCCGGCAACTCCCTCGTTCCGGCCCCTCAATATAGTGAATTAGTACGTCTTTGGAGACGCTGCTCCGTTTATTTCGTCACACTTCCTCTGCCAGAGGAATGCTGTTGTGTTCTAATGGCGGGTGCTCAGCATAAGGACGCGGGCCGATGAGCCTCTCCAAATCCGATTTGAGCAACACTTCCTTATCTAACAGGGTGCGAGCCAGCAGTTCCAGGTGGTGGCGATGTTCGCGCAGCAGTTCTTTGGCGCGCTCATATTGTACGTCCAGCAAACGGCGCACTTCTTCGTCAATCATGGAAGCAGTGGTATCGGAATACGGGCGCTGGAACTGGTCTTGCCCCAGGCTGTAAAAAGACACCTGCCCCACTTTGTCGTTCATACCAAAAACCGTGACCATGCTGTACGCCATGCGCGTTACCTGATCGAGGTCGCTTTGAGCGCCGGTGGACACCTTGTCGAAGATGATAGACTCGGCAGCACGGCCTCCGAAAGTCATACAAATCCTGTCGAGAATTTGCTCCGTTCGGGTGATGTACTCTTCCTTGGGCAAATACTGCGCATATCCCAGAGTGCCGATACCGCGTGGCACGATGGTCACTTTGACCAAAGGCGAGGCGTGCTCCAGAAACCAGCCGCAAATGGCGTGGCCAGCCTCGTGGTAAGCAATGATTTCTTTCTCTCCGGGCGAAATGAACTTGTTTTTCTTTTCGAGGCCGCCGATGACGCGATCAAGGGCCGAGTTGAAGTCGTCCATGTCCACGGCGCGTTTGTTGCGGCGGGCAGCGATGAGGGCGGCTTCATTGCACACATTGGCGATGTCGGCGCCGGCAAAACCGGGCGTCATTTCGGCCAATGCAAAAGGAGAGACGTCATCGGCTAATTTGATGGTCTTGAGATGCACCGAAAAAATGGCTTGGCGGCCTTGCAGATCGGGCAGGTCAATGCCAATCTGGCGGTCGAAGCGGCCGGGGCGCATGAGGGCCTGATCGAGAATATCGGGGCGGTTGGTGGCGGCCATCAGGATGACGCCTTTGTCGGTAGGAAAGCCGTCCATTTCTACCAACAACTGGTTGAGCGTGTTCTCGCGCTCGTCGTTTCCGCCCTGAATATTGGAGCGGCCGCGGGCGCGACCAATGGCGTCTATTTCATCTATAAAGACGATGCAAGGCGCTTTTTCGCGGGCCTGCCGGAAGAGGTCGCGCACGCGGGAAGCGCCTACGCCGACAAACATTTCCACAAAATCGGAGCCGGAAATAGAGAAAAACGGCACCCCTGCCTCGCCGGCTACGGCCTTGGCCAGCAAGGTTTTGCCCGTTCCTGGAGCGCCTACCAGCAGCACGCCTTTGGGGATTTTACCGCCCAGCGAGGTATATTTTTTAGGATTTTTGAGAAAATCCACGACTTCCATCACTTCTTCTTTGGCTTCGTTGAGGCCGGCCACGTCGGCAAAAGTGACGTCCACCTTGGTGCCTTGATCAAAGAGCGTGGCTTTCGATTTCCCGATGTTGAAAATCTGAGAACCCGGGCCGCCCGGACCGCCGGCCATGCGCCGCATGATGATGAGCCAAACCAGCAATATCAGGCCGATGGGGATGAGCCAGGTCATAATGACGGGCCAAATACCCGGAGAAACAAAGTCGGCCATGAGCGGAACCTCAATACCAGCGCTCTCCTGCTTTTTTTTCAGTTCATCCTGAAACTGGTCTATGGGGCCGGTTTCTACCAAATAATGATAGCGGCCTTCGCCACTCCCGTTCCCTGCTACCTTTTTGTGCTTCGCATCAGACAAATACTCCTCTTTGATATAAACAAAGGCTTTTTTGCTGTCTTCCTGTACTTGAACACGTGCAACCTCCTGTTTTACAACCAAGTCGAAAAATTCCCTTGTGCTCAGGCGCACTTTTTGTACCTGCCCGTTGGTGGCAAAATGCACCACCAAAAGCACTGCCAGAATGATTCCGTATATCCAAAAGGAATTGAAGACACCGCCGGTACCTCCGGGTTTGCTATCTTCGTTTTGATTTTTTTCCATGCCGTGTTTTACTTTAATGCAAGGTCTCGCACCTGATAATTAAGGGATAAACGCGCATCGAGGCGATTCGTTGACGTGCTGTCCTTTTATAATGTTACAAAGTTTCGTACTCCGTGAAAATCGCATCGCTCCACAACGACTCTAATTCGTAAAAGGCGCGGGTTTCGCGATAAAACACATGCACTACCGTATTATAATAGTCTATGCAAATCCAGCGGGCTACCTGCTCGCCTTCTTTGGCCGCAGGGCGGATATGCCCTTCTGTCTTTACCCTTCTTGCCACGTTGGCGGCAATGGCGCGCACCTGTGTGGTAGAATCGCCTTCGCAAACAATGAAATAATCGGCAGGTGTATCTTTCAAATGGCGCAGGTCTAATTTGACAATGCGTTTAGCCTTAATGTCTTGCATGCTGTCAACGATCAGGTCGTTGAGTTCCTCGGCCCCCACAGGAGGTTGGGCGAGTAATTGAATCTGTGACTCCAAGTTGTGATTTTATTATTTTTGCGGTTGAATACAATGGTTTAAAAGTGTACAAATTACAAACTCTTTTTCCAATTGCGCAATAGGAACACTCTTTTTGTGGGAAAAGTTTTGCTTGATTTTCCCGTCCTTCCCTCCACCAATTTGTTCGCATTGGACATGCTTTCGGAGGGGCGGCCCGACGAAGGTACGGTGATTTCTGCCCGCAGCCAAACCGAGGGCAGAGGGCAGGCCGGCGCCTCATGGGAAAGCGAACCGGGCAAAAACATACTGCTGAGTGTGATTTTCTATCCTGACTTCGTGGATACCTCGGCACATTTCTTTCTCAATCAGGCTATTGCACTCGCCGTTCGCGATCTGGCAGCCGGGCTGCTTGCTCATCCGGTTACGCTCAAATGGCCCAACGATATATATATAGGCGACCGAAAAACGGCGGGTATTTTGCTCCAGACCTCCATCAAAGGCTTCCGGTTTCAATATTGCGTGGCGGGCATCGGCCTCAATGTAAATCAAACGGCCTTCTCCGAGCACTTGCCTAACGCCGTCTCACCGGCCATGCTGACCGGGCAGGATTTAGACCTGCACGAAGTCCGGGAAGACTTGTTGCTCTGCCTCGAAGAGCGCTACCTTCAACTGCGCGCCGGCCAAACGGAGGCCATCCGCGAGGAATACCTCCGGCATCTCTACCGCTTTGACGAGCCGGCTCTTTTTCAGCGCAAAGACGGCCATATCTTCGAGGGGCGCATCACGGGCGTAACGCCGCAGGGGCTTTTGCAGGTGCGGCACGGGCAGGGCGTCTCCGCTTTTGATGTGAAGGAAGTGGCGTTTTTGTGAATGGTTTATACCTATCTTGCATCCGTTTCCGTCAACGTTTAAATTCTGCCATCATGGAATACATCGGTTTACTTTTTGAAATCCTGCTCACTGCCATTGGCGTGTATGTGTATCTTTTTTCCAGAGGCTTTGTGCGCTCCGGCAACCCGGAAACGCAGGAAAAAGCGGAGGCATTCCGGCAGTCCAACGGCTGGTGGCTGCGCATTGCCGGCCTGGCCCTAATGGCTTTTATGGGGTCTTCTATGGTGCTGCATATCATGGAATTGATGCGGCGTTGACGGCATGTCAAGATATTTTTCAAAAAAGATTTGACTTCTTCAAAAGAAAAGACCTACATTTGCGCTCCGTTTTAAAAAGCAAAAAAGAAACATACGGATTATGGCACATCATAAATCGTCATTGAAGCGCATTCGTCAGGATGAGAAGCGCCGCGATCAAAACCGTTTTTACAAAAAGACCACCCGCACGGCCATCAAGCGCCTGCGCGGTCTGGAAGATGCAACAGATGCTCAGGGTTTTTTGCCCAAAGTGATCAGCATGATTGATCGCCTGGCCAAGCGCGGCACTTGGCACAAAAACAAGGCGGCCAACCTGAAAAGCGGTCTGATGAAGCGCGTTGCTGCTCTGGGATAGTCCCTGTTTAAAAAGATTTAAGATACTTCAACGAGTAGTCCTGTAACAGCAGTTGCAGGACTATTTGTGTTTTGGGGCAAGGGCCGATGAATTTCGCTGGAGGAAAGCCCGGCCCGGCGGCATAGGGTGGCGCAACATGCGGGTAGGCGCCGGGGGCTGGGGGCTGAGTTTTTGATGAAAAAAATGGGCAAAGCGGTACATTTGTCTCACTTAAAATTCTGATAAAGTGAGGTGTATATTGCTCATATCAATTAGCCTGTTGTTCGTAAACAAGGCACTGAGTCGGGTCAACTCGTCGGTGTCCCCTACCAAGTTAAAAACATCAAGTTCAAATATTATAGGCACTTGGAGAATGCCGGACGGCAGCATTGCGGAGTGGGTAGCCTACAATTCGGTTTTCAGGTATATCGCACTGTCAAAACGTTCAAAGGCATTTTTTGAAGGAAAAATGGGAGACGATGGCAGTATCAGGGGGCAGCGTACCTTTGTTGACCTTGAAACAGGAAATCGAAAGGTCGGACAGAAGGTTTATCGCTACAATATTGCGGATGGCAATTGGTACGAATGGGAGCAGGACGCCAACGAAGCTCGTAAACCAATGGCCCGGCTGAGTGGCATGGAAAGCAAAGTCGTGGTTTGTAATGGCAAAAAATTCGACCCGGCAAGCGACCTGTCAGGAACATGGGATGGAAGCAATAAAGCATTGGTTTATATTTTCCAGGATGGGGATTTCCTCTCCATCGTACATCCACAACATTTCTTGGACTGTAAAAAAACAGGGCGTAACTCATGGAAAGTCCATGTTTATCGAACATGGGGCGATTGTATTACGGAAATGTCCATGAATTACGAATGTGTAACACCGGATTTCATCAACGCAGTATGGGTAGCATTGGATAGTCGTTGCGACCTGCACAAAGGGCGAACTGACAGAGAGTCTTACTGGAGGTTAAAAGCAATGGGAACTGCTGACTCCGTTTTCATTACCGAATTTCGGATATTCAATGAATTTCATCCCGTTGACCCCAAAGATTATATGGCCAAAGAATTGGTGATTGACCATAGCCAGAACTACATCACTTTCAATTTCTCCAGTTCCTACGACCCCAGGACGACAACTTTTTACTACCAACTCGAGGGCTTCGACAAGGGCTGGTTCATCGCATTTATGCAGCCCTCGGCCACCTACACCAACCTCGACGGCGGCAGCTATGTGTTCAAAGTGAGGGCCGTGGACGTGGAGGGCACCGAAATACGTGGCAACACCCGGTTCATGCTGCGGGTCAGGCCGCCGTTTTACCAAACCTGGTGGTTCATACTCGGTGCGACACTGATTTCCTTTTTCCTTATTCGTTTTATCTTCCGTTACCGCCTACGGCAACAACTCGAAAAAGAGGACATCCGACGGCGCATCGCCCGCGACCTCCACGACGAGGTAGGCTCCACCCTCACCACCATCTCCATCCTCAGCGAATCGGTGCTGCGGCAGATGGAACTCGACGGCGAAAAGGCCCGTCTCAGCGGCATAGGAGACAAAGCCCGCACCGCCATGTCGAGCATGAGCGACATCGTATGGTCTATAAACCCACAAAACGACAGCATGGACAAGATCGTGGAGCGCATGATCCGCTTTGCCACAGATACGCTCGAGCCGCTGGGCATCTCGGCCGTTTTCGACATAGAAAAAGAGGTCTATGCCCTGCAGATGCCCATGGAACAGCGCAAGGATTTTTACCTATTTTTCAAAGAAGCCACCACCAACGTAGCCAAACACAGCGGGGCCACCCGCGCCCTCTTCTCCCTCAAAAAAACAGGCCGGCAACTGCTCTTCACCATAGAGGATGACGGCAAGGGCCTGCCGCCACAGCCACAGGGCAGCCTCGGCGGCAACGGACTGCGCAACATGCAGGCGCGGACCGAGGCGCTGGGGGCTGAGTTTTTGATGAAAAACAATGGCGAATACGGGATATTTGTCTCGTTAAGGATTCCGATGAAATGAAAAACCGCAGGCTCATACTGCTTATGCTGCTTTTTTCGGGGGCAGCCACGGCGCAGGTCAACTGGTCGCTGTCGTCCAATTTCGTCTCAGCGGCGGAAGCGGGCGGCCCGGCCCTCGGACTTGCCGACCCGGTGGTGCGCGACATACAGGAGGACGGCAAGGGCCGGATGTGGTTTGCCACGCCAAAAGGCGTAAGCTGCTACGACGGCAAAACCTTCAAAAACTACCTGAACGCCCCTGCCGATTCGCTGCTCTGGAAGAACTGGGGCTGTCACTTCCTCACCGCCGACACCACAGGCCGCATCTGGTTGGCCACGACCTTCAAGCTGTTTTATTTCGAGGAAAAAAAGGACAAGTTCATAGAATACGACCTTTCCAAAGTTGAGCCGGATGCACCTCATGGACTGGGCACCAGCGAGATATACCTGCACGATTGGCATCACGAAGGAGGAGTCTGGTTTTTCAAATATAGCGCCCTCTATTATATTGACCCAAAAACCTTGAAAATTGAAAAAAGCGTAAAGCTGCCACGGCGGGTAGGGCCGGTGGGGCGTGATAGCGACGGACTGGTTTGGGACGGAGGGTGGAGCACGAGGGAGTTACACCTATACAGGATGGATGGCAAAATCCAACAAAGGATACTTGCGCCAATGGAGCATATCGAGGACGTCTTCCAGTTGCCCGGTGAAAGCATCGTGTGGATTGGGGCAAATACTCTGGCGAGTTACGATAAAGCAATGGGCCAATGGGGAAGCTGGTCACAATCGGAAGGGGGCTCGTTTAAAGGCTTTGCACTCGCACCCGGCCTAACCAATGAGCCTATCCTTTGGATGTATCCTATCAGCAAGGCCAGCTTATTCGGCTTCGACCTGAAAAATAAGCGATTCGCCTATAAAGTCTCCACCCTCGAACTGCCTGCCAATCCGCTTCGCTGCGGCCATATTGAATGCCTAAGCGTTGACTCACACAGCAATATCTGGCTCGGCGGCAAGAAGGGCGTTTCGGTCGTTTTTGCCAATAAAGACCAATGGGAAAAATGGCGAAGATTGGAGGTGAACCGACAGAACGAACACAGCAAGCCGCTCCAACCACTCATTGCCGGAACATGGGACATGCCGGACGGCAGCATCGCCGAATGGATGAACGATGAGGGCCTTTATGCCTACATCGCCTTGTCCAAATCATCAAAAGCCTATTTTGAGGGGCGTGCAAAAAACGAGCGCACGATTGTTGGCAAACGCATTTTTATCAATACTGAAACTGGAAAACGCACCACTTCAAATGCCACTTATTTTTTAAATGACCACAACCGATGGCACGAGCGCATCGAAGGGGATTCGGAAAAATATCCGATGGCGGAACATCCAGTAGCCAAAAGCACGATAGTGGTTTGCCGGGGCAAAAAATTTGATGGCGGTACTGACCTCTCTGGTACATGGCGGGTAGCTGAGTGGATGAATGCATCCTATTTTCAGGACGGCGATTTTGCGGCAGTAATTCATCCTGAGCATTGGGCAAAATTTCATAAAACGGGGCAAAATACCTGGCAAGGCAAACAGGTTAGAACATACGCCGGCTGCCGGACTGAAATGGAGGTTCGGCTTAATATCATAAGTTCGGATTCCATTCACGGAACATGGACAGCTCTTGACGGCCATTGCGACCTACATAAAGGAAGGCAAGGCAACGATGGGGTAAAACGGTACAAAGTACTTTCGGAAAATGATTCCATTTTCATTTCGGAGTTCCGGATTTTCAATGAGTTCCAGCCCATCGTACCCGGTGATTATGTGTCAAAGCCCTACCCCATCAACCACGCCCAAAACTTCATTTCCTTCGATTTTGCCAGCACGGCCGACCCTGATATCTGCACTTTTTACTATATGCTCGAAGGTTTTGACAAGGATTGGTTCTTCGCAAGGGGACAGCGCTCCGCCACCTACACCAACCTCGACGGTGGCAGCTATGTGTTCAAAGTGAAAGCCGTGGACGTGGAGGGCAACGAAATACGGAGCAATGCCCAGTTCATGCTGCGGGTCAGACCGCCGTTTTACCAAACCTGGTGGTTCATACTCGGTGCGGCACTGATTTCCTTTGTTCTTATTCGTTTTATCTTCCGTTACCGCCTGCGGCAACAACTCGAAAAAGAAGCCATCCGCCTGCGCATCGCCCGCGACCTGCACGACGAGGTAGGCTCCACCCTCACCACCATCTCCATCCTCAGCGAATCGGTGCTGCGACAGATGGAACTCGACGGCGAAAAGGCCCGGCTCAGCGGCATAGGAGACAAAGCCCGCACCGCTATGTCGAGTATGAGCGACATCGTATGGTCTGTAAACCCCCAAAACGACAGCATGGACAAGATCGTGGAACGCATGATCCGCTTTGCCACAGATACGCTGGAGCCGATGGGCATCTCGGCCATTTTCGACATAGAAAAGGAGGTCTATGCCCTGCATATACCCATGGAACAGCGCAAGGATTTTTACCTGTTTTTCAAAGAAGCGACCACCAACGTGGCCAAACACAGCGGGGCCACCCGCGCCGTATTCTCTCTGAAAAAAACAGGCAAACAGCTTCACTTCACCATAGAGGACGACGGCAAGGGCCTGCCGCCACAGCCACAGGGCAGCCTCGGCGGCAACGGACTGCGCAACATGCGGGCGCGGGCCGAGGCACTGGGGGCGCAATTGGACATAAAAACCGAACCCAATAACGGCGTCCTGGTCAGTCTGCGCATGCCGACAGCATGATGATAGGAGGGGTAACAAAATCTCAGCCCCTTCGATGTATGGGGGTAGCATGATCGTGCGATTGTGCAGCCCACATCGGCGGGTGTATTTTTGTAAAAAAAACGCGTAGTATGAAAACACCTAAAACCTTTGCCACAAAACGCAACCTGGCAATAGTTGCATTCCTGCTCCTTTTTGCAATGGCATCGCAAGCGCAAACACCTGCGGAAGATGCTATCAAAAATGTCATCATTGCCGAAACCGAGCACTTTTTGAACGCTGATTTCGAGGCATGGTCGGCCTGTTTTGTACAGAAGCCCTACCTGTTGTGGTCGGTGACCAACGGCGCAGAAGTCGGCGATGTGATCACCTACCGGGGCTGGGAAGATTTTAAAAGTGCTATGAAAACAAGTTGGTTCGATGCCAAACCTGACGCCTGGGCCAAAGAAATGCGCAAGGCTAAGGTAACCCGCTACAACTGGATCATCCAGATACGCGGCAAAGTGGCGTGGGCATCCTTTACTCAACGCTCCGAAACGCCGCAACAGATGACGGAAACGACTGAAACCCGCGTACTGGAAAAGCAGAAAGGCGGCTGGAAAATGGCCCAACAAACCACCCTGACGGATTTTAAAGACGCTGTGCCGCCGCTGCGGTCGGGGCATTGAGGAGTACAAGTCTAACAGGAACCCCTCCCGAACATCCTCAAAAAACAGTAGGGCGCGGTAGCCGAAAAGCGTGATGAGTAGGCACTAAGTAGTGGGGCAAAAATAAAT